>NZ_CAMFHX010000024.1 GCF_945952365.1 uncultured Cetobacterium sp.
GACTTTATATATTTTATTAAAATAATTATAGAGTTTTATAAGTATTTGGTAACGGGGGAAAAGTGTCTACAATGAAAAATCAAACTAATTATATTTTCTCACATGTGGTATTAAAAAGTAGTTTTTTTGAAGAGGAAAAGGGATTTACTGATATCTTCTTTAAAGGAGAGGATAAAGAGGTAAAAAAATTACTAGAAATTATGTGGGATAAATCTTATGAGATGATGGGAGAAGAAAATACAAAAGATAAGATAGTGAAGCAAGAGTTTAACTGTAAAATAGCGAGAGGAGAAATCGAAAATGATTTTTTATATTGGGCGTTAGAGGTTCCAAATTCAGAGTATCTCGCAGACTCTAAATATGTAGGAGTTTTATATAAATTGGATACTAAGGAAATTGAATATATAACTTTTGAAAAATCTTGTAGTTTTGGTGGAGGTTTATGGATTAAAAATTTGATAAATAAACTTAAAAGGAAACCGAAAGAGGAGCCAAAAGAACAGTTTTTCATAGGTGGTTGGACACCTGAGATGCATCTTAACTATGGGATGGAAAATGATTGTAATTTTGAAGAGTTTGTAGAACTTTTAACAAAAAGATTGAGCAAATAAAATAGGCTTCCACCAAAGTGGAAGCCTATTTTATTTTTCATCCTTACCTATAATTTTGACACAATAGCTCTTTTTCACTCTTCTTCAGAGATTTTATTCTTATCTCCTCTTTAGATGCCTCAGAGCGATTTTCTTTTTCGAAAATAGCCTCAATTTTTATAGGTTTGTGAACTTTTGTATATTTGGCACCTTTGCCATTGCAATGCTGTTCAAATCTTCGCTCAACATCTGTGGTTATTCCTGTATAGAGTGAATTATTTTCACATCTTAAAATATAGACATACCACTTTTTAGCTTCCATTTTTATAAACTCTGTAAAAATGTGATAGCCATTTTTGCAGTTACGATAGTTGTGATGATAAGGAAAACAGGACGAATAAACCCAGTTCCTTTAGTCACAGCAACTTTCGCTCCAGTACTAGCTCCAAATAACATAACCGCTCCAACTGCTAAAGCATATATATAAGCTATCTTTCCATAGTATATGAAAGTTATAACACTAGCTACATTACTAGCTAAGTTTAAAAACTTTGAATTTCCACTACTTCTAATAAAATCAAATTTAAATATTCTAATAAGTCCAAATATTATAAATGAACCTGTACCTGGACCAAAGAAACCATCATAAAACCCTAGAGAGAATGCCAGAAGAATTCCAAGTTTCAAATTAGATGATGTAACTCCTGTGAAGTTGTCACAACTTCCAAGATTTTTATTTTTTAATGTGTAAATTAATACCGCCACTAAAAGTCCAAAAGCGATAGGATAAAGATATTTAGAATCTATCAGCATAACTGATTTTACTCCTAAAATAGCTCCAATAAATGAGAAAGGAACCAGATATTTAATCAAATCCCAATTTATCTTTCCTGAACGAGCAAATTTTAAAGCACTTCCACTACTTGAGAAAAAAGCAGCTAATTTGTTTGTTCCAAGTGCCATATGTGGATCTAGTCCAGCAGCTAAAAAGGCAGGTAGACTTATAAGTCCTCCACCGCCAGCGATGGCATCAACAAAAGCAGCACAAAAGCAAGCTGATGCTAAAAACATAAAATTAATAATTGAAATCTCTGAAAAAAATAGTTCTAACATGTAAAGTCCCCCGAATGATTTATTTACTTTTTAGTATATCATCTAAAGAATTTTTACACAATAGTTTATAAGCTGTTCATGAACTTTTGGAAAGCTTCTTTTCCAAGGGTATCTCGTTTAAATACTCCAGCATGCTCTAGAACAGTATTGAAAGTTCTTCCAATCTCCTCTTTTAAAACTTCATTATCTATCACCTCATCTCTTCTAGAAGAGATTTCATTTATCCAATCAAAATGCTTTCCAAGAGTTGGGTCATTTTTTAAATTCTCTTTCCAATTTTGATTTTTTAAAGCTATTTCTAAAAGTTTCATCTCTTCTGCCAATCTCCCGGGTAGAATAGCAAGCCCCATAACTTCAATAAGACCGATATTCTCCTTTTTTATATTGTGAACCTCAGAGTGTGGATGGAAGATTCCCATAGGATGCTCATCGGATGTTCTATTGTTTCTTAAAGCTAAATCCATTTGGAATTTTTTACCAACTCTTCTAGCGATAGGAGTTACAGTATTATGTGGTATATCCCCTGAATGTGAATGTAGCTGCACACTTTCATCACTGTAATTTTTCCAAGAGTTAAAAATGTGCTCAGCAGCTTTTGCTAAAGTTTCTTTATCATCGGCTGTGATTCTGATAACAGATATAGGCCATTTCACAATTCCACACTCTATCTCTGGGAAACTTTTAAGAGTGAAACTATTTTCAATGTTAGATTTCTCCATAGGGAAAGTATGTTTTCCAGCTTGATAGTGATCATGAGATAGAATCGATCCACCAACTATTGGAAGATCAGCGTTTGATCCAATGCAGTAGTGTGGAAACTGCTCTACAAACTCTAAAAGACGATCGAAAGTATCTTTACTCATCTTCATAGGTCTATGCTCTTCACAGAAAACTATAGAATGTTCGTTATAATAAACGTATGGTGAAAATTGTAAGTGCCAATTTTCAGATTTTAAAGTCATTGGAATAACTCTGTGTGTACTTCTAGCTGGATGATTTAAACGACCTGCATATCCAACGTTATCTAGACAAAGTAAGCAGCTAGGATATGAAGATTTTGGCATAGTTTTCTCTCTTTCAATATCCTTTGGATCCTTCTCGGGCTTAGCTAGATTTATTGTAATCTCTAAATCTCCGTAAGGAGTTGGTGAATACCAGTGTAGATTTCTTTTTATTCTAGCATCTCTGATATAGTTTGTAGCTTTAGAGAAGTTGTAATAGTTTAAAGTTGCAACTTCTGGTGAAACTGCATAGTCGGCTTTGAATTTATCTATAACAGTTTTTGGTCTAGGAGTTATACAGTTCATAATCTTTGTATCTAAAAGTTCCATCTCTGCTGGAGAGTTACTTATAAGATTATTTTTTATAGCCCAGTCACAGATATCTAAAAGTATAATCTCTATATCTCTTTCGGTTTTAGGAGTTTCATCTTTCCAATCGTTCAGATTTAAACTGTCTAAAATTAGATTTCTAGAGTAGATAACTTCATCTTTTTCAATTAGGTTGTTTTCAATTCCATAGTTTAAAAGTTCATTTATAAGTGAAAATATCATTAGAAATCACCTAACTTTCTAGCTCCATCGCCTGGATTGCCTATATAAAAGGCTGCTTCTAAACCAGTCTTTTCAAAATATTTTTTTCCAACGTGAGCTATAAAATCTTCAAGAGCTTCATTTTTAACAAGAGAAACAGTACATCCTCCAAATCCAGCTCCAGTCATTCTAGAACCGATTGTTCCCTTCTCCTCTAGTGCAGCTTCAACTAAGCTATCAAGTTCAAATCCAGTAACTTCGTAGTCATCTCTAAGTGAGTTGTGAGATTCTATCATCAGCTCACCAAATTTATTGATATCTCCAGCTTTTAAAGCTGCCATAGCATCTAACACTCTAACGTTTTCAGTGACAGCATGTCTCACTCTAGAAATAGCTTCATCTGATTTTATATGGTGTTTAACATTTTCGAAAAGTTGTATATCCATATCACAAAGTGAATTGATTTCGACTTTGGCATCTTTTAAATCTTTTAAAGCACCATCACACGAAGCTCTTCTTTCGTTGTATTTAGATTCTCCAAGCCCTCTTCTTTTGTTTGTATTTGCAATAACGATAGAGATATCGTTTAGCATAAATGGAGCGTATGTATAATTTAAAGTGTTGCAATCTAAAAGTATGGCGTGGTCTTTTTTACCCATTCCGATAGAGAATTGATCCATAATACCGCAGTTAACTCCGATAAATTCATTTTCAGTTTTTTGACATAGTTTTACCATTTCGACCATATCTACATCTAAGTTGAAAAGATTTTTTATGATAACTGATGTTAAAACTTCAATTGAAGCTGATGAAGATAATCCAGCTCCGTTTGGAATATTTCCGTAGAATAAAACATCAAAACCAGAATCGATTTTAAATCCAGCATCTAAGAAAGTTTTTATAACCCCTTTTGGATAATTAGCCCAGTCATCTTTTTTATCATATATTAAAGAGTCTAAAGAGAACTCGATTGTCCCTAACTCTTTGAAGTTTTCAGAGAACATTCTAAAGTTTTTATCCTCTCTTTTAGTTACAACAGCGTATGTTCCAAAGTCTAAAGCACAAGGGAAAACTTTCCCACCGTTATAGTCTATATGTTCTCCTATTAGATTAACTCTTCCAGGTGCGAAGAAAACTTCTGTAGGGGTTGTAGTATCTTTTTTAAATTCGTTTTTAAAGTTTTGCACTAAGTTTTTTACAAGTTCCATAAATAATCTCTCCTTTTTTAGCTCTTTTGTTAGTTTTGATTTGAGTATACTGTAAAAAAAAATGTTTTAAAAGATAAAAATGTTATTTTGAAACAAACTTACTTAAAAAAGTAAAAAAAGTAGTTCTTAAATACATTGACTAAAATATAAAATAAAGGTTATTATTGAAGTATAGAGTTGATGGAGGGGAATATGAAATTTACACAGTCTCAATTGAGAATATTAGAGATGATTAAAAATAAAAATAGAATATGTAGAAAGAAAATAGCAGAAGAGCTAGAGCTTACACCAGCAGCGATAACAAAATCTATTGATCCACTTCTTCAATGTGGAGTCGTTTTAGAGGCTGCTCAAAGAGAGTCAACTGGTGGAAGACGGGCAATTGACTTATCCTTAAATAAATATTGGGTAGGAAAAATATTGGGGATATCTTTAACTCCAACCTCGGTTATAACATCTGTTGGAAATATAGAGGGAGAGATTTTTAGAACTAATAGATATAAAATCGATGAAAGCGAGGAGCTTATATCCTATCTAGAGGAGATAATTGAGATTGAGTTAGAAAAAGAATCGGAAATTAAAGTGATTTCAATGGCTATAACAGGGCTTATCAATTCTGAAAATGGAGTTATTCTGTTTTCACCGCACTATAAAAGAAAAAAAATCAATATAAAAGAGAGAGTAGAGAAAAAATTTGGAATTTCAGTATTGGTTGAAAATGATGTTAGAGCGATGGCTTTAACAGAGAGATATTTTGGTACAGCAAAAGATAGTGAAAATTATGTTGTTTTAAATGTTTCAGAGGGAATAGGAAGCTCTATTTTTATGAATGGAGATTTGTTATCAGGACATGGCTTTATTTCTGGTGAGATAGGGCATGTTGTTATGGATAGAAGTAGTTTAAGAAGATGTTCGTGTGGGAAAAGAGGCTGTTTAGAAGCAGAAGCATCAAACGCAGCTATTATAAATAGATTGGTATCAATGATAAAGTTAAATAACTATAGCTCTTTGAAGGAAAAATTGAAAGCAGAGGGGTCGATAGATATTTTAGATGTTTTAAAAGGTGTGAAAGAGAGAGATTTTTTAAGTACAAAGGTTAGTACTGAAGCTATGGTTATAATAGCTCACAGCATAGATATGATTATATCTCTTGTAAATCCAGAGAAGATAGTTTTAGTTGGTGAAATTTTTAAAGAAAATTTGTTATTAAATACTTTGAAGTTAGAATTACAAAAGGTCACGTTAGAAGAGCAGAAATATGATTTGGTGGTCTCAGAAACTTTAAATGAGATGCATGTTTACAATCCTATCTCGGTTGTAAGACATAATCTTTTTAGAAAAAATATATGGAGGGGATAGTTATGATATTGAAGGTTTCAGAATTTGGAAAAACTGATGATGGGCAAGAGGTTTTACTTTATAACTTCCAAAATGAGTTTATAGAGTTAGAGATTATCTCTTATGGAGGGATTATAAAATCTTTAAAAACAGCCGATAAAAACAGAAAATTTGAAAATATTGTACTCGGGTATGAAACTTTAAAAGAGTATAAAAAAGATGATTGTTATCTTGGAGCTATAACAGGAAGAGTTGCTGGAAGAATAAAAGATGGCATTTTAAAAATTAAAAATGATGTATATAGTTTAGAAAAAAACAACAGTGGAAATAATTTGCATGGAGGACCCGTAGGCTTAAATAGTAGAGTTTGGAAAGGTCATGCAGAGGTTGTAGGAGAAAAGGGTATTTTAACCTTAACTTATAAAAGTTTACATCTAGAATCTGGATTTCCTGGGGAAGTAGATTTTAAAGTTCAATATACTTTAGAAAAAAATAGATTAGAGATAGATTATTTAGGTGAAAGCGACAGAGATACATATATAAATTTAACAAATCATAGTTATTTTAATTTGAGTGGAGATGCTAAAAGGGATATAAGAGGAAGTGATGTAAAAATAAATGCTTCGGCTTATGGAGTTGTTGATGAAAGAACATTGCCGATATCTTTAGACAAAACAGCTGATTTTATAAAATTTAATTGTTTTGAAAACTTGGGTGAGGTTTTAGAAAAAGATAGTTCACAAATTGCAGTTGTAGGAGGGGGGCTAGATCATCCTTTCGAAATGAGTAAAGAATATGAGTATGATATAGAGTTTAAAGATGAAATTTCAGGAAGAAGTATGAAAGTTAAAAGTAGTGAGCCTGTAGCTGTTATATACACAGGAAATTATTTGAATAAAAAACATAATGGAATCTGCTTTGAAATGCAAGATTATCCAGATGTAATTAATTTTTTACCTGAGAAAGTTAAAATCTATAATAAAAATATGGTATATAAAACTAAAACTATTTTTATTTTTAACTAATTGTTAATAAAAAGTAAAAAAAGTGTTAAAAATAAACAAAAAAACTTGATTTTTGAAAAAAGTTGCTATATAATGACCTCAGATTTAGTAAATAAAGAGGAGGAAGAATTAATATGGCAGAAGTAGTGTTAAAAAAAGTTGAGAAACAATATCCAAATGGGTTTAAGGCAGTTCATGGAATCGATCTTGAGATTAAAGATGGGGAGTTTATGGTTTTCGTTGGACCATCTGGTTGTGCAAAATCAACTACTCTAAGAATGGTTGCAGGATTAGAGGAGATAACAGGTGGAGAAATCTACATAGGAGAGAAGCTAGTTAATGACTTACCTCCTAAAGATAGAGGAATTGCAATGGTTTTCCAAAACTATGCACTTTACCCTCATATGACAGTTTATGATAATATGGCATTCGGTCTTAAAATGGCAAAGGTACCTAAAGGTGAGATTGATAAAAGAGTTAAAGAAGCAGCAGAAAAATTGGAGATAACAGATCTTTTAGATAGAAAACCAAAAGAGATGTCTGGAGGACAAAGGCAAAGGGTTGCAGTAGGAAGAGCGATTGTTAGAAAACCAGAAGTTTTCCTATTCGATGAGCCACTTTCTAATCTAGATGCAAAATTAAGAGTATCTATGAGAGTTAGAATTACTCAACTTCATAAGCAGTTAAAAGAAGAGGGACAAAATGCAACTATGATTTATGTTACTCATGACCAAGTTGAAGCGATGACAATGGGAGATAGAATCTGTGTATTAAACTACGGTAAAATAATGCAAGTTGATACTCCATTAAATCTATATAATAGTCCGGCAAATAAATTCGTTGCAGGATTTATCGGTTCACCTGCTATGAATATTGTAAAAGCTTCTTTAATTACAGAAGGAGAAAATGTTTTGGTGAAGTTAGCTAATGGAGATAAGTTAGTATTGCCAAAAGCTAAAGCTGAAAAGGTAAAAGGGCAAATTGGAAAAGATGTTTGGTTTGGAATTAGACCAGAAAATGTAGGAAATAAAAATACAGCTAAAGTTGGAGATGCTTCTTTAGTTGGAAAAGTAAATATAGTAGAGCAAATGGGTAACGAAGAGTTTATATATTTCTTTATTGGGGATGCTCAATATACTGCTAGAATTCCTGCTGAAAAATCAACAGGAGCAAACTTTAATCAGAAAGATGAGTTTTATTTTGAAATGGATAAATGTCATATATTTGATATAGAATCTGAGAAAAATTTAACAATTTAACATAGAGAAAATGGGCCCCGAAAAAAGGGCTCGTTTTTTTTGTATAAAAAAACTATAAATTGATAAATTGATTGAAGTTTGAACATAAAAGTGCTATAATTTGATGATATGTAAAAAATAAAATTAGGAGCGTACAAATATGAACGACTGTGTAATTTTAAAAGGAAAAAAGGACAGATTGGTTGTACAATTAGATAGTAATATCGATTTTAGTTCTTTAAAAGATAAATTTTCTGAAAAGATTAAACAGGCAGAAGCATTTATTGGTGATACAAAAATAGCCATTGAATTTACAAATAGAAAACTTACAGAAATAGAGGAAAATATATTAATCGGAGTGATTACTAAAGAAACAAAAATAAAAATAGCTTTTATTTTTTCAGAGAAATCAATATTTTCACAATTACCAGTAGGAGAATTTAAGCTTCCTTTTAACAATATAAAAGATGTAACAGATGAAGGAGTTACGAAATTTCATAAAGGGACTTTACGTTCAGGTCATAACTTAGAGTTTGATGGAAACGTAGTCGTTTTAGGAGATGTAAATCCTGGAGCTGTAATAAAAGCAAAAGGAAATGTAGTTGTATTAGGTTATCTAAATGGAACTGTATATGCAGGTGAAGATGATGGATCTGAAGCATTTGTAGGTGCTTTTTCACTGAATCCTATTCAAATAAAAATTGGGCAGGTTATTGCAAAAAATCCAAGTACAAATGTGTTAGATGTCAACAAGGTTAAGAAAACTTTAGATTTTGAAGTAGCCTATTTAAAAGATGGAAATATATTTATTGAAAAGTTCAATAAAGCTACCTTAGAACATATGATAAAAATATAGTAAAAAAAACAGGAGGAATTATGGGAAAAGTTATAGTAATTACTTCAGGTAAAGGTGGAGTAGGAAAGACGACGAGTAGTGCAAATTTAGGGGCTGCACTAGCTATGGAAAATCAAAAGACCCTGCTAATTGATACGGATATTGGACTTAGAAATTTAGATGTTGTAATGGGGTTAGAAAATAGAATTGTTTATGATTTGATAGATGTGATAGAGGGGACTTGTAAACCAAAGCAAGCTATTATAAAGGATAAGAGAAATGACAATTTACATCTTTTACCAGCGGCTCAATCTAGAGATAAAAATGCAGTTACCCCAGAACAAATGAGAGAGTTAATTGATACACTGAAAACTGAATATGATTTTATATTAGTTGATTGTCCTGCAGGAATAGAGCAAGGATTTAAAAATGCTATTGCAGGTGCAGAGGAAGCGTATGTTGTAACAACTCCAGAAATTTCTGCTGTAAGAGATGCAGATCGTATTATTGGATTATTAGAAGCTAATGAGATTAGAAATCCTAAGCTTATTGTAAATCGTCTTAGAGTAGAGATGGTTAAAGATGGAAATATGTTAAGTGTAGAGGACGTAACAGATATTTTAGGAATAAAGCCTATCGGAATTGTTCCAGATGATGAAAATATAGTTATATCTACAAATAAAGGAGAGCCTTTAGTTTATAAAGGTGAATCTTTAGCAGCAAAGGCATACATGAATATAGCAAGCAGAACTCTTGGACAGAACGTAGAATTTTTAGATTTAGATCCAAAAGTTGGTTTCTTTGACAAAATAAAAGAGATATTTAAGAAATAAAAGGAGGATAGACTATGGGATTTTTTAACTTTTTAACTAAAGAAAAATCTAGTTCAGTAGCAAAGGATCGTCTAAAGTTGGTACTGATTCATGATAGAGCTATGCTTTCTCCAAAAACATTAGAGGCATTAAAAAATGAGATTATATCTGTAATCTCAAAATATGTAGATATAGATAAGGATGCCTTAAATATCGAGGTTTCACAAGAGTCTGAAACTGGAAGGGAAACAGCGTTAATAGCGAACATACCTATAAAAATAAAGAAATAGTACTTTGAGTGCTATTTTTTTTTATTATTATTAAAAGAGACGAGAAAAGGGGGATTAAAATGAAAAAAGAAAATTTAAGTAAAGTGTTATTGATTTTAGTTGCGATGATTTGGGGAAGTGGATTTCCAGCTACAAAAATAATTTTAGATACAGGGATTCAACCCTATGAGTTTTTAGCTATTAGATTTTTTATAACAGCTGTTGTAATGTTTTTGATTATGAGAGTAAAAAAAGTAGAAATAGAAAAAGAAGCGATTAAACTAGGGTTGGTTGCAGGGATAGTTTTATTTTTAGCTTTTGCTTTTCAGACGGTTGGATTGGTTTATACAACAGCATCTAAAAATGCATTTATAACTGGTGCTAATGTAATTTTTGTTCCTTATATAGCGTGGATATTTACTAAAGAAAAACCTAAATTTATATATGTAATCTCATCTCTTATCTGTTTTTTAGGACTTGGGATACTATCGTTTGAAAGAGATTTTAGAATTAATTTTGGGGATTTTTTAACTTTTATTTCAGCTATTTGTTTTGCTTTACAGATTGTTGTAATTGGAAGTCGTATAAAAAATAGAAATCCATTTATAGTTAATGGATTTCAAATGTTTTCAGCAGGAATTGTAGCGATTTTGATGAATATATTATTTGAAGGTGGATCAATTTTAAGTAGAAGCTATGATTTAAAACAAGTTTTGGCATTAGGATATATAATAGCATTTAATACATTTATATGTTATTCGATTCAGACTTATGCACAGAGAGAGATAAATCCGAGTCAAGTTTCTCTTATTTTGACAACTGAGATTATTTTCGGTGCTTTATTTTCAATTTTGGTTTTAGGGGATAAGATGACACTTCAAGTTATAATTGGAGGAATTTTAATATTTGGATCAGTACTTTTAACAGAGATAAAAAAGAAGTAAAGATTAGGAGGCTCTATCAATTTGAATATATATTTTGAAAATAAGGTGAAAATATTGATAAATAGCTGAATATATGGTATTATTTCTTTGAATATTTATTCAAAGAAAATTTAAAGGGGTAATAATGAAAGTAAATAGGTGTAAATTAGCAATTCTTTTGGCGAGTTTAATGTTAGTAGCTTGCGGAACAAAAGAGAAATCTGTAATTGGAAAGGGAAATGGATTCTCTGGAGAGATTAAAGTAAATGTTGTGACAAAGGGAGATAAAATTGAAAATCTTGAGTTAGTTTCAGACAATGAGACATCTCATATTATTTCAAGATCATTCCCAATTCTAAAAGATAGAATTTTAAAAGCACAATCTCCAATAGTTGATAGTGTATCAGGGGCAACATACACATCTTTAGGGGTTAAAAGAGCGGTAGCAGCAGCACTTAAAGAGGGTGGAAAAGATTTCGGTAGAGTAACTATCAACACAAAAGGGCCAGAAAAACCAGTGGCATTTTTAGAACCAATTGCAACAGATTTAGTTATTGTTGGTGGAGGACCAGCAGGTCTTGCAGCAGCGATATCTGCTAAAGAAGCCGGATTAAATAATATAGTATTGATTGAAAAGCTAGATATATTAAGTGGAAATGGAAAGTACGATATGAACTTCTATGACTTAATAAACTCTGAAGCTGAGAAAAAAGCGGGAGTAGAGGATTCAGTAGAAAAGTTAATAGCTGATAATGCAAATTGGATGGATACTCCAGAAAGAACAAGAGCTCAAGCAGAAGGGGCTTCTAAGTTAGATGTATGGCTTAGATCTATGGGAATAAAATTAGAACATTACTATGGAAAAAGAGGGCATATGGCTAAGAGTGATGCTTATGCTGGAGAAGAGGTTCAAGATGGAATGGAAGCAAAAGCTAAGAGTCTTGGAATCGATATAAGAACTGGAACTAAGGGAACAGACTTAATTATAGAAAATGGTATCGTAAAAGGAATTAAAGTTCAAAACGAAAATAACTTCTATGATATAAATGCTAAAGCTGTTGTTATAGCAACAGGAGGATTCTCAGCAAATAAAGAGTTATTAGCAAAATATTCTCCAGGAACAGAGAAGTTACAAACTTCAAACCAACTTGGAGCAACAGGAGATTTCATTCCTGTATTCGAAGAAAATGGAATAGCGTTAGCTAACTTAGAGGAACTGAATCTATTCCCGTTCATAGTTAGAACTACTAGAGATTTAACAGGTGGCGGAGATGGATTTATGCTTGTTAACAGCAATGGAGAGAGATTCATGAATGAAAATATCTCTAAAGATGAGAGATTTAAAGCAGCTCAAACAATCTTAGCTCAACCAGCTGGAAAGGCTTTCTATATCTATGATGAGGCTCTATATGCCTCAAGCTACCGTTTACAAAAGCATACTGCTAAAGGGTATCATGTAAAAGCGGATACGTTAGAGGAGTTAGCAAAGAAATTGGGAGTTCCAGCAGAGAAGTTAGTAGAGACAAGAGATTCATTTAATAAAGCTATTCGTGGAGAAGCTGAAGATCAATTTAGAGCTAAGCCATTTAAAAGAGAGTTTAGAACAGAGGGGCCATTCTACGGTGTTCAAGTTGAGTCAGCAGTTCATATGACAAGAGGTGGAGTTGTAGCAAACGAGGAAACTGAAGTTTTAAATACAAATGGTGAAGTCGTTTCTGGATTATTTGCTGCAGGAGAGGTTACAAATAGTAGTGCGGCTTATAGTGCTGCAGTAATATTTGGACGTATAGCAGGAGAAAACGCAGTTAAATTTATTAATAAATAATTTTTATCAAACAAAGTGACAGAGAAAAGGAAATTAATTTTCATTTCTCTGTTTTTTTTATTGAAAATGTGTTACAATACTACACGGAAGATTAAAAAAACATTAAAGAGGTATTGAATGTTTAAAAATTTATTATTAGATAACTTAACAATAGGAATATTAGTATTAAATCAAGAGTTTGAAGTAAAATACCTAAATAAATACATGAAAGAAATTTTAAAACAATATTTTAAAAATATAGATATGAAATATTTTAAAATCAGTGATACATTAAAGAATAAATTAGGAAAATTACATTTAGAAGTAAAAGAATGTGAAATAGAGATAGATAAAGAAAAATATATTCAAATAGAGTTTCATGATGTGAGTCGTTTGAAAAATCTGGAAAAAGATTTAGAGGAGAAATCGAAGCATAAAAATAAATTAGTTGCGATGTTAGATACAGTTCAAGATTTTATTTTTTATTTGGACTCAGAAGGGCGATTAGAGTATTATAATAAAGCCTATGCAGAGTATTTAAATATCCCCTATGAGGATCTGTATGGAAGAAAAGAGATTGAATTCTTTTCAGAAGAGATGACCAAAAAATGTTTAGAAAATAATAGAATAGCTTTTGAAGAGGGAAACTTCTATGAAGAGGAGTATCTCGATGGCAGATGGTATCAAACTTTTAAATCAAGAGTTGACTTAGATAATAATGAGTATGGTATTTTAGCTATGGTTAAAGAGGTCACAGAATATAAGAGAAAAAGTTTAGATTTAAGAGAAAAGGTTTATAAAGATCTATTAACTGGGATTTATAATAGAAACTTTTATGAGGAAAAAATCAGAGAAATTTTTAAAGAAAATACAGAAAAAATATTTTCAATGATGCTTATAGATATTGATAAATTTAAAGAGATAAACGATTCTAGAGGCCATGATATAGGAGATTTAGTATTAAAGAAGTTAGCAGATATTCTAAAAAGTAGTATTAGAAAAAATAGTGATTATATAATAAGAATGGGTGGAGATGAATTTTGTCTAGTCATTGAAGCTGATTTAGAGGATTTAAAAAGAATCTATTGCAGAGTTGAAAAAGAAATAGAGAAGCAAAATAGCATTAGAGAGTTTTGTTTTGGAATTAGTACTGGATTAGTTCAAAGAAAGAGCGGGGAAAAGTTAGATAATTTCTATAAAAGAGCTGATATTGAATTATATAAGAAGAAAAAAAATAAATTTAATTAATAATAATAAAAACCTTAAAAACCCTTTAAATAGGGTTTTTTTTAAGATAAAAAAATTCTTGATAAAAAAAATAAAGAAAATAGTTTGAAATTGTAAGTTTATTGTTGACAAAGCATAATCTTTTGCTATAATTTAATTTGTAAAACAAAATATCGAAAGAGGAGATTAAATGAAAAACTTTACAATAACAGCATTTATCATTTTTCTATCAATAGCCTCTATTTTTTTAGGTGTAGCAACAGTTAATTTATCGGATATTTTTGTTGTAGGGACGAACAGTAACAATATAATATTTCTAAGTAGAATCCCAAGAACAATAAGTATCATAACAGCAGGATTTGGAATGAGTATTTGTGGTTTAATTATGCAACAACTTACTATGAATAAGTTTGTGTCTCCGACAACTGCTGGAACAGCTGACTCTTCAAAATTAGGGATTTTGATAGCTTTACTATTTTTTCCAACAGAATCGATTATATTTAAAATGTTAATCGCAACAATGTTCTCAATAGCAGGAACATTCCTTTTCTTAGGAATAGTAAGAAAAATAAAAATAAAGGACAATGCCTTAGTACCACTAATCGGGATGATGATAAGTGGAATACTGAGTTCAATAACGATGTTCTTTGCCTATAAGGGTGATTTGATTCAAAGTATTAACAGTTGGCTTTTTGGTGATTTTTCAGGTGTATTAAAAGGGAATTATGAACTATTATATATAACAATTCCTTTAGTTTTAACTGCTTTCTTTTATTCAAAGCAGTTCACAATCTCAGGAATGGGAGAGGAGTTTGCAATAAATCTGGGAATAAATTATAAATTTATTGTAAATATTGGTTTAATTTTAGTTTGTTTTATATCTTCGTTAGTGATGATAACAATAGGTGGAATACCATTTTTAGGATTGATAATTCCAAATATAGTTTCAATGTTCTTTGGGGACAATTTATCAAAAAATCTTTATATAACAGGGGCTTTGGGAAGCTTATTTCTTCTGTTATGTGATATTTTAGGAAGATTGATTATATATCCTCATGAAATTCCAATAGGAATGATAACAGGAGTATTCGGAAGTGGAATATTCTTAATCATGATAATTAGGAGGTTGAACTTTGAGGAATAAAGATAAAAAGATAGAAAATATATTACTGCTTCTTTTAGTAGGAGTACTTATAGCAATTGCACTTTTCCTGTTTATAGGTGTAAATAAAAATAATTTTAGGTACTTAATAGAAACAAGAGGTATAAAAATCTTAGCAATAATTTTAAGTGGAACATGTGTGGCAGTATCAACGTTGATATTTCAGACAGTTACAGACAGTAGAATATTAACTCCAAGTGTTATGGGGCTAGATGCTATGTATGGATTCTTACAAACAATGACAATTTTTATGTTTAGAAAAATGATTCCAAGTTTAACAGCACCAATTCCAAAGTTTTTTATAACTATTGGACTTATGGCAGCGGTAAGTATCTTCCTTCAACAATTTTTTACAGGAAAAAGTAAAGGTAAACTACTCTATATGATTCTGATAGGAATGGTAGTTGGAACATTCTTGGATAGTTTATCAAATGGAATTCAAATGATTATGGACCCTGATGAGTTCTTAGTGTTACAAAGCAGTTTATTTGCAAGTTATAATAGAGTTAATACAACACTATTACTAATAGCGTATATAATTGTTGGTGCTATATTTGTATGGTTAAGAAAAGATACAAGAACATTAGATGTTATGAGTTTAGGATATAGTCAATCTATAAACTTAGGTTTAGATTATAAAAAGTTATTAAGAAAAAATCTGACTATAGTTGGAATATTAGTTTCTATCTCAACTGCACTAGTAGGACCAGTGGTTTTCTTAGGACTTTTAACAGTTAATATATCAAAAGAGCTACTAAAAACATATAAGCATAAATATTTAGTTGTAGCTTCTATTTTTATGAGTATCTTGTCTTTATTAGTTGGACAGATGATAGTTGAAAGAATATTCAATAATAGTTTCCCAGTAGGAACAATAATCAACTTTGTTGGTGGAATGTATCTATTATGGATTCTATTAAAAGAAAGGAAGGTTGGTTAAAGATGATTGAAATAAAAAATGTCAGTAAAAGTTATAGATCAAAACATGTTGTAAATAGTGTAACTACAGATATTCCCGAGGGAAAGATAACATGTATAATAGGACCAAACGGAGCTGGGAAAAGTACGCTATTAAATATGATAAGTCGTTTGACACCTTTAGATTCGGGTGAGATAAAAATTGATGGAAAAGCGATTGGAGATTGGGATAAAGCAGAACTTGCTAAAACAATAGCAACACTGAAGCAAGAGAATAGTACAAATGTAAGACTTACGGTTTATGAGTTGATTTCATTTGGAAGATTCCCTCACAGTGGTGGAAGATTGAATGATGAGGATAAAAGAGTTATAGAAGAAGCGATTGAATATATGAACTTAGGAGAGTTTAGAGATAAGTACTTGGATGAATTGAGTGGAGGGCAAAGACAAAGAGCTTATATAGCTATGACAATTGCTCAAAACACAAAGTATATATTACTAGATGAACCTCTAAATAACTTAGATATGAAGAGTTCAGTAGCTATGATGAAAATTTTAGATAAGCTTGTAAAAGATTTTAATAAAACAATAGTTATAGTAATGCATGATATAAACTTTACATCAGTTTATTCAGATTATATTTTAGCAATGAAAAATGGAAAATTAAAACATATGGATAAAACTCAAAATGTTGTTGTAAAAGAAACTTTAGAAAAACTTTATGAGATGCCGTTCCATATTCAAGAGATTAACAATAAAAATATCTGTGTTTACTTCTAGGAGGAGAAAATGAAAAAAATATTAGCTTTATTAGCAGTAGTTATAGCGGTTTGTATAGGAGCATTTTTCTATTTATCAGGTGGAACAGAGGAAACTACGCCTGTAGAAAAAATAACAATTAACCATGTGATGGGAACTACTGAGGTTCCAAAAAATCCAACAAGAGTAATTGTGTTTGATTACGGAATTGTAGAGATGTTAGATACTGTAGGTGTTGAGGTTATAGGATTACCAAAAGATAGTTTACCTAAATTCTTAGAAAAGTTTAAGGATGAAAAATATGTAAATGTTGGAGGATTAAAAGATCCTAATTTAGAAAAAATATATGAGTTAAAGCCAGATTTAATAATTGTAGCGGGAAGACAAGAACCTTTCTACGATCAATTATCTAAAATAGCTCCAACAGTTGGATTAACAACAACAGGAGATGACTATTTAGATACTTTAAAAGTAAATGTAAAAATGATGGGAGAAATATTCTCTAAGCAAGTTGAATTAAATAAAGAGTTAGCAACTTTAGAAACTAACTTAAAAGAGGTTAAAGATAAAGTAGAATCTCAAAATTTAAATGCTTTAGTGGTTCTTTCAAACAACGGAAAGTTATCAGCTTATGGATTAAAATCAAGATTTGCAATTATTCATGATCACTTTGGATTTAAAACAGTAGAGGATATCGCTGCTTCAACTCATGGAAGTAAAGTTAACTTTGAATATCTTTTAGAAAAAAATCCAAACTACATCTTTGTAGTAGATAGAAATGCTGTAAATGGTGGAGAAGTATCAGCAAATAAAGCTTTCGATAACGATATTGTAAAAGCAACAGATGCTTATAAAAATGGAAATATTATATTCTTAGATGCAGAGACTTGGTACACTGCAACTGGTGGGATAAAAACAACTCAAAAAATGATTGATGAAGTTAAAGCTGGATTAAAGTAATTAAAATGAAAAATAAAAAGCACAGTTGGATTAAATAAATCTTCCTGTGCTTTTTTTATCAAAACGCCCCGAGAAAACCTCTTCCTCTATTAGGGAGAGGATGAATCGGGGCAATCTTTTTAGTTTTCAGTTCCTTGCGATTCAATATACCGCTTGATAGTTTCAATTGTTGCTCCACCAGTGCTTAATATGCAAATGGTCTTCTTCTCCATTTACCTCTAAAACACTACCGCCTTTGACACTTAATAATCTCTTTGATATTTCTTTTAAATCTTCCAAAACATCCTCATTAATACATTTTCTACGATATTTTGTAATTACAACTAAATGATAAGTTAAATTGTAGATAGAATGTCTATTCTTTTTAAATTCAGTATTCATAACCACGCACTCCTTTACAACTAATTTTAAATATGGTATTATCATAGCATATAAAATTTAAAAATGGAGGTGAAAACTATGAAGACATATAATTTAGCTTTTAAATATAGAATCTATCCTAATGAAACTCAAGCGAATACAATTAATCAAACTTTTGGTTGCACTAGACTTGTGTATAATAGATTTTTGGGTCAAAGAAAAGAATTGTATGAGACAGAGAAAAAATCTGTAACTTACAATACCCAAGCTAAAGAGCTTGTACCGCTTAAACTTGAACTACCATTCTTGAAAGAGGTTGATTCAATCGCATTACAGCAAGCACTTAAAAATTTAGAAACTGCATATAAGAATTTCTTTCAAAAGAGAACTAGCTTTCCTAAGTTTAAATCTAAAAGGTCAACTAGAAAATCGTACAATACAGTATCTACAAGTAATAATATTAGAGTTGAAGGAAATTTTCTGAAACTTCCAAAGCTAGGTTTAGTTAAAATTAAACTTCATAGACAGATACCTCAAAATTATGTGATTAAATCAGCTACCATTAGCCAAGAGCCTAACGGTGCTTACTACGTTTCTTTACTAACTGAATTTGAAAAGGATATTAAAGAAGTTCCAAGCGATAATAATATTGTTGGGCTTGATTTTGCTATGTCTGAACTTTTTGTTAGCTCCGATAACCAAAGGGCTGACTATCCTAGATTTTTTAGAAAGTTAGAAGCTAAACTCGTTAAAGCTCAAAGAGAATTATCAAGAAAAGTTAAGTTCTCCCAAAATTGGTATAAAGCAAAATTAAAAGTTGCTAAAATTCATAACCTTATCAAAAACAATAGAAAAGATTTTTTACACAAATTATCAACTGAACTTGTAACTAAGTATAACGCGATAATACTTGAAGACCTTAACATGAAAGGCATGAGTCAAGCGTTGAATTTTGGTAAATCTGTCGCTGATAACGGCTGGGGAATATTTACAACTATGCTCCAATACAAATCAATGTTTTTAGGAAAACAAGTAATTAAAATTGACAAGTGGTTTCCATCGTCAAAAACTTGTTCATTTTGTGGTTCAGTAAAAACTGAACTGCCACTATCTTCAAGAGTTTACAAATGCAATGAATGTAACTCAGAGATAGATAGAGACTTAAACGCAAGTATAAATATTCGTGAGGTTGGTAGAGAGCTACTAGCCTATTAAAACATATAACAGGGTAGGAACTACCCACAGAGCGTGATTAATATATCTGACATGAGTCAGATACTTCCCACGAAGCCCCGCCCTCTATTAGGGCGGTGGTAGTTCACAACTTCATCATACA
Source organism: uncultured Cetobacterium sp. (assembly GCF_945952365.1). GTDB lineage: Bacteria > Fusobacteriota > Fusobacteriia > Fusobacteriales > Fusobacteriaceae > Cetobacterium_A. The sequence goes on from NZ_CAMFHX010000024.1 coordinate 19,389, forward strand.
AACCATTTTTTTTAATACTATTTTTTCCGTAAAGAAGTAAAACTTTTGAAGCGTGTTTTTTAACCTCTTTTCCTACATTTGAAACCTGATTTTCTCCAAATAAAATTCTAGTTGGAACATCATAAATAAAATTTTTCATAAACCCCTCCTCTATAAAATTTTGATAGAATTTCTATCTTTAGAAATAGTTTTATTTTTAACGTAAAAGGCTATTATTCTAGTTAGGTTTCTATAACTTATATTCAATCTAGCTGAAAGTTCATCAAGGGATTTAAAGTTTATCTCTCCATCACTATCTTGAATATATTTTAGAAAAATATCTTTAGCTTTTAAAGTACTTTTATAAAATATAGCTTTATTGGTATTTAATAATTTTTTATTTCCTTCAATAGCTAAAAATTTCCAGAAATTTATATTTTCATTTAAAAATTCTCTAGCGACAACAAAAGGAAGAAGGATTACACTCACATCATTTTTAGCAACAACATCAAATAATACCTCTTGCTTATTAATAAATTCAATATCTCCAAAAATTTCTAAAGGTTTTAAGATATTTAAACAAACTTGATTTCCATTATCTAATATACACGAAACTTCAACAGTTCCTTCAACAACGAAGTAAATACTGTTCGTTCCTTTGTGAGCTTCTAAAATATACTCTCCTTTTTTATAATGTCTGAGAAGCAGTTTTTCTTGAACTTCTTTAACTAAAATTTCGTCTAATTTAAATAGACTTATATAATTAAGTATTTTATTCATAAATTCTCCTTATTGGGCCATATGTCCTATCTATTGTATAAGAATTTATATATCATAAAAATAGAAAAAATGCTAGAAAAATATATAAAATATGAAAATAAAACGAGGTGGAGTATATGAGAGCGGTAGATATTATTCAAAAAAAGAGAGACAATATTGAACTTACATCAGAAGAGATGAGTTTTTTACTGGGAGAATATTTACAAAATAGAGTTCCTGATTACCAGATGTCATCATTTTTAATGGCTGTTTATTTCAATGGAATGACTAAACCTGAGCTTAAAGTTTTTACAGAGCTTATGATGAATAGTGGTGAGATTATAAAATTTGATGGAATAGAAAAGTTCTTAATAGATAAACACTCTACAGGTGGAGTAGGAGATAAAACTACAATAGCTCTTGCAGGTCTTTTTGCAGCGTTCCACATAGGAACGGCAAAACTATCAGGAAGAGGTTTAGGGCACACAGGTGGAACGATAGATAAGTTTGAGGCTATTGATGGATTCCATTTCCCTGAAACTAGAGAAGAGTTAGTAAAAATGGTAAATAGTGTTGGAACAGGTATTATGGGATACTCTGATACAATTGTTCCTTTAGATAAAAAATTATACTCTCTAAGAGATGTAACCGCTACGGTATCGAGCATACCACTAATAGCAAGTTCAATAATGAGTAAAAAGTTAGCTGTTTATGCAGATGGAATTATATTAGACGTTAAAGTTGGTTCTGGAGCTTTCATGAAAAACTTAGAAACAGCTAAAGAGTTAGCAAGAACAATGATAGATATTGGAGATTCGTTTGATAGAAAAGTTGTAACTCTTCTAACGGATATGGATCAACCTTTAGGATATGCAGTTGGAAATAGTAATGAAATTATTGAGGCTATTGAAACTTTAAAAGGAAGAGGACCAGAGGATTTCACAGAACTTGTAGAAACTATAGTAGCGACAGCTCTTCAAATTAAGGGTGATGTAAAAACTTTAGAAGAGGGTAAAACTCTTGTTCATAAAGCTATCAAAAGTGGAGCTGCAATTCAGCACTTAAAAGATTTTATAGAAGCTGCAGGGGGAAATCCAGCATTAGTTGATGATTACACACTTCTTCCAAGCTTTAAATCAGAATACTTCTTTAAAGCCAAAAAATCAGGATGGATATCTAAGATAGAAGCTGAAGAGATTGGAAAATCAGCTATGGTTTTAGGAGCTGGAAGAGCTACGAAAGAGGATGTAATAGATCATTCAGTTGGTGTTTTATTGACGAAAAAAGTTGGAGATTATGTTGAAGCTGGAGAAATTTTAGCAATAGTTCAACATAATGATAAAAACTTAGAATCATCTATAAAGTTTTTAGAGGGTGCATATACAATAGTAGATGAAAAAGTAGAAAAAAATAAAGTTATTCTAGAAATTTTATCTAATATTGGGTTATAATAGGGTAATTAAATTTATAAAAAATTTAGGAGGAAAGATAAAGAATGAATTTAAGCAGATATATTGATCATACAGTATTAAAGGCTACAACAGAACCAAAGGATATTTTAAAGTTATGTAAGGAAGCTAAAGAGCACAACTTTTTCTCAGTTTGTGTAAATGGATCTTACGTTGCATTAGCAGCAAAAGAGTTAGAAGGATCAGAGGTTAAAGTTTGTTCTGTGATAGGATTCCCGCTAGGAGCAATGTCAACGGCTTCAAAAGTTTTCGAAGCAAAAACTGCTATAGAGGATGGAGCATCTGAGATTGATATGGTTATCAATATTGGAATGTTAAAAGCTGGAGAAACTGAGTATGTAAAAAATGAAATAGCAGCTATAAAAGAAGCTATTGGAAGTAACGTTTTAAAAGTTATAATTGAAAACTGTTACCTTACAGATAACGAGAAAAAAGTTGCTACTGCACTTTGCTTAGATGCAAAGGCTGATTTTGTAAAAACATCTACAGGGTTTGGAACAGGTGGAGCTACATTTGAAGATATCGCACTAATGAAAGAGATTGTTGGAGATAAAGCTGAACTAAAAGCTGCAGGTGGAGTTAGAGATTTAGCTACTGCAGAAAAGTTTATATCTTTAGGTGTAACAAGATTAGGGACAAGTTCTGGAGTTGAATTGGTGACTACAGGAACTGCAGATCCAAACAAATACTAATATGAATACAGACTATTTAAACAGTTTTTTAGGAAAAGAGTGTTTGAATGATTTATTAAGAGTTTCTCACTGCCAAGAATATAAAGTAGGGGAAACTCTTTTTTTAGAACACTCTTTTTGTGAAAATGTATATTTTGTAATCAGTGGAAATGTTACAGTTTATAAAGATAATTCAGATGGAAAAAGAAAAATAATCTATCTTTTAGGAGAGGATTCATTTTTAAATGATACGATGGTATATGATGAGAGTGAAAAAACTAGTGTGAGTTGTGATGCTTTTACAGATGTAAAAACTTTAGTCATTCCAGTTAAAGAGCTTAGAAGATTGATTGTAAAACATCCTGATTTAGCGATATTAATAATAAAATCTCTTTCAAAAAAAACAAAACGTTTGTATAGACAACTAAAAAATACAACAACAATCTCTATGGATAAAAAAATTGCAGCAAAATTGTGGAAACTTGCAAAAGATTTTGGCTATGAAGCAAATGAGTATCATGGATTTACAGTAAAAGTAAATAACACATATCTAGCAGATATGCTTGGAACAAATAGAGAGACTGTTTCAAGAGGAGTAAAAAAGTTAAAAGAGTTAGGATTAGTAAAAGTTGAAAACAACTCAATTTTTATTTTAAAATCTAAAATAAAAGATTTCTACAGAGAGTAGGATATGAGGTAAAGAAAGCGTAAAAGTAAAGGTAGGAATACTTTCAAAATTATGCTATAATTATGAGTAAATTTAAAATATCAGGAGGAATAAATGACAAATAATGACGTTCTAAGAAGAGTTAGATACGCTTTAAGAATAAATGATAAAGCTATGCTAGAAGTTTTCAAATTAGGAGGGGTAAAACTTTCTTTAGAGGAGTTAACAGCTTTTTTAAGTAAGCCTGAAGATGATAACTTCAAAACTTGTAATAATCAAACTTTAGATATGTTCTTAACTGGACTTATCACTTATAAGAGAGGACCACAAAAAGTTGGAACTCCAAGAGTTGAAGAACCTGTAGTAAATAACAAGAACATAAACAACCACATTTTAAGAAAGTTAAAAATAGCTTTAGCTTTCAGAAGTGAGGATATGATAGATGCATTCGAAACAGGTGGACTTAAGATGTCTGAATCAGAATTAAGTGCTATTTTCAGAAGACCAGATCACAAAAATTATAGAGAAGCTGGAGATAAATATGTTAGAGTATTTATAAAGGGAATCACTGAACTTTTCAGAGGAGAAAAATAATAAGATTACAAATTGATCTTAAAAAAATTTATTTTTTGTCAATATAGAGATGTGTGACTAGAGTCACACATTTTTTTCTATATAAAGTAATAGAATGAAATATAAAAAATACTCAATAAGAGGTGAAGAGATGAAAAAATTATTAACAAATGATGAGTTTAATAGCGTACTATCGAACTTATCTAAGGAGTATGATATATATGCTCCAGTTACACTTCCTTTTAAGGGAACTTTCTCAGATACTGATCTAGTTAAATATGAAAAGATAACTACATTAGAAGAGATTAATTTAAAAGATAAGAGTTATTATTCAGCTAAAGAGATTCTACTACCTATCAGACAAACAATATTTTATTTCAATGAAAATGAATTTAAAAAGCCAGAGGGAAGAACAAAAAAAGCTTTAGTAATACTTAGAAGCTGTGATTTACATGCTATAAATAGAGTGGATAATATCTACCTAAACAACAAGTTTAGTGATGAGTATTATGCAGACGCTAAGAAAATGGTAAAATTTGCAGTTATGGGCTGCCCAGGACAAGGTTGGGAAAGTTGTTTCTGCGCTTCTATGGGAACGAATAGCACTGAGGATTATAACTTAGGATTGACGTTCAAAGATGGAGAGGTTTACACAGATGTTAAAGACGAAGAGTTATTAAACTTCTTTGATGCAGGAAAAGAGGAAGAGTTCGAAATGGAATTCGTAAAAGAAAACGTTGAGAAGGTAACTGTTCCTGAAAATATCGTATTAGATGATATAATAAATGATGAGATGTGGAGAGACTACGATAGATGTATAAAGTGTGGAAGATGTAACTTTGTATGTCCAACTTGTACTTGTTTTACTAGCCAAGATATCTTTAATAGAGATAACGCTAAAACTGGAGAGAGAAGAAGAGTTTGGGCTTCTTGCCATGTAGATGGATTTACAACTATGGCTGGAGGACATGAATTCAGACAAAAATCTGGAGATAGAATGAGATTTAAAGTTATGCATAAAATTTCAGACTATAAGAAGAGATTTGGAACTCATATGTGTATAGGATGTGGAAGATGTGACGACGCTTGTCCAGAATACATTTCATACATAAACTGTATAAACAAACTATCAAAAAAGTTAGGTGATAAAGATGAATAATATATATATGCCTGAAAGAGGAGAGATATTATCAATAGTTCAAGAAAGTTCAATTGAGTGGTTATTCAAAGTTAAAACAACGATTAAGCCATTAGCTGGACAATTTATACAGTTATCTATACCTATGGTAGGAGAGGCGCCTATATCGGTTGCTGACTGTAACCATGAAGAGGGATGGATAGAGTTCTTAATAAGAAAAGTTGGAAAGGTTACAGATGCTGTATTCAACTTAAAACCAGGAGACTCTATATTTTTAAGAGGAGCATATGGAAATTCTTTCCCTATGGATACTTATAAAGGTAAAAGAGTTATCGTTGTTGCAGGAGGAAGTGGAACTGCTCCAGTTAGACCATTAATAAAACAACTTATAGATGATAAAGAAACTGATATCGAGCTAATTTTTGGATTTAAAGATCAAGATTCTATTTTATTTAAAAATGAGATAGATGTATGGAGAAAGAAAGCTCCTATGATTTTAACTGTAGATAAAGGTTGTGGAATTGATGGAGAGTGTGTTGGATTAGTTACTGAGTATATTCCTCACCTAAGATTACATGATGGATTTGATAACTTAGAAGTTGTTATAGTTGGACCACCAATGATGATGAAGTTCTCTGCATTAGAGTTTTTAAAGTTAGGAATTCCTGAAGAGAAAATTTGGGTTTCATTCGAAAGAAATATGTCTTGTGCTGTTGGTAAGTGTGGACACTGTAAAATTGATGAAACATATGTTTGTTTAGAAGGACCTATATTTAATTATGTAAAAGCTAAGAAGCTTTTAGATTAGGAGGAAAGATGGCTTTAGAATTAAGTAGAAAAAGTTTTACGAAAAATGCATTTAGAGTTACAAAAGAGAGAAAAAAGACAGCTTTAAGAGTTAGAGTTCCAGGTGGAGAGATAACAGCTGAGTTACTACTTAAAGTTTCTGAAATCGCTTCGAAATATGGAAATGGAAAAGTACATATAACAACTCGTCAAGGTTTTGAGATAAAAGGTATCGATATAACTATGATCGATGAAGTAAATAAAGAGATTCAAGTACTAATAGATGGATTTGAAATCAACCAACCAAATGGAGTTGGAAATGGATATCCAGCAGCTGGAACTAGAAATATAACAGCTTGTATAGGAAATGGTGTTTGTCCTAAGGCTCAATATAATACAACTGAGTTTGCTAGAAAGATAGAGAAAGAGGTTTTCCCTCATGATTTCCACTTTAAGATAGCTTTAACTGGTTGTCCAAACGATTGTATCAAAGCTAGAATGCATGACTTTGGTATTGTTGGAATGGCTATGCCTCTTTATGAGAAAGAGAGATGTGTATCTTGTGGAGCTTGCGTAAAGAAATGTAAGGGATTATCTACAGGTGCTTTAAGTGCAGAGAACTACACTGTTGTTAGAGAGCACAGTAAATGTATCGGGTGTGGAGAGTGTGTTTTAAACTGTCCTACATCAGCTTGGGTTAGAGATGAGAAGAAATACTATAGATTAGCTATCATGGGAAGAACTGGAAAGAAAAATCCAAGACTTGCTGAAGATTGGTTACTATGGGCTGACGAAGAGAGCATCATAAAAATAATCAAAAATACATATAAATATGTTGATACGTATATCAACAGAGCATTACCAAAAGAGCATATCGGATATATTGTGGATAGAACAGGATTCCATGAGTTCAAGAAGTTCGCTCTTGAGGGTGTAAACTTAGAGAATGTAACTATTGAAAGAAATATGGTTCATTGGAATGGAATTATCTATTCTGGTGCTGAAAACGATATTGGAAAATAGATAAAAATTTAAACCAGCTGTAGTTTTTAAAACTATACTGGTTTTTTTTATTATCTCAGGAGAAATTGAATGAATTATGTTATAATAACTGTAGAATATTTTATGATATGAGGGGTGAGTTATGAAAAGAAAATTTTTATATTTAGCATTGATTACAGCTTTTTTAACAGCATGTAGCACTGCGGATAGAAAAAATATTTTAGAAAATCAACAAATAGTAGTACCAGATGTAATAGAGTCACCAATTTTATTCACAGAAGAGAAAGAGATAAGTACAGAAGAAAATATAGAGCCAATAAATATAGTGAATACAGATGTTCAAAAGGAATCGAAAGCTTTAGCACAATTTGTAAACTCTAAAGTCTTAGAGCATGGAAACATAGGGGTTTATGCAGTGGAATTAAAAAGTGGAAAAGTAGTAGATGGTTATAGAGAAGACGCTGCTTTAGTTCCAGCTTCGGTATTAAAAATTGTAACTGCAGCAACAGCTTTAGAAGTTTTAGGAGCAAATAGTGTTTTAGAAACAAAAGTTCTATATGATGGAACTATATCTAAAGAGGGCGTTTTAAAAGGAAATATATACATTCAAGGTGGTGGAGACCCCACACTAGGGTCGGATGGAATCTCAATTGATAGAGAGGCCTTTTTAAGAGATTGGGTAAGTGAAGTTAAAAGAGCTGGAATAAAATCAATAGATGGAAATATAATTGTTTTAGATGATCTTTTTGGATATGAAGGGATTCCAGGGAAATGGTTATGGGAAGATATGGGAACTAACTATGGACAAGGGACATATGGAATAAGTGTATTTGATAATCTGTATACTTTATATTTAAAAGCAGAGGTTACAGGAAAAAAACCTGAAATAATTAAAACAAAGCCAGAGATAACAGGATTAGCATTTGATAATCAAGGGTTAGTTACAACAGGTGGAAAAAGAGAGTTGTCAGTCAGAGGTCTACCTTTAGATAACAAGAGAAGAATTTTTGGAGCAGTTCCACAAAATAAAAATGGAGTTGTGATTCAAAGTGATATCCCTGATCCGGGATTATTTTTAGGTCAATATTTCTCATATCATTTGAAAAAAGAAAGTGTTGATTTTAAAGGAAGAGTAACTACAGCGAGATTGACATCACAAAGACCGAAAAATCCAAAAATTATAGCTGTTACAAAATCTCCACCAATTTCTGAAATAGTTAAGGTACTTTTAACAAGAAGTGACAATCACTATACAGAGCATCTATTCCAATTGATTCAGAAAACAAAAGGTGTGGACATAGAAAAGTTCTGGAAAAGTAAAGGAATGGATATCCACTCTTTAATTTTAAGAGATGGAAGTGGTCTATCGAGAGGAAATGTAATCTCTGCAAAACTTTTAACAGAGATATTAGCATACTCTGAATCAGGATTACAAAACCTACTTCCAGTAGCTGGTAAAGATGGAACAGTTGCAATCTTTTTAAAGAATACACCTTTAGAGGGAAAAGTAAAGGTGAAGAGTGGAAGTATGAGTGGAATTCAATCATATGCTGGATATGCTGAAAAAAATGGTAAAAAATATGCATTTACAATTATTGTAAACCATTGGAATGGAGATAGAGCTACTTTAAGAAAAGAGATGGAAAAGCTGTTAAATAATATTTTATAAAAAAAGGTTGTGAGATTTAATATTCTCACAACCTTTTTATTTTTCAAATATATTTATTGTTTTTCAATTAAACGAGCTTCATCATAAACATAGTCTTTAAACTTAGTTTTATAGAATGTTGCATATATAACCGGTATAACAGCAAGAGCTAAGACAGTATCTGAAGCTAAACCAAATATTAGTACTACAGCTAGAGGTTGGAATAGTGGTCCACCAAAGAAATATAATGGCATTAATCCAACAAGGGTTGTAGCAACTGTTAAAAATATAGGTCTAAGTCTTGATTGACATCCAAATACGATAGCATCTTGGTCAGTACGCCCACTATCTTTTTCAAGAGTCATCTTATCAACCAAGATTATAGCATGATTCAATACAACTCCAGCAAGAGATATAATACCAACCATAGCCATAAATCCAAGCTCTGTATTTGTAACTAATAAACCGATTGCAATTCCTAAAAGTGATAAAGGAATAACAAGCATAATTGTAAGACCTTTTTTTAGTGAGTTAAATTGCCCAACTACAAGAACAAACATCATAAGTATAGCCACTGGAACTTGAGCAAATAGTGCACTTTGATTTTCAGATGAAGTTTTCATTATTCCAGCAGGATAGTATTTGATACTTGGTCCCCACTCTTTTAACTTCTCTTTTATCCAAGGTTCAATATTTTTATTTACTTCAAGTGGAGTTGTAGCTGGATCGACAGCTGCATCAACTTGAATTGAGTAAGCCAAGTTTCTAGTAGATACATAGAAAGGACGATAATCTAGTTTTATATCAGCAATCTGTCTTAAAGGAACAGCTTCTCCTTTTGAGTTAATAAGCTCGATAGATTCAATAGACTTTATATCATCTTTATATGTATGCTTTCCTTTTACTATAACAGGGATTATTGTACTTTGAGCAGGAGCATTAAAATCTCTAAATGTAGTAGCAGTATATCCTTGTAAAACAAACTGTAAAACTTTACCGATTGTATCATTGTTGAAACCAGCAAGCTGGGCTTTCTCTTGGTTTATTTCGATTTTGATATCTGGAACTTCATTTCCCCAAGCATCAGATACAGAAAGTGCTCCTGGAGTTTCCGATAACTTCTCTTTTAATTCAGCAGCAGCAGCTTTTAATTTTGGAATATCGTTAGACGCTAAAACATATCCTAAATCTTTTTCAAGAGTAACTCCACTTGCTAATCCTTTAGAAACAACATCAATACTTGGATATTTAGATTTTAAATATTCGTTTACTTCTGTTGAGATTTTAGGGATTAATCTATAGTCACTTAAGTTATACATGATATAAGCATATTCAGTCAACCTAGTTTCAGGAGTATACCCTGTTGCAAATTTAGCAGCTCCACCACCAATAAATGATCCCCAACTTAAAACTCCTTGTTTTTCATACACAGAAGTTGTACCACCTGTAGTTATGTAATCCCAAAGTGTAGGAGGGAGAGCTTCTTGTTCTCCAGTTGCATAATTGTCTTTTATAAATTGATTTGCATCTTTTACAACTTCACGAGTGTAGTTTATATCTGTTCCCTTAGGTAAACGTATAAATGTTGACATTATAGGGTCAGTAGAAGCAGGCATAAAGTTACTTGGAACACGTCCTAAAAGAATTAAACCTAAAAACAGTGAAGCTACAGCTGTAAGTAAAGTCATTTTTTGATTTTTTAGTACAAATAAAAGAACATTTCTATAGGTAATATAAGCTTTACTATTCAGATTTTGTTTTGCTCCCTCTTTTATTTTTATAAAATCGAAACATAATAAAGGTATTAAAGTTTGATTTATAATCCAAGAACCAAAAAGAGCAAGCATAACAACAATAGTTAGTGGCCCAACATATTCTCCCATATCCTCTTTATTTAAAATAATTGGGGAGAATGCCATAATTGTTGTAATTGAACTAACTAAAAGAGGGATAGAAAGCGATTGAGCTGATTTCAAACAAGCACTTAAACGATCCTCACCATTTTCCATAAGAACAATTATATTTTCTGACATAACAACAGCATTATCAACAAGCATTCCAAGAGCAATTATAAGTCCCGCTAGAGTTATTTGATTTATTCCATAACCCATATAGTAAAGACCGATTAAAGTAAAAGCTATTGATGTAGGAGTAAGAGCAGCAACAATAAGTCCAGATCTTAAACCTAAAAATATAAGCATAACAATTATGATTATAGATATAGCTTGAATTAGATTTACAATAAATGATGTAACTTTAACTTGAACTAAATCAGGTTGATAATAAATCTCTCCAATCTCTAAACCTATGGGTAGATTTTTTTTGAATTCAGCTAAAGTTGATTTTATCCCATCACTCATAACTAAAATATCTTGACCAGCTCCAAGAGAAACTCCTAAAGTGATAGCGTTATGCCCATTAAAATCTATCGAGTAATTAGAAGGTTCTTGATAACCGTTATAGATATTGGCAATCTCTTTTAAATAGATATTTGATTTCCCATCACTACTAGTAATAACTGTGTTTTTGATATCTTCAAGATTTTCAAAGTTTCCCGAAGGATTCAGTTTTAATCTATCATTATCAATAACTAAATCTCCACCTTTGATAATAACATTCAAGTTAGATAGAGTCGAAAGAATATTTTCTAATGTCACTCCAGTTTGAGAAAGAAGTTTATTGTCTATATCAATATAGATTGCTTCTCCTTGAACTCCACTTATATCAATTCTTCCAATTTCAGGAACAGAAAAAAGAAGAGAATCTTTTAAATTAGCAGCAGTTTCATAAAGTTCCTCGTTTGTATATCCATCTCCACCGATAGCTAAAAGAGTTCCATACACATCACCGAAATATGTATTGATTTGAGGTGCTTGTACACCTTGTGGAAGAGCTGGGACAACGAATGTATTTATTCTATCTCTTAACTCTTGCCACACGGGTTTTAAGTCTTTATATCCACTTTTAATATTTACATATACATTTGACTGTCCGTCTATATTTTTAGATTCTACATATTTTAAAGCATCCATATTTTGGACTTGGTCAGTAATTCTTTTACTGACTAAGTCAGCCATCTGTTTAGCTGTTGCACCAGGCCAATTGGTAGTAATAAGAGCAACTTTTATAGTAAAACCAGGGTCTTCAGCTTTTTCAGAGTTATTATATGACATATATCCAAAAATAAGAAGTAGAGTAAAAAGCATATAGGCGGTAACCTTATTTTTAATAGCTAGTTCTGTTAGCTTCATACTAAATCTCCCCTTTTATAAGAGAAACCTTCTGATTCTCTTTCACTGCATTACTTCCTTTTGTGATAACAATATCTCCTTTAGATAATCCATTTAAAATTATGATTCCATCACTTGCAGGAGATGAAGATATCTCAATTTTTTGTTTCTGTGCTACTCCGATATTATTTTCGATATTTTTAACAACATAAACATATTTTTGGTTATCTGCTCCAGTCACAATAGAACTTAAAGGAAGAGATATTATAGGTTCATTTCCTTCAATTGTATCAATAATTATATTTGCAATCATACCAACTTTAACTTCAGGAGCTATCTCTGTTATTTTAGCTTTTACTGGATATGTACTACCATAACCGACAGATAAAGTTCCAATATTTGTAATAACACCCTTAACTTTTTTATTATTTAGAGATGTTATTAAAATGTCTACAGGTTGACCAGCAGATAAAGAACCAATAACAGATTGAGATACATTAAACTCTACATTTCTATCTCCATCACTACTTAAAACAAAAACAACAGTTTCAGGGCTAACAACTTGATTAACCTCACTTTTTACTTGACCGATAGTTCCATCTTGTGGGGCTTTTAAATATGTATAATCCACTTTTAGTTTTGATAAATTAGAAGCATCTTTCAAAGCTTTAACACTAGAAAGAGCTGACTTATATTGAGCAATGGCACTATCGTAAGAAGCTTTAGAAATACTATTTTCTAAATAAAGAGCTTCAGATCTTTTAAAGTTAGCTTCAGCTTCAGCAAAAACAGCGTTTCCTTTAGCTAAATCAGATAAAGATTTTTCATAATTTAGATTGTATTCTGCGGGGTCTAGTGTAGCTAAGATTTGTCCTTTTTTAACACTATCACCAAGCTGAGCGATTCTTTTATCAATTGTTCCAGAAACTCTAAAACTTAGGTTTGAAAGAGCTTCAGAACTAATTGTACCAGAATATGTTCTGATAACACTATTTTCTTTTGATTCTACAACCTCATAAACAACAGGTTTTATTTCTAGAGCTTCTTCTGGTAGTTTTTCTTTTCCACAACTAAGAAGTAAAAGTAAACTTATAGCAATAAAGATTTTATTTTTCATAGTTATCCTCCTAATTTTCAATCTCTTTTTGAAGTTTTAAAAGCAGATATTGCTTTTCTGGGTCTGTAAGTATAATTGAAGATTTTCCATAAAGATTTTCAAGCTTTAAAGTAGAATTAATTAAGTTAAAGTTTTCAATAACATGATTTAATTCTTGGCTTAAAGCGTTATTTTGTGCAGATAGGAAATCAGTTATACTAATACTTCCTTCAGCATAAAGATTTTTAACAATATCTAAATTTTTCTTTGCTACATCAGAAGATATTTGAGTAGTGTAGCTTTGAACATAATTTGTTAAAAGTTCAGTATAAATTTGTAAAACTTCTTTTGTAAGATTGTTAGTAAGAGAAAGCTTATTATATTCTAAAGATTTCAGTTCGCTTTTTATTTTTTCAGCGTTATAATGAATCTCACCACCACTGATTATTGGAAGAGATACTCCTACTCCAGCTTCCCAATATTCATCAGGGAAGTTTCTATTTGAATTTTTCCCCCAAGGTGTTACGATATTATTTTTATTATAGTTACCAAAAGCTTTAACAGTTGGTATATATCTTTCTCGACTGTTAGATGTATATTCTCTTTCCTTCCCTTTTATAGTATTGTCTAGTTGTTGTAGGGCGTTAGAGTTTGAGAGAGTTTCTCTAACCAAGAAGTTTTCTATTTTTTTTGATTTTTCAGAACCAAACGTAAAGTTTTTACCTAAATTATTACTTAAAAGAAAATATGGAGCAATATCATCTATATTTTCATAAGAGTATCTATTGTCTTGTGAATAATTTAATAGATCGTTTAAATAAATCTCTTGAGAACGAAGCTCACCTTTTACATTTGAAATATTAGAAAGAGCGCTTGCAACATCAGATTCTAATCTATATACATCTTGCAATCCTCCAGCTCCAACATCATAGTTTATTTTAGCTACATCTAAAGTTTCTCGTAAAAGACTGTAGTTACTCATTTGAATCTTTAGTTGAGCATTCAATTGAAGAATATTTACATAAGTAGAAGCTACGTAGTAGATAGTATTTAATTTTTCTTGTTCATAAGCCTTTCTACTTGAATCTAAAGCTAGTTTTTCTATGAATACACTAGCATTGATCTGATCGCTAAAAATAACCTGTGATAGCTGTAGATAAGACGTCACACTATTAGTTGCTGCTCCTTGCATAAATGTAGGAGATCTATCATCTAAGGCATTATAATTCATGTTAGCAGTAAGCTGAGGCAATCTTTTAGAGTTAGCAACTTTTGAACTATAATAACTAGTGAATACATTTTGTTTAGTTCTTAATAAATCTAAGTTTTCATTTAATGCTCTATCAACAGCTGTTTTTAAAGATAGCTTAGGATTTTGAAGTCGAGATTCATTCAGATGTGAAATCTCTTGTAAAAAAATAAGATTAGGATATAATCCTATTTTACTTGCTACAGGAGAGTTAACAAATATATCTTTTCTAGGTTCATTTACTTCAATAATTTGTCCCATATCTCTTTTAGTTTTGAAAAACATATAATTTAATGAAGCTGCTCTTAATCTTTTTCTTAACTCCTTGTTAAGAGTTAATCCCGAGTAAGCATAAGAATCAAGATCGTCGTTAAAATCTATAAGAAAAGATGGAACACCTCTATTTGAAGCTTTGAAAAGATTTTCTTTTGAAGATCTCATAATATTAACCTTTATTCCAGCTAAATCTGTTTTCTTTTCTAAAGCTTTTAAATTATTCTCATCCATATTAGATATTAGAACATCAATTTCATTTATTCCAGAAAGATTTTTAAAAGGTGATAAAAGTTCATTCAAATTTAGATTGCTATAAATATAGTTTATATTTTTAGATATATTTTTAGATATATTTTTAGCTTTATTTCCAAATCCAAGTGGAACAGAATAGAATTTATCTGATTTCAAATTTTTAATATCTTCTAATGGTGCACAAGTTAGTATAAAGATACTATCAATTTTAGAGTTAGCATTAAGCTTATTAACTCCTTCTTGTATATTATGATCCGTCAGATAAAATATCTCAGATATTTGTGGTGTAAATTCAGTCCCTGCAAAATTTTTGCTCAGTTCCTCTTTTAGAATCTCTAGGGTAACTTTAGATGACTCTGAATGGTGTTCTAAAACTACACCAACATTGAGAACTTTTGCAAACACAGAGAAATTAATAAGAAAAAGTAACAAAAGTATTTTTGTCATAAATTAATCCTCCCTTTAAAGTTAATGTATCAACAAAAGGATATTCAACCAATATGGAAAAAATCCTTTAAAAATAAATAAAGGAAACAAAAAAAACGATAACATTTGTTATCGTTTACAATTTGACCTATAATACTTAGATAGAAAACTTATCTAAATAATTTTTTACAGACTCTATAATCTCTTCTACACATCCATCTTCAAAAGGAGATTTTAATTTTGCAACTTCTAAAAGTTTTAAGAATGATTTTGTTCCACCTTCATGACAAAGATTTAGATAGTTATCCCAAGCTTCAGAATAATTTTCGTTCATCTTTTTCCAGAACTGTAATGCACAGATTTGAGCAAGAGTATAATCTATATAATAGAATGGAACTTCAAAAATATGTGCTTGTTGGAACCACCAACCACCTCTTTCTAAAAATGGATTTTCAGAGTAATCAGAGTGAGGTTTATAAATTTTCTCCAAATCCCTCCACACTTTTTTTCTTTGGGCAGGTGTAAGCTCTGGATTTTCATATATTTTATGCTGGAAGTGATCTACAAGAACTCCATAAGGAATAAATTTAATTGCAGCTCCTAAGTGAGAGAACTTATATTTCATAGTATCCTCTTTAAAGAAGTTCTCCATCCAATTCCAAGTAAAGAACTCCATACTCATAGAGTGAATCTCAGAACTTTCATATGTTGCCCAAAGAAGTTCAGGTACTTCTATCCAACTAGATTTATAAACTTGGAATGCGTGTCCAGCTTCATGAGTTAAAACATCAATATCTCCACTTGTTCCATTGAAATTCGAGAAAATAAATGGTGATTTATAATCAGGAATAAACGTACAGTATCCACCACCAGCTTTTCCTTTTTTAGTAGTTAAATCCATAAGATCATTCTTTATCATAAAATCAATAAACTCACCAGTTTCAGATGACATCTCATGATACATCTTTTTTCCTTGCTCAATAATCCAGTTTGCATCACCTTTTGGAGTTGGGTTACCATCGTTGAATTCAAATTTTTCATCATAGTATTTAAGAGTGTCTAATCCTAATCTAAGCTTTTGTTTTTCATATAATGAACTAGCTAATGGAACAATACTATCAACAACTTGTTTTCTAAAGTTTTCAACCATTTTAGCATTATAATCAACTCTATTCATTCTAAGATACCCTAACTCAATAAAGTTTTCAAACCCTAATTTTTTTGCAATATTAACTCTTATTTTTACAAGATTATCAAAAATCTCATCGAATTTTTTTTCATTATTTATAAAGAAAGTAGATTTTGCTTCTTGAGCAGCTTTTCTAATAACTCTATCTTTTGAAAGAAGATACGGAGTCATCCCAGAAAGGTTTCTTTCTTTTCCATCGAATAAAATTTTAGCAGAAGCTAAAAGTTTTACGTATTTTGATGTTTCTTTATTTTCCTCTTGGAGGTCTTCAATTATATCGGGAGAGAATGTTTTTAAACTATTTTCCATAAGTTTAAAGAACTGTTCTCCAAACTCCTCTATTAATTGGTGCTTATTTGAAAGATTGACCATAACCTCATAAAATTGAGAATCTAACTCTTGGTATAAAGGCGAAACTTCATCCCAGTATTCGTTTTCATCATCATAAAATTTATCCTCTGTGTTTATTGTATGTCTTATATTTGCGATACTAGACATAGAAGATATTGTATTTCTAATCGAATTTATTTTTTTGATAATTTCAATTTGTATTTTTAGATTTGTAGAATCTTTTAAGTCAGACATTAATTCTGTGAACTCAATTTTTACTTCATCATAATTCGGTCTACTGTATTTAAAATCACTGAATTTCATGAAAATCCTCCTAAAATTATTATTTAAAATAACCCTATTATAGAATAAAATCTATATTTCATCAACTAAAAAAAATTAAAAATAAAAATAAAGGAAAGACTCGAAGAAATAGTATTAATAATAATGAAATATTTATTGAAAGGAGAACTCTCATATGACAAACGTTGAAAAATTAGAAAAGCTAAAAAGATCTTTTGAAAAGAATAAAGATTCAATAATAGATGCATTATATAAAGATTTAGGAAAGAGTTTTGAAGAAAGTAGATTATCAGAATATTATCCCGTTATTTCTGAATTTGATTTTTTTATAAAAAATTTAGAAAAGTGGAGTGAGCCTGAAAAAATAAAAAGTTTTTTTAATTTTATAGGAGGAGGAATCGTTCTTCAGCCAGAACCCTACGGAAGAGTACTTATATTTTCTCCTTGGAACTATCCTTTTAATTTGACATTTTTACCACTTATAGGAGCGATAGCCGCAGGAAATGAAGTTGTATTAAAGCCATCTGAAAACTCTGTAAATTGTAGTGAAGTTATAAAAAAGATAATTGATGAGAGCGGAGTTGAAGGTGTAAGTGTAGAGTTAGGTGATGCAGCAGTTGCTAAAAAATTATTGGACGAAAAAAATGATTATATATTTTTTACTGGAAGTACAAAAGTTGGAAAAGAGATATATTTGAAAGCAGCAGAAACTTTAACTCCAGTAACTTTAGAACTAGGAGGAAAATCTCCAGTCATAATAGAGGATGAAGCCATATTAAATGAAAGTGTGGATAAAATAATTTGGGGAAAGTTTTTCAATAGAGGGCAAACATGTGTTGCACCAGATCATGTTTACATTCCTAGAGGCAGTGCAGAAAAGTTTGTAGAGCTCACAAGAGAATATATCAGAAAAAATGGTGATATTGGTGGTAAGATTATAAATAGAAATCATTTTGAAAGATTGGAAAGTTATTTAGAGAATGTAGAGATTATATATCAAAATGGAAAGATTGATGAATCTTCTAAAGATAAAGGAAAGTTTCCGTTTACCATAGTTTTAAATCCAAAAGATGATGATTTAATCTCAAAAGAGGAGATATTTGGACCGATACTACCTCTAATAGAGTATGATAGTTTAGAAAAAGTTTATTGGGATTTGAGACAAAAACCATCGCCATTAGCACTATATATATTTAGAAGTCAGAAAGGTGATTTATCAACAAAAGATATAAAAGCTGGAGGAGTTTGTATAAATGCAACGATACTTCAAATTGTAGATAAAAAGGTTCCTTTTGGAGGAGTAGGAGAGAGTGGAATAGGAAGATATCATGGAAAATATTCGTTTGATACCTTCACTCATTATAAACCTATTTTTGAAGGAAGTAGTATAAAAATATCGATGTTACAAAAAGTTGTCTCAGTAGTTTTAAATAGAATAAAAAAATAAAACTAGAGCTTCTTTTAAAAATATTATACAATATACTTATTACAAAAACTTTAAAAGGAGAACAGAATGAAAAAAGGATTAATTGCTGCATTTTTAATGCTAAGCACAGCTGCATTTTCAATGGATGCACATCTAAGATTAGGAGCTATAACAGATGCAAGCTCTTACAACAAAGAGGATAAAAGCTTTGAAAGTTATGCACCTACTATGAGTTTAGAAGTAACTCAAACATTACTTTTAGCAGATATTGGAGTGGGAATAGCTTATAATGGGAAAACAAGTGGAACAGAGATTGAAACAGTTCCAGCATACGGATTAATAAAGATGAATTTATTCCCTATAGGTGTAAAACCATACTTAGTAGGAAAGTTAGGAAAAGTTTTATACACAAGAGATAGCGTATCAAACTCTAAACCAGATGGAAAATATTTCTATGGAGCTGGAGTAGGAATGGATCTATTCTCTTTACAAGCTGAAGTATTATACTCTGTGACAGAGATAGATGGAGATAGAAGAGGAAACGATAACTTAGAGCAAGTAAGCTTTACTTTAGGGTATAACTTCTTCTAAAAATAAATTTCTATAGTAAAATAAAATTTTTATAAAAAAATAATTGAAAAATAATTTTCGGTATGTTATAGTATAACAAAATATTTTATAGGAGTGGTTAGTATGTTTAATAAGACAATAAAAACTACAATGATGAATATGATGCCTTTGGGAGTTTGTACCAAAAATTAATTTTTTAATTTTGGGACGAGCTCATTTTGATTTTCTTAAATGAGATCTCCCGAAGAAATAGCTTTTAAAACATGGCTTGGGAGATTTTATCTCTCAGGCTTTTTTTATTATATAAGGAAACTATAGAAAAAATTTATCCAAAAAATATTGAAAAA
>NZ_CAMFHX010000025.1 GCF_945952365.1 uncultured Cetobacterium sp.
ACCTGCCTTACAAGCAGGGGGTCACTGGTTCAAGTCCAGTTGTTTCCACCATATAATTAATGGGGGTGTAGCTCAGTTGGTTAGAGCGCATGCCTGTCACGCATGAGGTCGCGAGTTCGACCCTCGTCACTCCCGCCATTAATTTTTTAAATTGAATAAAGCCGCTTTAGCTCACCTGGTAGAGCAACTGACTTGTAATCAGTAGGTAATTGGTTCGACTCCGATAAGCGGCACCACTGCGAGGGTGGCGGAATTGGCAGACGCACCAGACTTAGGATCTGGCGTTTCGACGTGAGGGTTCAAGTCCCTCCTCTCGCACCATTTATAAGACATTTAACAGTAGACTTCAAAGAAGTCTACTTTTTTATTACCCAAATGTTAATTGCTTGAAAACTCTATATCTCTATGGTACAATATTATGAAAAAAGTTTAATAAAAAAGGTGCATGAATGAAAAATATAAAGATGTTATTTAGTTTTAAAGTTATATACATTGTTTCATTGATTTACTTTTTTTTAGGTTATTTTTATCCGAATTTTTTACAAATAAATAATGTTTATTCATACATAACAGAGTATTTGGGGATGTATGAAAAAATGTTGTGGATTTTTCTGATAGGATATGGATTCTTGTTATTTATGAAAAACCCTAATAAAAGAGTAGTTTTAAAAGTAAGGCTGATTTTTATGGTGATTTTAGGGGCAGCAACAGGATATCTTTATTTGATAAATAGCTTAAAGGAATTGGGTGAAATATCGGTTGAAAGGGTTCAAGAACATGTTATTCAAATGGGGCTTTTAAATATAAATCTAGGATATATTGAGTTATATACATTCTTAAAAATATTTCCATATGTAAGGATTGATATTTTTATAGGTTGCTTAATTTTTATAATTTTCATATCTGTTATTATAATTTGTGGAAAGATGATAAGAAAAACAATTTTATCTGTAATTAATCTTTTTAAAAGGCATATAGCTAAAAAGAAAGAGGAAAAGAGATTAAAAGAAGAAAGTATTAGACTCGAAAAACAAGCTAAGTTAGAAAAAGATATATACGACGAGATATGTAATATTCAAAAAATATATCAAGAAAAAGATAGTTTAGAAGTGATAGAAAGGGAAGAAAGTGATGATATTAGCGTCAAAATCTCCGAGACGGAAAGAGATATTACAGCAACTGGGATTTCAGTTGAAGATACAAACTAAGGATATAGAAGAAGTTAGTGATAAAGAGAGTGTTATAGATCAAATAAAAGATATTTCAAGAAAAAAAGTTATAGCTGTAGCAGAAGAGAATGTAGATGAATATGTTGTTGGTGCAGATACAGTTGTAGAGATAGATGGAATAGTTTTGGGAAAGCCTCAAAATGAAAATGATGCCGAAAAGATGTTGAAGTTACTTTCAGGAAGAGAGCATAGAGTTATTACAGCATACTCAATTATAAATTTAGAAAAAAATATAGATATAACTCACTCTGTAGAGAGTAGAGTATATTTTAAAAATATAACTGAAGAAGAGATAAAATGGTATATAAATAGTAGAGAACCGATGGATAAAGCTGGATCTTATGGGATTCAAGGATTAGGGTCTATTTTTGTAGATAAGATAGATGGAGATTTCTTTGCAATTATGGGGTTTCCAATAAATCATTTTATAAAAACTTTAAACAATTTAGGAATAACAATAGAAAGTTTAAATAAAATATAAATTAATTTAAGGAGAGTTATATGAAAAAAATATTTGGAAAAGTTTTGGGAATATTTTCAGATGATTTAGGAATAGATTTAGGGACTTCAAACACTTTGATATGTGTAAAGAATAAAGGGATTATAATGAATGCTCCATCAGTTGTAGCTATAAATACTAAAACAAAAGAGATTTTTGAAGTTGGAGATAAAGCTAAACAGATGATAGGAAGAACTCCACATACAGTTGAAGCTATAAGACCATTAAAAAATGGAGTAATTGCAGATTATGAGATAACAGAAAAGATGCTAAGAGAGTTCTATAAAATTGTAAATAGAGGAAAAAGTTTATCGAGCCCAAGAGTTATTATTTGTGTACCAGCAGGAGTAACACAAGTTGAAAAAAGAGCTGTTATGGATGTTACAAGAGAAGCTGGAGCAAGAGAGGCTTACTTAATAGAGGAGCCAATGGCAGCAGCTATAGGAATTGGATTAAATATATTTGAGCCAGAAGGAAATATGGTTGTAGATATCGGTGGTGGAACGACAGAGATTGGAGTTATATCATTAGGTGGAATTGTAAAAACATCATCTTTAAAGATAGCTGGAGATAAATTTGATACTTTAATAATAGATTACATCAGACAGAAACATAATCTATTTATAGGAGAGAAAACAGCTGAGGAGATAAAGATAGCTGTTGGAGCTGTAACTGATTTAGAAGAGGATATCTTTATAGAGATAAGTGGAAGAAATGCATTAAGTGGACTACCAAAAAATGTAAAGGTTTATTCGTCAGAGATAGCTGAGGCATTAGAAGAGGCAATTGTTTTAGTTATAGAGGAGATTAAAGGAATATTAGAAAAAACTCCACCAGAGTTATCTTCAGATATAAAGAGAAAAGGGATTTACTTAGCTGGAGGAGGAGCACTTTTAAGAGGTGTTGATAAAAGAATAGCAGAAAGTTTAAGTTTAGAGGTGACAGTAGCAGAAGATCCTTTAAATGCAGTTGTAAATGGTATCCAACAACTTTTAAAAGAGTTTGATAAGTATAAAAGAGTTTTAATTTCACCAGAAAGTGATTATTAAAAAGAGGGGCTTATGAAAAAAGTCGTACTATTACTTTTATTGATAACTTCAATATTGAGAGCGGACTATCTCATCACCAATGGTGAGATAGCTCTTTTTTATGATGGACAAAATAATATTTTAAAAAATATTAAAAGTAAAAATGAAAATGAAAGAGATATCCTATCAAATTTACAACTTTTGTTAATAAAAGATTATAAAGTTTATAGAGCTAGAAATTATTATACAGAGACAAAGTTTATAAATGGTAAAAATATTTTTTATATGAAATATTTTTTAGATAATCAAGAGATTGAAACGTATGTTGTTTTATCTAATAAAAATAAAGAAAAGTTATATATTTATACAAATTTAGATAAAGTGAATTGGAAAACACCTTATAAGCTGGTTTATAAATTTTCACCATTAATAAAAGATATGAATATTGAAAATAAAGAAAACTATTATAAGTATGGAGCTTTAAATATATCTAAGGATAATAATTCAGAGTTATTAGTTGCAACAGAAAGAAATTTTGAAAATTTTAAAGTGAAAATACTTCAAACAACACTATTTAAAGAGCTAGATGAAAGAGTTTACTTACTTAAAAATATTTCTAATGATAAAAAATATGATCTTTTAGAAATAAATTTTTCTAAAGAAAATCCTAAATTTTCTTATCAGAATTTTAATGAAATTTTAAGTGAAGAGATACAGTTTTGGAAAAAATTTGAAGAGAGATATTACTTCTTAAGAAGAAATGTAATTAATCAGATAAAAAACTTTTATCTAATTTCATCGAGTAATTATGCTCAAAATAGCTTGATTATGAACATGAGTAGAGTAGAGTATATAAGACAATTGAAAGTCCTGTATTTAAATGTTATATTAGATAGAAATGCAGTGATTCCTAAATTTAATTTTAATAAATATGATTATATTCAAAATGTTTATTCGTATTATTATAATTTAAAATTATTAAGTATAAAAGGAAAAGAGCTTGATAAGAAAGTTATACTTGATAATATAGAGAAAATTCGTAAAGATATTGAGGAGTCATATAGAAGCATTTTAAATAAAGAGGGCGAATGGCTAGATAATAGTATTTTATTCTATGAATTTTTATCAGAATTAGAAAAATTAAATTTGATTCAATTAATCTATAAAGATTCTTTTTTGATAAAAGAGGAGATAGTTTTAAAAGTAAGAAACGAAATTTTAAACAACGATGGAAATATAAAAAAATATGATTATATAAAATATTTAAATATTTTAGAAAAAGTTGACAAAGAAAGAAATATTAGTTATTTATTGAAAAAAACTGATAACTCTTTTGAGGTTCTACAAAATGATGAGAAAATCAATAAAATTGCAAGCTTAGAGTTAGCACTATTACTTTATAAAAACGGTTATTTAGTGGAAAGTGATAAGTTGTTTTATAAAGTGGATTATTTCATTAATTTTAAAGAAGATTATAATCAATTGCAACTAGATGAGATATTTTTATATTTAGAAAATATTCATTATAGGGGATTAATATGATAGGTAACAGTAGCATTGGCATAAAAGAACAAATCGAATCGATACTTTTATTAGGTGGAGAAGAGATAAAAATAAGAGATTTGAGTAAATTTTTCTCTATTTCAGTAGAGAAAGTTTTAGAAATATTAGAAGTACTAAAAATCGAGCGTTTTAATACAGGAATAAATTTAGAGATAGATCAAGAGGTCGTTTATCTAATAACAAATCCTAGATGTGGAGAGATGGTTAATTTATATTTTAAACAAGATGTAAAACCTAAAAAACTTTCAAACGCAGCACTAGAAACGTTATCTATAATTGCTTATCGTCAACCCGTAACAAAAAGTGAGATTGAAGCGGTAAGAGGAGTATCAACAGATAGAGTTATTCAAACATTAGAAGAAAGAAAATTTGTAAGAGTATGTGGAAAAAAAGAGGCGATAGGGAAACCAAATTTATATAAAGTAACTGATAAGTTTTTAAGTTACTTAGGAATCTCAACAGTGGAAGAACTACCACAATATGAAATAATGAAGGAGAGATTAAATGGAACCGATGAGAATAAATAAGTATCTAGCTCAAAATGGATACGCGTCAAGAAGAGATATAGACAAACTTATTGAAAATGGAGATATAAAAGTAAATGGAAAGGATACAACACCTGGACAGAAAGTTACTGATGCAGATAAGATATACATAAAAGGAAAACTATTTGAAAAACCAAAATCTGAAGGTAAAGTTTACTTCCTACTAAATAAACCAAAAGGTGTATTAAGTGCTTCAAAAGATGATAGAGGAAGAAAAACAGTAACAGATTTAATAGATTCAAAAGAGAGATTATATCCAATTGGAAGATTAGATGCGGATACAGAGGGTGCTATAATTTTAACTAACGACGGAGATATCTTCAATAAGGTTATTCATCCAAAAGGTGAAGTTTACAAGGAATACTTCGCAATTGTAAAGGGTGAGATTAGAGATAAAGACCTTTCAAGATTAGCAAAAGGAATAATTTTAGAGGATGGCCCTACTTTACCAGCTAAAACAAAGATATTAAAAAGGGCTGGAGGAAAGAGTGAAGTTATAATTGCGATAAGAGAAGGAAAAAATCGTCAAGTTAGAAGAATGTTTGATGCAGTTAAGCATGCTGTAATGTACTTAAGAAGAGATGCTATTGGAAAGATAAATCTAGGAGATTTAGAATCAGGAAAATATAGAAAGTTAACATCACAAGAGATAAAATATTTAAAATCATTATAGAAATACAGGAGGAAAATAGATGTCTTTAACAAAAGAAGAGGTTCTTAATGTAGCTAAATTAGCGAGATTAGAATTTAATGAAGAGGAGATTGTAAGATTCCAAGCAGACCTAAATAACATTTTAGATTATATAGATGTTTTAGGAGAGATAAATACTGATGATGTACAACCATTAGTGCAAGTTCATGAAACTGGAGTGAAATTGAGAGAGGATGTTGTAAAAGAATCTTTAACATCACAAGAGGCTATGAAAAATGCACCTGCTTCAGAAGATGGAGCACTAATAGTACCAAAGGTAGTTGGAGAATAATATAAGGAGGATTTTTCTGTGAAAAAAATATATGAGTTAACAGCTTTTGAAATAAAAGAAAAAATATTAAATAGAGAGCTAACATCTGAAGAGGTTGTTACAGCTATTTTTGATAGAATAGAAGAAACTGATAAAGAGATTGGAAGTTTTGTATCTTTAAGAAAAGAGAAAGCTTTAGAAGAAGCTAGAGAAGTTGATAGAAAAATACAAAATGGTGAAAAAGTAGGAAGTTTAGCTGGAGTTCCAGTAGCTATAAAAGATAATATGGTTTCTATAGGAGAGCCATCTCAATCAGCATCAAAAATTTTAGAAGGATATGAAGGTATCTATGATGCTACAGTTGTAAAAAAATTAAAAGATGCAGATGCTATAATAATTGGAAAAACAAATATGGATGAGTTTGCAATGGGATCGACTACTACTACATCAACATATGAAAGAACTACAAAAAATCCATGGGATTTAGAAAGAGTTCCAGGAGGAAGTAGCGGGGGAGGAGCAACTTCAGTTGCTGCAAATCAATGTTTTATCTCTTTAGGTTCTGATACGGGTGGAAGTATTAGACAACCAGCAGCATTTTGTGGAGTAGTTGGATTAAAACCAACATACGGAAGAATTTCAAGATATGGTCTTATGGCCTTTGCATCATCATTAGATCAAATTGGACCATTTGCAAAAACAGTAAAAGATGTAGCTTTAAGTTTAAATGTACTTTCTGGAGCAGATGATTATGATTCTACAGTTGAAGATATTGAGGTTCCAAATTATCTAGATTATTTAACTGGAGATATTAAAGGAATGAAGATTGGAGTTCCGAAAGAATACTTTATAGAGGGACTAAATCCAGGAGTAAAAAAGGTTGTAGACGAAGCTTTAGAAACATTTAAATCACTAGGTGCAGAGATTGTAGAGATATCATTACCTCATACAAAATATGCAGCACCAACATACTATGTATTAGCACCAGCAGAAGCAAGTTCTAACTTAGCAAGATTTGATGGAATAAGATATGGTCATAGAACAACAGAAGCAACTAATATAGATGAGTTATACATTAAATCAAGAAGTGAAGGATTTGGAGACGAAGTTAAGAGAAGAATAATGGTAGGAACTTATGTTCTAAGTGCTGGATTCTTTGATGCATACTTTAAGAAAGCTCAAAAAGTTAGAAGATTAATTAAGAATGATTTTGATAAGGCTTTTGAACAAGTGGATATTATATTTACACCAGTAACGCCAGGACCTGCTTTTAGATTAGACGCTAAAAAATCACCAGTAGAGTTATACTTAGAGGATATCTTTACAATACCAGCAAACTTAGCAGGAATTCCAGGAATCTCAATTCCAGCAGGAATGACTGAAGGATTGCCAGTTGGAATCCAACTATTAGGAAAAGCATTTGGAGAAAAAGATATCTTAAAAGCAGGAGATGCTTTTGAAAAAGCGATAAAGGAGAGAGTGTAATGGCGAGACAATGGGAATCTGTAATAGGACTTGAAGTACACCTTCAATTAAAAACAGGAACAAAAGTGTGGTGTGGATGTAGTGCTGATTACGATAATTCACCAACAAATACACATACATGTCCAATATGTTTAGGGCATCCAGGAGCGTTACCAAAATTAAATAAAACAGTAGTAGAGTACGCTATAAAAGCAGCGTTAGCTTTAAACTGTAACATCAATAATATAAGTGGATTCGATAGAAAAAACTATTTCTATCCAGATACACCTAAAAATTATCAAATAACTCAATTTGAAAAACCTTACTGTGAAAAGGGACATTTAGATGTTAAACTAAATTCAGGAAGAGAGTTAAGAGTTGGGATTACAAGAATTCAAATAGAGGAAGATGCTGGAAAATCAATCCATGCAGGATCTGAGTCATTAATAAACTTTAACAGAGCTTCAATGCCTTTATTAGAGATTATATCTGAACCAGATTTAAGAACCTCTGAAGAAGCTTACGAATACTTAAACCTTTTAAAAAGTACAATAAAGTATACTGGAATAAGTGATGTTTCAATGGAATTAGGATCTTTAAGATGTGACGCTAATATATCTGTTATGGAAAAAGGAAGTAAAGTTTTTGGAACAAGAGTAGAAGTAAAAAACTTAAACTCATTTAAAGCAGTTGCAAGAGCAATAGACTATGAAATTGGAAGACAGATTGAAGCTATTGAAAATGGTGAGACAATAGATCAAGAAACTAGATCTTGGGATGACGAAGCTCAAGTAACAAGAATCATGAGAAGTAAAGAGGATGCAATGGATTATAGATACTTTGCAGAGCCTGATTTACCAAGACTTGTTATTAAAGATTCAGAAATTGAAAGAGTAAAAGAGTTAATGCCTGAATCAAAAACAGCTAAGTTAAAAAGATTCGAAGAGGTTTATGGATTACCAGAATATGATGCAAATATCTTAACTGATGAGATTGAATTAGCAGATTATTTTGAAAGAGTAGTTTCAGTAACTAATAATCCTAAATTATCTTCAAACTGGATAATGACAGAAGTTTTAAGAGATTTAAAAGAAAGTGGTAAAACAATAGAGGAATCAAAGATTTCATCTGAAGATTTAGGAAAAATAATAAATTTAATTCAAAAAGATGTAATTTCTTCAAAGATAGCTAAAGAGTTATTTACTATAAAATTAAATGATAGTAGAGACCCAGAGGTTATAGTAAAAGAAGAAGGAATGATACAGGTTGTTGACTTAGGAGAGATTGAAGGAATAGTAGATCAAGTTTTAGCAGAGAATCCTAAGATGGTTGAGGACTTTAAAAACTCTGACGAAGGAAGAAGACCAAGAGTTTTAAAAGGTTTAATAGGACAGGTTATGAAACTATCAAAAGGAAAAGCAAATCCAAAGATAGTAACAGACCTAATGGAATCGAAATTAAAATAGGTGGTTTATAGATGAAAAAAAGCAAATTGATCTCTTTAGGGATTATGGTATTTGGGCTTACTTTTTTAACACAACCAGCATCAGCGGTTAGTAAAACAGTGAAGCAAAAATATGAAAACATAATACCAATGAGTGTTCACGTAAATATAATGAACAACGAAGCTGAGCCAGAATATTTAAACTATGTTTTTATAAAGAGTGTTGATGCTCCAATAAGACAGGATTCGTCAATTTATTCGAAAGAGATTGTAAGATTTCCATTTAATACGAAATTAAAGGTGTTGGAAAAAGTTGAATCAAACGGAAATGAGTGGTACAAAGTAGAGTTGAAAGATAGCAATGGAAATAAAGTAAATGGATATATTTCAGCAATGCTAGTAACATTAAGACAATTTAGATTTGAAGAGATGAATAGTAGAGTACACAAGTTATCTGAATTCTTACAAACAGAATCTGGAAAAGGAAAAGAACTAGTATCGATAAATACCTATGTTCCAAACCCAAGTAATCAGAATATGAATAGAGCGAAAGATAAATATGGTGTTTCAGCAGATCAAAATGCTAGAGCAACTTATAATGGAGAAACAATTCATATTCCTGACAGGTCATTGATGTCAATTGAATCTACTAGTGGAAACGATGTATTTGTAAATGCTTTATCGATAAAAGAAAAGCCTTTAAAAGTGAGTAGGAATGTTATAACTAGATACCCAGCAGTAAACGCAAACTTTAGAAAGACTATCGTAATAGATTTAGAAAATGAAAATCAAGGTATTTTCCAAAAGAATGCTGATGGTAGATGGGAGCTTATATCTTATACATTAAATAAAACAGGAATGGAGAGTACTCTTGGATTTGAAACTCCTAGAGGCTATTTTATAGTTCCAGTTTTAAAATATGAGATGGGATATAGAGATGAATATAATAATGCAGCTGGAATGGCAAAATATGCAATTCGTTTCTCAGGTGGAGGATATATTCATGGAACACCAATTAACTTTGAGGAAAATATCAATAGAGATTTCTTCTTAAGAGAAAAAGATGGAACATTAGGAACGGTCGAAGGAACAAGAAAGTGTATTAGAAATATGGAATCACATATAAAGTTCTTGTTTGACTGGGTAACTAATGGAAAAGTTAATAGAAAATCAAATGAACAAAGACCAGACGAAAATGTCATGGTTATAGTGTTTTAATTGAGGGTGGGCCTGAGCTCACCCTTTTTTATAAGAATAGCATAACTTCTTATTCTATGCTATAATAAATCTGCGAAACTAATTGGATAGGTGATAAAACAAATGTACAAACTTCAGTATTTTATATTTAAAGTTGTTAGACATCTTTTATTGTTATGTCCTGAGAAAACAAGATTTAAGTTTGCAGAAAATTTAGGAGTTTTAGGCTATTATCTTATAAAAAAAAGAAGATGGATAGCATTAGCAAACTTAAAACTAGCTTTTCCAGATAAAACTTTTGAAGAGAGAAGAAAAATTGCAATTGAGTCATACAAAATAATGGCAAAAGCTTTTATCTCAACATTATGGTTTGAAGATTATTTGAAAACTAATGTAGCTCTTGAAGATTTTCAAAGAGTGACAGAGTTAAAGCAAAGTAGAGGTGGGCTAGCTGTAGCGTTAATTCATATGGGAAATATGGAAGCTAATTTAAAGGCCGGAGAGAAGTATAAAACTGTAACTGTAGCCAAAGCTCAGAGAAATCCTTACATTGACAAATTTATAACAGAATCTAGACAAAAATTGAATGTAACACTGTTAAAAAAGTCGAAGCAAACTTCAAGAGAGCTATTAGAAGAGATAGAGAATCAAAATATGGTAGCTTTGTTTACTGATCATAGAGACAAAGGTGCAACTGTAAGATTTTTTGGAGAGGAAACAGTTTCACCAACTGGGATTGTAAATGTAGCTTTAAAGCATAACTTACCACTTGTAATCGGGTATAATGTTATGCATGGAGATAATACTTGTACAACTTATTTTACAAAAGAGATTGAACTTGTAAGAAGTAACTCATTTAAAGATGACGTAAAAGCAAATACACAGATAGTGATAGATACTATTGAAGGTATAATTAAAAATCATCCAAATCAATGGATGTGGTTCCATGATAGATGGAAATTATCTAAAAAAATAAAAAAAGAAGATATAAATAGTTAATTAGGAGGAAAAATGTTATTAGGAATAATTGGAGCGATGCACGAGGAAGTAATACAACTGAAAGAGGTTATGAATCTTGTAGAAACTAGAGAGATTGGTGGATATCAATTTTTCAAAGGAACGCTTTTAAATAAAGAGATTGTTTTAGTTGAATGTGGAATAGGAAAAGTTAATGCTGCAATATGTTCAACTTTATTAATTCAAGAGTTCAATGTAGATAAAATACTATTTACAGGAGTTGCTGGAGGATTAAATCCTGAGATAAACATTGGAGATATTGTTGTATCTACAGATTTAATAGAACATGATTTCGACTGTACAGCTTTTGGATATGAGCATGGAGTAATTCCAAGAATGGAGAATTCAAAGTTTAAATCAGATGAGGAGTTAACAGCTTTAGCAAAAAGAGTAGCAGAGGAAAACTTTGGTAAAGAGAGAGTATTCGTAGGAACTATAGTAAGTGGAGATACTTTTGTTGCTTCAAATGAAAAGATAAACTGGTTAAGAGAAACATTTACTGGAGAGTGTACAGAGATGGAAGGAGCTTCAGTAGCTCATGTTTGTCAAGTTTTAAACAAGCCATTTGTAATTATAAGATCAATATCAGACAAGGCTAATCATGATGCAAATATGAATTTTGATGAGTTTGTTAAGTTAGCTGCACAAAATTCTAAAATAATAATAGAAGGAATGTTAACAGCATTATAATTTAGTAAGGGGGATATAAATTTATGAATATTGAAAAATTATTAGAAGAGCTGTATTCATATTCACTTCATGGAATAAAACTGGGATTAAAAAATATTGAGGATATTTGTAAAGCTATGAATAATCCCCAAATGAATTATAAAACAATACATGTAGCTGGAACTAACGGAAAAGGATCTACATCAACAACTATAGAAACTGTTTTAATAGAATCTGGAAGTAAAGTTGGAAAATATACGTCACCCCATATACTTAGATTTAATGAGAGAATATCTGTAAATGGAATAGAGATAACAGATGAAGAGATAGCATACTACTATTCTTATATAAAAAATATTGTTAAGGAGTTAGAAATAACTCCTACTTTCTTTGAAGTTACAACGGCAATGATGTTTAAATATTTTTCGGATAAAAAAGTTGATTATGCAGTAATCGAAGTTGGTATGGGTGGAAGATTTGATGCAACAAACGTTATAAAGGGTGACATCTGTGTGATAACAAATGTAAGTTTAGATCACACTGATTTTTTAGGAAAAACAATATATGATATAACTTGTGAAAAGGCAGGGATAATAAAACCTGATTCTAAAGTCTTTATAGGGTCTTCTGACGCTGATTTTATAAAAGGAATCGAGGAAAAGAGTAAAACTTATACAAATGTTTTAGAAAAATACAGATTAGCAAAGTATTATTTAGATTTTAAAAACTTTAAAACAGTGATAGATATAGAGGGTGAAAGATTTATTTTCTCTTTATTTGGAGATTATCAGTATAAGAATTTTTTATGTGCTTATGAAGTATTAAAAGAGTTGAAAATTCCTGTTAAAACTATAAAAAAAGCTGTTGAAAAAGTAAAATGGCAGTGTAGATTTGAAGTTATCTCTTCTCAGGATAAAGTTTTGATTTTAGATGGAGCTCATAACGAAGATGGAATGAAGACACTTTGTGATACATTGAGATTGGGTTATGAAAAGGATGAGATAGTAGCTGTTGTTTCTATTTTAAAAGATAAAGATTATACAAAAATTCTAAAAATTTTAGAACCTTGTGTAAAAAAGATAATCTTTACATCTCTAGCTGAAAATAAAAGAGGACAAACTGGTTTTGAACTTTATGAAGGTTCAAATAAAGTTGATAAAGAATATCGTGAAGATATATTTGAAGCGTATGAATTAGCTAAAGAATATAATAGTAAAGCAATTTTATTCTGTGGTTCTTTTTATCTGTTAAGTAAATTCAAAGAGGATGTACTAAAAAATGAAAAGTAAGGGGTTATTTAAAATTTTGATACTAGTTATAATTTTAATAATTAGCTATTTTTTATATAAACAGATTATGGTTTTAAAATTTGAGTATATGAAACGTGAACAAAAAAAAGAGATGTTTTTAGAGAAAATAGATAAAACTTACAAAGAGAGAGAAAGTGAGTTTTATAAAGCTAACTAGGGGAGTTTAAAATGGAAAGAATAAAAAAGAGAAAGTTTCCAAAAGTTAAAGATTTAGCGGATGCTTTAGGCTTAGTACCTCTTTTAGATGTGAATATGGAATCAGAGATAACGACTCAGAGTGTATATAGAGTTGGTTATGAGTTAAATGGTTTTTTTTCAGAAGGAGAAGATCTTTTAATAAATGTTAATGTTTTAGGAAGAAAAGAGATTTCCTACTTAGGGCAAATGGATATAGAGAAGCGAAGTGAAATTTTAAACAGATATATGAGTCATCCCTTTCCTGCACTTGTTGTAACTATGGAAAATGAAACTGTTGATGAGATTGTAAGCATAGCTAAAATATATGGAAAGCCAGTGTTGAAATCAAATAATAAAACAATTGAATTTATTAGAAATGCAAAGTTTTATCTGCAAAAAGTTTTAGCTGAAGAGATACTAATAGATGAATATATACTTTTAGATGTCTATGGTGTTGGATTACTATTGACAGGGTATGAGGATGCAAGATTAGGTGCAACAGTAGAACTGCTTGAAAGAGGTCATAAGTTTATAACTGACACTCGTCTAAAAATTAGAAATATAGCAGATAGATTTATATTGGGTTCTAATACAGCTGATAAAGAGAATGGAGATAGTCATTTCTATCTTTTTGGAAAAGATGGCAATGATATAGATGTAACAACACACTTTGGTATAAAAAGTACAAGAAAAGAGAAAAAAATAAATCTGTTGATAGAGTTAGAAAAGTGGGACGAAAAAAAATTCTATGATAGATTAGGATTAGATGAACTTCACGAAGAGTTTTTAGGATTTAAAATTCCAAAAGTAACTCTTCCTGTAAGAAAAGGAAGAAATCTAGCAATAATAATTGAAACAGCAGCAATAAATTATAGATTGAAAAAAACAGGGGTAAATTCAGCTGAATATTTTTGGAAAGAATCTAAGAAGCTGATAGAAGAGAATAGAGAAAATAAAAAGAGAGGTTTAGTTGTGAATGATAAAACAAGTATGCCAGTAAGATATGTAAAATCAAGATTCAGTTTGAATGTGTTAAATGGAGAGGAGTATCTAGATACAAGGTACATAACGACAACAGGAGTGTATAGACCTTCGTTGGCTTTAACTGGATATTTTGATATGTATGGGGAAGAAGGTTATAAAGGATTACAACTTTTTACAGATACAGAGTTTAAGTATTTAGAAAGTATTTCTGTAGAGAATAGAGAGAAAAATCTTGAAAGATATTTGAAAGAGGATTTTCCTGCAATAATAATATCTGGAGTAAAAGATATTCCAAGTTATTTTTTAGATAAAATTATTGAGAAAAATATAATTTTATTAGAAACTAAATTAGATAGACCAAGTCATGTAGTAGCAACATTCAGTGCGTATTTAGAAAACTACTTTGCACCTTCAGCATCGGTTCATGGGGTCTTTGTAGAACTTTATGGATTTGGTGTATTACTAACTGGAAAAAGTGGTATAGGTAAAAGTGAAACGGCTTTAGAATTGATACACAGGGGTCATAGATTGATAGCAGATGACTCTGTTAGATTTGAAAAAGGGGTCATAGGAGATATCACAGGAAGAGCTTCTAAATTGCCATATTTTATGGAGATTCGTGGACTTGGAATAATAGATGTAAAAGCCTTATATGGAGTGGGAGCAGTAAGGATAAGTAAGAGGCTTGACATAATAATTGAATTGCAAGAGTTAAAAAGTGAAGACTATTTAACAGCGATGGATTATCAAGAATCGACAGAGATGCTATTAGGAAATGAAATCCCTAAGATAAAGTTATATATATCTTCAGGAAGAAATGCAGCAGCTATGGTGGAAATAGCAGTTATGAATTTAATGGCAAAAAGAATGGGGTATAATTCGGAAGAGGTTTATTTAAAAGAGTTGAAAAATAAAAACTATAGAGAAAATAATTAATAATCGGGGGATTTAAATTGAGAAGAAAAAAAATTAAAGTTTTAATAGAATATATTTATATCTATATTGGAACTCTGATAGCTTCAGTCGGGATAAATGGGTTTCTAGTTCCATCGAATTTAGCACCTGGAGGAGCAACAGGGCTTTCAATTTTAATAAATTATATAACAGGGATTCCTGTTGGGACTTTAATATTTGCAATAAATATACCACTTTTTTTAATAGGGGTAAAGATATTTGGAAAATCATATGGAGCAAAAACATTAGCGGGGATATCATTTATATCTCTGAATGTTGAACTAGTAAAAAAAGTTGTACCTGAAATAGATAAAATAATTGACTTTAGTAATCCTAGTAATATTTTCTTAGGGACTCTTTATGGAGGATTACTTATGGGAATAGGACTAGGAACAGTTATAAAAAATGGTGGAACAACTGGTGGAAGTGATATAATATCTGGAATTTTAAATAAATACTTTAGAATACCTATAGGACAGGCTTTAATAATGATAGACTCAGCAGTTGTGTTAGTTGCAGCATATATATTTGGAGCAGAAAAAGCTTTGTATGCTCTTATAAATCTATATATGACTGGAGTAGTAATAAATAAGATGATTAATGGTCTTGGAGATGCTAAGATGGCATACATAGTTACATCTGAAGTTGAAAAGGTTAGAAAGTTAATAGTTGAAGATTTAGGAAAAACAGGTAACTACTATGAAGCAGAGGCTTTATATTCAAAAAGTAAAAGAGATGTTATAACAACAGTGCTAAGAAATAGAGAGATATTTTTATTAAAAGAGTTGATTGCAGAAGTAGATAAAGAAGCGTTTGTAGTTGTATCTGATGTACATGAAGTACTAGGAAGAGGCTATACGTTTGATACAGAAAATGTGAAAAAAAGAAAGGGAAAGTAATGATTGAAATTAAAGATAAGATAGAACAAAGTAGTAATATAATTATAGCTGGACATATAAATCCAGATGGAGATACAGTAGGGGCAGGATTAGCTCTTTTACTTGGGTTAGAAAATAAATATCCAAATAAAAGAATAGATTTTGTATTACAAGATTCAGTTCCAAAGAATATATCATTTTTAAAAGGAACAGAAAAAATAAAAAAAATAGAGGATATTGTTAATCCAAATTATGATTTAGCTATTTTTGTTGATTCAGCTACTGTTGAAAGAGTAGGAAAAGTAGAGAGATTAATTGGTGATGCATTTAAAATAAATATTGATCATCATATAAGTAATCCAAAGTATGGAGATATAAATATAGTAGAAGATATTTCTTCGACATCAGAGTTAATGCATTCGATTTTAAAAGGGTTAGATATTGAAATAACATTGGAGATGGGAGAAGCAATTTACTTAGGGTTAGTAAATGACACTGGAAATTTTGCACATAGCAATGTGACAAATAAAACATTCTTAGTGGCATCAGAGTTGATGAGATTAGGTGTAAATAATAATAAAATAGTAAATGATTTCTTTAAAACAAAATCTTTACAAAGAATGAAAGTTTTAGGAAAAGCTTTAAGTGAGATGAAGTTTATTCAAGATAAAAATCTTATGTATTTTAACTTATCATATGAAGGACTAAAAAATTTAGATGCAATTAAAGATGATACTGAAGGGGTTGTAGAAGAGCTTCTTAACTATAGTGATAGTGAAGTTTCTCTGTTTTTAAGAGAGGATGAAACAGGTAAAATAAAGGGAAGTATGAGAAGTAAGCACGATATAGATGTGAATAAAATAGCTGGAATTTTTGGTGGAGGCGGACATATAAAAGCTGCTGGATTCACAACAGAACTTTCACCAGATGAGATTCTAAAAAGAGTAGTAGAAAATTTATAAATAGTGTTGTATAATTTTATAAAAAAGAAGGGGGTTAAAAATGGCAGATTTTGATATAATTTTTTTAAAACCAACTAGATTCGAAGATTGTTTGAAGTGTGTAGAGCACATAAAAGCAGAGAAAATAGTTCATATAAATTTATGTGATTTAGATTCAGAAAAATCACAGAGAGTTTTAGACTTTATTAGTGGAGCGGTGCATATCCAAGAGGGACAAATTATTAATCCAGGAGATAAGATATATTGTTCGATTCCGAAAAATAAAAGTTATCAAATAGAGTATAAAGAGTTGACAAATAATATAACAAATCCTAGATTTGATGAAGAAGAAGAGATAATACCAAGATATAATAGAAGGTAGTAAAAAAGGGACCAAATAGATGGTCCCTTTTCTCATTTAGATATTTTTAGTTTTTTATTTAATCAGCCAATAAAAAAGCTTGGCAACTACCTATCCTTCCAGGGGGCTGCCCCCCAAGTACTTTCGGCGTTTACGGGCTTAACTTCCAGGTTCGAAATGTAACTGGGTGTACCTCCGTAGCTATCGTTACCAAGCTATATAATAATAACATTTTTTTTAGAAAAAGTCAATAAAAAAAATGGGCAATAAACCCATTTTTTTCAGGATAAAACTTATATAACTTTGAAAGTGATTTTCTCGTTATTAAATCCTACTTCTATAGTCTCACGCTCTTTAATTTCACCTTTTAAAATTATTTTAGCAATCTCAGTTTCAAGATACTTTTGTATATATCTTCTAAGTGGTCTTGCTCCAAACTGTGGATCATAAGCAGTTTTAGCTAAAAATTCAGCAGCAGAATCAGTTATTCTAAAGTTGATTTTTCTATCTTTTAATTTATTTTCAAGATTTACTAAAAGTTGACGAACAATATTTTTAATCTCTTCAATTCCAAGACCTTTAAATATTATTGTTTCATCTATTCTATTTAGAAACTCGGGTCTAAAATTAGATAGCATCATTTGATTTATTTTTTCTCTAGTATGAGAGTTTAAAGTAGGGTCTTCTAAAATTAAATGGCTACCGATATTAGATGTCATAATAATTAGAGTATTTTTAAAATCTACAACTTTACCTTGACCATCAGTTAATCTACCATCATCTAAAACTTGAAGTAGAATATTGAAAGTATCAGGATGAGCTTTTTCAATTTCATCAAATAGTATAACAGAGTAAGGTTTTCTTCTAACAGCTTCTGTTAACTGTCCACCCTCTTCATATCCAACATATCCTGGAGGAGCACCAATCAATCTAGTTACAGAGAATTTATCCATATATTCACTCATATCAATTCGAAGTACATTTTCCTCATCGTCAAACAGGAAATATGCAAGAGATTTAGCTAGATATGTTTTACCAACTCCAGTAGGGCCTAAAAACACAAATGAACCGATAGGTCTATTTGGGTCTTTCAATCCTGCACGCGCTCTTAGAATTGTCTCAGAAACAGCTTTTACAGCTTCTGTTTGCCCAACAACTTTAGCATTTAAATTATCTTCTAAACTTAAAAGTTTCTCTTTTTCACTTTCCATCAATTTAGAAAGAGGAATCCCTGTCCACTTAGAAATAATTTCAGAAATCTCTTCAACCCCTACTTCTTGTTTAACAAGTTTATTGCTAGGAGATTCCTCTAAACGTTTTTGTTCTTCAATCAATTCTTTTTCAAGAGTTGCAAGTTTTCCATATTTTAATTCAGCTAGTTTGTTTAAATCATATTTTCTCTCAGCTTCAAGAATTTCAAGCTTTACTTTTTCAATTTCAGATTTAATATCTTTAACCTTATTTAAGTCTTGTTTTTCATTTTCCCATTGTGCTTTTAAAATTGATTTATTTTGAATTAGATTTGAAAGCTCCTTTTCTAAAATTTCAAGTCTTTCTTTAGAATAAGGATCAGTTTCTTTTTTCAACGCTTCCTTTTCAATTTCAAGCTGCATAACTTTTCTAGTTAATTGATCTAACTCTTCAGGCATAGAATCCATTTCAGTTCTAATCATAGCTGCAGCTTCATCAATTAAATCGATAGCTTTATCAGGAAGTTGTCTATCTGGAATATATCTATTACTTAAAACAGCAGCCTCTACAATAGCACCATCTGCAATTCTAATTCCGTGATAAACCTCAAATTTTTCTTTAATTCCTCTCAGTATAGAAATCGTATCTTCAACAGTGGGCTCATTGACCATAACTATTTGGAAACGTCTTTCAAGAGCTGGATCCTTTTCAATATACTTTCTGTACTCGTCTAAAGTAGTAGCTCCTATTACTCGAATCTCTCCTCTAGCAAGCATAGGTTTTAAAAGATTTCCAGCGTCCATAGCTCCATCAGATTTTCCAGCTCCAACAATAGTATGAATCTCATCAATAAATAATATAATTTCACCATTAGAATCTTCAACCTCTTTTAAAACAGCTTTTAGACGCTCTTCAAACTCACCTCTAAATTTAGCTCCAGCAATAAGAGATCCCATATCTAAAGAGAAAACTTTTTTATTTTTTAAAGAATCAGGGACATCACCATTTAGAATTCTTTGAGCAAATCCCTCTGCGATAGCTGTTTTACCAACTCCAGGCTCACCAATAAGAACAGGATTATTTTTAGTCCTTCTAGATATAATTTGAATAGTTCTTCGAATTTCGCTATCTCTTCCAATGATAGGGTCGATTTTTCCTTTTCTAGCTAATTCAACGAGGTCTCGTCCATATTTTTCTAAAACTTCATATTTAACTTCAGGATTAGGAGAATCTACCTTTTTATTTCCTCTAATCTCTAAAATAGTACTTTTAAATAACGAGGGATTGATACCTAAGTTATTTAAGAAAGATGTTTTATCTAAAAGTGCTAAAAAGATATGTTCAACACTTATATACGAGTCTCCCATAGATTGCATTAACTTTTGAGCTTCAACAAGAATCTCGTTAGTTTTTGTATCTACTCCAATTGAAGAGGATGTACCAGAGACTTTTGGCAATCTGTTACAAAGTGCTTCTAATGAGTTTTGTAAAGAGTTTGTATCAAGTCCCATCTTAGTTAGAACTCTTACGATAAGTCCTTCTTTATGAGCAATAAGAGCTAAAGCTAGAAGTTCTGGCTTTATACTCTGTTGCATATAAGTTTGTGCAAGGGTTTGTGCATCAGTCAATGCTAGCATTGAATTTTCTGTAAAATTGTTTGGATTCATAAGATCACCTCATAATTATAAAATTTTGCTTATTTTAAGCTGATTATTTTATCCTCTTCTCCAATATCTTTAAGATGATTATTTCTAACAATCTCAATAACCTCCATCATTTTTTTCTGAACGTGGTCATATCCGACATCTTTTATATGGGGAAGGATACAGTCAGAGCAATCTTTAACTCCTCCCGCAGTATGTTTATACTTACCTCCACACTCATTTCCTAGCATATAAAGTGGGCAGTAACAGAATAAGCAGTTAAAGTTCTCTGTATTCTCCATTTTATGACATGGAAAAAATTCACAGTTTTTATTTTGATTAAATTTGTAGTTCATAAATAACCTCCCAAAATTTTTAAAATCTATAATTTAAATATACTACTGTAGGAAGATTAAATCAAGTGAATAAAATAAAAAAATGGTCCAAATTTAAAATTTAGACCATTAAAAAATAATACATATATTTTATTAATAAACCTCAGTAGCATTTTCAACAGGTTCGTTTAAAACTGCTTTTATTGCTACAATAGCAACTTCGAGCTGATCAAGATCAGGTTCTTTAGTTGTAATCTTTTGTAGAGCCATTCCAGGAGCCGCAATCATTCTAACAAAGATATTATCTAGATGATTACTTGTATATCTTTGAAGTTCGTAAGATATTCCTGCAATTAAAGGCATAAATAAAACTCTTAAAACTACTTTTGTAAGTAATTTTGTAGCAAAACTACTTGGTGGAGGTAAAATAAAATCTAAACCAGTGAAAACTATAATAGCAATAAACATAACTATTAAAAGGAAACTAGTTCCACATCTAGGGTGTAGTGTTGTAAATTTTTTAGCATTTTCAGCTGTTAACTCTAGATGTTGCTCATAGGCATAGATTGATTTATGCTCAGCACCATGATATTGAAAAACTCTTTGAATATCTTTTGAGAACGAGATTAAGAAGATATAAAGAACAAAGAATGCAAGTCTTAATCCAGCTTCTAAAAGATTGCTATAAATTTTGTTATCTTTAAATAAAAAACTACTTATAATAGAGGGAAGAACAATAAAAAGACCAATTCCCAAAGCTAAAGAAACAATGGTAGTCATTACAGCCTCTTTTTGAGACAGTTGCTCTTCTTCAACCTCAGCTTGATTAGCTGAGAAGGTAAGCTCTTTAACTCCTAAAACTAATGAATCAAAAAGAGTTATAGCACCTCTAAGAAAAGGAATCGTAGAAAGTTTATTTCTACTTTTAGATATTTTTGTTTTCTTGTAAACAATATCACCATTGGGTTTTCTAACAGCTGTAGCTAAAAGGTCAGCATTTCTCATCATAACCCCTTCTATAACTGCTTGTCCACCTACGCTTGAAAATTTCTCTTTACTCATTGTCACCACCCGTAATCAATTAGATTGTATTTTTGTCATAAGGTTTTCCAGCAGCACTTGGTGCAACTGCTTTACCAACCACTCCAGCAAGAGCTAAAAGTGTTAGTAAGTACGGTATC
Source organism: uncultured Cetobacterium sp. (assembly GCF_945952365.1). GTDB lineage: Bacteria > Fusobacteriota > Fusobacteriia > Fusobacteriales > Fusobacteriaceae > Cetobacterium_A. The sequence continues at coordinate 21,573 of NZ_CAMFHX010000025.1, forward strand.
ATTTGGATAAATTGTGGTGGAATAAATGTAACATATTGTTGAATTACTGTTTGTGCAGCATCAGCAAATCCAAATAATAAACTAGCAAATAAAACTCCTTTTGGCTTCCACTTACCAAAAACAAGTGCAGCTAAAGCTATAAATCCTCTTCCAGCTGACATCTCTTTAGAGAATTGGCTAAGAGCTCCAATTGATAGGTATGTTCCACCAAGACCGGCAAAAACTCCAGACATGATAACACCAAAGTATCTGATTTTAGCAACACTGATACCAACAGTATCTGCAGCTAAAGGGTACTCTCCAACTGCTCTCATTCTAAGACCAGTAACTGTTTTGTAAAGGAAGTAACCAGACCAGATAGCTAAACCATATATCATATATGTTAACAGAGAGAAATTAAATAGTAATGGTATTCTAGTTGCAGAAGGACTGTTTGATGCTTGTTCAAATAGAACTCTTAACATGAATATTGTAAATCCAGAAGCGAAAAGATTTATCGCAACTCCAGATACAGTTTGATTTCCTCTATACTTGATACTGATTATAGCATGAACTAGAGCAATCAGTCCACCAGATATCGCACCAGCTAAAATTCCTAGAACCCAACTTCCAGTATAATATGAAACAACTGCAGAAGAGAAAGCACCAATAAGCATCATCCCTTCAAGACCAATATTAACAACTCCACAAACTTCTGAGAACATTCCACCAATTGCTGTAATAAGAATTGGAGCAGCCTGCCTGATTGTGGCTAAAATTAAACTTAAAATAATACTTACCATTATTCAGCTCCTCCTTTTGAACCTTTTTTCTCTAACCAAGATCTAATCATATTTTCAGCAGCAATTAATAAAATTATAATAGCTTGAATCATAATAACCATTTGGCTAGGAATAGATGTGTTAAATTGCATAGCTCTTCCACCCACTCTAAGAGCAGCAAATAGGATTGCAGCTAGTAAAGCTCCGATAGGTGTATTTTTTCCAAGAAGAGCAACAGCTATTCCATCAAATCCATAAGTAGCAGTTAAACCAGTTTTATAAGCGTATTGTCCAACTCCTCCTAAAACTCTTTCTACTCCTCCAAGTCCAGCTAAGAAACCAGAGATTCCTAAAGTTAAAAGGATTATTTTTTTTACGTTGATACCGTTATTTTCAGCAGCCGTAGGGTTGAATCCAACAGCTTTAATATGGTATCCAAGAACTGTTTTTTCAAGTACAAACCAAACCACGAAAACAGCAACTAAAGCGATAATAAATCCATAGTTTAAAGGAACTCTTACATCTAAAAGTTTTCCTAATCTAGCTGATGCGATAACCGCAGGAGTTTGTGGATTGATTCCAGGTGCTTTAAGCGGATAGTTTAAACAGTATTGTTCAAAACTAACAGCAATATAGTTAAGCATGATAGTAGAGATTACTTCATGAACTCCAAGCTTAGCTTTTAACCAACCAGCAACAGCAGCCCATAAGAATCCAGCTAAACCTCCAATAATTAATATAACGAATACGTTACTTATAAATACATTAGCAACAAATCCACCAACAGCAGCAGCAGCAAGTCCAGCCATAGTCATCTGTCCTTGAGCACCGATATTAAACATACCACCTTTGAATGCAACTAAAACTGATAATCCTGTAAAGATAAGAGGTGTTGCCTCTAAAAGTGTTCTAGCTATTGGTGTAAGACCATCAAAAGCTCCTGTAAATAGATAATAATATGCTTTTGTAGGACTTTCTCCCATGTATAAAATTATACCTGCTCCAATAAGTAGTGCTAAGATAACAGCAACTACAGGAACAAGGGCATTTAAAATATTTTTATTTTTAATCAAGTTTACCACCCGCCATAAGTATTCCAATTTTTTCTTCATTTGCTTCTTCTCTTGAAAGAATTCCAGTTATTTTTCCCGCACACATAACTGCAATATTATCTGAAAGATTTAAAATTTCAGATAGTTCTGATGAAACAACCATAACTGCTTTACCTTTTTCTTTTTCATTAAGAATAAGTTTATGAATTGATTCAATAGCTCCAATATCTACCCCTCTAGTTGGTTGTCCAGCTATAATAAGGTTGTTGTTTTTCTTTTCTAACTCTCTAGCAACGATAATCTTTTGTTGATTTCCTCCAGATAATCTACCAAAAGCTGTATCGACACTTCTAGGTCTAACATCATATTTTTCCATGAACATCTCTGCATCTTTTCTTAATTTGAAGAAATTAAGTAAACCAAATTTTGAATATTCATCTCTTTCAAGACCAAGAGCAAAGTTTTCCATAACACTAAATTGTGAGATAGCAGCTCTTTTATGTCTATCTTCAGGAATATGAGCTAGTCCAAGTAAAGATATTTTTCTAGGAGTTTTTCTTTTTAAAATAACATTGTCAAGGATCATCTCTCCTGAACAAGTTTCTTTTAATCCTGTTAAAGCTTCAACAAGTTCAGTTTGTCCACTTCCCTCAACTCCAGCAATACCAAGAACCTCTCCCTTTCTGATTTGGAATGAAGCGTTTTCCACTTTCATAACCCCAAGGTGGTCTTTAACACTAACATTTTTTACAGATAAAACAGTTTCTCCAATTTCAACCTCGGGTCTTTCTGTTGTAAATAGTACGGCTCTTCCAACCATTGCGTTGGCAATCTTCTCTTTAGTTGCATCTTCAGTGGCAAAATTAGCAATATCTGCTCCTCTTCTAATAACTGTTATGTTATTAGAGATATCAAGAACTTCTTGAAGTTTGTGAGAGATAAAGATAATAGTTTTTCCCTCGGCGATTAAGTTGTCCATGATTTTATAAAGCTCTTTAATCTCTTGTGGAGTTAAAACAGCTGTAGGCTCATCGAAAACTAAAAGGTTTGCACCTTTGAAAAGAATTTTTAGAATTTCAACTCTTTGTTGCATTCCGATAGAAAGATCAGATACTAAAGCATCTGGATCAATAGCTAACCCATATTTTTTTGAAACCTCGATAACATCTTGTCTAGCTTTATTAATGTCTAAAGATAGACCTTTCTTAGGTTCAACACCTAAAATCATATTTTCAGCAACAGTTAAAGTTGGAACAAGCATAAAATGTTGATAAACCATTCCAATTCCTAACTCAGCAGCTTTACTAGGTGAATCTATTTGTACTTCCTTCCCGTGGTAAAATATTTTACCAGAAGTTGGAGTATAAAGACCATTTAACATTTTCATAAGTGTTGACTTACCTGCTCCATTTTCACCAACAATAGCGTGTTTTTCACCTTTTAAGATTTTTAAAGTGATATCGTCGTTTGCGATAACTTTTCCATCTAAGAAAGTTTTTCTGATGTGTTGCATTTCTAAGATATAATTATTCACTTAGAATCCTCCCTAAATTTATTTCAATATTACGTTGTAAAAAATAACCTTTTAAAATTATATTATGTTATATAAAAGTAGTCAACTTTTTTTATTCTTCTCTCTTGATTACAACGAACGTTATATCATCATTTTGTTCGCAACCGTTTTGGAAGTTGTTAACTTCAGATAGTAATTTTTGTTTAATATCTTTGGCAGATAAAGATGAAGTTTGAAGTAAGATATCTTTTAAACGTTCTATTCCAAATAGCTCTTTGTTACTATTTTCAGCTTCACTAATTCCATCAGTATAGTAGATAACAACATCCCCAACATTTAATTTTATTTCACCTTGTTTGTAATTATAATCATCTAAAAATCCAATTGCCACTCCTTTAACAGAGTGAGTTTCAATTAGATTAGTTTGGCTGTTATAAACAACTAATGGGTTGTGACCAGCATTTGAATAAGTTAAAATTTTCGTATCATAATCATATTTACTATGCATCATAGTTATAAACATATCCTCTGTTATATCAGGATAAATAAGTTTATTAAGTTTTTGAACGTTACAACGAGGCTCTTCTCCTTGAAGCTCAAGTGTTTTTAAAACTGAACGTCCTAAAGCCATAAGAAAGGCTGCTGGAACACCTTTACCACTAACGTCTGCAATAGTTATACTAAATGTTTTTTCATTTAAAAGAGAGTAGTCGTAGTAATCTCCACCAATCTCTTTTGCAGGTTCGAAGAAAGTTGCCACATCCAATCCTAAAACTTTTTTAATTTTTTTAGGTATTATTCGTTTCTGAATTCTAGAGGCGACTTCAAGTTCTTGAGACATTCTTTCTTTTATAACTAAGTCAGAATAAATTTGAGCATTATTAATAGCTATCGCAACTTGTATAGTAAGTGCAGAGATAGTTTCCTCATCACTCTTGATAAGTTTAGATTTATCCTCTATTATAAAGATAACTCCAAGTTCTTTCCCTTTTACAGTAAGAGGGGATGCAATTATTTTTTCATCAGGAGTGATAGAGAAACCTTTTAAAATTTCACTATAAACTTTTTTATAATCTTTACGAGTGAACTGAGATAAAACTTCTTCAGGATAACTTAACTCTCCTTTAAACTGGATATCTCCTTTTATTCTTTTATTTAAAAGTCTTCCACCCTCCCATAAGTAAAGAGAGATTCTTTTGGCTCCTGTTAAAACAAAATAAGCGTCAAGTATCGTAGATATGATTTTATCTAACTCCATAATTGAAAGCACAGTTCTTGAAAGAGAATTTATATTTGATAAACTCGCAACTCTTTGCTCTAGAACTTGATTACTGTATTCAAGTTGTTTAGATTTTGTAAGCAGAGATTCGTATGTAACTTCAAGTTCTTTTTTGTATTCTCTTAGTTCTTCAATAGAGTTATCTAGTTCTAAATCTTGTTTTGTAATTGCTGTTGTAGCTCTTTCGTAATCATTTTTTAAATCTTCTGATATATCTGTAAGAAATTCTTTGCTTACGAAACTTTTTAAAATCTTGCTTGTTTCTTCAAAGTTTTTCTTTTCAATTTTCTTAAATATTAAAAAGAAAACGAAAAATAGAATAATAAAAGAGAAGTAGGTAATCAATTATTTAGCCTCCCATGTAGAGAATCTATTTTCAAGAGATTCTGTAGAATTATTTTCTATTTTCTTTGTTCTTTCCCAAGATGCTAAATTAGAAACTGAGTTTGAGTTAGCTAGTAACTTTTTTAAATCATCAAGGGAAGTCGGTGTAACTATATTAGATGTAAACTCATAGTCATCAGTAGATAGATGTTTTTTATTGTTACCTACAAATAAAACTAAAGAGTTAGGTAAGACTACAAATCCAGAGTTAGTATTTGAGTTTTGGAAAATAACGGATTTATCATCTAAATTATTTATATTTGCAGTTACATTTGGAATAAAAATAATTTTTTTATTCTTACCGATTGAATCAAAATAAACAAAGTTTTTCTTAATTGAGTTTATATTTTCAATTAAAGATTTTCTATTTAGTAAAATATCTTCCATCAATAAACTTTTATCTAACTCTGTATAAAGAAACTCAGAGTTGTAAAGAGCTTCGTTGTCTGTAAGTTTTAATAGTAAAAAGTATTGTCTGTTTAATAACTTTTGAATCTCTCCAGCTTCAGTAGGAACATTTATATTGAAGCTGTTTAAATAATTTTTTTCATCTGGATTTAAATCTTCAACTATTTTCATTCCAAGAATCTCTTTGTCTAACCAACCTGTGTTGAATAAGTCGTTGAAATCTATATTCATGTCCTCTGTAATTAGAAGATTAAAACTATTTTTTTGAACACTGTTAAGATTTTCTAAAGAAGTATTTAGATTTTTAAAGAAATTAATTTTTTCATTATAGTTGCTAGGATACTCTAAAGAAACTAAGTTAAAATTATGTTTTCCTTCAGGAATAGAGCTTTTGAATGTAATGTGTTGACTGTGATCTTTTCTAGCAGAAAATTGTGAACAACCAACAAGTGTAATTAAAGAAAAAAGTAAAAGAATTTTTTTCATAATGTTAAATCATCTCCTTTATTTTTAAGGCTAGTTGTTTAGGAATAACTTTTTCTAATTCCTCTAAAGTTGCATTTTGAATTTGTTTTACAGAACCAAATGTTTTTAAAAGAGCCTCTTTTCTTTTTGGTCCGATACCAGGGATACTATCCAATTGACTAGATATAACCCTTTTGTTTCTAAGCAGTCTATGATAAGTTACTCCAAATCTATGAGCTTCATCTCTAACTCTTTGTAAAATTTTTAGTGCTTCATCACTTTTTGAAAAGATATATGCAGTATTTTCGGTGTATTTATAAATTTCCTCTTCTTTTTTAGCAATACTTAAAAGTTCTGATATACCACCCTTTCCAATCCCTTCAAGAATTTCACCAACCGCATTGATTTGTCCGAGCCCACCATCGATTAAAATAACATCTGGAAACTCTTCAAGAGGTAGTTTTGAATAACGTCTTTCAATAACTTCTCTCATCATAGCAAAATCATCTGGGGTATCTTTACATGTTATTTTAAATTTTCTATAAAGTTTTTTAGCTTTTTTACCCTCCACAGATACACTCATAGATGCGACAGCATCTTTTCCCGAAATATTTGAGATATCGAAACACTCAATTTTGAATGGGAAACGCTTTAGATTAAGTTTTGTATATAAATCACTTAATCCTTTTTCAACGATAGATTTCTTATTGTAAAAATTCTCAATATCTTTTTTTAAGTTTAATAACCCCATCTCTAAAATCTCTCTTCTACGAGATTTGATTTTAGGGAAAAATAGAGAAACTTTATGTGTGCAGATTGCTTCAAAGATATAACCTATATTTTTTTCTAAATGAGCCATAGATTCCTCAAAAATTATATTTTTAGGTATAGGATATTTAGAATAATAGCTCATAATAGTATCTTCGATAATATCGTCAAAAATAGTATTTTCTAAATTTATAGAGTGAAAGTTTTTCCCTAAGATTTTTCCCTCTCTTACATTTAAGACACATAGAAAAACTTTATTGTCTTCAAGAACAAATGTGAAGATATCTTCGTCGATAGATGAAGCAGCTTCAGTTATCTGCTTTTGTATATTGTTTTCAATCTCTTTTTTTTGCTCTCTGAACATGATAGCTTTTTCAAACTCCATATTTTCAGCAGCAACAGCCATATTTTTTTCTAATTTTTGAATGATGGATATTGTATTTCCTTTTAAAATCTCTTTTGCATCTGAAATATTTTCGTTGTATTGGATGAAAATATCTTTGTACTTACAAGGTCCATTGCAAAGCTTCATATAAAATTTGAGACAAGGACGAGGATAGACTTTTTCCATATCTCGATTACAATCTCTTATTTTATAAAGTTTAGAGAGAGTAGATTTTAAATTCCAAGCACCAAAAGGAAATGGACCAAAGTAATCACCTAGATTTTGATTTAATTTTTTTGTTGTTCGAACAATTGAAATTTTTGGGAATTTTTCAGCAGTAATTAAAATATAGGGATAAGTTTTTTCATCCTTTAAGTTGATATTATATTTTGGAGAATATCTTTTAATCAGGTTATTTTCTAAAATTAAAGCATCAATTTCAGAGTTACAAATAATGAAATCAATATCGTCGATGTTTTTAACAAGTTCTTTAGTTTTTTCATCTGAATGCTCTCTGTTGAAATATGAGCTAACTCTTTTTGAAAGATTTTTAGCCTTTCCAACATATATAATTTTAGAATTATTTTTCATCAGATATACTCCTGGGTTATCAGGAATCTCTTTATTAAAAACAGTAATCATAGCTTTACCAGTTTCCTCTCTCTTTCTCTCTATGTATAGAGTAGATGTTAATATCGTCTAAACTATTTAAATCTTTTTGAAGTCTTCTGACAAATGAAACAGAACGATGTTTCCCTCCACTACATCCAATTCCGATAGTAAGATGTCTTTTTTCATCTTTAATGTACCCTGGAATAAGGAAAGTAATTAAATCCAAAATTTTAGAGTATAAGACTTGTGCTGATTCAAAACTCATAACATAATCGTAGACATCATCATTAAAACCAGTTTTTTCACGTAAATTTTCTAAATAATAGGGATTTGGTAAAGTTCTCACATCAAATATCATATCTGCATCAATTGGAACACCGTGCTTAAAACCAAAAGATTGTAGGTGAATATTTAAAAGGATATTTTTAGAAAAAGATGCTACTGCCATCTCTATTTTTCTAGACAGCTCTTTAGCTGTTAAGAAACTAGTATCGACAATCATATTAGCTTTATCTTTTATATCCTCCATAAGATAGATTTCATCTTCAATACTTTGTAATAAAGTATCTTTAGTTAAAGGGTGTTTTCTTCTTGTAAGGTTGTATCTATTTAAAATTGACTGAGTTGATGCTTCTAAGAAAATTATTTTATAGTCAATATCAAGATTATCAATCTCGTTAAAAAAAGTATCAAAATCATTTGCGTCAATTATTGTTCTGATATCAAGACCTAGTGCAATTCTTTTGACATTATTATCCCTGCTAGAATTTTGTAGATCCTTTAAAATTAACCCAGCAAACCTAAAAGGGATATTATCCATTGTAAAAAATCCTAAATCTTCTAAAGTTTTTAAACCTGTTGACTTTCCAGAGCCACTAAGTCCAGTTAAAATAATCAACTCCATTATAATTCCTCCAAATATAGTTTACTTTATTATACAATAATCTAAATTAAAATTATATAAAAAAATAAAAAATGGATAGGTGAATAACCTATCCAAAAATAAAAAATTAAAGTAAATTTATTTTAGAAATACTGTCTCTTATAAGATTTAAATCAACAAATCTAAATTCTTCTAAAGAGATGTCTGATTGCTGATCTTTAGGAGTGAAAGAAACCTTTTTTATTATATCCAAAACTCCAAGAATTATTTTAATAGAGTGAGAGTTGTCCTCAATCTGTTTATTTGTAATTAAGATTGATTTGAAGGGGTTATCTTGGTTTTCTAAGTTGTATAGAATAGGGTCACTTAGAAGTCTGTGTCCTTCAAGACATTTTTTCTCGATGTAACTTAATACTTCGTTGATATTATGGTTCTCTAAGTAAATTACATTATCTGTTTCTTTGAAGAAATTAAATACTTTATTGTTGTTTGTAATGATTTTATAATCCATAAAAAACCTCCCGCTTTTTGAAATACATTTTTCAGTAGTAATATTACAACGTAAACGGCAATATATCAAGAGTAAAAAAATAAAAATTGACAAGTTTTTAATTTTAGTATATACTTTTTCTCAGAGCAAAAAAAAGGAGGGTGAAATATGGTTTACAAAAACGACAGAAGAGTTAGACAAAAACAGAAAAACTATTTGTTGCTTTTAGATTTATTTATTTCATTTTCTAATAATTTATTTATATTTTTTAATTTTTTAGTTTTTAATTTTAATATTAATATAGACAGGGAATATGATTTTCATATTCCTTTTTTTATGCAAAAAATTTAGGAGGTAAAAAATGAAGGGGAAGTTAATTCTTGAAAACGGAATGAGTTTCGATGGAAAAATTTTTGGAGAGCTGGGGGAAAGTGTAGGAGAACTTGTTTTTAACACAGGAATGACAGGTTACCAAGAATTACTAACAGATCCATCATACTATGGGCAAATTGTTGTTATGACTTATCCGATGGTAGGAAACTACGGAATTAATTTAGAGGATATGGAATCGGATGGAATAAAGTTAAAAGGGTTTATCATCAAAGAGGATGCAAAACTTCCAAATAACTTTAGATGTGAAATGACTTTAGATGGGTTTTTAAGACAGTATAAAGTTGTCGGATTTAAAGGGGTAGATACAAGACACCTTACTAAAATCATAAGAGAAGAGGGAGCTATGAAAGCTCTAATAACATCAAAAGATTTAACTCAAAAAGAGATTGATGAGCATTTTGCAAAATTTAGTAATAAAGATGCAGTAGAGCAAGTTAGTACTAAAGAAAAGTATGAGATTCCAGGACCAGGAAAAAGAGTTGGGGTAATAGATTTTGGAGTTAAGAAAAATATACTTAGATCTTTTGAAGCTAGAGGAATTCACCAAATTGTTTTCCCTTGGAATGTAACAGCTGAAGAGTTACTATCTCATGATTTAGATGCAGTCTTTTTATCAAATGGACCAGGGGATCCTGCAGAGTTAACTGAAGTTATTAATGAGATTAAAAAACTAGTAGGGAAATTACCAATTGTTGGAATATGTTTAGGACATCAACTATTAGCTTGGGCTTTAGGTGGAACTACAAAAAAATTAAAATACGGACATAGAGGATGTAATCATCCAGTAAAAGATTTAGAGAAAAACAGAATATTCATAACTTCTCAAAATCATGGATACGTTGTAGATAAAGTACCTGATTCAATGAAAGTTACACATATAAACTTAAATGATAATTCAATAGAGGGAATGAGAAGTGAAGAGCACAGAATACTATGTGTTCAATATCACCCAGAGGCGTGGCCAGGACCAGCTGATTCAGAATATTTATTTGATGATTTCTTAGCAGTAATAGAGGGATAAAATTTTAAGATTTTTAGTAGAGTTTTCAGGAGGCGTATATAAATGTTAGATAAATCGATAAAAAAGACACTGGTAATAGGATCAGGACCAATCATAATAGGTCAAGCAGCAGAGTTTGACTATTCGGGAACACAAGCATGTGAAACATTAAAAAAAGAGGGGATTGAAGTTGTATTAATAAACTCAAACCCAGCGACAATAATGACTGATAAAGCTGTTGCAGACAGAATATATATAGAGCCAATCACAGCAGAGTTTGTTGAAAAGGTAATCGCTAAAGAGAGACCTGATTCAATACTAGCTGGAATGGGGGGACAAACAGCATTAAATATGGCTGTTGAATTAAACGATAAAGGAATCCTTGAGAAGTATGGAGTGAGAGTTATCGGAACGTCTATCGAATCTATAAAAAGAGGAGAGGATAGAGAGTTATTTAGAGAGGCAATGGATAAAATAGGTGAACCAACTATTGAAAGTAGAATAGTTGAAGATCTAGAAACAGGATTTAGAGTAGCTAAAGAGATTGGTTATCCAGTTGTTGTAAGACCTGCTTACACTTTAGGAGGAAGCGGTGGAGGAATTGCAGATAATCCTCAAGAGTTAGAAGATATTTTACTAAAAGGTTTAAAATTATCAAGAGTTGGACAAGTTCTAATTGAAAAATCAATCTTAGGTTGGAAAGAGGTTGAGTATGAAGTAATTAGAGATAAAGATGGAAACTGTATTACAGTTTGTAATATGGAGAATATCGATCCAGTTGGAATACATACTGGAGATTCGATAGTTGTAGCTCCGTCACAAACGTTATCTGATAGAGAGTATCAAATGTTAAGAACATCAGCTTTAAAAATAATAAATGAAATTGGAGTTGTAGGAGGATGTAATGTACAGTTCGCTCTACACCCAAAATCTTTCCAATACGCAATAATTGAGATCAATCCAAGAGTTTCAAGATCTTCTGCACTAGCTTCAAAAGCTACAGGATATCCGATAGCTAGAGTTGCTACAAGATTATCTTTAGGATATACGTTAGATGAAGTTGTAAACGAAGTTACTGGAAAAACATTTGCATGTTTTGAACCAGCATTAGACTATATAGTTGTAAAAATTCCTAAGTGGCCATTTGATAAATTCAAAAAAGCTAATAAGAGATTAGGAACAAAAATGATGGCAACTGGAGAAGTTATGGCGATTGGAAATAACTTCGAAGCAGCATTCTTAAAAGGTTTAAGATCTTTAGAGATTGGAACATATAACTTAGAGCATCCAGTAGTTAAAAAGATGTCTATGGAAGAGTTGAAAGAGATTGTTGTAAGACCTGATGATGAAAGAATCTTCGTTGTTGCAGAGATGTTAAGAAGAGGATATGTAAAAGAGAAGTTACAAAAGCTAACAGGAATTGATAAGTTCTTCATGGAAAAATTAGAGTGGCTTGTAAGACAAGAGGAGCTAATGAAGAAAATGGAACTTAAAGATTTAGATGGTAAGTTCTTAAAAAATGTAAAGAAAAAAGGCTTCTCGGATAAAGGTATTGCTCAACTATTAAATGTAACTGAGCAAGATATAGCTAGAAAGAGAAGAGATTATGGAATAAAGCCAGTTTATAAAATGGTTGATACGTGTGCAGGAGAGTTCGCAGCAGATTCATCATACTTCTACTCAACTTATGATCAATTTGATGAAGTTGACGTAACTGATAATAAAAAAGTAATAGTTATTGGATCAGGACCAATTAGAATAGGTCAAGGAATTGAGTTTGACTACTGTACAGTTCATTCGATAAAAACTTTAAGAAATATGGGAATTGAAAGTATCATTATAAATAACAATCCTGAAACTGTTTCAACAGATTTCTCGACAGCTGATAGATTATACTTCGAGCCTTTAGTAACAGAGGATGTTATGAATATAATTGATAAAGAGAAGCCAGCAGGAGTAATTATTCAATTCGGAGGGCAAACGGCAATAAAGTTAGCTAATGACCTTAGAGATAGAGGAGTTACGATTTTAGGAACTTCGGCTGAAATGGTAGACGCAGCAGAAGATAGAGAAAAGTTTGAAGATATAATGGAAAAGTTAGATATAAAGAGACCTAAAGGAAGAGCTGTATGGGAAGTAGAAGCAGGAAAGAAAATAGCTGCTGAAGTTCAATATCCAGTTTTAGTAAGACCATCTTACGTTTTAGGTGGACAAGGAATGGAGATATGTCATGATGAGTATAACCTTGTTAACTACTTAAAAGCTTCATTTGAAAGAGACCCTGAAAATCCAGTACTAATAGATAAATATTTAAATGGAATCGAAGTAGAAGTAGATGCAATCTGTGATGGAGATGATATTTTAATACCAGGAGTTATGGAACATTTAGAAAGAGCAGGAATTCACTCTGGAGATTCGATAACAATATATCCTCCACAAAATTTATATGAGGGAACAGAGCAAAAGATTGAAGAGATTACTAGAAAAATAGCGAAAGAGCTAAAAATTAAAGGTATGATGAATATTCAGTTTATAGCTTATGAAAATGAGCTTTATGTAATTGAGGTTAACCCAAGATCATCAAGAACAGTTCCTTATATAGCAAAAATATCAGGTGTACCTGTGATTGATATAGCAACAAAAGTAATTATGGGTCAAAAATTAAAGGATTTAAGTTTTGGAACTGGAATCTACAAAAAACCATCAGTTGTTGCGGTTAAAGTACCTGTATTCTCAACAGAAAAGTTATCAGGAGTAGAGGTTTCATTAGGACCAGAGATGAAATCTACAGGAGAAGTTTTAGGAGTTGGACATACAGCGGATGAAGCAATCTTCAAAGGTCTTTTAGGAGGGGGAAGAGTTCAAAACGTAAGAAACAGAAAGGTTCTTCTAACAATAAGAGACAAAGATAAAGATGAATTCTTACCAGTTGTAAAATCACTAAGAGATTTAGGATGTCAACTGTTTGCAACAGAGGGAACTCAAAAATATCTATCTGAAAATGGAATTGAAGCAACAGCAGTAAGAAAAATAAATGAAGAGTCTCCTAATATCTTAGATTTATTAAAAAATAGAGAAGTAGATTTATTAATAAATACTCCAACAAAAGCAAATGATGCTCAAAGAGATGGATTCAAAATAAGAAGAACAGCAATAGAATACGGAGTAGAAGTATTAACTTCGATAGATACATTAAATGCAATAATAAAAGTTCAAGAGTTAAATGTAGATAAGATGGATTTAGATATATTTGATATTGCCCAAATATAAATATATTGACAAAATTTTTGAAAAGTTATACACTTGAGAAAAGAATAATTTAGTAATATACTCAAAGGGAGTAGTCAAAAGTATAATATCAACATCTCGATTGTAAAAAATCTGGTATTATACACCTAAAAATGGTGACAAGACTTTTAGTGTAGGTTTTAACCTACACTGAAAGTCTTTTTTTATTTTTAAAATGAAAATAGAGTTAGAGCTAGTAAAATAATTTAAAATAGAAGAGGTTTAAGGAGGTTTTTATGAGAGAGTTTTATTCTAAAGGTAAAGATGAGATAATGGGATATTTTGATACATCTGAACAGGGATTGAAAGTCAAAGATTTAGAAAAATTAAGAGAGGAGTATGGTGAGAATCAATTAAATAGTAAGGAAAAGAAAAGCGCTTTTATAGTTTTTTTAGAGCAATTTAAAGATTTTCTAGTTATTATTCTTTTAGTAGCTGCGGCGATATCTTTTATTTCAGGAAATAAAGAGAGTACGATAGTTATTTTAGCAGTTATTACAATGAATGCTACTTTGGGTACGGTTCAACATGTAAAAGCTGAAAAGTCATTGGAAAGTTTGAAAAAAATGTCATCACCTAAAGCAAGAGTTATAAGAGATGGTCAAAAACAAGAGATTGATTCGAGTGAACTATTACCAGGTGATATTGTTCTTATAGAAGCTGGAGATGTCGTTCCAAGTGATGCTAGAGTGTTAGAATCGTATTCGCTTATGGTAAATGAAAGTTCTTTAACAGGAGAATCTGAAAGTGTTGAGAAAATTTCAGAGGTGATAGATGAGAGTGATTTAACTGTCGGAGATCAAAAAAATATGGTTTTCTCTGGAAGTTTAGTGACTTATGGTAGAGCAAAGTTATTAGTAACATCGATAGGAATGAAAACTGAATTGGGGAAAATTGCAGCTTTGTTAGATGAGACAGAGGATGCAATGACACCGCTACAGAAATCGTTAGAAAAATTTGGACATAAACTGTCGATAGCAATAATAGTTTTATGTATCGTTGTGTTCTTTATGAGTGTTGCCAGAGGAGTTAGTACACTTGAAGCGTTGATGTTTGCAGTAGCTTTAGCAGTAGCGGCTATTCCAGAAGCTTTAGGTTCTATTGTAACAATAGTTTTAGCGATAGGAACTCAAAAGATGGCAAAAGAGAATGCGATTATAAAAAAATTACACTCAGTTGAGTCTTTAGGGTGTGTATCTGTAATATGCTCTGATAAAACAGGGACTCTTACTCAAAATAAAATGACTGTAAAAAATCTATTTGTAGATGGAAAAGTTGTGGATGCAGAAAGTATAAAGATAGAGTCAAAAATTGAGATGGGATTACTGAGAGCTGCAATACTTTGTAGTGATGCTGTAAATGTAAATGGACAAGAGATTGGGGATCCGACAGAGATTGCACTTGTAAATATAGGTCATAAATACAATATGGTTGAAACAGATATCAGAAAAGAGTATTTAAGACTAAAAGAGTTGCCGTTTGATTCAGATAGAAAAATGATGAGTACTTTAAATAGAATCGAGGGTAGAGACTATCTTATAACAAAAGGAGCTCCGGATATTATAATTGATAAAGCTAAATATATATTGAGAGAAAATGGAGATATAGATTTAGTAGAGGCGAAAGATATAGAGAGTATAAAGGCGGCGAATATAAAATTTGCTGAATCGGGACTTAGAGTTTTAGCTTTTGGAATGAAAGAGATTGGTGTTAGAATTTGAAGATGAAAACGAATTTATATTTATTGGTTTGATAAGTATGATTGATCCTCCGAGAGAGGAATCTAAAGAAGCTGTTCAAAACTGTATAAGAGCTGGAATAAAACCGGTTATGATAACAGGAGATTATAAGGTTACAGCTAAAGCGATAGCAAAAGAGATCGGAATTTATAAAGATGGAGATGAAACATTAAATGGCTCTGAAGTTGAAAAGATGACAGATGAGGAGTTGCTACAACATGTTGAAAGAATCTCTGTATATGCAAGAGTATCACCAGAACATAAGATAAGAATAGTTTCAGCTTGGCAAAAGTTAGGTAAGATTTGTGCGATGACAGGGGATGGTGTGAATGATGCTCCGGCTCTGAAAAAAGCTGATGTAGGAATAGCTATGGGAATAACAGGAACAGAGGTTTCTAAAGATGCGGCTTCGATGATTTTAACTGATGATAACTTCTCAACTATAGTAAAATCAGTTGTAACAGGAAGAAATCTTTATGCAAATATAAAAAATTCGATAAGATTTTTACTATCTGGAAATACAGCTGGAATTTTAGCGGTATTTTATGCTTCGTTGATGGGGTTACCAGTGATATTTGCACCAGTACATCTTCTGTTTATAAACCTTTTAACGGATAGTTTACCAGCGATAGCGATTGGGATGGAACCGTCACAAGGAAACGTTTTAGATGAAAAGCCAAGAGAAGCTAATGCACCGTTGTTAGATAAACAACTATCGAGTAGAATTCTAATGGAAGGTACTTTGATTGCAGTTGTGACGATGATTGCGTTCTATTTAGGATTTGCTAAAGGAGATGCAGGATTAGGAAGTACAATGGCGTTTTCTACACTGTGTTTGGGTAGATTGTTCCATGGATTTAACTGTAGAGGAAATGGATCGGTATTAAAATTAGGATTGACGAAAAATATGTTTAGTATATATGCATTCCTATTAGGAGCAGCGTTATTATATGTTGTATTAATTGTTCCGGCATTTCATGATATGTTTGCAGTTTCGGATTTAACTTTAATGAATTTCTTAGAAATGACAGTACTGGCATTTGCACCAACGTTGATAATACAAGTTCTGAAATATATAAAATATGATAGATAGAAAAAGTCACCTTTAGGGTGATTTTTTTTTCTATTGAAATAAAAAAAACACTCGTTAAGAGTGTTTAAAGTTCTAAATGGTGCCTAGAAAAGGATTCGAACCTTCGACCGCCCGGGTATGAACCGGGTGCTCTAGCCAACTGAGCTATCTAGGCAAATGGTGGAGATAAGCGGAGTCGAACCGCTGACCTACGCAGTGCAAGTGCGTCGCTCTCCCAACTGAGCTATATCCCCAATGGTACCCCGTAGGGGAATCGAACCCCTGTTTATAGAGTGAAAATCTATTGTC
>NZ_CAMFHX010000026.1 GCF_945952365.1 uncultured Cetobacterium sp.
TACCTCAAAGGATTGGAGTAGTTTCAATAAATTTTAAGTTAACAGAAACTTAATAATAGAAGGGGGGCATTATGATTAAACGAAAAAATGAATTAGAAACCAAAGAGATTGAAGGATTAAGAGGTGGAGTTGGAAAATTAAAAATGATTGAAATCCTATCTAAAGATGAACTTCAAAATGAAGGAAAACTTTTTAGTAGAGTCATTCTAGAGAAAAATTCATCTATCGGACTACATAGACATGTGAACGACTTTGAAGTCTACTATATCTTAAAAGGAGTTGGTCTAGTAGAAGAGGAAAGTGGTACTTATACAGTCAATGAAGGGGATGTGGTTTATACTTGTGATGGAGAACAACACTCTTTATTAAATGTCGGAGATTCTGAATTAGAGATGTTAGCTGTTGTTATCAATAATAACTGCAATTAATAGAATTTTAAATTAAGAAATAAAACTCCCTTTAAACTAAATAGATTTTCATTTCATCTATCCAGTAAAAAGGGAGTTTTTTAAAAGTATTTATTTTATAAAATTTTCTCCCGGTCTTAAAGCAGTTTTATCCACAATTATTTCGTCATCATAACGATAAAACTCAACTTTAAATTCAACAGCTCCTGTTAAAATAACACGATGATATCTCTCAGGATAAATAACTAACGGATGATTTGAATCAACTGTATAAACTTTGTCCTCTTCATCCTCCCAAACATAGTTTAATTCACCTTTTCTCACTACAAGATATCCCAATTTATTTTTAGGTGCCATATGGTTTTTTAAAATATCTGGAAATACATTTTCCTCTGTCATAAAAGGTGTCTCTCCAACTTTATCTAAATCTTTTGGTAAAACAGAGTTATCATATAATTATAGCAATAGGTAAGGTTTTGACGTTATCTCCACCTTTTCCCCTGCTCCACACCGTGCATGCGACTTTCACCGCACACGGCGTTCCATCATAATTTTAAATTTTATTTATATTTAGAAAGTGTTTTTAATATTCTTGCATAATTCTCATTGTCTTTATAGTAATCCTCTCTATTTTCGCTTTCTAGTAAGGCTTTGAATGAAGAATCTAGTAACATTAAATTTTCAAGGTCATCACTTCCTCCATGTTCTCTTGGGACTAGCCTATGAACATAAAAGTTGTCGTTACCTGCGATATATTTTCCTGTTACTTCACAAGTTGAGTTTTTTTGGAGTCTCAAGATTGCTCTTATTTGAGGGTTTTCAATTTCGTTTATCTCAATTTGTTTCTCTACATTCATAACTTTCTTTTTCGCTGAAAATAGTTTAGGTATTTTAAACTTTATAGCTTGTAGCGTGAAAATTGTTGTTCCTGCTACGTTCCATACTTTAAAGTTGTATCCTTTATAGCGGAGTTTATATTTCTTATCCTTTTTCCCAGATGGTTTCCCTAATCTGTTCATTAAGGATTTATTAACTATATAGCCAATTTTACTAAAATCTATATTTACCATTGTTGCCATGCGATAATAATTTTGAATTCCTAGTATTATTGAATTAAATTTTAAGACTTGGGTGGCAGTTCGTCTTCTTTGAAGCTCTTTTATCTCTTCTCTGATTAAGGTTAGGATAGCTTTTCTTGCTTTGTCAGATATATATGACCTCACAGTTAATCTATTTCTATTCTTAACAGCTTTGAATTTTATTCCTAAAAAGACACTAAACTCTTTTCTTAGATTCACTATTTTTGATTTCTTTTCTGAAACTTCTAGTTTCAATCTATCTTTTAAGAATATTTTAACAAGTTTAAACATCTTGTCCGCTGATGCTCTATCTCTACAAAAGAGTTTAAAGTCATCTGCGTATCTAACAATTCTAACTTCAGTTAAGTTTGTACCTTTCAAAGCTACTTCTTTATTTCCAAGAGTAGAGTTTCCACTTTCAGCATACCTTTTATTAGTGATAAAGTTTTCTTATCAATAGATTTAAATCGTTGAAGTTGTTTTATCAGCTTTTTATGATTTATATTATCGAAAAATCCTTTTATATCGATATCTACAACAAAATGTAGCTTTGCAATATTTATCATATGATAGCAAGTTGCTATCGCATGCTCCGCACTACGTTCTGGTCGGAATCCAAAGGAATTTTTATAGAATCTTTTTTCAACTATTGGTTCTAAAATCTGTTTAAAACACAGTTGTACTAATCTATCATATATGTTTGGTATTCCTAGCGGTCTAAACTCTTCATCTCCTTTTGGAATCTCTACTCTTTTTACCATTCCTGGTGTGTATCTGCCCTTTAAATCATATTTAATTCGTTTTACTATTTCATTTTTAATTTTTAATATATCGCTTATGGTTTACGACCATTCATCTATTAATTCTAAATTAAAACAATTTTAAAATTATTGACTTGGGGCTATCCGTCCACCACTTATTATCATGGTTTCATTCGTACTGTGCCCCTACTCTCACAAGACTAAAGAAATTTCGTTAAACCCTTAACTTATATTCACCAACCCTCTAACTAGGTTTTTGTTGTGTCTTGCTTTCCACGTTCCATATTTTCTATCATTAAATCTACTTAGGTAGTTTCTATAGCCCTGTAAGCTGGATACTGCCTGTAACAGTATAGCGAGTTTCATAATATTAATTTTTACTAATCGCCACTTACCCCACAATTTTGCGGGTGCAACATTTCTGTTGTATAGAAGTTTAGAGCTGTACATTCAAAACTTTGTCAGCACATGCGTGCATTCTTACCTTATAGACTTGACTCCCGATCTATCATTATCTCGACCACCTCTGGTTCGCATTTCCTCATCATTACATGTTAGGGATAACTCTCAACCGACTTCACCGAGCTTTACACCATTAGATTTAGTTAGAACCTAATCGCATATCGGAGTATTAGAGGAAGCATTTCAGGGCGTTACTCCATCATTCTACTTCTCGAAAATACAGTTCTCTGTTATTTCACTTATTCTTAAGCTACTTTTAACATGTCGTAACTTTTCATTACGAAACGTGTCGCACTAATATCATCTTTATTTTTATAGCTATTCTTCATAATTTCCACTCCTTTATCTTTATATACAAAGTATACAATAAAGGTGTCATAACTTCAGTAACATATGTTACTATTTTAAATCTATTTTGAAACTTTTAATTCATAGATAGCTATAGAGTTTGAAATCTCATTTGATGAGATTAATAATGGCTTTCCTGTAGGTGACTTTTCTGAAGCTACAAATTTTAACCCTTCAATCCCTACATCCCCTTTAACATCTTCAGAGTAATCTCTTCCAGAGAAGAATCCAGCAAACTCAGGTTTTGTAGCATCTGTAATATCAAATGTTACAACTCCTCCAATTCTTTCTAATCCTACAAAAGCAAATGTTCTTCCATCTATTGTTCCAATCTCAACATCTTCTGGTTCTGGACCTTTAGAGTTATTTCTTGAGTATGGCTTTATATTTGTATTACTCGAATTGAAATATTGAGGTAGATATTTTTTAGTAATCTCTTCTAACTGATTTCCTGAATCAAATACAAGTTTTACTCCTCCATCTTCCACTTTGAATATAGAAAATGATCTCGCTCCAAACGAATAAAGTTTATCATACTCGCCTTTCTCATTTAAACCTCTAAACTTACTAATTTTTAAATTCTTCATATCCTCTGTAACTGGTACATTTATTTTTTTACCCGCTTCTAATAATTTTCCTATAGTAGAGTCATCTTCTACAAATAATCCTTTACCATAATCTCTGGCGTCTCCCTCATTTGCAGTTATTAAATAAGTACTATTATTTTGATTAATAACTTTTATTCCATCTGGTTGATACATTCCAAAGACATTTCCTGTAACTAAATTTGGACTATTTTTTCCAATTGCAAAACTATTTTCTGGTTTTGAATGGTCTTTTACTCCCATAGATTCAATCCAAACGAATTTTCCAGCCTCGATATCTATTTGTCCAATCGCACTATCCTCTTGGAATGAAACGTATGCAAATTTTCCAGCTTCATCTATTGTGATATATTCTGGCTCTAAAGCCTGACTGTATGTTGGTTTATGGGGAGCAGCTTTAACATATTCGTCTAAATTCGCTTTTAGCTCTCCTTTTATTAGTGCTTCATCTATTTTAACTTCTATAACTCTTCCTTTATCCAAACCTTTCGATAAATCTAGAATAGAAACACTTCCTTCTGGATCAACTTTAAGTCCTTTTCCTGGCTCTCCTTCATTTGCTACAATAACTTTTAAACTATCGGGTGTGATAGCTAAATTATCTGGTAAAGCTCCAACTTTGTAGTGAGCTATATAATCTCCTTCTAAACTTGTTATAACTATATACCCATTTTCTGTTGTTGGATTTAAAGCTACTGATAATGCCAAGAATTTTCCATTCGGACTAACTTTAATGCAAGTTAAATCACTAACTTCCTCAGTTGTTCCTATAAATTTTTGAATATCTACTCTTTTAGAAAGATTGAACTCCTTCTCTTTATTTTTTAACCCATCCACTTTAACAATATCTAAAGATGGTTTTTGAATATCCGTATTAGTTCCATTTGCTACAAATAAAGTATTATTGTAAAAGTCAACTATATCGATTGGCCCCCCTGCTCCTATTGGTGCACCTTGGAAATGTCCAACCTTCTCCATTGATATCTGTGCTGAATATGATGTAGCAGCAATTAATAATGCTCCTATAGCTGTTAAAATTTTCATAACCCCTCCAAAATCTATTTTATAATACTTTAAATTATCTCATATCTATGTAAAATACATATATCTTTCTTGTTAAAAAATTGTAAATAAAAAAAATTGAAATAAAAAAAGGAAATTAATGACCCTACAAGTATAAGATATCATAAAGTGTTTTCAGATTTTTTTAAAAGTGTTTTCTTTGATTGTTTTTTTACTTCATTTAAAGAAAAAAGTCTCTAAATCCCCCCAGAGACTTTTTTCTCTTTTTTGTACTGGTATATCTAAATAAAACAATTGTAATCTTAAAAAACTTGTGATATATTAATAGTTGGGGATATTAAATTTTTAAATAGAAAAAGGCAACTTCAATTTTTTAAAGTTGCCTTTTTATTTACTAATTTTTATTTATTTTTAGCTGCCTCTTCTCCTGCTATTTTTCCAAAAACAGTTATCTCTGCTAAAGCATTTCCACCTAAACGATTACTTCCATGAAGTCCACCTGTTACTTCTCCTGCTCCAAATAATCCTGGAATAGGATTTCCTGCTTTATCTAAAACTTGTGCTTTTTCATTGATTTCAATTCCACCCATAGTATGATGAACTGTTGGAACACGTGGTCCTGCATAGAATGGTGCCTTATCCAATTTATTTGCAAATAATTTTCTTCCAAACTCATCAGTTTTATTTTCAACAGCAACATTAAACTTATCTATTGTATCTTTTAATACAGCTGGGTCAACCTTAATTTTAGCTGCTAACTCTTCTACTGTTTCACCTTTAAATGCTCTACCTTTTTTCACTAAATCTTCTATCGTTTCGTTGAAGTTATTTTTTCCTTGCTCAGTTGGGTAAGTGTGTGCATCAACTATAGTCCACATATATGCATCTTCTTGTTCAAATAGTGCATTTGTCATAACATCTCTACGTTCATCCTCTGCAACAAAACGCTTTCCTGATTTATTTACAAATATTCTATCCTCAACACTTCCCTCTATATTTCCACTTAAACTTCCACTTACAGGATCTCCCATCGGAAGAAGTTGGATATATTGTAAACCAACTAAGTTTGCTGCTGCTTTTTCAGCTGCCATTAACATAACCTCTCCTGTTGCTCCTGGATGATTTGTTGTAGGAATAGCCTTTGTAAGTTTTGAGTTATATTGTTGACGAAGTTCAACATTAGCACCAAATCCACCTGTAGCAATAACAACACCATTTTTAGCTTTTGCTATAACATTCTCTTTTCTACCTACTGCTTTCACTCCTATAACTTTTCCATTTTCTAATATTAAATCTTCAACTTTTGTATCTGTAAGTACTGTTATTCCTTTATTTTTAGAGATATAATCCTCATAAGTTCCTATGAATCCTGTTCCTAAAGGTTTTTCTGGTTTGTGACTTCTTGGATATAAAGCTCCTAAAACTGTAAATATCTCATCTTTGAATCCCATTCCTAAGCTTTCTAACCACTCAATTCCTGAATATGAATTTTCAACAAAAGTTTTTATTAAAGTTGGTTTTCCTAATTTATCTCCACCTTCAAATGTATGTTTATAATGTAAATCCACTGAGTCCTCTATTCCTAACGGTTTTTGTCTCTTTGGGTCTACAGCATTATATGCTGATCCTGCTATAAGAGTATTTCCTCCAACTCTTGGCATTTTTTCTAAAACTAATACTGTCGCACCATTTTGATGAGCTGAAACTGCTGCTGCTAAACCAGCTCCTCCACCTCCAACTACAATAACATCTGCATTATATTCTCTATTTTCTTTCACTGTATTTGTTACAACTTTTTTTCTCAATGTATTTAAATCCCCACCTGCTGATCTAAGTGCTCTTGTTATAGCAGCAATTACCCCTTTACTTGTTGCTGTAGCTCCTGCAACCTCATCTACCCCAAGACTTTGATACTCAACAACCTCTGCTGGAATTCTTTCTAAAGCTACATCTGATATAAGTGGACTCTCATCATGCTTTACTATTCTTACACTTTCTATTTTTTCCGAATTAACTTTAACCTCAACTTGGATATTATCCTTATATCCTGGTGCAGACCCTATATATGTTCCTGGTTTAAAATTAGATGCTACCGCAAATTTTGAAATAATAAGTGTCGATAAAATTAATTTATCAATCATTTTAAATTTCATATCTCCTCCCGTTTTGCGCAATCGGTTGCGCATTATTTTTTATGACTATACTACTATAAATTTTATAAAATGTCAATTTTTAAATTGTTATGTAATAAAACAATATATTTAAATATGAAAAAATATAGTGTAAAATGAAAAGGCAGTCATTAAAAGTTTATGGAGAAAAATATGAAAAAAATTACATTAAAAGATATCGCTGCTAAAACTGGATATAGTATTTCTACTATTTCTAGAAGTTTAAGTGATAACAATCGAATCCCTTTAGAAACAAGGGAAGAGATTAAAAGAATAGCAAAAGAACTTAATTATACAATAGATATAAATGCTCGAAATCTTTCTAAAAAAAGCTCAAATACAATTGGTATTTTTATGCAAGATGATTTTTTTAAAATACCTCACAGTACATTTACAAATGTATTTTGGAGTACCCTACACGAAGAGATACAGTTAAAAAAGTATGAACCAGCTTTATATCTTTTTAAAAATACTGAAGATTTTAAAATTAAGGTTTCACAGCTTTTCAATAGTGGTCTTATAGATGGAGTAATAATTTTCTCAAAGATATTAACAAATAATGAAATCGAATTTTTAAAAGAGATGAAATATCCTTACTCTCTTCTTTATTATGGCCCTGAAAAATATTCTGAGGAGGTTTTTACTGCCGACAATTACAGTTCTGGAAAAATAATAACTCAATACCTTTTAAGTCGAAATTTAAAATCTATAGTCACAATAACAACTGATATGACCCCAAGTTTTAAAATGAGAACTTTAGGTTTTAAACACGCTTTAGAGGAAAATAAACTAGTTTTCAATGAAAATCTAATTATAAAATCCTCTCCATCTTTTGAAAATGGAGTAGCTATAGCTCAAGAGTTATATAAAAAATTGGATACAATCGATGCTATATTTGCTCAGCACGATATATGGGCTTTAGGATTAATAAAAGGATTTAATGATTTAGGAGTTAAAATTCCCGAGGAGATATCTATTATTGGACATGATAATTTAAGTTTTAAGAATTGGTTTTCACCCGAACTTACAAGTTTTACAATTGAAACTAAAAAAATATGTATTGATGCAATTGAAAGTTTGATTGAAGACAAAATTTATCGAAGAAAAAAAATTCCCATTTCTAAAACTTTAGGAACACTTGTCCTCGGAAAAAGTGTAAATTAATATACAGATAAATAAAGGAAGTTAAAACTTTACTCTGTATAAAAAATCAAGAAAATCTAACTCAATAAGGAGGTTTAAAATGAAAAAATTAATTGTAGCTTTTTTATTTAGTTTAGTCTTCATTGCTTGTTCTAATACAAATGTTAATCCTACTCCTGCAACTACAGCTGTTATGGAGATGGATCAAATGGATACGAATAATTTCGGTCCAAAATTAGATGTAGATACTTTTAACTAAAAAAAGAAAAAACCCAAGAAAATTAATCTTTTTAAAGATAAAATTTCTTGGGTTAAATTTATTTTAAAAACTTTTTAGATGAATCCATTTTTTCCTAAATTTGATAAAAACTCATACTTCTTTATTATATCAACTATCTTTTTTTTACTCGGATTATTTTCTAATTTCTCTAAAAATTTATAATTATTAACTAAATCTAAAAAATTAGATAATGCATCCAAATGAGTATCTTCATCTTGAGAAGTAAAAGTTAGCATTGTTTTTACAGGTGTATTTTCTGGAAAAAGTATATCATTTCTAAAATTTAATAGAACCATTTTACTTTTAAAAACATTAGCAATATTTTTACTATGTGGAAGAGCTACTTTATTACTCATAACCATATATGGACCAAACTCTTTTACTCTCTCTATTATACTCTCAATATAAGTTATATCGCATATTTTATTTTCAATCATTATTTTGCCTGCTAGTTTAATTGCCTCTTCCCAATCTTCACACTCTACATCTAAAAGTATATCTTCTAACATATCAGATAATTTTAGTTCGTCACTATCGATATCATTTATTAAAATCTCATTCATCAATATTGATAAATCTTTTACTAAAACATTTTCATTTTTTACTACTCCATTTCTTTTAAAAATTTCCAATAAATCTGATAGGAAAATACGATTTTTTCTTTTACTTAATCCAACATTTTCAAGTAAAGTTATATCCTCCTTAGATAATATTGTATTTATAGTTATACAGGGTTTTCTAAGATTAATCTCATCCATATTTATAGTTCCCACTATAAGATCTACATTTTCTAAAATATAATCTTTTAATTTATAAAACGGAATAACCTCAACAATATTAACTGCAAAATTCTCATTTATTTGCTGTGATAACAATTTTGATGTTCCGTATCCCGAGCTACAAACTACTAAGATATTATTTTTTCTATTCTCAAGTTTATTTGTTCTATCCAAAGCTGCTTTAAAATGAATAGCCAAAAAAGCGATTTCATCTTCTGTGATCTCCAATCCTATAAAGTTTCTCAATGGCTTAATCGATTTTTTAGTTCCCATGAAAATTGGCTTATAAAGCTTTAAAAAATCTTTTAAAATACTATTTTCTAAAACTTGATTATTTTTTAATCTATGAATAGTAGGCTTTAAATGATTGATGATTCCCTTTAATAAAACTTTATCTCGAGATAGATTCACTCCCATATTTTCAGAGAACATCTTAATTATTTTTTTAGCTATTATATCAATCTCTATCCAAAACTGATAGCTACTATTTTCAGTTGAATAGCAATGACTTCCTAAAAAATAATCTGTTAAACGAACTTTTTCATTTGAATTAATTTTTACTTTGTATTCAATCTCTAAAATATTTAGAAACTTATTTACTTCCTTATATTCTTTTAGTCCTTGAAAAAATACCTGATTTTCAATTTTAGATATATGCTTTTCTTTTTTCAATCTATCAACAGTTATTAAAATATAGTTATATAAATTTATATATGGTTCATCTGATATTACATGCTTTGTACTATCCATTATCGATTTTAAAAATATTTCTATTTTTTTCTTATCTATTTCTTCATAATACTTTTCAAGAATACTTGAAAAGTAAACATCTTTTGAATACATCAGTAT
This sequence comes from uncultured Cetobacterium sp., assembly GCF_945952365.1. Classification (GTDB taxonomy): domain Bacteria; phylum Fusobacteriota; class Fusobacteriia; order Fusobacteriales; family Fusobacteriaceae; genus Cetobacterium_A. The sequence goes on from NZ_CAMFHX010000026.1 coordinate 9,908, forward strand.
GAATTTCAATTGTGCTTTTCTTACATTCTCCTCTTCACCAACAAGTATTAAACCTTTCTGTACCTCAATTTCTAATTTTAATTCATCTTTTTTTAAATTTTCTCTAACTGTTTTTAGAATATTTTTTATACTACTTCTACTAATTCCTAGCTCATCCTCTATATTTTTAAGGTTTATTCTTTCTAAAAATAAAACCTTAAACATTATAATCTCATCCTTATATTCTATTATATCCATATTTTTTATAAATTTATCAACTACCATTACTAAAATATTTAAATTTGTATAAGATATTTTCCCTTTTTCAATTTTTTCAATCTCAGGATGATTATTATTTTTTAATATTTCATTTATTTTATCGATATCATATCGTATGCTTCTTTCATTTATATATAAAAGTTCTGAAAGTAACTTATAACTAATTTTCCCATTATATTTTATAATATATTTAAGAATTTTAATCTCTCTTTTAGTCATTATTTTCTCTCCATTTTTTTAATTTATTCTATCACAATTTATACATTTTTTCTAATTTTAAACCATATAAGGTTAAAAAAAATCATATTTTTTTGAAAAAATATGATTCTATTCTTTTTATTTTTAATTTGATATCATAAAATAAAAATAAAACTTAGGAGGTTTTTATGAATTTTAATAATTTAATCAACAATAATTTAATTCTTTTAGATTCAAACTCTTCAAATAAAACTGAAGTAATCAAAAAATTAGTTGATCTACTTGATGAAAATGGAGCTCTTATTAACAAACACGAATTTCTTAAAGCTGTTTTACTTAGAGAAACTAAGTCTCCAACTGGATTAGAGGATGGTCTTGCTATTCCTCATGGAAAATCATCTTCTGTTAAAACTCCAAAAATTGCTGCTGCAAGATTAAAAAATAAAATTAAAGATTGGGAATCTGTTGATGAAAGTAATGAGGTAGATTTAATTTTTTTAATAGCTATTCCTGATTCAGAAAAAGGAACAACACATATTGAAGTTCTTTCAAATCTTACGACTCTTTTTATGGAAGATGGATTTATAGATTCTCTTAGAAATGCTAAAAATAAAGATGAGTTCTTAAATATTATTTTAAAAAATGAAAATATTAATAAAAAAGAAAGAGTATTTGAAAATTCAAACAATGAAAATAACTCACTTAAATTTAAAGTTAACAAATTAAAAGAGCATCTTCTTTTCGGAACTTCACATATGATTCCATTTATTGTTGCCGGGGGAGTACTACTTTCTCTTGCTGTTATGTTATCCGGAAAGGGAGCTGTTCCTGAAGCTGGGTTTTTAAAAGATATGGCTGATATGGGTATTGCTGGACTTACTCTTTTCACAGCTGTTCTTGGTGGATATATCGCCTACTCGATTGCTGATAAACCTGGTTTAGCCCCAGGAATGATTGGTTCATGGATAGCGGTTCAAAACTATAAAACTGGATTTTTAGGAGCTATCATAGTTGGATTTATAGCTGGTTTTATTATCAATTTACTTAAAAAAATTAAACTTCCTGATAGTATGAAGTCTTTAGGTTCAATCTTTATCTATCCATTAATTGGAACATTTATAGTTTGCGGTATTGTTATGTGGGGAATCGGTATCCCAATAGCTACTATGATGACAAGTATGAATGCATGGCTTGCTAGTATGGCTGGTAGTGGTAAAATTGCTCTTGGTGCAATTCTTGGTGGAATGACAGCTTTTGATATGGGAGGGCCTATTAATAAGGTTGCTACACTTTTTGCTCAAACTCAAGTTGATACTCAACCTTGGTTAATGGGTGGAGTTGGAATAGCAATTTGTACTCCTCCTCTTGGAATGGCTTTAGCTACTTTCTTATCTCCTAAAAAATATACAAAAGATGAAAAAGAAGCTGGAAAAGCTGCTGCTATAATGGGGCTAATTGGAATTAGTGAAGGTGCAATTCCTTTTGCTGCTGCTGATCCTATGAGAGTTTTACCTGCTATAGTTGCTGGTGGAATTGTTGGAAATATTACTGGATTTGTAATGAACTCTATCAACCATGCCCCTTGGGGTGGTTGGATTGTTTTACCAGTAGTTGAAGGGAAATTTGGATATATCCTTGGAACAATTCTAGGAGCTTTAACTACAGCTCTGATTGTTAATACTTTAAAACCTATCGCTTCTGAAACATTAGAAGAAGAGATAGAAGAATTAAATTATGAAGCTGTTGTAGGTGAAGGAGAAGCTGAAGTTTTAGCTATAACATCTTGTCCATCTGGAGTTGCTCATACATTTTTAGCGGCTAAGGCTCTTGAAAAAACTGCCTCTAAAATGGGAGTTAGAATAAAAGTTGAAACTCAAGGAGCTAACGGTATCGTAAATAGAATTACTCAAAAAGATATCGAAAATGCTAAGGTTATAATATTTGCACATGATGTAGCTATTAAAGAACCTCAAAGATTCAAAAATATAAAAATATTAGATGTAAAAACAAAAGTAGCAATTCAAGATCCTAAAAAATTAATTGAAGAAAGCTTACAATAATAATACTTAAAAGGAGACTTCATATTTTGATTATAGAAGTCTCCTTTTCCTATTTAAATATTTTTCAATAATTTACATCATTTTTTATTTTTCCATCATAAGACATTAGAATATATCTATCTTTAACATAATTTTTAACTTCACTACTCGTTAAAATTTTAAGCTCCTCCTCTCTTTTGTAACTATATGAGCTAGTTTCTAATAAAGTAGTATCCACAATAGCCGGATGACACATAAATTCAATAACTTCAGTATCTTTAGTATCTATTAGAGAATAAAAATTACTTAACGAAACATTATCCTCATAGAATTCACCAATCAACTCATCATTTTTTCTATACTTCAAATTATATTTTTTTGATATAACTTGAATAGCCTCAAAAGCTTCTTTAATTCTAATATGAATATGATGATGCGAATCCATATGTGTTGGCATTTTCCCACACAACTCTTCAAATCTAAAAATCTGTGCCTCAATCTCCCTTATAAAATCTTCTTTCCTACCACTTTCTAAAAGAAGTTTATATCTCTTAAAATTTCCTTCGCTATCAGTCAAAGAAGATACTCCAAAAAGAGATTTTCCTTTATCAAAAGTTAAATGTATACCTAAACCTAAATTACTATAATTTTGATATAGTTCAACAGCATGTTCTGCGTAAGGTTGATTAACCATCAGCGTCGTTGAAGATAAAATTCCATTTAAATATGCTTCTACAATTCCCTTATTAACACCAGGAGATAATCCGAAATCATCGGCATTAACAATTAGTTTTTTCTTCATATGTAAAACCTCCACTGTTTTATAGATGATTTTTTATTCTTTTTGTTTTATAATAGTCGAAAATGATTTAATATAAGTATATCATTTAAAATTTTATTGTAAAGTTAATTTTTTTTCACAATTAAATAGTAATACTTTGTAGGAAATTAAAGATATTTAGAGAATAATTATCTTAGAAAATAATTACAATATAAATCTACTAAAATGTATTAAATTTAATACATTTTATCAGGAGTGAGGACTTTATGAGAACACATATCTTTTTTATAATCTTACCTATTTTAATAACAGGATGCTTAGCAACCCCTAAAGTTACTGAAACTCCTATCAAAACTTTAATCACAAAAAATAAATCACAAAATAACACTGTTTTTTTTAAATCTCATGAGTGGTGGGTAAATGCAAATAATCCTGAATTAACCTTTCTTATTAATGAAATTTTAAAAACAAATAGCGATCTTAAAATCTCTAAACTTAATATTGAAAAAGCTATATACACTTTAAACTCCACAAAAAATTCAAATTTTTCTAGTGTCGATTTAGGTGCTGATTGGAATCGAAACCATGTTTTGACATCTAGTGTTAAAACAGACTTAGATATTAAAAATATTAAAAATAGTGATACCATCGACCTTGGTTCTGTAGGTATTCAAGCAGAGTATATTTTTGATATTTGGGGGAAATTTGATGCTTTAGAAAAACAAGCACAATATTCAAAACTAGCAACAGAACTTCAAAGCGAGTGGAGCACTCTCACTCTTTCAACTCTTGTTGCAAATCTCTATGGAAAATATATTTTCCTTGTAAAAGAGGAAAACATTTTTCAAAAAAAATTAAATATTGCAGAAGAAATTTTAAAATATCAAAATATTCTTTATCAAACTGGTCTTGGAAATAACGAAAATATTTCTATCGCTAAAAACAATATTCTATCTTTAAAACAAAATATTGTTGATATAAATACACAAAAGGTGATATTAAAAAATAGTTTCTACACTCTTGTTGGCGATGTTAATTCAGAAACTATTGATAACACATTAGCTAAAATAGATTCTAATACACATAAATTCGATTATTTTTTAGATATTCCTAATTATATTGATTCTGATATAGCTATAAATAGACCAGATGTGAAATATTATTTAGCTTTAATTAGTTCAGAAAAAGAAAATTTAAAATCTTTAAAAGCTGATTTTTATCCTAGATTTTCTATCACTGGGAAATATTTATATCAAAATATAAATGTTCAAGATTTGTTGAAAGCACACAGTACATTATGGGAGATGGGACCAAGCTTATACCTGCCTTTATTCAATAGAAATACACTTACTCAAAACTATAAAATTGCTGGGGTTAATCTAAATATCTTTATTGAGAACTATAATAATAATCTAATCAAAGCTTACCAAGATATCAATAACAGTCTCAGTATTTTAAAAACATCAAAATCAAATAATTTACTCGAAGAAAGTAAATATAAAAATATAAAATCCAATTATTTGGATAGCAATACTCTTTATAAAATTGGAAGTATATCAAAGCTCGAACTTTTAAACTCTGAAAATAATTTACTTGATACTGAATTAAGTTACATTGAAAATAACTTTAATCTGTATACAAATCAAATTAACTTAATTGGGTCTATCGGTGGCTACTATAAAAATGAGGTGAAATAAAAGTGGAAAATCAAAATCAAAATCAAAATAGAGCAGATGCCAAAAAGAAAATTGGAATATTTCTTATAATTATTTTTGTCATTGGAATTTTATACTTACTTTACTATATGTTTTTTTTAAAAGGATATGAAGAAACTGAAAATGCATATATCCACGGAAATCAAGTCTCTATAACAACACAGGTTAGTGGTGTTATAAATGAGATTAACGTACAAGATACTCAACCTATAACGATTGGGACTTCTGCTATAAAACTAGATACAGTTAATTATGAAATCGCTCTTAAAGATGCTGAAACAAAATTAGCTGACGCAGTAAGAAAATATTATACACTACAAAATACTGTGAAAGTTAATGAAAATAACACTTTAACCGCTAAAGCTAATCTTGCTCTTGCTGATAAAACTTTAAAAAGACAAACAATATCTAGCAGCACAGGAATAACAAGTAAAGAAAATTTTGATACAACTAGTTTTAAATATATCGATAGTAAAAATACCTACGAGTAAAGTCTAACTAATTTAGAGAATAGTAAAATAGAAGCTTTTAGCTCTGATATATACTCTCATCCTGTTGTCGCTATAGCTATTGAAAATTTAAAAAACGCCTACTATAATTTGGAAAAAACTAAAATTTTCTCACCTATATCTGGTGTAATAGCCCAAAAACAAGTTAATTTAGGACAACAAGTTGGTGCTGGTCAAACTCTTTTTACTGTTGTTGATTTAAATAAAACTTGGATCAATGCAAACTTTAAAGAAACTCAGCTTAGAGATATCAAACTTGGAAACCATGTTGAAATCAAAAGTGATTTGAATGGTAAAACTTATAGTGGTGTTGTCACTGGAATATCTGCTGGTTCAGGAAGTGCCTTCGCTTTAATACCAACACAAAATGCTACTGGAAACTGGATTAAGATTGTCCAACGTGTTCCTGTTCGTATTGATTTTAATCAGGATAGTTTAAATAAAAATGGTGTTCTACCGATTGGGACAACTTTGACAGTTAAAGTTAATACAAACAAAACTGTCGATATTCCCAATCACTTTATAGAACAAAAATCTGAACTATATAAAATTGATGAAAACGCATTACATTCGTTGATTGAAAAAATAATTAATAGCAATAGCTTTTAAGGAGGTTATAACTTATGAATTCATCAGTTATTTTTGCTACAATCGCCTTAGCTATCGGATCTTTTATGAACGTTCTTGATATGACCATCGTCAATGTTTCTTTAAGTCACATTGCTGGTGATTTTGCTGTAGCTCCTGATCAAGGAACTTGGGTTATCACTTCCTACGCTGTTGCTGAAGCTATATTTTTACCACTTATCGGATGGTTAACTAAACGTTTTGGAATTATTAAACAATACTTAGCTGCAACACTACTTTTCACTTTAGTTAGTATGCTTTGCGGTATAAGTCCATCTTATAACTTTTTATTAACCATGAGAATTTTACAAGGAGTTGTTGGAGCTAGTATGATTCCACTCTCTCAAACACTTATGCTAAAGTTATATCCTAAAGAGAAAAAAGGAATAGCTTTGGGAATTTGGTCTATGACTATTGTTATTGCACCTGTTGTTGGGCCTGTTTTAGGGGGATGGGTAACTGATACTGCTTCTTGGAGATGGTGTTTTTATATCAATCTTCCCTTTGGTATAATATCAAGTTTAATTGTTTACTACATTTTTAAAAAAGATATCGCCAAAGAAAAAACTGTTAAAGAACCAATCGATATAATCGGATTCATTCTTTTAGTTATCGGTGTCGGTTCTCTACAACTTATGTTAGATAAAGGAAATGATTTAGACTGGTTTTCCAATAATATTATCGTTGGACTCAGTATATCAGCTTTTGTTTTCCTAGTCCTCTTAGTCATTTGGGAATGGCATCACGAATCCCCAGTTGTAAATGTTCGCCTATTTTTAAATAGAAATTTTTGTGTAGGGTCGTTCGCATTAATGTTTTCTGTTTTAGCATATTTTAGGGGTGTTGTTGCAATTCCACTTTGGTTACAAAACTATATGGGATACTCTGCTTTTACTAGCGGAAAGTCGACATGCACTCTTGGAGTTGCTATATTGATGGTAGCTCCTATCCTAGGAAAAAAAATAGACCATTTAGACGCTAGAAAAGTAGCTGCTTTTGGATTCTTTCTACTAGGTATCTCCACATTTTTCACAGCGAGATACTCTCCAGAAATAACTCCAGGATACGTTGCATTAACCAGATTTTTTAACGGCTTTGGCGTTGGTATATTCTTTATATCTTTAAATACACTAACTCTTTCAAACATCAGTAACGAAAATTTAGCTAGTGCTTCTGGTATCTATAATTTTATGAGAAATATAGGAAGTAGTTTGGGAACATCTTTAGTTATTCCTGCTTGGAATCACGCAATGGCTTTTCATCATAACATGATGGCATCTAGCATAACAGCTGCTAATCCTAATATTGAAAATTTCTCAACTAACTCATTAGCTTTAATAAAGCAAGAAGTTATTATTCAATCTTCTATTATGGGAATTAATGATATTTTAATCGGAAGTGGGGTTATAGCTCTTATCCTTATACCATTTCTATTTCTAGGTACCTCAACTAAGTCAACACAACAATAAAAGGGAGTCAATAGCGACTCCCTTTTTTACTTCCTCTTAATCTTTTTATCTATCTTTTCCAAACTCAAAATATATATTAGATAAAATTTCAAACTGTTCTTGTTTAAAATCATACTCCAGGTTCTTCAATAAACGCTCTTGAAGCCCCTCATTTTTTTGAGAATATATAAAACTAAGTTGTTTATCATATCTCATTCCTAAACTACTTCCAATTTTCCATTTTAAAAAATCATAAAAAGTATCCTTACTATACTCCTCTGGCATCAAAACTCTTTCAAAATCAATTTTATCAAAAACTTGTAAAATCAATTCAAATCTTTTCTCTTTAACTCTCTTCATTATCAAATTTTCCAAATTTATCACCTATATCTCTTCGCCATGTGTTTGGATAACTTTTTGATACCAATAGAAACTATCTTTTTTTATACGTTTCATATCTTTCAAATCAAAGTCATCTCTATTTATATATACAAAGCCATATCTTTTCTTAAATCCTTGATGCGAACTTAAAATATCCATAACTGACCAAGGAGAGTAACCCCACATCTCGACACCATCTTCCATTGCAAGTCTACAAGCTTCAATGTGGTCTCTCAGATAATCAATTCTATAGCCATCATGAACTTTTTCATCCTCTGTTAACACATCATGTGCTCCTAACCCATTTTCAGCTATAATCATTGGCAATCTATATTTTTCATAATATCTATTTAAAACTAATCTAAGACCCGATGGATCTATCTGTGCTCCATATTCACTCGCTTTTAAATTCTCATTTTTTATATGTCTAAAATATCCATATTGATCAAAGTCAACTTGATTCATGATAGACTCTCTTTCACCTAAAACATGACTTTCATCAACTGGTAGATGCTCTATACAAAGGGTTCTATAGTAATTAACAGCTATAAAATCATTTGTAGCTCCTTTTAAAATATCTTTATCGATAGCCTCTGTTTTAGGAACAATGTTTCTCTCTTTTAAGTATCTCATATAATATTTTGGATACTCACCATAAACATGCATATCTAAAGCATACTCAGTTTTAAAACAATCGTTCATTTTGGCTGCCCATACATCCTCTGGCTTACTTGTTGCTGGGTATGAACAAGTTGATGAAACAGCTGGACCTATTTTTCCATTTTCAACAACTTTTCTAAAAACTTTAACAGTTAAAGCATGAGCTAAAAACATATGATAATCCATTTGAGCTCTCATTCTGTCAGCTTCCCACTTATCAGCAACATCTATATTCATTCTCTCATCAACTCTAACCATTAAATTTTGCTCGTTATGAACTTGCCAATTTTTTACTTTAGTACCAAATCTTTCAAAACATATTTTTGCATAACGTTCAAAAGCAAAAGCACACTCTCTATCTTCCCAGCCATTATATTTTTCAACCAATGCATAAGGCAGATCAAAATGATAAAGTGTTATAAAAGGCATAATCCCTTTTTCTAAAAGATAATCAATAACTTGATCATAAAACTTTATTCCATTCTCATTTATCTCTCCATCACCAGTTGGAATAATTCTAGCCCAAGAGATTGAGAATCTATAAAGTTGAAGTCCTAACTCACTCATTAAATCTATATCAGCTTTCCAGTTGTTATAAAAATCACTCGCAACTTTCGAATCAGCTTGTTTATCTGAACGTTTAAACGAATTGAAATCTGCAACAGTTTTTCCTTTTCCATCTTGATTCCATCCACCTTCAATTTGAAAAGCTGATGACGATGCTCCCCATAAAAAATTTTCTGGGAATTTTTTTATTTTATCTTGTATATCCATTTTTACTCCTTTATTTATTTTTCTAAATTTTCAATATCTTCAAATCCAAATAGGAATGTTAAAAGAGCTGAACCGAAAAATGCAACTCCAATTCCTATTAGATAGAACATAAATTTTTTCATTCCAAATGCAGCATAAGTTGCTATCGTTAAAACTCCATTGTTAGCAAACGAGTCTCCATAAACTCCTCCAGCTCCCATTATAGCTCCTCCTAATGCTCCACATATAACAGCATATATCATAGGTTTTTTCAATCTTAGATTACATCCATAAATTGCTGGTTCTGTTATTCCACATAAAGCTGCCGAAATACTCGCCGAAGCAGCTATGGTTTCTAAATTTTTATTTTTTGTTTTTAACATAACTCCAAGAGCCGCTCCACCTTGAGAAAAGTTTGCTGCACCAGCAAAAGCTAATAAATTCTGACGACCATAAAGTGCCACATCATTTATTCCAATTGGAACTAACGCCCTATGTGCTCCAAAAATTACAAACACACACCACATTCCTCCTACAAAAGCCCCACAAAGAATTGGACTAACTCCCATCAAAGCTGCATACATAAAGCTTATCATATTTCCTATATATATTCCAATAGGTCCAAAGAATAAAAATATGGCAGGAATCATTATAATCAATGATAAACCTGGAACTAAAATTATCTTTAAAACCTCTGGTATAATTTTTTCTAAAAATTTTTGTACGTAACTTAGAATTAAAACTCCAATTATAATTGGAATCACCGAGGATGTATAACTAGCTTTTGTCACCTCTAATCCAAACATATAAACGGATGAACTTCCAGCCATAAGAGCTACAACTGCAGGAGAACACATCGTTCCACCAAGTGCCATAGCTATAAATTCATTTGCTTTAAATACTTTTGCACTCGTATAAGCTAAAACTATTGGCATAAAATAAAATATTGCATCTGTTGCTGTCATAATTATTGTATAAGTTTGATTGCCTGTTATATCAAATCCTTTATTTGATGCTAAAATTCTTGCAACTGTCAAAGCCCCTTTAAGTAAACCTGATGCTGCGATTGCTGGTACCATCGGGGTGAAAATTGTAGAAATTGCAATTAAAATCCTATTCCATATATTTCCAACCTCTAAACTTTCATTTTTATTATCTTCTTTTTTTACTTCATTATTCAGTGATAACATAGGTATAATCTCTAAGTAAATTTTTTCAACTTTCGAGCCTATAACAACCTGAAGTTGACCTCCACTTTCTATTACAGATATAACTCCTTCTAACTGTTCTATCTTTTTCTTATCAACTAATTTCAAATCTTTAAGAACAAACCTTAATCGAGTAAAACAATATGTCAACTCTTTAACATTGGATTCTCCACCAACTTCCTGTAATATATCTCTTCCAATCTTATTGTAATTCATATTTTTTCTCCTTCTATGATAATTAAACTTTCTATATTTAAATTCTACCATTCTGGTATAGTATTTGCAAATTTTTTCAAATAAATTTTTATATTATTTTTATTAAAAGAATGGTATAATAACAGATAAACAAAAAATATTTTTAGATGGAGATGTAATGAACTTTAATGAATTTAATTTTAAACAAGAAATAATGACGCAAATTACTGCTGTTGGATATAAAGAAGCAACACCAATCCAAGCCGAAGCTATACCTGCTATTTTAAGTGGTATTGATATTCTTGGACTTGCTAAAACTGGAACTGGAAAAACTGCAGCATTTGTTCTTCCTATTTTGGAGAAAATAGCTACAACAAAAGGAAAAGGAAAGGGTGTTAGAGCACTTGTAATAGCTCCTACAAGAGAACTTGCTGAGCAAATTAACAATACAATTTTACAACTTGGAAAAGGGATTGGAATTAAAACTCTTGCTGTTTACGGTGGAACTTCTGTTAAAAAGCAAGTTGATATTCTTAAAACTGGGGTTGATATTGTTGTTGGATGTCCTGGTAGAATTTTAGATCATATCAACCAAGGAAATCTTGGTTTAACTAGACTTGAATTCCTTGTTTTGGATGAAGCTGATCATATGTTAGATATGGGATTCTTAAAAGATATCGAAAAAATTGTTAAGCACACACCAAAAAAGAAACAAACTCTATTTTTCTCTGCAACAATGCCAAAAGAGATTAAAACTTTAGCATTTAAAGTATTAGAAAAAAATCACCAAACTATTGAAATTGAATACAAAGATCCTGTAAAACTTATAGAACATGAGCTTTATCATGTTGAAAATTTAGAGAAAAAATCTAAGCTAGTTGAAATTTTAGCAGATTCTGAAATTGAATCAGTTATCGTATTCACAAATGGAAAACATAAAGCAAAATATCTAAGTAAAGTTTTAGAAAATAAGGGATTAAAAGCTGTACACTTCCAAGGAAATCTTTCTCAAAATCAAAGAGATGCAGCTTTATCTGGATTTAGAAATGGAACTTACAACATTTTAGTTGCTACTGATATCGCGGCTAGAGGATTAGATATTCCTCAAGTTACTCATGTTATAAACTATGATCTTCCTAAAACAGCAGAAGCTTTTACTCATAGAAGTGGAAGAACAGGAAGAGCAAATAAAAGCGGTATTGTTTTAACATTCTCTGCTTTTGAGGATAAAAAATTCTTAGCTGAGATTTTAAAAGTTAACAAAACTGAATTTGTAAAAATTCACGGTGAAGAGGGAACTTCAGCTCCTAAAAAACCAAAAGATGGTTTCAAACAAAGACCAAAAAGAGAGTTTGATTCTAACAAAAAACAAAACTCTGAAAATGATAAAACTAAAAAATCATCTGGAAATAAATTCTGGCAAAAAAAATCTGAGAACAAAAAAACTAAAACAAATAAAACAGCTACAAAATAATTTATAGAAAAAAGGATTTAGAAAATTGCTTCTAAATCCTTTTTCATTTATCCCTCTTTTAAAGTTTTCATTTTTATTAAATGAGTTAAAACAGCAAAGAATGTTATTACAAGAGCAACTCTTCCATAGATATTAGTCATAGCTAAAAATCCTTTTCCCATACCTAAAGTCATAACTGTTATTGCTATAATTTTATTTTTATAAGTTATACCTTTTTTCTCTGTATAATCTTTTATATATTTTCCAAATATTTTATTTTCTAAAAGTAATTTGTGAAATTTTTCAGAACTTCTTTCAAAAAGAAAAGCTGATAAAAGCACAAAAGGTGTCGTAGGTAAAATAGGTAGAAAAATACCTATAGCTCCTAGCAATAATGATAAGCATCCGAGTATAAAAAATAACTTTTTCTTCATAAAATCCTCCCAAGTTTAATTTATACTATTTTAGCATATTTTACTTTGAATTTCAAATTATTTAAATATTTAATATTATTTACTTGCAAACAAAATAAACATATGTTATTATTTTGATTATCAAATATTTAGTCGGAGGACTTCAATGAAAAAACACTTTATTTATTTAGGGCTTGTGATTTCAGCTCTAAGTCATGCTATGGAACCTAGTAGTGAAGGAGTTTATCTAGAGAAGAGTGTTATATCTACTCTTGGATACGAACAATCTTTACAAAACACTACTAAAAATATTCAAATAATTACAAAAGAGGAGATTAGTGAAAAAAACTTTAAAGATATAACTGAGGTTTTAGAGAGCTCACCTCTAATTACAATTACAAGAAACTCTGTGGGAGAAAGTATCCAAATGAGGGGAAGTGGATTAAACTCTAAAGCAACAGTTCAAGTTCTTGTAGATGGAGCTGCTATAAATCCAGTTGATATAAACCACGGAACCTTACCATTAAACTCAGTTTCTGTATCATCTATCGAAAAAATAGAGATTCTTCCTGGGGGAAATGGAGTTCTTTATGGAGATGGATTCACTGGTGGATTAGTTAATATCATAACTAAATCCTCTGTTGATAAAACTGGGGGATATGTTGGATTTAGATATGGAAGTGACAACGAACGTAGATTTGAAACAGGAACTTCTGTAAAAGTAAATGATAATCTAGCTTTCATTATTGATTATTCTAAAGAGGACAACGATACTAATAGAGATTATGAAAATACAAAAAATGAGCATTTTAATTTAACTTCACTTTTAAAACTAAGTGAGGATGACAAATTAAAATTACAATATACATACTACAACAAGAAATCTAAAACAGCTGAGTTACTAACTAAAGCAGAGTTAGATGCAAATGCTTCACAATCAGGTGTAGATTTTAACGGTTCTGAACTTGGACAAAAATACTCTGCTCTTGAAGGGTCAACTGACCAATTAGATAGAAGTAACTTGACTAGAAATGAGTTCTCTATGAACTACGATAAAAATATTAACTCTAAACTTTCATTAAACTTAAATATGAGCTACCAAGAAAATAAAAACGATGTTAAAACAAAAGAATCTACTTATGCTAATTTTGGAACTATGATTGATTATAGAGAATATTATGCTGATAATATTGGAACATTTACAGATGAAAAATTCAAAATAAACCCATCTGTTAAATATGAATACGGAAATGATAGTTATCTAATTTTAGGATATGACTACAAGCTTCAAAAAAGTAAAAGAGATTTCGAAAACTTTATGGATATGTATAAAGTTTATAACTTAGACAGCGAAAAAGAGAGTCATGGTATCTACGCATTTAATAAAACTTCTATTGATAAATTACAATTCTTACAAGGAGTTAGAAGAGAGTGGACAAAATTTGATACAACAAAAAATAGTCACTACTACCATAGAGTTACTCCTGGATTTATCAATGGAGGATATGTTGATTCTGGTTTAAAATCAGATAAAATCAAAAAATCTATGAGAAATGATAGTTATGAATTTGCTATAAATTACCTATACTCTGATACGGGTAATATCTACACTAGGTTTGAACAAAGTTTTAGAACTCCAGCTCCAACTGAATTCCAAGATAAAGTTGATAATGTCTATGCTATAAATGATTTAAAAGCTGAAACAAACCAAACTATTGAAATCGGATTAAAAGATTACGCTTTTGGAAGTTTTATATCACTAAACGCTTTTGCAGGTAAAACTAAGGATGAAATTTATTATGAAGAGGTTACTCACGGTAAACACTGGACTTACTCTAATTTAGATGAAACTAAAAGAAAAGGATTTGAAATGGGATTAGAGCAATCTATTGGAAAATTTGTATTCTTCGAAAACTTAGCATTTGTTGATGCTACTATCTCTAGTGACTCAACTAATAGATCTATCGAAGGAAACTATGTTCCATATACTCCTAAAACAAATGCTAATATAGGAACAGCTATCTACTTTACAGATGCCTTTAATACAGCTTTAACTCTTAACTATAAAGATCAATACTACCTAGATAAAGAAAATAAATATAAAGCTAAAGATACTGTTTCTCTAGATTTAAGTGTTAATTATACTCTTAATAATGGTTTAAAGCTATTTGGTGGAATTAACAATCTTCTTGATAGACAAAACTTCGATCAAGAGGGGATTTCAAATGGAGAACAGGTTTACGATCCTTCAAGTGGAAGAACTTTCTATTCTGGGTTTAAATATACATTCTAATAAACAAAAAATATCTTCGGTCATGACCGAAGATATTTTTTTACTCTAATTTTGTTCATAATATTTTAAATTTTCATTTAAAATAGCAAAATAACTATTCTCTAAATTTATATTGAAACAACCAGTAGATAAATCATATGGCGCATCTTCTACAAAGCCTTCTATTACTAATCTACTATCTTTTTCTAAATGATACAACTTAATATAATCTGTCTCTTCAAAGTTTAAGTTATTTAAAGCAGTTGCAAACTCCAAGCTATTTTCATTTGCATTTACACTACATCTACCTTTTTCAATACCTTTTTTATTGAATAATACAACTTCAGAATACTTACGTGAATATTGATACGGATGAATCATATTTTCTATTCCAGTAGCTTCAAATTTCATTAAATCATAGTTGAATGTCAATTCTGAGAAAATAGTATTATTATACCCTTTAAATATAACGATATTTTTCTCTCTCAATTTATTTTTTGCAATATCTAGTCTTTCAATTTCTAAGTTAATTTCATCTGTAGTTAAATTAGGAACTTCCAATATTGACTGAGCATAATTCAGATGATTTTTGAAATAATCATAGCTCTTTTTAGTATATTTTTCCGAAGATATTTGTGAATATTCTTCAACTTTATTTCTCAATTCAGTTTTATCATCCGATAAATCCAATAAAATATCACTATATTTTAAATTTTCATTTAATATATAGAAGTAGCTATTTTCTAAATCTATATCAATACAACCAGTTGATAAATCATATGGTGTATTTTCTATAAATCCATCCATCACTAACCTTCTATCTTTCTCTAAATGATACAGCTTAATAAAATCTGTTTCTTCAAATGTTAATTTATTTAAATTATTTGCAAATTGGATACTATTTTCATTTGCATTTACACTATAACTAGCTTTTACTATTCCTTTTTTATTACATAAGATAACCTCTCCATATTTACGTCCATAGTGGAATGGGTGTACTATTGAGTCCGTTCCTTTTGCTTCAAACTTCATTAAATCATAATTAAATGTTAATTCTAAGAAATTTACATTGTTATATCCTTTAAATATAACTTTATTTTTTTCTTTTAAATTATTTTTTGCCTCATCTAATCTTTGAACTTCTAAATCAATCTCGACTTGAGTTAAATTAGGAGTAGATAGCATTGATGTAGCATATTCTATATGACTTTTTAAATAGTTATAACTTACTTTCGTATAATTTTCAGGAGATATTTCTAAACACTCATCAATTTTATCTTTTAATTTAGATTTATCATCTGATAAATCCAATAAAGTATTCGTATATTTTAAATTTTCATTCAATATATAGAAATAACTATTTTCTAAATCTATATCAAGACAACCAGACGATAAATCATACGGTGCATCCTCTATAAATCCATTTAGCACTAGCCTAGCATTTTTCTCTAAATGATATAGCTTAATATAATCAGTTTCTTCAAAATTCATTGCATTTAAACTATTTGCAAATGTCATACTATTTTCATTTGCATTTACACTACAACTACCTTTTATCATTCCTTTTCTATTGTATAGTATAACCTCTGAATATTTACGTGAATATTGATATGGATGAATCATATTTTCTATTCCACTAGCTTCAAATTTCATTAAATCATAATTGAATGTCAATTCTGAGAAAATAACATTATTATATCCCTTGAACAGAATTTTATTTTTTTCTCTTAATGCATTTTCAACCTCATTTAACTCTTCTAAAATTAATATTATCTCCTGCTCTGTTAAATTTGGTGTTTCTAACAACTGTTTAGCTTTTTGGATAACCATTTGTAGGTTATTAAAAGAAAGCTTTGTATATATATTAGAATCTAACTTTTCTAACTCTTCAATCTTATCTTTTAACTTAGTTTTATCATCTGATAAATCCAATAATATATTTGAATATTTTAGATTTTCGTTTAGTATATAGAAATAACTATTTTCTAAATCTATATCAGAACAACCATTATTTAAATTAGATGGCGTATTTTCAACAAATCCTTCTATTACCATTCTGCTATTTTTTTCTAAGTGATATAACTTAATATAATCTGTTTCTTCAAAAGTTAGTGTACTTATACCTTTAGCAAACTCTAAACTACTCTCATTTGCTTTTATTGAATAATTTCCTTTAACTATTCCTCTTCTATTGAATAGCTTTATTTCTGCATACTTACTACTTCCATGGAATGGGTGTATTGTTGTGTCAATTCCCTTAGCTTCAAGCATCATAGAATCATCGTTGAATACTATTTCACAGAAGTTAACATTATTATATCCTTTAAATATAATTTTATTCTTTTTTCTTAAATTCTGTATTGCTTTTTCTAAATCCCTATAAGCTTTTATAATTTCATTTTCTAGAGCATCGTCGTTTTCTAAAACTTCTATTGATTTACCTAATGCTAAAACATATTCATTGTAACTATTTTTAGAATAATCATCTTTATCATAGTTACACTCTTTTATTAATTCAATTAAATCATCCTTATTTTCATTAAGTTCTAATTGAATTGTTGAATACAATATATCTGATTTCATTATATAGAAATATGAGTTTGATAAATCTAGATTCTTAACTCCATAATCATAATATTCCTCAGTATCTCTAATTTCACCCAGTAGAGCTAACCTATTAAATTGCTCTTTATGTGAAAGCTTTAAATAGTCTCCTTCTATAAACTTTGTTTCATTCAATAGATTTGAAACATAATCAGCATTTGAAGAACCTGCTACAGAATTTTTTTTTTTTAATTTATTTTTTTTATTATAGTGCTCTATCACAATATATTCTGATGAATGATGATGTACATTAGCTGCTACTCCTGATGATGATGCTATAAATTTCTTGTTTACAAAATCAAACTCTACTCTTAAAAAAACTTCATCTTTGTATCCTTTGAAGAATAGCTTAGGCTTATCATCTGAAACTATAATATCAATTTCATGACTTGAAACTTTATTTTTTTCAGTTGATTTTATTTTAAACTCTGAATTTAAATAAATTGTTTCTGGAACTAAGAATGAAAACTTTCCTAATGAATCTGCTGTTACTGTATATCTATTTTGACCTAGTTCTATCTCTATTTCAGCCTCAGGATTAGCTATTCCACTTAAAGTTCTATTTCTACCAGGATATATTTTTCTTACTGTAGGTGGGATTGATATATTTCTTATTGAGTCAAACCAATAATTTTCATCTGTGTATATATATGATGATTTTGAAAGATCAATTATGTCATCAATTGCATTGAAATCTGTCACATCTTGTAATTCACACATCTTTATAAAAGGTATAACATTTAATTTATATTGCTTAGCTATAAAGTATGCAACAAAATCCCAACCAGAATACTTTCCTTCTTCTCTCCAGAATGTTTCAAGTTTTTGCATAAATTCATTGTCAATACTATCAATAAATGCTAAGAAGAAATACATAGGAACTATTCTCTTATACTGCTCACCTTTAGTTAGATAATCAGAATATGATGGAACTACTTTTGTTTCTTCATATTGTTGTTTATTTCCATATGCCCAAGACCAATTAGGATCATTTTTATCTATTCTTGTTTTAGCATTTGCAAACATATTGTTCCAATAGTACTTCCAGCTGACATATATCCTCTATGCTCTTCTCTTCCAGTAACTAAGAAAAATCCTTTTCTAGGTTTATGCATATCTTTCTCATTATTTTCATTTAACCCCGCTAGTTTATTGTATAATGCGATTATCTCTTCATTAACCTCTAACGTTTCTAATATATCCATTTGTTGCTCGTTATTTTTCTTTATAAGATGTTTTATCATTGGAATATATATTCTCACATTATCACTTATAAGTAATCCTGGATCATCTCCGTTTTCATTTAAAAATACTTTCTCATGAAAAGCCTCTTTAGATAAAGTATTCTCTGAAATTTTTTCTTTTCTAATATCAAAAATAGAAGCAAGTGTATAATCAGATTTATTCATTTTTACTTTCACACTAAAACTAAATCTTTCATCAACTGAATCTAATTTATTTTTAATATTTTGTACATCTATAAATAGCCCACCCATCTCTGAAATATCTATTTGCGTCCAAATATTTACAGGGATTTTTTTTACACCTTTCAAATTTACTATGTTATGCAAATTTATATTGGCATCTCCAACTATATTTTGTCCCTCTATTAAAACTTCAATTGAACAACTTTGTAAAATTTTTATACCTAATGGTTCATTTGAGTGAATACTATAGTTAAATTGTTTACTATCTTCACTTGTTGATAAACTTGTATTTCTATAGGCCTCGGTTCCATACCCTTCAACTTAAGAAAAATAATCTGAACTCAAATTCTTCTAAAAGATTTTTGAGTTCTTTTTTTATACAAATTTAAATTTTGGATATTTTTTGGTATGACAAAAAAATGCTGTTAACAGCACTTACTCAAAGCTATTACTTCAAATCTTTAAATTATCAATTTTAATATATCATCTGAGCTGAACTCCCCTTTCCTTCTACTTTTTATACAGGTTTTAGGAACTAGTATTTTTAATTTATCTATTATTCTAAAAACTTTGTAATCATAATGATGTATCCTATCTAAGTAATATTTAATCTTTTGAAATATCTTCTTTTCACTAAAAATCAAGCTTTTATCCTCGATTTCTTCTCGTAAAATATTTGATAATTCATTGTTCATAAGTATATTGCATAACTTTCCATAGAAATGAACCTCTATTCTTTCCTTTTTTAGTTTTCTAGTGCTTTCATCAATTTCTAATATTGATTTCCAATTTTTAAAATCTAACTCTATCTGCCATCTTAAGCTGTAAATGGGATATATATCTTCTTTTGGATAATCTTTTTTTTGAAGATTTGTTATGATAAATCCATATTTTGCAATATCTCGTTTTTCTTCTCGCAAATAAGGACGTGGATCTCTAATTTTTTTAGTTACTGTTTTTAACCTACGCTCTTCTAGAACACCATCTAACCTTGTTATTATTAATCTACATGGAACTTTTTCAAATGCTGATCCAACATATACATTCTCAACTTCTTTAATTTCCCCTATATTCATAGAACTACAGATTGTTTCTAAATCTAGTTGTACATATCTAGTTTCAGATTTTACATTACCATTCTTAAAATATTTGGCATCAGGATTATTTACAAAAATTGTTTTAGTGCTATTAAGTTTAAGTTTGGATATGAAAAAAGCCTTCTTTTTTAAAATATATTTAAAAAAATCTAAAGAATAGTATCCTAAATCATTTAAGATTAAATCTTTAGCTCGAATAATTTTCTTTAGTTTAGGTAAAAATTTAAAATCATTTTTAGTTCCAGCTGTAATTTTTACATCTACAGGTAGGTTATGTTTTAAATCTTTTATGAAATTAATTTTTAAACTAGAGTATTCACCTTCTTGATTTTTACCACCAGGATAGTCTTTCGCTAAAGAACGATGAAGCTTAGAAACACTTGAATCTGTTAAGAGAATACGATTAAAAACTGCTAAACTTTTTTTAAATATCATAGTCTAAATATTATAATAAAGTGTTAATAAAGTAATTTAATCCCCCCAGAAAAGCTCTGTCCCCCGCAGAGTTTTTCTATTTTTTAACATCTTTAATATTAAATTTTATTCATTTTCTTCAGAATCACATAAAATATTTATATTATTATCTTTCGCATATAAGCTTGACCACTCATATATATCATCAAGTATCTTCTTAAATGTTTCACCACGTTCTGTTAGAGAATATTCAACTTTTGGTGGAACTTGTGGATAAACTTTTCTATTAATCAGTCCTTTTTCCTCCAACTCTCTAAGTTGAGTTGTTAACATTTTCTGTGTTATATCAGGCATTAATCTACTTAACTCACTAAATCTTTTTGTTTCATTAACAAGATGCCATAAAATTATAAGCTTCCATTTTCCTCCTATTAAATCTATCGTTAATTCTAAAGCACATCTATAATTCTTTTGTAAATTAGCCATATAATCTCCTTCTGTTCTTTTAAAATCAAAACACTATTAAAAAGCAAGTATAGTGTAAAAAAGTATATACATATCTTATATATTTATATAAAGAATATTAGCATTAAGATCAAGAAAAGACAAGGGATATAAAATATATAAATATTCAAACTTTTTTTGTTATAAAAAACGTCTAATATTTATAATAATAGTTAGATAGTTTAGTAGTAAAAGTTTTAGTAATTAAAAAAGCCATCACACAGTTTCAAAGATGTTTTATAAGAGTAAGTATAGTAACAAATCATGAAGTTGTAAATCTAACTATTATATGAGAAATAGATTTAAAGTTAGTAGATTGTTTTATTTTTAAGGCAGTATTTTACAAGTTTTAAGGTTATTTAAACGTGAATAGATTTAATGATTTAAATTGTAGTAGAGGGAATCGTGATGGCGCCCTCTACTTTTTTTATGAAATATTTTATCTGTTTTCTAAAGCTATATTTGCTAATCCTTCAATCCACTCTTGATGAGCATTTAACATTGGATTTGGCTTTGTAACTGCCATATCTTTTGCAGGTTTTCCTATTTGAGTTTCTTGAGTAAGAATTCTTACTCTTCCACCAGATAAATTTTCAATTAACCAAGCATGATGAACATCTAATCTTGAATCTGTATCTCCTTCTACCCAACCATGCCATGCTATACGGCCTGGTTTTTCATCTTTTGGAGGTTCGTATTCTGTAACCTCTGCTTCAACTAAAAATTCAAAAGTTGTAAATTTAAATCTCGCTTCAGAGAATAAATTTGATCCAGATCCATTGTAAAAATATACTTCCGGTTTTACATTAGTATAATATATTGACCATTTTGAAGTATCATTTAAAAATGGCCATACCTCTTCAGCTGTTAACTCTGAAATAATCACCTCATTTGATACATATGTTAATGGTAGAATAAATTGTAGGTTTTTTGGCAGAATGCAATGATGTAATTTTGGCAGACTAGATTACACTTTCTTTTAAAATATAGTATCCTTTTAGTATAACAAATACTACTGGAGGATATAGATGAAAGGATGGATTATGTTTAATAAAATTAAAACTTTAAAAGAACAAAATCTTAAAGTAACTCAAATTGCCAGAATACTAAATTCAGATGTTAGAACTATCAATAAATATTGGAATATGTCGTCTGAAGAATTTGAGCTTCTTAGAACTCAATATAAGCAAAGAATTGTTGGAAGAAAAATGGATGTATATGAGCAACTTATCATTTCTTGGATTAAAGAGTTCAATGATATGGTATTAAGTCAAGTTTTTAAACATAATTTTATAAATTATGCAACTTGTTTCTGATAATCAGCTGGAGATAAATAACCTAGTTTTTTCTGAATTCTATGGTTGTTATACCAGCCTTCTATATATTTAAATAAAGACTTTTTAGTTTCTTCAAAAGTCTTTGGTTTACTTTGATAAATTAACTCTTTCTTTAAAACTGAATGAAAAGATTCTATAGGAGCGTTATCATAAGGATTACCCTTTCTTGAATAAGAAAGGGTTGCACCTAAATCTTTAACTTTAGCTACATAATCTTTACTCGTATACTGCGATCCTTGGTCTGTATGGATAATACAGCCTGTAAGATCACTGTTTAAATTAAGTTTAGAAAGAGCTTTTAAAACGATATCTGTTGTCATTGTTGTGGAGTACTCCCAACCTTTGATTTCGTTTGTATGTAAATCCATAAATGAAGCTAAATATGTCCAACCAAAATCTTTTGTGTAAATATATGTAATATCTCCTACTATTTTCTCGTTTGTTGAGGTAGTTGAAAAATCCTGTTTTAAAAGATTACTTGCAGGTGCTTCAACTTTTGATTTAATTGTCTGGGGCTTGTACTTTTTTCTAGTAATAGATGAAAGACCTAATGCTCTCATAATTCTTTGAACTAGCTTTATACTCGCGGGATAACCCTCACGATTAAGTATTGCATGTATTTTAGGAGCCCCATAAATTTTAGAATTTTCCTCATAAATTCTTTTGATTTGAGAAGATAATAATTCATATCTCTCTTGAGTCTTAGTAGTAGTTTTATTGAGATTAAAGTAGTAAGTAGCTCTACTAATTTTAAAGATTTTACACATTTTTTCTTGGCTGTATTTAGGTTTTAATTGCTTGATAAGGTCAGTTATCTTAGTATCATCTAGTTTTTCGCGAATATTGTCAAAGCCTTTTTTAGAATAGCACACTCTTCTTTAGCAGCGGCTAGTTCTTTTTGAAGCTTTCTAAAGTCATCGAGAGTGACAACCTCATCACTTTGGGTATTAATATTACTATATTTTTTTCTCCAAAGAATAAGATTGGATGAAGACACACCATATTCACGAGATACCTCTTTAAGAGACTGACCATTTAAAATTAAGTTAACAAGAGTTTTTTTAAACTCTTCATCATAAGTTTTTCGTTTAGACATAAAATCACTTCCTTCAAGGTTTAGTTTACATGATTTGTTATTTTATGTCTACAAACTTATTCTAGCACCAAGCTTAAGTATTTTATAAAGCATAGTGATTATGATATTTTATTAAATTTTTAAAATGTTATACATAAAAATGAAAATATTATACAAAATATAGTTATAAAAATTAAGTGTTGATAGTCTTTTTTTAAAAACCCATAACTTCTCAACCTACTTCTTATAGCTCCATTTCCATATCCTCTAACTTCCATCGATATCGCTAAATTTATTGCATTTTGAATTCCTGAAATAACAATTGGAAAAAAAAGTGTTGTTATATTTCCTATTTTTTCTTTTAAAGTCATCAGTTCATAATCTATTCCTCGAGCCTTTTGAGCTAACACTACTCTTTCAGCTTCCTCTTGCAACATTGGAATAAACTTAAATGAAAGTGCTGTAATAATTCCTATCGATTCTACAGGAATCTTAAAAACTTTTAAAGGGGATAGTGTTTTTTCTATTACAAAACCAATTTCTCTTATCTCTAGTGATGAAACCATCGAAGTAGCTAAAAATATAATTATAATCAATCTAGAAAAAGATATAACTACATAATCAATTGGTCTTCCTATTAGAAAAAAGTTTATAACTACTATTGAAAACATTAATCCCGAAGAGTATTTTAAAATCTTTTTTAACTTGTCTACATTTATAGAAAAAAGTCTTATTTGATAAAATATTACAGGTAACAAAATTAAAATTTGATAAGGTTTTTTTATAAATCCCAATGCAATTATACAGATTAAAGTTGTATAAAATACAGTTCTTGGGTCAAACTTTTGTAATCTCATAACTATCTAATCCTTTCTAGAAGCTCATCAATATTTCTTATATTTTCTGTAGAAACACCAAAATTATTCATAATTTTACAAAATTTTATAAAATCTAAATCTGAATTTTTTAAAACTTCAAAAGGTTTTCCTTCTGCTATAATCTTACCTTTTTCTAAAGCAATAACATTATCACCATACTCTAATACATCTTCTAAAAGATGAGAAATTTGAATTATTGTTATTCCACTTTTTTTCAATTTATCTAAAATTGTAAAAAATAACTTTTTATTTTCTATATCAAGACCTGCAGTAGGTTCATCTAATAACAAAATTTTAGGAGATGTCATTAATATTGAGGCTAATGCTACAAATCTTTTTTGCCCTCCACTAACTTCATATGGAGACCTAGTTAGTATATCTTTTGACAACTCCAATAATTCTAAAACTTCATCTAGTTTTTTTTCAATCTCTTCAGATAAAACTTTTCTTTTTACTAAAGAATAAGTTATCTCCTCTTTGATTGTACTATTAAAAAATTGTTTTTCTGTATATTGAAACATATAACCATAATTTTCTCTATAATCTTTCAAATGTTCTTTTGAAGAAAGATTTTTATTTTTCCAAAGAATATCTCCTGTTTTATTTTTCAATAAAACTCCTATAGTTTGAAGTAACGTTGATTTACCACTTCCTGTTTCTCCTATAATAAAATTATAGCTTCCAGTTTTAATATTTAAATTTATATTTTTTAATACTATTTCTTCATATCCTGAACTTATTTCTCTTAAAGAGATTTCCATAAACTTTCCCCCATTTTATCTAAATTAAAAACATTTTGTGACAAATTAATTCCTGTACGTAAATAAATGTTTCTAGCTACCTTAAACATCGGAGGAAGGTCCAGCCCTAATCCAAGCTCACCTTTTACTAAGAGCTCATTAAAAAGGTCTTTAGAGCCCTTAAAATCGATTTTGCTATCTTTCAATAATAAAACCTCATCACAAAACTCTATTTCTGATAAATGGTGAGTTATTAAAATAATTGTTACTCCTTTTTCTTTTAATTTTTTTAAAAGATTTAATATTATTTTTCTATTATATGGATCTAACATAGAGGTAGCTTCATCAAGTATTAAAATTTTAGGGTTTAATGCCAAGGCTGAAGCTATACACAATCTTTGCTTCTCTCCTCCTGAAAGTTTTGATACCTTTTCTAAATTTCTTCCTTCAAATTCAATCTCTAATAGCAGTTCATCTATTTTTTTTAACATAAACTCTGAATCAAATCCATAATTTTCCATTGAAAAAGCTATCTCCTCTTCAACAATATCCGTAACAATTTGCTCATCTGGATTTTGAAAAACCATTCCTATCTGTTTTCTACAGTGATATAAATTAGTTTTTAAATTTAAATTATCTATATAAATCTCCCCATTTATAGGTTTTTCTATTCCTAAAATTAATTTTAATAACGTACTTTTCCCAGAACCATTTTTTCCTAGCAAAGTATAAAATTTTCCTTTTTCAAAATTTAGTGTTAATTTTTTAAATATAGATTTATCGTCATAAGAAAAATCTACACACTCTAATCTAATCAATCTTTTCACTCCACTCATCAACATCATAAAAATTTAAAGAGATGTTTTTTTCTTTTAAAAGTGATTCTAGAACTTCCATAAACACACCTTTTTCAGAAACTAATTTTACTCTACTTTTAATATCTTCTAAACTTTCATAACAACTAGCTTCTCCTTCCCAATCTGCTCTACACGTTGTATTTACACCACAACTTGGACTTCCCGAAATACCGTAAATACCGTCTATTTCATAGCCATTTTTTAAATAGTTCTCTATTTGATTTAAAATTGGAAATAATAATTTTTTACTTTCTTCTAAAAAACCAGGGTGTTCAAATTGGTCTTTTACATGCCCCCATCTTTTTAATCCATGTATAGTTAATTCAGGACAAGGAAGCTGAATAATTCCATAGTTATTTAATATTTTATTTTGCAAAAATTTTAAAAACTCCTCTTGTTTTCTTGCATAAGGCTTTACTACGCTATTTTGATTTAAAATACAATGTGATATCAATATAATTTTTTTAGCTCTTTTCATCTTTATTATCCTTTGATTTTAAAGTTTCTGTTAACTTAAAATTTATTGAAACTACTCCAATCCTTTGAGG
>NZ_CAMFHX010000027.1 GCF_945952365.1 uncultured Cetobacterium sp.
GGCAGAGCCGTCAGATTTACAGTCTGATCCCTTTGGCCGCTCGGGAACCTCACCACATATATTGGTGCCTGGGGCCGGAATCGAACCGGCACGCTATCAGATAGCTCGGGATTTTAAGTCCCGTGCGTCTACCTATTCCGCCACCCAGGCTGATCGCTTTCGCTCTCAACAAGATAATAATACCACAATTTAAACTTTATGTCAACAAGTTTTTTTTATTTTTAAAAAATGTCTTTATTGATTTTTATAAAGTTTAATGCTACTATTAGATATGTTTTAAATTTTTAGAATTTATAGGAGAGTTTATGCTAAAAAAACAACTTGTTTCAGAACATCACGTTCTTCAACTAGCAACTTTCGCCGGCAAAATAGTACTAACTAGTGGCGGAGAAGTTTATAGAGTTGAAGATATTATTTCTCGTATTGGACAACATTTCAATTTAAAAATTGATTGCTTCGCTACTTTAACTTGTATAATTGTTTCTGGTAAAAATGTCAACGGAGAAATTGTTTCGTTAGTAGAAAGAATCAATTCTAGATCTTCTAATTTAGATAAAATTCATCAAGTGCACAAAATTATAAAAGAAATTGATTCATATTCATTTTCTGAGTTAAAAAAATCTTTAGAAGAGATTGATAAGATTAGAGCATATGGATTTGGAATGAATTTAGTTGCTTCAGCCTTAGGGGCTGCTAGCTTTGTTGTCTCTTTCAAAGGGGGGGCAAATGATTTTGCTGCTGCCTTTGTTTCTGGAGCCGGTGTAGCTTTATTTTCATATATTGTTTCAGGATTACAATTAAATAGTTTTTTTATAAATCTAATTTCTGGAGCTATCTGTGCTTTAGTTTCAAATCTTTTTTATATAAATGGAATTATACCTAGTCCATCAATCAGTATTATTTCATCTTTAATGCTTCTTGTTCCAGGAGTTGCTTTCATAAACTCTATTAGAGATATTATAGCAGGAGATTTAATCTCTGGTACATCTAGAGCTACAGAAGTTCTAATGACTGGAGGAGCCATCGCTATTGGAGCTGGACTTGTTACTAAACTGTTTTTTAATTTTGGGGGGTTTTAATGTTTCTTATCGAGGTTATTTTTGCTTTTTTTATTACAGTTAGCTTTGCTATTCTCTTCAATGTTAGAGGAAAATTAATAGTATACTCTGGAATCGGAGGAGCTATCAGCTGGTTTTTCTATCTATTTTTCACAGAGAAGGGTTATTCATATTCAACTTGCTATCTTTTAGCTACAGCTATAACAGCCTTTTATTCTGAAGTAATGGCTAAAAAAGTACAAACTACGGTTCCTACTTTACTTATAGCTGCACTTATTCCTATGGCACCTGGAGGTGGAGTATATTTTACTATGCTACACCTTATACAAAATAGATATCAAGAGTTTATGTTAAAAGGAATGGAAACTTCAATAATTGCTGGTTCTATGGCTCTTGGAATTATCTTAGTTACTACATGTTTTAGAATTTTCCACATTACAAAGAAATAATGTCTCTTTTAATATCTCCATACCTAATTTAATCTCTTCTAGGGATGGAGATATAAAACTTAATCTTATTTTACAAACGTCTCTTTTATCTCTATAAAAAATTGCCCCAGGTAGAAGTGCAACCCCTCTCTCATTACACTTTTGATACAACTTTTCACCATCTATATTATCTGATAATTTTATCCATATAAAAAATCCACCCTCTGGTTTATGCATAACTTCTAAATGTTGTATATCTTTTAATAACTCAAGAGTTAATTTTTGCTTTTCTCCAAATTCTTTTCTTAATTCATTTAAGTGCTCTGATAATCGATTTTTTACTATAAACTTTTCAAGAATTTTCTGATTCACACCTGAAGTTGTTGTATCTAATCCATATTTTATCAGAAGAACTCTTTGAACTAATCTTTCTGGGATTATCATAACTGCTAAGGCAATTCCTGGCATAAGAATTTTCGAATATGTTTTTACATATATAACTCTTTCGCTTCCTACTTTATCTAAACTTTTTAAAGATTTAGGCTTTTGATTTGAATAATAAAACTCTGAAAAACTATCGTCCTCTATTATATAAAAATTATATGTTTCTGCTAATTTCAAAAGCCTTTTACACTTTTCTAAAGACCACTTTACACCTGTTGGATTTTGAAAATTTATACACTCATATACAAAGTCGATCTTCTCTTTTTTTAAAATTTCCTCAAGCTCATCTAAATCCCAACCATCACTTTTTATATCTAAAGTTCTTATATTGCACCAACCTTTAAATATATTTAATGCATTAGGATATGTCGGATCTGATAAAGCTACCGTAGGCTTCACCTCTTTTGAAAAAAGTTTTATCACTATATCTAAAGCTTGTTGTGTTCCCGAAGTTATCTGAATATTTTCCTTTTTAACAAAGATATCCTCTTTCTCAAACTCTTCTGAAAGAAGCTCTCTTAAACTATCAACACCTTGAATATTCTGGTATTGAAAAATATCAGCTTTATATTCAGAAAAAACTTCATCCATAAATTTTCGATAATCATTCAAAGGAAAATATTTAGAACTCGGTGTCCCATTAGAAAAATTTATTCTTGCAACTTTTGGATTTTGGCCATATTTAAAGCTTTCTATTAAAGGAATCTCTTTCTCTTCAACTTTAAATACACAAACCTCTTCTACAAAACATCCCTTACCCGAAACTTTTTTTATCAATCCTTTTTCTTCCAATAAATTATAACTTTGTATTATTGTATTTTGATTTACATCTAATTTCATTGCAACTTGCCTGATTGAAGGAAGTTTCGTTCCCACAGAAATCTCTCCACTCAGAATTTGTTTTTTCAAACTATCATAAATTTGAATATAGATACATTCTTTTAAAGATTTATCAATATTAATTTTTACTTTAGACATAAAAACCCCTCTAAACTTTTATATGTTACATATATAATACAACTATTTTTGATAGATTCCAATCACTTATTTATATCAAACAAAATTGATTTTCTAAATTTTTTAAGCTATAATTAAGGATAAACTAAATTAAAACTGGGGGAATTCTATGAAAGAAAAACACAAAGAAATGGGCGAGCAACCTATCAGTAAGTTACTCGTTAAATTTTCTCTACCTGCTATTATTGGAATGTTTGTTAACGCTCTATATAATATAGTAGATAGAATTTATATCGGAAATATTCCTGAAATTGGACCTTTGGCTATTGCTGGAGTTGGTGTAGTATTTCCTATAATGATTATATCAATTGGATTTTGTCTTTTAATTGGTCTTGGTGGAGCTACAAACATCTCTATTGCTCTAGGAAAAAAAAGAAAAGATTTAGCTGAAAAATATCTTGGAAATGCAACCTCTCTTGCTGTTATTTTAGGTGTCATCCTAACTGTTATAGTTATTTTTTCTATGAATTTCTATATTGGTAAGCTTGGGACTAGTCCTGCTACAGAACCATTTGCAAGAGATTATTTGACAATTGTAGCTTTAGGCTTTCCTTTTTTAATGATTGGATACGCTACAAATGCAGCTGTTAGATCAGATGGTAATCCTAAAATTTCTATGATTACACTACTTTTAGGAGCTATTACCAATATTATTTTGGACCCTATCTTCATTTTTGGATTAAATATGGGTGTTAAAGGAGCTGCTTTTGCTACTATCATATCTCAAATTATATCTGCTATATGGACTGTAGGATATTTTACATCTAAATACAGTGGTATAAAACTACATCTAAGAAATCTATTTTTAGACTGGAAAAGTGTTAAAGATATTTTCGTTATAGGTGCTGGACCTTTTGTTCTACAGATAGGTTCTAGTGTTGTTAGTTTTGTTTTAAATAGCTCACTTATGAAGCATGGTGGAGATGTGGCTGTTGGTGCTATGACTATAGTAAATGCAGTTAATACATTTATTTTTATGCCAATCTTTGGAATAAATCAAGGTGTTCAACCTATTTTAGGTTTCAACTATGGTGCTAAGCTATACCATAGAGTTAGAGAGGCTTTCATGCTTGCTGTAAAAGGAGCTGTTACAATCTCTGTTATAGGTTTTCTTGCAATTCAATTTTTATCTAAATACTTTATAGTTATATTTACACATAACCCTGAACTTTTAGATGCTGCCTCAAAAGGACTTAGAGTCTTCACTCTGATGTTTCCTTTTATCGGCTTCCAAATTATTGCAGCTATATATTTCCAAGCTACTGGTAAACCAAAAACTACAATGTTTTTAAGCTTATCAAGACAAGTTCTATTCCTAATACCACTCGTGCTCCTATTTTCTGAGATTTGGGGAGTTAAAGGTATTTGGATGGCCGTTCCATGTGCCGATATTTTATCGGTTACTGTTACTTTTATTATGACAAAAAGAGAGATGAAAACTCTCAAACTTTTAGAAAACGAAGAGGATATGAGAAAAAATGCCAATACAAACGAATCAATTAGAGAATCAACCAATTAATAAACTTTTTTACAAATTTGCTATACCTGCATCTATCGGAATGCTTGTTAACTCACTTTATGTTGTTGCTGACGGAGTTTTTATTTCAAGAGGAATCGGTAGTATAGGAATCGCAGCTGTAAATATAGGATATCCTATTATTAACCTTACAGCTGCTTTAAGCTTGATGTTTGGAGCCGGGGGAGCTACACTGATTTCATTAAAAAGTGATAATCAAGAATTTAAAAATAAATGTTTTACGTATACTATTGTTTTAAACTTAATTTTTTATGTACTAATAGCTTCTTTAGTTTTTATGTTTCCTAATCAGATTATGAAATCTTTAGGAGCTACAGAGTTACTACTTCCTATGGTTAAAGGGTATATGTATCCATGTATCATAGCAACATTTTTCTTAATGTTATCAATCTCATTAAATGCTATTGTTAGAAATGATAACGCTCCTAAAAAAGCTATGAATTCACTTTTCATAGGAGCTATTACAAATATCGTTTTAGATTATGTCTTCATATTTACACTTAAAATGGGAATTGAAGGTGGAGCTTACGCTACAGCTATTGGACAGATTCTTTCTGCCATTTATCTTTGCCTTCATTTTCCAAATTCAACTTTCAGATTAAAATTTAATCCGAAAGAGATTGAGTGGAGGCTGATGGGAAAGATTTGTTCTCTTGGACTTTCGTCATTCATTTTAGAATTTGCAGTTATGGTTATAACTGTGTTACTAAATATAACTCTTTCTAAATCTGAAGGACAGATTGGAGTTGCTGCATACGGTATTATCTCTTATTCTTTTGTTATTTATAGAATGTTATTCACTGGATTAGCTCAAGGGATTCAGCCATTAGTTAGCTTCAATTACGGTAGACGTAACTATAGAAGAGTTTTAAAAATATTTAGATACTCTCATAGATTCTGTTTTATTTCAGCAGCTGTCGCTTTGATTATTGCGAAAATATTCGCTTTAGATGTCGTAAAAATATTTACTACAGAATCAAATCTTTTTGAATATACTGCAAAAGGGCTTTTCCTATACTCAAGTGCTATTATATTTGTCGGTGCTAATTTCATGAATATATCTTATCTTCAATCCATGGATAAAGCCTTACTTGCCAATATAATCTCTGTTTGTAGAGGCGTGGTCTTCATGGCTATTGGAATAATAATTCTTCCTAAATTTTTAGGAGTTAATGGTATCTGGTTAACACTACCTTTTGCCGATGTTCTTACATTTATTTTAACTCTTATAATATTTAAAGTGTTTGGAATAAATAAAAATTTAAAAAAATCTAGTATATAAAACAAAAAAACCTCAGAGAATTGTATATCCTCTGAGGTTTTTTCTATCTTATAAAGTGTGTATATCTCTTATTCTCTTTTTCAGGTGGTGCAATTTTATCTTTTGTATAATCTACCATCTTCAATAACCAAGCCATATTTCTTCCTAGAACTCTCATTATCTGAGTTCCCTCTTCATCTTTTTCAACCTCTCCAGGTTTTAATCCATGTATTACACTCCAATAATTAGTTGTTGGCATTAGCATCTCTGAATAGTTTATATAGTTATTTAATTGATCAAATGTTGGTACTCCACCAGAACGTCTCACTGCTACAACTGATGCTCCGACTTTATGTCTAAACATCCCTCCATTAACTGAAGCAACATAAAATGCTCTATCTAAAAATGATTTCATCGTTGCACTCATAGCTGCAAAGTGTACAGGTGATCCCAGTAAAATTCCGTCTGCTGATTTTATTTTTTGAACCCACTCATTCACATAGTTATCAGCTTCTAAAACACACTTCTCATCTCTATTTCTAGCACACCCATTGCATCCTACGCAACCTCTTATTATTTTATTTCCAACATGAACTATCTCAACTTCCACCCCCTCTTTTTCTAACTCTTCTGCAACCATTTTCAATGCAAAATATGTATTTCCTTTTTCTCTTGGACTTCCGTTAAATGCAACTACTTTCATCAACGCCTCCTTTTTTAATTATAATCTTAATTATATAACAAATTCTATTTTTTTTCATCTTAAAATAGTATAATAGATAATAATTATTATAATTTTTTTATCTTAGGAGGACAAAATTTATGAAAAATATCTTAATTGGTGTAACAGGCGGTATTGCTGCCTATAAATCAGCTAATATAATATCTATTTTAAGAAAAAAAGGATATAACGTTAAAGTTATAATGACTGAGAGCGCAACAAATATAATAACTCCACAGACTTTAGAAACACTTTCTAGAAATAGAGTTGTCACTGATATGTGGGAAAGAAACCACCAAATTGAAGTTGAACATATATCTTTAGCAGATTGGGCAGATGTATTTTTAATAGCCCCAGCTACATATAATATAGTAGGAAAAGTTGCCAATGGAATTGCAGATGATATGCTTTCAACTGTAATATCAGCTTGTAAAAAGCCAGTTTATTTTGCTTTAGCTATGAATGTTAATATGTATGAAAATCCTATTTTAAAGTCTAATATAAAAAAATTGGAGAACTTAGGATATAAATTCATAGAATCAGATGAAGGTTTCTTAGCTTGTAATGTAAATGCAAAGGGAAGATTAAAAAATGAAGCTGAAATTGTTGAAATAATAGAAAAAGAGGTTTTAGCTCCACTACCAAAACTATTAAAAGGAAAAAAAGTTATTATCACAGCTGGAAGAACAGAGGAAGCTTTAGATCCTATTAGATACTTCTCAAATAGATCAAGTGGACAGATGGGATACTCTTTAGCTAAAGTTGCTGTAGACTTAGGCGCTGATGTTACTTTAGTTTCTGGACCAACAAATCTTGAAATACCTCATGGACTAAAAGAGTTTGTTAGAGTTAGAAGTGCTGTAAATATGTTTGATGCTGTTATGGAAAGATTCGATAAGCAGGATATAGGTATTGCCTGTGCTGCTGTTGCTGATTATAGACCAAAAGATTACTCAGAGCAAAAAATAAAAAAAGCTGATGGAGAGTTGACTGTTGTTTTAGAAAGAAATCCAGATATCCTTTTCAATATGGGGCAAAAAAAGAAAAAACAAATCCTTGTTGGTTTCGCAGCAGAAACAGAAAACATAGTTGAAAATGCAAATAAAAAACTAATTAAAAAAAATCTAGATTTCATTGTTGCTAACAACGCAGAAAATATGCAAAAATCTACAAACAGCATACAAATCATTAAAAAAAGTGGAGAAAATATAATTTTTGAAGAGCAACCAAAATCAGAGATTGCAAAACACATTCTAAATGAAATTATCAAAGAACTTAACTAATCAAAATAAGTTGGTTTCTTGGATTTGATATACGCGATAAAAATAATTTCATTTTAGATTTTGCTGTTGATGCAGAATATAAAATTCCTGCAATTGCTAAGTTTAATAATAGATAATAATAAGATTCCAGTTATGCCGTATAAACGTCCAATGACTAAAAAAGGATTTTTTTTTAAATATGATTATGTTCATGATATATATTATGATTGCTGTATTTGTTTTAAATTATTCAACAACTACTAGAGAAGGGTATAAGCAATATAAGAGTGATGCTAAAGTTTGTAAGAAATGTAATTTAATAGAATATTGTACTCATAGTAAAAATACAACAAAGATAGTTATAAGACATGTTTGGGAAGATTATATAGACTTAGTTGAAGATATACTAATTATAGAGGGCTAGCGAAAGTGACAATGGAGCTAACTCTCAAATTTGTATGCATGAATTAAAAAAATTATCAACTTGGAAGTGGAAGAATGAAAACTCTTCACACTTTTCTTTATTTTTTGAAGAAAAAATAGAAAAATACATAAAAAAAGCTTGCGACCAAGATACCTTGGTCAACAAGCTGAACACTAGGATTAAAATCCTAGTGTTTTCTTCTACTCTCTATTACTGCTCCGTGGCATTTTAAATATTCTAAATCCTCTCCAGATATAATAATATCTGAATATCTTTTTTTATCAGAGTTATCAGAAATTAATCTAATTTCTGATTTTTTTACCTTAACTCTTTTTATATATGTTTGATCGTGATAATTTAAAACACACACTTTTCCATCTATACTCTCTATCTCTTTTTGTAATGGATTAATTATTACTAAATCCCCATCTGAAAGAGTTGGAAACATTGAATCTCCACTAACCTCTACCATAAATGCATTTTTGGGAACTCCTATACTAGTAATTGAAGTTAAAACCTCCATTCTAGTGTTATCCTCAAAATTTGCATGTCCCAATCCTGCGGCTGCTTTTCCTAACACAGGAAGTGTTATAATCTCTGTTTTTTTAACATCTTTCAAAGTTCTAGGTTCCTCAAGTTTCTTTTTTATTAAATCCGGAGTTCTATCGTAAGCAACTACATACCTTATCTCATCAGCTTCGCTCTCTAAAGATATAAATCTTTCTATAAATCTCTCTATAAAATCATCTTTTGGAATTCTAATTCCTTTACGGTAATGTCCTACTACAGATAGAGAAGATTCTGTTTGTTTTGCAACATACTCTAAGGTAAAATTATTTTTTATCATAAATTTTTCTAAATAAATACCAAATTTTGTTTTCACACACTCCTCCTATCTCTCTTTTTTATCATTATACTATTTTTCTACAAAAATGTAAAAAAATATTTGATTTTCTTTCTACATTAAAGTATAATTCTATTAGATGAATTTTATATTTTTTTATTTTTCACTTATACAATTATGTAGAGGAATTTAAGGAGGGAATTTTAATGAGATTTAAAAGAGTTTCTAATCACTTTTGGAGAGTTGAATCTAATGGTATTCTTATTGTCGGAACTTGGGAGCAATGTCAAAAAGAACTTAACGATCTTTGTTCAAATAAATAACTTTTAAAAAATTAATATTCTTTATCTAGAGATTAAATAAACTTTGTTATATAATATAAAGTAAACTAAATTTAATCTTGGAGGTTTTTATGATTTTTGGTGAAAAAATTAAAATCAATTTTGAAAATATAGAAAACGGAACTAAATTAACAATTTCAAATTTTCCAAAAGGAGTTGCTATTACAGCTTTAGACTTTGGAAAAGATTTAGCTAAAAGAACTATGGAGGGTTACTCTCCAAATCCACTTGAAGAGATTGATGTTATTTCTGGTATAAATGATGAAACAACAACTGGTGAGGATATAGTTTTCATTTATACTTATGGAGATTTCATCTCTAGTATGATTCTTGTTGGAGCTCTTTGTAAAAAACTTCTTACATCTATTCCAACTGTTACCCCCCTTGAAATTGGCGGAATTTTCCATGGAGAAAAAAATGAAGCCTATATAAGAGTAGCTATCCAAAAAATGATTATCACAAACGATGCACTTGGTAGCTCTCTTGAAATAAATCTTCCTTTTGATACAGATATGAATCTATTTAAAAATAGATTTTCTAGTATAGCTTTCTCTTTAATTCCAGAGGTTGAAGCTATACAATTTGGTATTGGAACTACAATATCTAAAAAGGCTAATTCAAACTTAATTCCAGCTCCAAAAAGAGCAGAGGTGTCTTTAGCTCCTCATATAGAAAGTAAAATACCAGCTTTAGCTCTTGTTTATGATATAGTTTTCGAAAGTTTAGCAGTATTTACTTTAGTTAATCTATAAACAAATTTATTATATAATAAACAAATTTTACTGTATTTTGATATTTAAAGAATATATTTTACTTCTTATTAATAATAAAGGTATTATACTCATATATATCGTTGAAATATAGTACTTTAGGAGGCAATAAATGCAAAAACTTCTTAATGATTTAATTGAAAAACATAGAAAAATTACAGAACAAGGAAAGGTAGCTAGCTATATACCCGAGTTAGAAAAATCTAATCCTCACGATCTTGGAATATATGTCTTAGATAACAATGGAAATGAATATTTTGCAGGTGACTATAATGTAAAATTTACAGTTCAAAGTATATCTAAAGTTGTAGCTTTAATGTTAGCTATCTTAGATAATGGCGAAGAATATGTTTTCTCTAAAGTTGGAATGGACCCAAGTGGTGACCCATTTAACTCAATAAGAAAACTTGAAACTTCTAGTAGAAGAAAACCCTACAACCCTATGATTAATGCTGGAGCTATTGTTGTTTCATCTATGATAAAGGGTGATGACGCAAAACATAAATTCAATAGACTCCTTGAATTTTTTAAAAAAATAACAGAGGATTCAACTCTTGAATTAAATCCAAAAGTTTATCTGAGTGAAGCTGAAACTGGAAATAAAAATAGAGCTATGGGGTATTACTTAAAAGCCGAAGGAATAATAACAGGAAATGTTGAAGACGCTTTAGAAATATATTTCAAACAGTGCTCAATTGATGTTACAGCTAAAACTATAGCTAAATTGGGACTATTTTTAGCTAACGAAGGAAAACTTTCTAGTGGAGAACAAGTAGTTTCAGAACGTGTTAGTAGAATTGTTAAAACTCTTATGGTTACATGTGGAATGTATGATAGCTCAGGTGAGTTTGCTGTCAGAGTTGGATTGCCATCTAAAAGTGGAGTTGGTGGTGGAATTGTATCTGTTGTTCCTCATAAAATGGGAATAGGAGTTTATTCTCCAGCTTTAGACCAAAAGGGTAATCCTATTGCTGGAATATCTTTACTTGAAGAACTTTGTTCTGAATTAAAATGTAGAATATTTTAAAAAATGGATGGACCAAAGTGTCCATCCATTTTAAATATCCCAGTCTTTAAACATACTTTTTTTGCTATACTTTTCTAAATCTCTCTCTTCTAATAACCTTCTTTTAGTGTTTAAAATATTTCCTTCACCTTTGTTGTTATATTCAAAAAATCTTGCAGCATCAGGAGAAAATCCAGACATCGAATCCCATCCCAAATCCCTTATATGTTCTCCTAAATTTGAGTTCATAACCACAGCACTTGGATTATATCCCTCTCTTTTTCCAGGATGCCAAGGTCTTCCTATAAAAATAGTATTTTTTTCTCCATCACTTACAAAGTTGCAGTTGTCAAATACGTATCCAACCTCTTCTGTTTCTAATGTTGAAGGTGCCATTACATATCCCACACCAGTTTCTCTAGGTATCGAATATATCTTACAATTTTCAAAGTAAGCCTGTGCTCCTCCAAATATAAAATCAACATTTCCTTCTATATAACTATCTTTATAATACTGTCTTCCTTTATTTGCATAAAGAGTATCTTGATAACCTAAAAAGTCACACTCCTCAAAATAAGATTGGTCCGCATCATTTTTTAGAGCTACTGCTTGCTTATTTTTTAAATCTGAATTTGGATAATCAAACTCATTTTTAAAAACTATTTTTTTAGCAGTGAAACCATTTCCATTTTGAGTTATTGTAACTGATGCACTTCCTGTTGTTCCATATGTTTTTTCTGGACTTTCTCTCATTATTGTTCCTGAAGCATCATCCCAAAGCAAAATTACCTTTCCTCTTTCTTCACCAATCAAAGTAATATTTGGCTTATCAATAATAACTTTCTCTCTGTATATTCCGTTTTTTAAATATATTGTTGCTTGTTCTTGTTGAATGTTATTTATTACATCTTGAAGACTATAGCTATCATCGATCTGTATTAACACTTTATCACATCCCACATTTTTTATTTAAAGAGTTACTCCATTTTTAAAAATAGCAATCTCTTTAAAGTTATTTAACTCATTATTTGTTTTTTTACCCTCAACAACATCGACTATATAATCTATAAACTCTTTCGATAGATTCTTCATAGTCATATCCTCATTCAGTAATTTTCCAGCATCAAAATCTATCCATTTTGGTTTCTTTTTAGCTAGTTCGCTGTTTGTAGATATTTTTACCGTTGGAATAAATCCACCATAAGGCGTTCCTCTTCCTGTTGTGAATAGCACAATATGAGACCCCGCAGCTCCTAAAGCTGTAGTTGCTACTAAATCATTTCCTGGAGCTTCTAGTAAAATAAGACCTCTTTCTTTTACAACTTCACCATATTTTAAAACATCTTGGACTTTAGAAATACCAGATTTTTGAGTACATCCCAAAGATTTATCTTCTAATGTTGTAATTCCACCCTCTTTATTTCCTGGGGATGGATTTTCATAAATACATTGGTCATATGAGATGAAATATTTTTTAAAATTGTTAACCATATCTACAGTTTTATTAAAAACATCCTCTGTCACACATCTTTCCATCAGTAAAGTCTCAGCTCCAAACATCTCTGGAACCTCAGTCAATATAGTTGTTCCATTATGCTCTACCAAATAATCTGAAAACTCTCCCACAAGAGGATTAGCTGTAATTCCAGAGAATCCATCAGACCCTCCACACTCAAGTCCAATTACTAACTCTCCAAACTCTTTCTCAACTCTTTTTTCTAATAAAATATTATCATATAACTCTTTTAGTAATTTTATTCCATCTTCAATCTCATCTTCAACATCTTGAGCTATTAAAAACCTAACTCTAGCAGAGTCATACTCTCCTAAAGTTTCTTTAAACTCCTTTACCTGATTATTTTCACATCCCAATCCAAGTACCAATACTCCTCCTGCATTTGGATGTTTAACTATATTTTGTAAAATTGTTCTAGTATTAATATGATCCTCTCCAAGTTGAGAACAACCGTAATTATGTTTGAAAATATTTAAGCCATCAAGATTTGACGTATCAAATCTTTTCTTAAACTCATTAATTATATTCTCTCCTACTCCATTTACACACCCAACTGTTGGAACTATCCAAAGCTCATTTCTTATACCTATTTTATTATTTTTTCTCGAATAAACTTTTACTTTTCTAGATTTATCTCTTTCTAAGTCAATTTCATTCAAATTTTCATATGAATACGTATCTAAATCACTCAAATTAGTTTTTAAATTATGAGTATGAACCCATTCGCCAACTTCTAAATTTTTTAAACTATACCCTATCGGCATACCATACTTTACTATGTTTTGATTTATCTCTATAGCTTCTATTGCAAATTTATGACCTTTTTTTATATCCTCTTTCAATTTAAGTTTTTTTCCATCAATCTCTACAATTTCACCTTCAGGAATAAAACACAAGGCAACACCTACATTATCTTTCCTGTTAATCTTTATATACTTTTTCATATTGCCCCTCTTTTAAATCTTTTCTTAGTCTCTTATTTTATCTCCAACGTTTCCTATTATCTCAACATTTTCAAAACTTACATTCTCAGAGTTTTTTATAAAAAATCCTGCTTTTGCCTCTTTTTCTATAAATGACATCATAGCTGGATAATCCTCTTCAACTTCATCCTTTGTAAATTTAATACTAACATTTTTAAACTTTACATTTTGAATCGGTTTCTCTGGTAATCCATATAAAAACCCAGCACAAACCTCGGTATTTTCACATTCAATATCTTCAAAAATTAAATTTTTAATTTGAGGAGTTCCTTTATCTACAGGTAACTTTTCCTTTGAATAAACATACTCTGTTTTTCCATCTGGATCACAGAAATAAAATGAGTTAAATACAAATGGAACTTTTACTGCATCCATATAAACATCTTTAACCGTTATTCCATCAACTATCCCAGTTTCTCCTCTTCCCCTTCTAGTTTTAACTCTAATCCCTTTATCTGTTTTATAAAAAACACACTTTTCAATCAGAATATTTTTTACTCCACCAGACATCTCACTTCCTATCACAACACCACCATGACCATATTTCATATGACAATGTTTTATTAAAAAATTCTCAGAAGGAGTTTTTAGCTTTTCACCTAAATATAATTTTCCTGATTTTATAGCTATACAATCATCACCTACAGAGAAATCTATTCCTAAATACTCAACATTTTTACAAGATTCTGGGTCTATTCCATCTGTATTTGGTGAGTCCGCTGGATTTTCTATTTTGAGATTTATAAATCTCAAATTCTCACAGAAAAATGGATGAACTGTCCATGATGGAGAGTTTTTTATTGTTATCCCCTCTAAAACAACATCTTTACAACTATTTAAAAATATCGATCTCGGTCTCCATGCCCCTCTTCTAACTTTAGGATTTGACCACCAATTTTCTTTAGTGGCTTGTCCATTGATTGTTCCTTCACCCAATATTTTTACATTTTCAACATTTATTCCTGTTATTATAGATGAAAAACTATCTAGTGGATTACCTTCCCAAGTTCCTAAGTAGTATTCTTCATCTTTTTCATTTTCAATAACTCCTGGTAAAATTCCAAAATTCTCTCTTTTTGTATCCCCTAAAATCTCTGCACCTTTAGCTAATTCTAGGGTCATATCACTTTTTAAAAATAAAGATGTCACCAAATACTTTCCCGCAGGAACGAACACTCTTCCATCTTTTGGACAAGACATTATTGCTGTTTGTAAAGGAAGAGTATCATTTGACACTCCATCCCCTTTAACACCAAATTTTTTAACATTAAGAGTAAAACTCTCAATCGCTGTTTTAAACTCTTTTATTAGAACTTGATTCTCATCTTCAAAAATTTCTAAAATATAGTTCGTATCTGGTTCTAAATTGTAAACACTGTTTACTACTTTTTCAACTGCAAAAACTCTATCTCCAATTTTTGCAGTTAATTTTCTTTTTAAATAAAATTTATCTCCATTATCTATTACAAATGTTATACTTCTTGAATTTATTAGAGCTATATTTACGTTCATATTTTCCCCTTTTATCCTTTTACTCCTCCAGCAGATATTCCATCAACAAAGTGTCTTTGTGCAGCAAAGAACACAAGTAACGAAGGTGTTAATCCTATTATCGACATCGCTAGAATTTGATTCCAGTTTACATTACTGCTTACATCCATCGACATCTTTAAAGCTAGTGCAACTGGATATTTTTCTACGCTCGATAGATAGATTAAAGGCCCCATAAAATCGTTCATTGTCCACATAAATTGGAATAAAGCTACTGAAATTATTGCTGGCTTTAACATTGGTACCATTATATATACAAGTGTCTGTAATGGATTACATCCATCAACACATGCAGCTTCCTCAATCTCTTTAGGTAATCCTCTGATAAACTGTATCAGCATAAATACAAAGAATGTATCTGTTGCAAATGCCGCTGGTACAAATAGCGGTAAATATGTATCTAGCCAACCAAAGTTTTTATACATCAAGAATTGTGGAATTCTTAAAACGACATTTGGTAATAATAGTGTTGAAATTAGGATTCCAAACAGGATTTTTTTTCCTGGGAATTTAAATCTAGCAAAACCATAAGCTGTTAAAACCGCTGAAACTATTGTTAAAATAACTTTCGGAATTACAATCTTAAATGTATTTAAGAAGTATGTTGCAAATGTATACTCTGTTGATGTTTTCCATCCGTTCACATACCCCGTGAAATCAAATTTAAAATCTTTTGGTATAAATCCTATACTTGTAAATATATCTGCATTTGTTTTAAATGATGCTCCTAATAACCAAATCAAAGGATATAGCATCGCAATTCCAACAACTGATAAAATTATATATCTCATTCCCAATTTCATTCCTGATATAATAGCTCTTTTCTTTGCTCTAGCTAAATTTTCTCTTCTTATCTCCTCTGTTATACTTCCAGTTGATATATTTTTATTAATATTTTCCATTTTTTACTCCTCCCCACTATCAGAGTAGTGTACCCAGTATTTTTGACTTCTAAATGAAAACAGTGTAAACACCATAATTATCATAAATAATATCCACGATATAGCTGATGCATATC
Organism: uncultured Cetobacterium sp.; assembly: GCF_945952365.1. Lineage (GTDB taxonomy): Bacteria > Fusobacteriota > Fusobacteriia > Fusobacteriales > Fusobacteriaceae > Cetobacterium_A. The sequence goes on from NZ_CAMFHX010000027.1 coordinate 16,182, forward strand.
CCATTTGGTAATAGTTAAATGCATTGTCATATATCAATAATGGTAGTAATTTTGTTGAATTCAATGGTCCACCACCCGTTATTATATAAGGACCGTTAAACTCTTGGAATGCTTGAATTAATTGCATTATAAAGTTAAAAAATATAACTGGTGAAATCATAGGAATAGTTATATGGAAAAACATCATAGTTTTTGATGCTCCCTCAATTCTTGCAGACTCATATAACTCTTCTGGAATATTTTTTAATGCCGCTAAGAATATTACCATTGCAGATCCAAACTGCCAAGCCCTCAAAAGGCTTACTGTGAACAGTGCATATCTTGGATCACCTAGCCATGATATTGACTCAAATCCTAAAGAACCTATTATTATATTTATCAATCCTTGATCCGAAAATAGAAATCTCCATAAAACAGCAATCGCAACGCTTCCCCCTAAAATTGATGGAATATAGTAAGCTGTTCTGAAAAAGTTTATTCCTTTTAGTTTATAGTTAAGAATATTTGCTATAAACAGTGCAAAAGCCAATTTAATTGGAACTGTTATAAAAACATATTTCAATGTATTCGATAAAGTTTTTATAAATAATGGATCATTAAAAAGTTTTATATAGTTTGAAAGTCCCACAAATTTTGGAGCACTCAATAGATTGTAGTTAGTAAAACTTAACCACAGTGAAGATATAAACGGATAAGCTGTAAATACTAAAAATCCTATTATCCAAGGTGCTATAAATAAATATCCATTCATTTTTTTACTTCTCATTATTCATCACATCCCTTTATTTTATTTAAGTACAAATATTCACTGTAAGCCATTAAGAATATTCCACTACCTTTAACATCATCTTCTACAACTGGTTCTGAAAGATAATACTCATAGCTTCCATCTCTATTTTCTCCATTAAATCCACCTAATCCAGCTACTAAGCATATCCCACCTAAAGCTAGGCTACCATTATCTTTCTCTTCTAAGTACTCTTTACAAACTCCCTCAAAAGCTTTTTTTCCAATTTCAGAATACTTTTCACTTATATAACCTAACCTTGCTCCTTTCATCATTGAGTAAGCTACCATTAAACTTCCTGAAGTCTCTAAATAGTTTCCTGTCTCAGTTTGCTTATCAACAACTTGATACCACATATCTTTTTCTAAATCTCTATATTGATCTATTCCTCTTATAGCTTCTTTAAATAAAATTTGAAGTCCTCTATACTCATTGAATATCTCCTCTGACATATACTCTAGAGTATCTACCATTGCCATCAAGTGCCACCCTATCGCTCTCAACCAAAAGTTTTTCGAAAGCCCTGTTTCTGGAACAATCCAACTACATTTTTTTGCAGTATCCCAGCCATGATAATGAAGTTTTTTATTTTCATCAAACATATTTTCTCTGACATTTACAAAATGTTTAAATATATCTGCATAGTTTCTTTTTCCATTAAACTCTGTTTCATATCTTATATAAAATGGTTCAACCATATACAATCCATCTAACCATACTTGATTTTCATATCTTTTTTTGTGCCAAAAATTTCCTTGCGAAACTCTTGGATGCTCTAATATCTGTTCGTGAAGCTTCTCAATAGCTTTTCTATACTTCTCATCACCCGTGAAATTATAAGCATCAAATAAAACTTTTCCTGCGTTTATATTGTCTATATTAAATTCTGATTTATCATATCCCTTTATAACTCCGTTTTCCCCAACAAACTCTTTCAGATACTCATAGACAAACTCTAAATATTTTTTATCCTCTGTGGCTTTATATAGTAACATTGTCCCCTGCAATAAACATCCATCTTCATAACACCACTTTCCCTTATAAGGTTCATAGCTTTTTAAATAATCAGCAATGTACTTTTCTGACCTTGATTTTATACAATCCATTATGTTACCTCCCATAATTATTTTACACTAGTATCCTAGTAAACATTTTTAAAAAAGTCAAGCTATTTTATTTTAAAAATGGTTTTTTTGTTTTTATATCGTAATTTATGTCTGCTTAATGTAAAATTTAAGAAGTGTGTCTCTGTTTTCTATTTGATTAATATTTTGCACATTTTAATATTTCTGGTATAATAAATTAGAATATAAAGGAATCTTTCGGAGGTGCATTTTGAATTTATCTAAAGTTAATCGTCAATTTGGCGAAAATACAAAAAACTTTATATATAGAGTTTTAAAAACAAATATAATGATACTTAACATACAACCAGGAACTGGAATCAGTGAATCTGATATTGGAGAAACACTTGGAGTTAGTAGAACTCCTATCAGAGAATCTGTTGTTAAACTTTCAGAAGAAAGACTTATGGATGTTTATCCTCAAAAGGGATCTTTCGTTTCATATATTGATTTAAAGTTAGTTGAAGAAGCTTTCTTTATGAGAAAAATTGTTGAAAGAGAAGTATTAAAATTAGCCACTCAAAGTTTTTCCCCTCAAGCAATTAAAGAACTTGAAAAAAATCTAAAATTTCAAAATATTATTGCACAAATTGAAGAGGATCATACAGAACTATTCTTTTTAGATAATGATTTTCATAGAATTATCTATAAAGAAGTAGGTAAAGAAAGAGTCTGGGAAGCTGTTCAATCACTTAGTACACACTACGATCGTGTGAGATTTTTAGATGCTATTGAAAAAACTAATCTTGTTCCAACTCTTGATCAACACAAAGAGATTATTAATATTATTAAAAACGGTGAGACTGATAAAGTCGACACTATGATTGATAAACATCTTTCTAATTTTAAAAACAAAATTGGATATCTTATTGAAAAATATCCAAACTATTTTTTAAAAGGTTAATTTAAAAGCCCGCTTTAATTTGCGGGCTTTTTCACACTCTTTTCTTCCAATCAACTTTTCTATATAAAGCAATCGCAAATACTAATGCAAATAGATTACTAAATAACATCGAATACCAAATTGAAAATTCATTTATTTTCATAACTCTTTCAAAAAATAAGATAAATGGAACTCTAAATAACCAAACTCTCCCAAAATGCGAGTACATTCCAAACTTTGTATGCCCCGTTCCTTGAAAAACAGCTGCTATAGATTGAAATATCGCCCACGGTATAACACTTACAAGCATTATTCTCAAATAGTTTATAGAGTATCTTTTTATCTCTGTATCAGATGTAAAAAGATCGACAACTGGACTTAAGATCAAAAATAAAATTATCATTGATACTGTTCCTATAGATAAACCCAATATTATACCTGCCCTCAAAATAGCTTTGGCTTTCGGTACATCTCCTGATCCGACACTCTGTCCAACTAAAATAGCAACTGCAGTTCCTACACCATTTATTAAAACATATATGATATTATTTATTCTATTTCCTACACCATAAGCTGCTAAAACCTCTGTTCCATATTTTACAACAAAGATATTTATTATTATAAAACTTAAAGAGTTAGTTATTGTTGTAAGAGAAGATGGAATTCCTAATCTTACAATTCTCAAAAATATATCTTTTTGAATCTTAAAAAATACCAAACGAATCTCTCTTTTTTTATTCAATTCATAGATACAATAAAATCCCAATAATAAATTTGCAATCAATGTTGCAATTCCTATTCCATATAAACCCATTTTTAATCTGTTTACAAAAATTGAGTTTAAAACTATATTAGCAACTGTAGATGTGGCTATTAAATAGAGTGGATACATACTTTTTCCCTTTGAATTCTTTATGGTTGTATATGTCGAAATTATAAATGTAAAAGGAATTGTCAAAAATATAAATCTAATATAAATTCCACTTTTTTCTAGTAACTCTCCACTCGCTCCAGAAACTTTTAAAATTTTCTTACAAAATAAAAATGAAAGTAGCATTATTGCTATTGAAGCCAACAGATTTATACTTAAAAGCTGACTATTAATTTTAATAACATCCTTTTTTCTACCCTTTCCTACCAATTGACTTATAATTATTCCACCTCCAATTGCAAAACCACTACCAGCTCCTATTATCATCTGTGTTATTGGACTCGTAAACGAGGATGTTGCTAATTCGACTCCTCCAATTTTCCCCATATAATATGAATCAGCCAAATTGTATAAATTTTGTAAAAAATTAGATAAAATTATTGGTCCTGCTAAAAAAATTAATTTTTTGTAATCACCCCATTTTATTTTATAATTTCTCATCATTTCTTCACTCATATGACGTTCCTCCGATTGTTTCATACCGTTTTAGAACTTTTATCAAGTAAAATTCCTAATAAAAATTTGACTTTTTTAATTTTTTGAGGTATGTTTAAGTGTAAGCATCTTTAACTTGTATCCTAGAATGTTAACATACTACGAAGCAAGTTTCAATTTTTTTTATAATACGGGAGGTAAGGTTTATGGATTTTAAAAAATTACTTTTATTAAGTTCTGTTGCGATAGGTATGGCCTATCCTACAATCACTTTAGCTAATTCTAAAGTTGTAAACTTAAAAATGTCTTGGTGGGGCGGAGACGATAGACATAAAAGAACTTTAGAAGCTTTAAAACTTTTTGAAGAGAAGCATCCTAATATTAAAGTTAGAGGGGAATATGGAGGATGGAGTGGTTGGCAAGAAAAAGTCACTACTCAAATAATAGGTAATACTGCACCTGATGTTATGCAAATCAACTGGAACTGGATTGATCTTTTCTCTAAAGATGGAACTGGTTTTTATGATTTAAATAAACTTTCAGATACTATAACTCTTAGTAACTATAGTGCTGATATTCTAGAGCAATGTAGTGTTAATGGAAAACTAAATGCTATTCCTATTGGAATGACTGGAAAGGTTTTCTACATAAACGAAACAACTTACACTAAGGCTGGTTTACCAGTTCCTAAAAATTTCGATGAGATGATCTCTTCTGCAAAAGTAATTAGAGAAAAATTAGGAAATGATTACTATGCTTTTGATACTGATGCATATGGTGCTCTTCTTTTAATGCTTTACAAATTAGAACAAGAAACTGGAAAGCCATTTATTATTGACAATAAAGTAGCTTATTCTGAAGCTGAAGTTGTTGAAGCTGTTAAATTCTACAATAACCTTGTTGAGCAAAACGTTTTACCTTCATTAAGAGTTAGAGCTGCTGCAGGATTTATCCCTTTAGATCAACATCCTAGTTGGATTCAAGGAAAATATGCTGGAACTTACGAATGGGATAGTTCAGCTCAAAAGTGGCAAGATGCTCTTGAAGGAAATCAAAAACTTGTTCTTGCTGATTTCCCAACTGAGTTTGGACCAAATAAATCTGCATTCAATAAAGTATCTATGGCATTTGCTATAAAGAAAAATACTAAACATCCTAAAGAAGCTGCTACTCTTGTAGAGTTCCTAACTACTGATCCTGAAGCTGTTAAAATCTTAGGAACTTCTAGAGGTATTCCATCTAATAGCTCAGCAGTAGCTACGTTAGAAGCTAGTGGGCAACTTACAGGATTAGCTTTTGAAGCAAATAACGCTGTTAAGGATTTTGCAGGTAAAGGAATTCACCCTCTATTTGAACATAAAAAATTAAATACTGATTTAAGAGGAGTTATCGAAAGCCTTGGATACGGTAAATCATCAGTTGAACAAACAGCTAAAGATATAATTTCAACAACTAATCAATTTTTATCTGAAAATCAATAAAAATTTGTATTCACAAGGAGAAGGTCTATGAGTTATAAAAAAGCAATTTTTCTATCATTAACAGCTATCTCAGCTTTTACAGCATGTAATAAAGATAAAGAAAATACTGCCTCTAATCCTACCACTAATCAAGAAGTAACTTTGAGAGTTTCTTGGTGGGGCGGAGACGATAGACACAAAAAAACTTTAGAAGCTTTAAGGCTATTTGAAGAAAAACATCCTAATATAAAAATTAAATCTGAATACGGTGGTTGGCAAGGTTGGCAAGAAAAAATAACTACTCAAATGGCAGGAAATATGGCTCCAGACCTTATGCAAATTAACTGGAACTGGATAAATATTTTCTCGAAAAATGGAGATGGATTCTACAATCTTAATGATCTGAACTCTACTATCGATTTAAATCAATATGATAAAAATATTTTAGAGCAGTGTGTTGTTAATGGAAAATTAAATGCTATTCCTTATGGAGTAGCTGGAAGGGTCTTCCTTTACAATAAAACCACTTACGATAAAGCTAGTTTAACACTACCTAAAAGTTTTGATGATATTATTAGCTCTACAAAAGTTATGAAAGAAAAACTAGGAAATGATTACTTTGGATTTGAAGCAGATTACTACGGTGCTCTTCTTCTAATGCTTTATAAGTTAGAGCAAGAAACTGGAAAACCTTTTATTGTAGATAATGCTGTAGCATATACACCAGAACAGATAAAAAATGCAGCTGATTTCTATCTAAATCTAGTAAATACAAAAACTATTCCATCTTTAGAGGATAGAGCTGCTGCTGGAAATATTCAGCTTGATCAACATCCTAGTTGGATTGTAGGTAAATTTGGAGGAACTTACGAGTGGGATAGTGCTTCTCTTAAATGGAGAGATTCATTAGAAAAGGGGCAGGAGTTAGTTGTTGGAGAATATCCAACAGATTTTGGTCCTTATAAATCTGGTTTCTCTAAAGTTTCAATGGCACTAGCTATCAATAAAAATACTAAACATCCTAAAGAAGCTGCTCAACTTTTAAACTTCTTAGTCTCTGATCCTGAAGCTGTTAAAATACTTGATGTTTCTAGAGGTATCCCAGCTAATGCATCGGCAGTTTCTACATTAAAAGAGAACAATCTACTAGATCCATTTATTTTAGAAGCTAATAATAAAGTAATTGAATTTGCGGGAAAAGGAATCCATCCTTTATTTGAGCATAGACAACTACATGCATCTCTTAAAGATATTGTTGATAAACTAGGATATAAACAACTTTCATCTGAAGAAGCTGCTAATCAATTGATTTCTGTAACAAATAATTTCTTAAAAGAAAATAATTAGGAGGAAATTAACTTATGACAAAAGCTTTAAAGCTTTCACTTTTTCTAGGGTTAACAACTTTAGCCCTTGGAAAAGTTGAATATACTGAAAATGATAAACTTAGATTAGAAAGTGTCGAAACATTCTACAACAATATCTTAAATAATGGTAAAAGTAAAACAAATCCAACTCCTTTATTTGCTGACGGAATAAACATTTTAACTAAAGAGCCTGTTGAATGGATATATCCAAATGGAGATAAAGTTAAAATATCAAATTTTGCAAATCAACAAAACTTTTTAAGAACGCTTGTAAGCTTATCTGAAGTTACTGGTGATTCAAAATATAGAGATACAGCAATCGATACTACAAAATATTTTTTAACTAACTTTACAGATAAAAATGGTCTTTACTATTGGGGTGGACACCGTTTTGTTAATTTGGACACTCTTAAACTAGAGGGACCACAAGATAAAAACCAAGTTCATGAGTTAAAAAATCATTTTCCTTATTACGATTTTTTATATGAAGTTGATTCACAAAATACAAAACAATATATTACCGCTTTTTGGAATGCTCATGTAGAGGATTGGGAAACTTTAGATATGGGAAGACATGGAAGTTATAGTAAAAACTTCGACAACAACATCTTTAAAAATAATACTCCTAGAGATATTGTTGATCCATCTAAGCTACCTATCTTACCAGAAACAAAGGGATTAACATTTATTAATGCTGCTTCAGATTTAGTCTACTCAGCATATACTTTAAATAGTTTTGAAAATAATCCTTATATGATTAGTTGGGCTAAAACTCTTTTGAAGCAGTTTGAACTTGCTAAAAATCCAAAAACTAGAGCTCCTGTATACCAATTCTCTTCACCAAAACAAAGAGAGTGGCCACCGAAATCTGACTCTGATACAAACTCTAAGTTTGGTGATAGAGCTTCTAGACAATTCGGTCCTGAATTTGGTGATATAGCAAAAGAGGGAAATGCTTTATTTAAAGGAAATGCCAAAGCTATAGTTGTTGATAACGCTTTAATTTTAACTGAAATCTATAAAAAAACTGGGGATAAAGATCTATTGAATTGGTCTGTCGATACACTTAAAAACTTCTACAAAGTTGCTTTTGACTTTGAAACTGGAGAGATTAAGCCTATTTGGAATGATGGGACTGATTTAACTGACTATGTTTTAGTCAGAGATGGATACTATGGTAAAAAAGGTTCTAAGCTTACTAGAACAAAACCAACAACTGAAGAATATCCTTTAGCACTTATTCGGTCTTATGAGGTTTCTAAAGATGGTGATCTTTGGAATTTCACTAGAGGAATGGTCAATAAAACATTTAATTTAGGAGATATTGGAACTCCTGATGGAAAAAATATCAACCTTGATTTAAATACAAAAAATGCATCACCTTACGCTATTTTTTTAATGACTGACCTTTACAATATCACAAAAAATGATAGCTATTTGAAAATGGCAAGAGTTATCGGAGATAATATTGTAAGTACTAAATTTAAAAATGGATATTTCGTTGAGAATGCAAACTATCTAAACTCTAGAGTTGATTCACCTGAAGCACTAGCTCTAGTTACTCTAGATGCCACTTTAAAGGGAAAAGAAAACTCTATTCCTAAATATATCACAAGTGGTGGATATATCCACGGTGAACATATTGAAGGAAACTCTGTATATGACAAAAATGTAATTTATAAAAAAACGATTTAGGAGAAATAATTATGATGAAAGTGGGAATTAGAGCTCACGATATGGGAAACTACAATTTAGAGGATTTCTCATCACTTTTAAAAAAAATAACATCACTTGATGGACAATGTATGCAACTAGCTTTGGGGAAATCTTTTATTAATTTTAAAGTTTCAAAAGAAAATCTTAATACTGATTTAGCTGGTTTTTTAAAAAATAATCTAACTGAAGAAAAAGTTAGACTTTCTGTTTTAGGTTGCTATATCAATATGGGAAATCCAGATAGAGAAAAAAGATATGCTGATATTGAGAAATTTAAATATCACCTTGAGTTTTCTAAAAATTTTGACAACTGTATTGTTGGAACTGAAACTGGTTGTCTAACAACTGACTATACTTACACACCTTTAAATGACACTGAGGAAGCATTTAATACTTTCTTAGATACTTTAAAAGAGATTGTTAGTCATGCTGAAAAAACTGGTACGTTTGTTGGTATTGAAGGAGTTAAAAAAGATATTATCTGTACTCCTGAAAAGATGGACTTAGCTCTAAAAGCTGTTCCCTCTGAAAATCTAAAGGTTATATTTGATCCAACTAACTATTTAGATATTACAAATTTCCAAAACCAAAAAGAGATTATCGAGAAAGCTTTTGAGCTTTTCTCTGACAAAATTCAGATTATCCATTTAAAGGATTTCTTAGTAGAGGATAATCGTCTTAAAGTCGTTCCTATTGGTCATGGAAACTTTGATATAAAAACTCTTTTAGAGTGTATAAAAAAATATAATTTAGATGTTGATATTCTTCTTGAAAATTCAACACCTGAAACAGCTAAAGAGTGTGTTAAGTTTATAAATGAATCAAACATATAGATAAAAAAGATTAAAACAAGATTAACTATTTAGTTTTCATTAAAATAAAAAGGGGGAGACTTAAATGTCCAAAAAAATTATTTTATTATTAGCTAGTATTTTATCTGTAGGTGCATTTGCACACACAATCGAGTTCGGTTTCGAAAATGAGCAATATGATAGTAAGTACAATACCTCAGATGTATTTATGCCTTATGTAAGTGGAAGTATTACACCTAAAAATTCCGCTTTAAAACTTGATTTTAAGTATCTTTATCAAGATCAATATGGAAAAGAAAGAGCAGAAGGAACAAATGCAAGATTTAAAACAAAAAGAGATAGATTTGAGATGTTTGTAAGTGGTTATAAATACAATAATGGAAACTTCACTTTATCTCCAAAAGTTGGATTTAGATATGAGCAGTGGGATATAAACGATAATAGTTCTAGTAGTCAAGCAAAAAGAACTTTAGGTTTAAGATTTTTCCCAGATATGACTTATAAACTATCTGATACAACAAATCTATATCTAAGTGGATTTACTGGACCTGTTTTTGCTGAGGTTGATAAAAAATCAAGATTAGGAGAAGTTGGTTCTGAAACATATAATAGCGATTGGTACCAAGAGGTTCAATTACTTGGAATTAGACATAGATTACCTAATAAAGACTCTGTTTGGGCTTCTATCTACAACGAATATAAATACTCTGAAGATTCTTCTGAATACATCCGTTGGCAACTTAGAGTTGGATACAACTGGAACGCTACTAGCAAATTAGCTATTAATCCATTTGCAAGATTTGATCTTCATTACAACGAAGAAGATATCAAAAAAAATAGTAAAACATACAAGGATACAAGAGATAAAAATGAGACAAGACTTGGAACGACATTCAATTATAAAATCGATCCTACTTTAACTTTTGTTGGTGAAGTTTACTGGCAAACAGCTATGCAAGAAGCATATAATGGAAGTTCATCTCCTGACAAAGATAGAATGTTCTACAAACTTGGTTTAAGAAAATCATTCTAGTATAATTTTTTTCGTAAAATTCAGGCTTTTAAAATAAAAACCCCTCGTGCGAGGGGTTTTTATTTTAATGAATTATTTTTTTTCCATTTTCTGTACCCTCTTTTGATAAAAGATGAGTCTTTTTATTCACTGCCATTTCTGCATATTTTTCAAGAATTGCTGGTAAGTCAGAATTTTCTACCAACTCTTTATAAACTGAATCATCAGCTATTTTTGAAGCTACTTTATACTTTACTTCACTATTTATATCGATTTCGAAATCACCACTAAACTCTCCATATACAGGATCTAGGTTCGGTTCAATCTCTTTTACCATCTCCGCTACCACCATTGAAAATATTTTTTTTACCTCTTCAACTCCTTGTGCTTTAGACATTCTAACTTTATACTCTCCCCAATATTTAGAATCTACCTCTGAAAATGATTTTTTGTATCCCATTTTTTACCTCCTCAACTCTAGTTTTTATAGGTTATATATCCCTATCTACTACAACTTATCATCGCTTCCTTTTTTCTTTTATTTTTTTAAATTCCTCTTGTCTTTATAGATTTAATTCTCTATAATATTGTCATAATAGATTAAATTTTACGGAGGATTTTATGGGTATAAAAGTTGTGGTTTCTTTTAGCGGGGGAAAAGATAGTATGTTATCTTTACATAAAGCAATCTCACTTGGATATGAACCAATTGCTATTATGACAACAGTAAATAAAAATAAAGGTGAATCTTGGTTCCACGATATCTCAATAGAGCTTTTAAAACAAGTTTCTTTATCTACAAGTATTCCTTTACTAATTGTTGAATGTGAAGGTGATAACTATGAAGAAACATTTGAAAATGCATTAAGAAGTATGAAAACATTAGGAGCTGAAGCTTGTATTTTTGGTGATATTGATATAGAACACCATAGAAAATGGGGCGAAGATAGATGTAAAAACACAGAATTAAACTCTATTTTTCCTTTATGGCAAAAAAATAGAGAGGATTTAGTTAAAGAGTTTATTAATCTTGGATACAAAGCTATTATAAAAAAAGTTAACCTGAATAATTTAAGCTCTGAATTCTTAGGACAAACTTTAAACTATGATCTTATCGAAAAAATAAAATCTACGGGTTCAGATGTTTGTGGTGAAAATGGAGAGTATCATACTTTCGTTTATAATGGACCTATCTTCTCTAAAGAGATTTCATTTAAAAATACAAATAAAATCATCAATGAAAATACTCTTGTATTGGAACTTCTTTAATATATTATATATTAAATATATTAATTATAAATTTAGTATATGACAAATATACAGCATCAATATGCTGTATATTTTTTTTATATTTGTATAATTAACAATGTTTTTGTACAATAAACAAGACAAAACGTTTCAAATAAATTCTTCAAGGAGGAAGTTTATGTTCACACACACATTTAACATGGCAGAGACTTTGGCTATAGCAGTTTGTTTATTATTAATAGGACGATGGATAAAAAATAAAATCTATTTTTTTGAAAAATTTTTCATTCCAGCTCCTGTTATAGGCGGCGTTATTTTTTCTATTTTTTCTTTAATTGGTTATAATTCTCAACTTTTCGTATTTAGTTTCGATGGTTCGCTAAAGGATCTTTTAATGGTTGCTTTTTTCACTACAATCGGATTTTTAGCAAGCTTACGTATGCTAAAAAAAGGTGGTGTTCAAGTTTTTACATTTTTATTGGTCGCAATCATTCTTGTGGTTATACAAAATGTAGTTGGAGTATCTTTAGCTAAAGTTTTTAATCTAAATCCACTTATTGGTATTGCTGCTGGCTCTGTTCCTCTTACTGGTGGTCACGGTACCTCTGGTGCTTTTGGTCCTGTGCTTGAAGCTGCAGGTGCTACTGGTGCTATGTCTGTTTCTATTGCATCAGCTACTTTTGGTCTTGTTGCTGGATGTCTTATAGGTGGTCCAGTTGGGAAAAAGTTAATGCTTAAACATAATCTTTCATCTCCTAAAGAAGAAGAATTTATTCTTTCAGAGGATGAAACTTCAAATGAAAATAAACTTAACTTAAATGAAGATCTTTTATTTAAAGGTATTGTTTATATAGTTTTAGCTATGGGAATTGGTGGATTCATTACTCCTTTAGCTAAAAATTTAGGAATTGTTCTTCCTGTATATATCGGTCCTATGATTGTTGCTGCAATCCTTCGGAATATTACTGATGCTTCTAAAATTGAAATACCTTTAAGTGCAATAAATACAGTGGGAAATATTGCCTTACAACTATTTTTAGCTATGGCTTTAATGTCTATGAGATTATGGGAATTAGCAGCTTTAGCAGTTCCTTTAGTAGCTATTCTTTTAGCACAAAAAATTGTAATGGCTTTATATGCATATTTTGTTACATTTAGAGTGATGGGAAAAGATTATGACGCTGCTGTTATGGCTGTAGGACATTGTGGATTTGGAATGGGAGCTACTCCTAATGCTATGGCTAATATGGAATCTTTTACAGCTGCTAATGGTCCTTCTCCAACTGCATTCTTCGCCTTACCACTAGTTGGATCTTTATTTATTGATTTTGTTAATGCATCTATTATAACTATTTTTATCAATATGCTTTCTTAAACATATTTATAAGAAAAGGAGAGTCTGATTTGACTCTCCTTTTCTTATATTACTGATTCACAACTATTCTAGTTCCATCCGCCATCTCTAAAATCTGACTTCTCTGATCTGAATATATAATTCTAGCTCCTGAAACTCTTCCATTACTATACCCTTGATTATAATTTTGTTGAATAGGTCTTGGATTTTCATATAAATATCCTGGGGCAGTTATATTAGAATATTTTCTGTTTGCATTTTCTATTACTGCCTGTCTTTCATATCCTCTACGAATCTGTGTGTCTAATCTCCTTAAATCTTGTTGATGTCTATATTCACTTTGGTTGTATTGCGATCCTAGTATTAGAGCAGATCCAGTTACTATAGCAGCCCTTGCACCACCGTCTAATCCTCCCCACCAGCTTGCGTAGCTTAATGACGATATTAAAAGCAGTAACGATAGTATAGCCTTCTTCATCTTTATCACTCCTTAAATTTTTGATAACATATTATAAATGGTTTTACAACAAAAAGCAACTTTTGTATATTTTTTTAGATGATTACTGTGGTATAATCTAAATTATATTTTTTACAAAATAAACTTATATCATAAACGTCTTAAAACAAAAATTATGTTTTTGGCCATTGATGATGTATTCTTTCACACAAAAACTTTTAGAGTCATAAAAGCTTGTCTTAAAATTTATGTAAAAATATACTATACAACATAGAAGGACAAAAACGAAATTTTAAAAAAGGAGTAACTATGTCTATCAAAAAAACTAATGCTATGAGAGAACTCGATAAAGCTAAGATAAACTATGATATTATTGAATATAAAGTTGATGAAAATGAATTAGGTGCAATCAATGTAGCAGCTAAAACAGGCAATGATATTACAAAAGTTTTTAAAACTCTAGCTATTACAAATAATAACGAGGATCTATTTATTGTTTGCATCCCTGGAAGTGATGAAGTTGATTTAAAAAAAGTAGCTTCTATCGTTAATTCAAAAAAAGTTGAAATGCTCGAGCTCAATAAATTAAAAGAAAAAACAGGTTATATAAGAGGAGGCTGTTCTCCCATTGCTATAAAAAAAAGACATCAATCTCTAATACATGAAAGTTGCTTAGATAAAGATTTTATACTTATAAGTGGTGGACAAAAAGGGCTTCAAATAAAAATAGATCCAAAAGATTTAATTAAATTTCTCAAAATGAAAACTACTAATCTTATAGTTGAATAATAGGAGTGAAAATCAATGAATACAACAACTACACTTATCTCTGTATTGTCAGACCAAAATATCATAGGCGTTATGTCTTCATCTATCTCTATCATGGTATTAGGTTTCTATTTAGGAAAAACTGAAAAAGTTAAAAGTTCTTTTTCTATTCCATTAGGAGAAATTATTTTATCTCTTTCTATTCCAGCATTATCATTCAATGCTTTTATGAAAGATTTTGATAAAACTACATTTTCAAATGGTTTAAATATTTTAATTTGGAGTTTTCTTATCCATTTTATTTTAATTTGGACAGGACAACTATTTTATAAAAATCTGGATTCAGAAAAACAACTGACACTAAAAATGATGTCTGTTTTTGGAGGAATAACTGTTTTTGGTATTCCTATTGTACAAGCTTTATATGGTGATTTAGGGATAATATATTCCTCGATTTTTTCTATTCCTTATAGAATACTACTTTATTCATATGGTTTTATTAAAATGTCTGGTGTTAAAATGGATAAGAAAAATATAAAATCAATGATTTTTAATCCGGTTATTTTAGCTACTTTTCTAGGATTATTTATATGGATATTTCAAGAGTATCTTCCTCAGGTAAACACAAGTGGACAGAATTACGCATTTTTAAGGATTGATAAAACTGCATTTTGGTTATATAAACCTCTTAGTTTCCTTGCTAGTCTATGCTCTCCTTTAGCTTGGTTAGCTGCTGGATTAAAGTTATCTGAACTTTCTATTAAAGAATCATTCAAAAGTAAGGTTGCTTGGCAATTCTCTATTGTAAAAACAGTTTTTATTCCAATTTTTATTCTAGCGATTATCTACATATTTAATCTATTTGGAATATTGACTCTTTCAAAAGAAAGTCTAGGAGTCATTATTGTCATGATGGGAACTCCTACTGCATCAGTTATTATAGCTTACTCTTTAAAATATAATAGAGAACCACTTCTTACTTCTAGTTGCTCTCTTTTATCAACAATATTTAGTTTATTTACAATTCCAGTTCTTGTTGCTTTCTTAAATTTATTAAAATTTTAATAAATTCCCCCTAAAATACTAGGGGGAGTTTCAAAAGTAACCTTTTATATTGTATATAGATTTTTGGCCATTTGTGTTGTAGAATAATTCTAATAATTCAATCTTTAGAAAAATTTTATTGGAGGTTTTTATGATTTTATTTAATATTTTAATTCATTTTTTTATTTTATGCTTTTTCTATCTTTATAAACAAAAATTTCCATCTTCATTTTTTATAAATATAGCTTTTTGTTTCTATATTTTTATTTGCTTTTATATATTCTTTATTTCAAAACAAAATAAATTTATAAAAAACTTTATTAAGATGCTAACTTTTATTTTTAGTGCTGTTTTTATTTTCACCTTAGGTACTATTATTTCTGATATCCATAATTCTAAAAGTGAAAAAATAAAAAATGAGTATGTTATAATTTTAGGAGCGGGTTTACGTGGAACTGAGCCAAAAACAATTTTGAAATATCGATTAAATAAAGCTATCAAGTATTATAAAAAATATCCTGATACTATTTTTATTGTTTCAGGTGGACAGGGTAAAGATGAGATTATTTCTGAAAGTAAAGCTATGAAAAACTATCTTTTAAAAGCTTCTATTCCTAATAAAAATATTATTGAAGAAAATAAATCTAATACAACACTGGAGAATCTTTTATTTTCTCAAAAACTTATTCCTAAAAATTTATACTCAGTAGGAGTTATTAGTAATGATTTTCATATGTATCGTGTTAAATTTTTTGCAAAAAATATAGGTTTTAAATTGAATCCTATCTATGCAGATACTCCCAATAAGAGCAAAGTCAGTATGTTTCTTAGAGAGACCCTTGCTGTAATATATTATAAAGTAAAAATGACCCTTGAAAAATGGTCATTTACTTTATAATAAAATATTGTTTTCGTTCTTGACGTTTAGATTTTTTAAAACTTATATGAACTCTATTCTGTCTTGGATAATAGATAAGTTGATCATAACTAATTTTAGCTCTATCTAACTTTCTTTTTATATCTTTTGCCTTACCCTTTATTCTAAAATCAACCGCTAGACCATTTTGATGATATGAATTGCTACTACCTTTCACTCTTTTGTTTAATTTTTTACTTCTATACCAGCTTGTGACATATACTCTAGTTTTTAAAGCCTTTCTCACCTCATCCATTCTCTGTGCTGTATAAACTATATTTTTATACTCTGAGTTGGTTGGAATATTTTTTATCCCATATTTTCTTGCTACAGAGCTATTGGTTGCTTCTTTCAAAGTAAAATATTTTGAAATTTTAGAACCTCTTTTAGGTGTAGATGAACATCCTACACAAAGCAACAAAATAATTAAAATAAAGATTTTCTTCATAACTTTCTCCCGATGTATATTTAATTTTGTAGTATTACATTAAGTTATAATAAATACTTCTATAAGTTTTCAAGATTTTTCTATTTGCTTCAATAAAAAAAGCTTAGAATTATCTAAGCTTATGTCTATTAGATATATAATTTTCTGTTGTGGCGCCCCCAACAGGGATCGAACCCATAACCCTCTGATCCGAAGTCAGATGCTCTATCCAATTGAGCTATAGAGGCGCAACTACATGAAATTTTACCGTATTTTTATCTTTTAGTCAATAGTTAATTTATTAATCCCAACATTCAACTCTTTCTCCATAAGGCATATCTATGTCATTTTTATTAAATGCTGGATCTAATCCCTTATTTTTCTGAGTGTTATAGTCTTTTAAAGCTTCAAATGCAACTTTACCTAACATGAATATTGCAATCAGATTCAATACTGCCATAAGCCCCATGAACAGATCTGCCATATTCCATACTAAAGCTAGTTCACCCACTGATCCAAACATTACCATAGCTATAACCCCAGCCCTATATAGATTTAACCACGATTTATTTGGTGTTAAAAACTCTATATTTGTTTCTCCATAATAATAGTTTCCAATAATCGAACTAAATGCAAATAGTAATATACATACTGCTATAAAAATATTTCCCCAATGACCAACTTGAGAGCTTAAAGCATTTTGAGTTAGTTGAATTCCTGTTAATCCCTCTGTTTGATGAGCTCCAGAGATTAAAACCATAAATGCTGTACAAGAACAGATTAAGATTGTATCTGTAAATACACCTAATGTTTGAACAAAACCTTGTTTAACAGGATGTGAAGTTTCTGCCGCTGCTGCTGCATTTGGTGCTGATCCCATTCCAGCTTCGTTTGAGAACAGTCCTCTTTTTACTCCTGTCATAATTGCAGCTCCAATTCCTCCTCCTACTGCCTGTCTTATTCCAAAAGCGTTTTCAATTATATCTCTAAATATTTCTGGCACCATTCCTATATTTTTAACAACAACATACATTGAAATTATTATATATAATGTTGCCATCACTGGAACAACAGCTGCACTGAAGTTCGCAATTCTTTGAACACCACCAAAAATTATAACTCCTGTTGCTACAGCTAAAATTATACCAACAACTGTTCTATCCATTTTAAAAGCTTCGTGGAATGCTAATGAAATTGTATTCGATTGAACCGAGTTGAAAATTAATCCGAATGTTATTGAAATCAATATAGAAAAAGCAACTCCCATCCATTTTCTATTTAAAGCTTTCTCCATGTAATAAGCTGGCCCACCTCTAAAAGCATCACCATCTTTTACTTTATAAATTTGTGCCAGCGTACTTTCAACAAAACTTGAGGCACCACCTATTATAGCTATCAGCCACATCCAGAATATTGCACCCGATCCTCCTGATGCGATTGCTATTGCAACCCCTGCTAAGTTTCCTGTACCTACTCTAGAAGCTGTACTTATACAAAATGCTTTAAACGATGATACTCCACCTTTTTGACCTACACTATCACCTAGTATCTTGATCATTTGAGTAAAATATCTAATTTGTACAAATTTTGTTTTTAAAGTAAAATACGTTCCCACAAATAATAACATTACAATCAGAACATAACTCCAAAGAATATCATTTAAAAAATTTACTACTGAATTTAGTATCTCCATCATTTCCCCCTCATAATTAATTTATAATGTTATAATGGTATCATAAATATCTTTTAAATGAAAATATATTTTTTTAATTTAACTTATTTTTTACAAAATTTTTATAAAAAAAAAGGAGCCTTAGCTCCTTGTTAAATTACTTTGCAACAGTGATGTTTGTAGCTTGAGGTCCTTTAGCTCCCTCAGTTACATCGAAAGTAACTTCTTCTCCTTCATTAAGAGTTTTGAATCCATCTTTTTGAATTTGAGAGAAGTGTGCGAAAACGTCCTTTCCATCTTCACCAGTGATGAATCCGAATCCTTTCTCTTGGTTGAACCATTTAACTGTACCTTTCATTTGATACCTCCATAAAATTTTTGATTTCATGTAATAAATCTCCATTCAATCCAACTAATATAAGGTACCTATGTAAGACCTTTAAATATTAAATAATAGAATTTCTTTCAATTTATACATCATTCAAACACAGTATACACTATTTAAATGTTCGTGTCAATTTTTTTTCTATTACAGATGATCTTTTTACACTTTTTTTACAAAAAATAAAAAAATGGCGCTTCTTGCTGGGCTCGAACCAGCGAC
>NZ_CAMFHX010000028.1 GCF_945952365.1 uncultured Cetobacterium sp.
GGTGTGGAGCAGGGGAAAAGGTGGAGATAACTTCAAAGCCTTACCTATTGCTATATAAGGGAGTTGTAATAGGAAAGGTATATTTAGATTTAGATGATGATGGTTTATTTAATGAAGAGAAGGATATCCCGGTTTCGGGGGTAAAGATATTTTTAGAAAATGGAGATTTTGCAATAAGTGATAGATTTGGAAAGTATAGTATATATGGAGTTGATGCATTAACTCATGTGGCTAAAGTTTATCAAAACACATTGCCTCTAGGGACAAAAACAAAGAAAATATCAAATCTTCATAGTAGAAATGGTGAATCTCGATTTATAGATTTAAAAAAAGCTGAGTTAGGAAGAGCTGATTTTGCACTGACTCTAGATGGAAGTAGAGATTTAGAATTTGTAAAGAAAATATTAGAGAAAAGATATGAAGTTTTAGCTCAAAATGATTATGAGTTAGATAAAGCAATCGAGGGAAAATTTTTAGATCAAAAAAAACTGGGAACTAGAAGTGAGTTATCCAATGAACGAGCAACACTTGATGGACGAAATGAATTAGATATAGAAGGTATTAGAAGTATGGTCTTATACGAAAATCTTGCAGTAGAAGAAAAAGAAGCAGAAGAAAAGAAAAGTTTAGTTGAAGAGTGGAATTTGATTCCAGACCATAGATTAGAAGCCGCTCTTTATACTTTTAATAATGATTTAGATATTATAAATGTTGAGGATAAAAGATTGGTTCCAGAGTTTATGAGTTTTCAAGTAAAAGGACCTGGAGAAGGAACGTTAAAACTTTTTACAAATGATATAGAAGTTTCTCCAGCTAATATAACTTTGACAGCAAAAGTTGCTGAAACAAATGTATTCTTTTTAGAATATAGTTCGGTAAAGTTAGATCCTGGAAAAACAGTTCTTAGACTTTCATATCATGATATGTTTGGTGTTGAAAGAGGTAGAATAGAGAAAGAGGTTTTTGTAAAAGGAAAGTATGATGATGTAAAAGTTGAAATAGTTGATAGCTCTGAAGACAGTACCTTAAAAAAAATAAAAATAACAGGTATAGATCAGTATGGATATGGAATAGATCAAAGTTTAACTGTAACTATTGATACAAATAAAGGAAGATTTATAAGTAGTGAAGGAGTGACAGAAAGTAGTGTAACTTTTGTAACGAATTTAGATGGTTATGGAGAGATTGGATATAGACCAAGTCCAGGAAAAAACAAAGTGACTTTTAAAATAAATGCCGAAGGAAAAGAGAAAGAGGTATCTCTTGAAGTTGAGGGGGATGAGCAGGATTTCTTTTTAAATGGAGTTATTGAAGGCCGATATAATTTTAGTAAAAACAGAGATATGAACTTCTTCTTTGAAAAAGAGATTGATTCTCATAAAGATAAGTTTTTCTATAGAGGAGCAGTATATGCAGAGGGAAATATAGATGATATAGGTTATTTAACTTTAACTTATGATACGAATAAAAATAATGAGGATAAATTCTTCTCATACAAAGACCCAGAAGAATATTATCCAATCTTTGGTGATAACTCAACTAAAGGATATGTTGGAAAATCTAAAGATAATCTATTTTTAAAGATGGAAAGAGATCAATCCTATTTATTGTATGGAGATTATAAAACTGGCGAGATACTAAATCAAAGATTGAGATTGGGAAGATATGATAGAACTTTGACAGGAGCTGTAGTTAAATATGAAGATGAAAATGTTTTAGTAACAGGTTTTATAGCTGAAACCTCTAATGTAAAGTATCAAGAGGAGTTTCGTGGTGAAGGAGTTTCAGGACCATATAAACTTACTAGAAGAGATATAGTAGAGGGAAGTGAAAAAGTTGTACTTATTGTTAGAGATAAAATAAGTGGATTGATTTTAGAGGAAGAAAATTTAGTGTTAGGTGACGATTACACTCTTGAATATGATTTTGGAAGACTATATTTTTCAGAACCAATACCTAGTATGGATTTGAGTTTTAATCCAATCTATATTAAAGTTTCATATGAAGTGGAGGATGAAAATGGAAAGAAAAGTTTGGTTTATGGTGGCGAGGCCAACTACAAAGTAAATGACAAGGTGATAGTTGGAACCTCTGTTTTTAAAGATGAAAGAGAGACAGAGAAGCAAGAGGTTATGAATCTACATGCAATTTATGAAAATGAAGATACATTGGTTGTTGTTGAACAGTCATTTACAACAGATGAGTTAAGTGAGAAAGGAAATGCTACATCTATATTTGCACAATATGAAAAAGAACATTTAAAAGTTGGGGCAATATATGAAAGAGCAACACCTGAGTATGATAATGAAGATGCAAATGTTGAGGATGGTATTCACAGAGGTAAAATTGAAGCAGAGTATAAATTTGAGGAAAAAGGTAAAGTAAAACTCGAATCATCATTAGAAGAAAGAACACTAGAAAGTGGAAGTAAGGAAAGAAAAATTGATACTTACTTGGGTTATGAAAGTGAATGGATAAAAAATTTTCAGTATGAAGCGGGATTACGTCAATATATAAAAGAAAATATAACAGAGTTAGAAACTGTTTATAGTCTTGGAGGAAGAGTAACTTGGAAAGGAATGGAAAGTGATAAGCTAAAACTGTTTTTAGAGTATGAGCAAGGGCTTGAAAATCCTGATCAAAAAAGGATAGCAATTGGAGCAGATTATAAATTGTTTGAGAGAACATCTGTTTATATGAGACATGAATTAGTTTCAGAACTTAGTGATTTCTACTATTTAGAAGGGAATGAGGAGAGCAATAGAACAGTCTTCGGAGTTAAAACAAATTATTTAGAGACAGAGATATATTCAGAGTATCGAGAGGAGAATGATGATGAATCTGTGATTCCTGAGTTTGCATATGGGTTTAAAAGAAAGTTTAAGCCGATAGAAAATTTAGAAATATTTGGAACTTTTGAAAGAGTTAGTGCTCTAAGTAATGAGGAAAATAGTGAAACAAATCTAACAGTAGGTTACGATTATGAAGAACTTAAATTTGGAAGAATGAGAGGAGAGTTTGAATTTGAGATAGAGGATAATTCATCGTTTTTAAATAAACTTAGTTATGGAAAACAATTAAATAAAAGTACATATTTTATAGCTAAAAATAGATATTATGCAGAAGATAATGAAGAGGAAAATAGACTTTTAATTGGACTAGCTTATAGAGATGCAGATGATAACTCTTACCATGCTCTTAATAAATATGAGTTTAACTATTCAAAAAATATTGTAGATGAAAACTATAAAAAATATACACATATAATAAGAAGTGCTCATAATTTTCAAAATGAAACAAATAGTGAAAAAAATCTAACATTAGCTGCAAAAAGTAGTAATATAAAATATGATGGAACAGAAAGTAGTTACAGAAGTTATTTACTTGCAGGAGGAATAAGTTATGATCTTTTTGAAAACTGGACAGCTGGAATTAATTTAGCAACACTGTTTGATAGTGAAAGAAATATAGACTATGGTTTAGGATTTGAACTGGGATATATTTTTAAAAGTAATTTATGGCTATCTTTAGGATATAACTTTATTGGATTTAGAGATAAAGATTTTGATCCAAATGGCGAATTAGCTCAAGGATTGTTTTTAAGATTTAGAATGAATGTGGGAGATATATTTGATAATTATAGAGGAAAAGGAAAAAAAGAGCCTCCAGAAGAAGTTGAAATAGTAGATGTGTATAATTTACCTAAAGAAAAATAATAAAGGTTATTTATTTTATGAAAATATGTTATACTATTAATCTGAGAAAATATTATGGAGGAATTTCCAATGAATGAGATATTAGTAAAAATTTCAAAAAAATATATGGTGGCTTTAGAAAAGCAAAGTCCTGATGATAAAGAGAGTAATGTAATATATGGAAAGATGTTACATATATTAGAAAAAAATCCTGAATTAAATCTTTTTGGACTTTTAGAAGAGTTAAATAAAGGTAAAAAGTTTTATGAGAAGAACAAAGTTAGAAATCGTAGAGATAGATTGACAAATCTAGATATTATGATAAAAAATGCAAATACAATCGTTGATAATCTTTTAGAAGAGGATGAGGAAAGCTTTAGAAAAATAGAGAGAAGCTTAAATAGAAGCGATATATATAGAGATAGAATGGTTATGAATATCTTATTAGCTGAGTTCCCATCACACGAGTTGCATGAAGTTTACTATACAATAAAAAATGATCAATGTAAAAAGTTTTTATTAGAAGTTGTGAATGAATTAAGAGAAGCAAACTAAAAATAAAACATCCTTCGTAGTAGTAAGTAGCTACTATAAAGGATGTTTTTTATTTTTTAAAATTAAATAGAATCTATTGATAAAGAGCTCTTAAAACAATCTGTCCAGAATAAACTCCAAAGTGTGATTCATCTGGACTAGTTGAAGCAGCAATATGTAGAGTTCTACTACCCTTTTCAGATAGATGAACTACATTATTCTTTGGTGAAAGGTATCCATTAAAACCACCGTCATTATTTGTGCAGTTAAAAGCAATTTCAAGTGGTTTACCATTTGTTTTAGATTTAAGTGGTAAATAATAGCTATTTCCATCAGATTCTAAACCTTCAAAACTAACTAAAACATTTAAATTTTCCTCTCCATGCAATGTAAAGCTAGAATAAGCCGCTCTAAAATCTCCTGGAAGTATATCACCAAAATCTAAATCTGAATCAGCAGTTACGGTTAAAGGTTTAACAACTTTTGCTGTGACATTCATAACTCCTTGAACACTTGAATCTTCTAAAGCTGGTGAAGTATATGCAAGTATTCCAAATAAAAAACTAAAAGTTAAAACTTTTTTCATTTAATTCCCTCCTCTTAAAACAAAAAAACCAACTACACAAAAAAAGTGTAGCTGGCTGTCATTTTAAAGACCCTGTAGCTTTGCGTCATAAGATTTCTCTTATTTTGCCAAAATATAAATACTGTACTAAAATAATATAACAAAAAATAGGAAAAGTCAAATACTTTTACTGTATATTTTAAAATATAAATTAATTGGAAGGAAAACTGTTTATTTTTTTGTAAATAAAATTGTAGAATTAATGATAGAAATTCTTAAAATATAAGGAGATGAGTTAGATGGTTATTGCATTTATAGGTGGAATTGTTTTAGGATTTTTATTTTTTTATAGTCTAGATTTTGGGATAAATGAAAGTAAAAAATTTAAAAATCCATCGTTATTTATATTTATTACATCTCTAATTAGAGTTATAATTCTTTTAGCGGGTTTTTATTTCTTGGCACAAAGCAGTGGGCATAAATTTTTTGCAGCTTTAGTGGGAGCTTTAGTATCTAGAATATATATTGTATATTTTTATAAGAATAAAAGAAATTAAGTAGTTAAATATCAATATAATATATGTACACTTTCCACAATATTCTTTTTTTATAGAAAGGTTGAAATAAATATAATCTAGTGTTAATATACCCCTGTGAGATTGAAAAATCAAAATTAAACGGGGGTATATTTTATGAAAAAATTATTATTATCACTATTTTGTTTGTCATCAGCAATGGTTATGGCTCATGGTGAAGAGGCTTTTGAGGATGCAAATTTCTATACTGGAGGAAAAAGTGCTGTAATTATGACACACTTTGGAACAACACACAAAGACACTAGAGCTAAAACAATTGATACGATTAATCAAAAAGCTATTAAAGCATTTGATGGAAAAGCAGATGTTTTTGAAGCCTATACATCTAGAATTGTGACGAAAAGAGTAGAAGCTAATGAGGGTATAAAAAAGTATAATCCAAGTGAAGTTTTAACTTCATTAAAAAAACAGGGATATAAAAATGTTATTATACAGCCAACAAATATAATAGATGGTGTAGAGATGGAATCTATTAAAAGAGAGGCTCTTCTTCATTCAAAAGATTTTAATAATTTAAGAGTGGGAGATGCACTTTTAACAGACCCACACCACTATGAAGACACAATAAAAGCTATTATGAAAATAGCTGCACCTATGGGAAAAAGAGAGGGTGTGGTTTTAGTGGGACATGGAACTTATAACTCTGCGACATCAGCTTATGCTATGTTTGACTATATGGCTAAAGATATGAATGAGCCAATTTATGTTGGAACAGTTGAAGGGTATCCAACTTTAGAGAATGTTGTGAGACAGTTGAAAAAAGATGGAAAAAAAGAGATAACTTTAATGCCTATGATGTTTGTAGCTGGAGATCATGCAAAAAATGATATAGCTGGAGATTGGAAAGAAAGTTTAGAAAAAGAGGGGTTTAAAGTAAAAGTAAAACTTACTCCTTTAGGAGAGATTCCTGAAATTCAAGATATGTTTGTAGGAAATGCAAAATTCTTAGAAAAACATAGAAGTATAGATATTATAGAGAAAAAAGCTGGTTATGCAAAAAATAAATAGTTATAATTAAAAAAATTCCCGTCAAGTTTCTAAAACTAAAACGGGGATTTTTTATTTAAAGTTATTCAGCTCTTAAAGCATCGATAGGATTAAGTTGTGAAGCCTTTTTAGCTGGAGTAACTCCGAAGATAACTCCAATAAAAGTAGAGACCCCAAGGGCTGACGAAATAGAAAGTATTGAAAATACTGGTGGGATATTTACAAAGTATCCAATTATAAGAGCTAACGAAACTCCGATAGCTACACCCACAACTCCACCTATTCCTGTTAAAATAACAGATTCCATTAAAAATTGAATTAAGATGTCTTTATTAGTAGCTCCAATAGCTTTTCTTATTCCAATCTCCTTTGTTCTTTCAATAACACTAACCAACATTATATTCATAACTCCGATTCCACCAACAAAAAGTGAGATACCAGCAACAAAAGTTATAAATAGATTTAGAGTACTCAGAATTTTATCAAATGAAGCAGCAGCATTACTCATAGTTTCAACTTGATATAGTCCTTTAACTCCGCTAATATCCTCTAAAACTTTATTAGCAGCACTCATATCAGTAGCTAACTCTTCTGGGTTTTTAGACTCTACAATTATAGAGTTATATCCTCCTGTAGATAGATTATAAACTTTATCATACGTGTTAAGTGGGGTCCTCATAAATCTAGGGATTCTTTGTCCACCCATAACTTTAACAAGTTCTTCTAATGGATTTTTAAAAACTCCAACAATTTTATAAGTGATAGGGCTATTTTTTCTTCCGATGGCAAAAGACATCTCATTTCCAACAGCATTTTCTGAACTACCAAAAAGACTTTTAGCGGTAAGATTATCTATCACTAAGATTTTCTCACCTTTTTCATATTCAAATGGAAGAAAAGCTCTACCGTAAAGATATTCAGCTTTGTCAATTTTCTCATAGTCTGGAGTAGTTGCAGTGAGCTGTATCATCTCACGTCTACGCCCCACTTCAATAAAAACTCTAGTACTTATATTTGCACTCACATTTTTAAAAAGATTAGTTGATTTTAAACTTTCTATTATCTCTGGTTCTAAAAGATATTTCCATCTAAACTCTTCATCATCTTTATCAACTGAGATTGTAAATTTTCCATATCCGCCCTCTTTTAAATCTCCCGTTATATTTTGTTGTCCACCTTTTCCAATAGCAGACATTGTTATAACGGAAGATATTCCAATGATAATTCCGAGCATAGTTAAAAATGATCTGACTTTATTACCTCTTAAATTCTGTATAGCACCTTTTAAACTTTCTAAAAAATTCATATACTTCTCACATCCTCAATAACCTGACCATCTTTGAATCTGATAACTCTTTTACAAGCTTTACCTACCTCAGGTTCATGTGTAACTATAATTATAGTTTTCCCTTGTTCGTTCAACTCTTTAAAAAGTTGCATAATCTCTTTTTCAGAAGTACTATCTAGGTTTCCAGTGGGTTCGTCAGCTAAGATTATAGCAGGTTCATTAACAAGAGCACGAGCTATGGCTACTCTTTGTCTTTGTCCTCCTGAAAGTTCATTAGGTTTGTGATCTAATCTATCACCTAATCCTACTTTTTCAAGTACAGCTTTGGCTTTTTTAGTTCTTTCTTTATGATGAACTCCAGAATATAGGAGTGGAAGCTCAACATTTTCTAAAGCTGATAACTTTGAAAGTAGATTGAATGATTGGAATACAAAGCCAATTTTTTTATTTCTAATTTTAGAGAGCTCTTCATCTTTTAGTTTTGAGACTTCAATTGCATCTAAAATATATTCACCCTCGAAAGTGTGGTCAAGACATCCTAAAATATTCATCATAGTTGATTTTCCACTTCCACTACTTCCCATAATAGCAACAAACTCACCTTTTTCGATAGAGAATGTTATATCTTTTAGAGCGTGAAGTTTCATCTCACCGTTTATATAGTATTTATCTAAATTTTTAATTTTTATCATTGAGGTTTCTTACCTTTCCCTCTAGTAGATTCACTTGAAATCTCAGAGATATTTATAGTTACTTTTTCATCGGAATTTAAAGATTCTCTTGGATTTGTTAAGAATATCTCTCCAGTAGTTAATCCCCTAGTGATGATGATATTATCTCCTTTTAAATCTTTAAATTCGACAACTTTTTTTTCAATTTTTCCATTTTCATCAGAAGTGTAGATATAGTATTCGTTATTATCAAAAAGTAAAGATGTTGATGGAATTATTATTCCAGGTTCATCCTCACCTAAGAAGATTCTAGCTGAAACTTTGAAACCAGGTACAATATGTGGAATCTCCTCTGTAGGTCTAACTTCAACTTGTAAAACATTTTCCGAAGTTGTTTTAGAAACTTGAGAAACTCTTGAAATCTTTGTGATAACTCCTGGATATGATATTTTCTTTTCGAAAACTTCTGGTTTTATAACTAATTTTTGATCTAACTTAATCTCTTTAACTTCATATTCAGGAACCTCTAAAATTATTTTAATATCTGAGAGATCTGCAAGCTCTAAAAGAGGTTCATCTGTATTAACAGAGTAGTTTTCTTGAGCGTAAAGTGTTGTAACAGTTCCACTAACAGGACTTTCTATTTTTTCAGCTGTCTTTTCTAAATCCTCTTTATAGTAATCTATACTGATTTCAGATGTTCTTATCTGCTCAGCAAGTTCTTTTACAGAGTTGTTAGAGCTCCCACCTATTTTATTTAGCTCTTTTTCAACAGAATAGTTTCTTTTTAATTTAGAAAGATTTATCTCCTCTTTTTCCAAATTTCTTTTTATATTATTTCTTTCTGTTTCATCAAACGTCATTAAAAGTTGTCCTTTTTCTACAAAGTCTCCCTCTTGTATAAGAACATTTTTAACTTTTAATTTTTTATCTACGAAAACTTTTTTAGTGTCATTTGCCTCGACGCTTCCATCTACATCAATAAAGCCACTTCCTTTACTAAGAACAGCTCTTTGAGCATTGTATGTGATTTCAGATGAAGTGTTTTGACTTTTAGTTCCACATGCAGTAAGACCTAAAGTCATCGTTAAAATTATCGGTATTAAATATTGTTTTTTCATTAAATCTCACTCCTTACTATAATTTGATAGATATATGCATTTAAAGAGTTTTTAGCTTTCTCCTTTGAAACTTGAAGCTCAAGATAGGTGTCAAAGGCTTCCATAACTTCTGTGTAACTAACTTTTCCAAGTGAATTTTCTAATTTTTTTATATCATATTTACTTTTTTCTAAATTAGCACGATTTTCTAAAACAAGATAATCCTTTTGTAAAGTAAAATAACTGTCTTGGACTTTATATCTTTCAGCCATAGCTTCATTAACTTTTTGGTTGTAAGTAACTTCCTGTTGCATCAGAGAGCTTTCCTCATTGTATAAATTAATATCTTTATAGAAGATATCTTTTGAAAACTTTAGGAAAACTCTATTCTCATCATTTTCATTATTTCTTTCAACACCAACAGAAATCTCAGGCATATTGTTATCATATTTCATATATTTTATATTTTCTTTTGAAATCTCTTTTTCTAGTTGTAATTTTTGAATATCTTTTTCTCCAACATTTGTAATATATCTATCCAAATCACTTACAGCTGGAGATATATCAAGAAGAGATACTCCTGCAAGTTTAAGATTGTAATCGTAATAAAATCTCTCTAAAATTTTATCAAGAATACTTTCAATCTTTTGAATTTCTAACTTAATATTATTATAACTAACTAGAAGACTATCTAAATCAATTTTTGGAATAGCCCCTAACTCATAAGATTTTTCGAGAATAGTTTTCTCTTTTTCTAAAGTTAAAAGAGCATTTTGTTTAAGCTGTAACTCAAATTGATTATCTTTATACTCTTTATAAAGAGATATAAGATTTAATTTTTGAGTTTCTAGTCCTTGTTTTAGCTCAAGAGTTGTAACATCTCTTGTTATTTTCAGTTTATTTAGTTCACTATCATTTTTAGAAAGAATCAAATCTTTAAGGCTTCTTTGAACTCCATATGTAACCTTATTATCCTCATCTTTTTGCTTTTCACCTTGAACATAAAAATCTCCATATGTAACTGTACTTTGGAAAGTGTATCTTTTTTCTTCATCCTTATACTCTGTACTACCATCAACAGCAACGCCATTATATCTTCCAGTTTTATAAAAATCTTCTTTGAAGTCATTTTGACTATTTTTTAGATTATACAATTGATTTTGATAAGATGTTAGATTGATCTCATTCAATAGATTATCCAAAGTTACTTCTTTTGAGTAAAGAAGCTTACTTAAAAGTAGGGTTATTAGTATATATTTTTTCATTTGTTCTCCTTTCGTTATTGCTTTAGAAATACTTTGAAAATAACTACTTCATCAGTTTCATCGTAATAAAGTTTATAGTTTAAAGAAAGATTTTTTAATATTTCTGAAACAACGGATAAACCTAGTCCAGTTCCACCATATTTTCTAACTTTTTTATCATTTTTTTTAGAAAATGGTTTGAAATATTCAGTTATATTTTCATTATTCAATGGATGACTACTATTTTTTATAGTTATAGCTTCATTATCTAAAATTATATTGATATTTTTTTTCTCGTTTACATAGGCTAAAGAGTTTATAATCAAATTATTCAAACATCGATCTAAAAGTTTTTTATCACTTTCTATAGTTATCTCTTCCAAATTTAAATTTAGATTGATATTATTGAGTTTAAAATCCATAGAGTAACGTTTTAAAATATTTTCTAAAGTCTCTTTTAAATTAATACTTTCTTTTTTTATAGGAATATATCCTGATTCCATTTTACAGTAGAAAAGTAATTCTTGAATGAGAGCATTCATATTAGAAGCTTCTTGGTTTATATTTTTACATATATCAGGAATCTCTTCATCTTCGATAATCCCATCTAAAATAGCCCCGCTATAACCATCTATTATAGCAACAGGTGTTTTTAACTCATGAGTGACATTAGATATAAAGTTTTTTCTAAAAAGTTCAGATTTTTTTTGTTTTTCTAACTCCTCTTTCAGTTGAGCATTCAGTTCTAAAAGTTCAGATTCTATAGGTTGCCCCATTTTTATAGAAAAAACATAGGCTATATATAAGTTGATTGGAATACTTAGAAATATTATATAGATAAAAAACTTCAAAGTAGATTTGATAACATCACTTATTGGCGCAACAGAGGTCGCTACAACTAGCATATACTCCTCATCAAGTTTTTTAGCTAAAACAATTCTTCGAATATTATCTCGACCAGTTTGAACATCAATAACAGTTTTTCCTGATTTTAGATCTTCCCATAGATAATTCTCTATGAATTTCATAGAATGAATTTTTGAATTTTTTTTATCTTTTGTAAACGAAATCTCTCTTATGAATATACCATTTTGTTCTGAAAGTTCTGAAAGTTCTTCAAAATTTTTACGAGTATATTGTTCACTAAGAGATGTAAGCTCTCGTTTTTTTAGTCTGATTTGGTAATTTTCTAGAAAAAGATAGTTTATAAGGACATAAATAGCTATGAATCCATATGTAAGTGCATTAAGAAATAGAAATATTTTTAAAGATATTCTTCTCATTCATTCACCTCTTGGAATTTATAACCAACTCCTCGAATTGTTTTTATATATCCTTCACCAATTTTTTTTCTCAGAATTTTTATCTGTGTATCAACAACTCTTTCGTCGACTTCAAAATCCATTGGCCAAATATTATTTAATATTTTTTCTCTTGTTAAAACCAAGTCTTTATTTAAAATAAAATACATCAGAAGAGCAAAGCCTTTATTTCCTAAATTAAGCTCCTCTCCATTTTTAATAACTTTATAGTTTTCCTTATCAAGTTCGAGTTCACCAATTTTTTCAAGAGTTGTAAATCTATTTCTTTTGATAAGCGAGTTAATACGAGCCATTAAAATTTTTGGTTTAAAAGGTTTGCCTATATAATCCTCTACACCAAGTTCAAGTCCTCTTATTTCATCCTCCTCTTCAGTTCGAGCAGTTAACATAAAAATAGGAGTATTTGATATTTTCTTTATCTCTTTGCATACCTCCCATCCTTGAATTCCAGGGAGCATTACATCAAGTAAAACTAAGGCATAGTTATCTTCATAAAATTTTTCTAAACCAGCTTCTCCAGTTGAAGCTTCAATAACATCATATCCCTCTTTTTCAAGATATCTTTTTAGAATATCTCTTAAAAAATCTTCATCTTCTATAATTAAAATTTTTTCCATAAATAATCTCCTATATTAAAATTAAAGTAACAATATATTCTAACTTAATTTTCAAATATAATCTATTCTATTTTAATTTTGTGTATTTTATGTGTAATTAAAATTCGAAATATACTGAATAAAAATATAAAGCTGTACTTTTTCGTCTATTTGAGATACAATAAAGTATTGAATGTTTTATGGTTTTATAAGTTTTACAGGTTTTGCAATAAATTTTTATGGGAGCATTTATGAGTTATGTAAAAAAACAAGAACTAAAAAAACAGTTTAAAGTGGAGATATTTAAGGGAGTTCAAATAATTGACAATGAATCATACGATATAATTGATTCGAGAAAATTTTTCCCAACTTCTGAAGACGCTGTAAAGTATGCGGGAAGTATAAAAGATAGATTAGAGGGTGACTGGGTTATTAGATTTTTCAAGAAAAATGAAGAAAACTGGGAGCTTGCAGAGATAATTACAAAAGACTAAACAATAAAAGACCTTACTTTTAAAGTAAGGTCTTTTATTATTTAAGCTTCCAAGTTATTTATATCCTCATCTCCAAATATAATCCACCAAAGGTGTTTTCCTTTTTCTATACTAAGTATCTCTTTTATACATGAGTTTTGGTTATCATTATTGATAAGCTTAATATATAGAGGTTCTTTCGTTGTTTTTGGAAGCATATCCCATAATAATAACGTTTTAAATCTTAAATCATTTTCATCATATTCTCTTAAGGTTTTCAAAGTTGATAAACTTTTTTTGTAATATTCATTATCAAAATTGAAGGTAAGTATTTTTTCGTCTGCAATATCTTTTAACATTACTTTTGGTGCCTTTTTTTTAATTTTCATGGACAGTTCTCCCTCTAATTTTTTTATTTTTATAAACTTAAATATTTTGGAGAAGCTTTTATTCAAAAAGTATAAATTTTGAACAAACGACAATATACTATATTGTATCATAAAATGAATAAGAAAGATTGTTTTATATTTTTAATTCCTATTTTTTATTAAAAAATTGACATTTAAGAAAAAATATGACATAATAGTTTAAAATTAGAAAGGGAGGACAAAATGAAAAATATAGCAATTAAAGAAATCAAATTTAATAATGTACTCCTATTACTGGCAGACTTACTGTAGCAATTGTGTTTATGAAAATAATGTAGAAAAAACTACATGGAATCATAGATGCAATTGCGTTTTACGTTGTTCATCTGTGAGGGCCAGTAGTTTATTGATAAATAAATGGAGACCTCATAATAAAAATATGAGGTTTTTTTAATCCTAGGTCTAAACCTCATATTAATTTATGGGGTTTTTATTTTTATAAAATTAGAACTATTAATTTAAAATAAAAGCGATTTAGGAGGATTTTGTGGAAGAAAATAGAGAGCAGTGGAGCTCAAAGATGGGTTTTATTATAGCAGCAATAGGATCAGCAGTTGGTCTTGGAAATATATGGAGATTTCCTTATGTAGTTTATTCAAATGGTGGAGGTGCATTTTTAATTCCATATTTTGTAGCAATATTTACAGCAGGAATTCCATTGTTAATATTAGAATATGGAGTTGGTCATAAATATAGAGGTTCGACACCTCTTTCACTGTTTAGAATAAATAAAAAATTTGAGTGGATGGGTTGGTGGCCAATTATAAGTTCTGGAATTATACTTTGTTATTATTCATTAGTTCTTAGCATGGCAATGAAATACTTGACGCTTAGTTTTACTAAAGGATGGGGAGTAGATTCAAATAGTTATTTTTATAATGATTTTTTAAATATTTCAAGCTCACCTTTTGATTTTAAAGGGATTAATAGTCATGTATTAGTAGGAATTATAGCTATTTGGATGATAAATTGGTTTATTTGTTATAAGGGAATAAAATCTGGAATTGAAAAATATAATAAAATTTTATTACCTTGTTTATTAATAATTGTAATGATTATTGTGATTAGAGGGGTTACTTTAGAAGGAGCAACTCTTGGATTGAATACTTTATTTACTCCTGATTGGAGTAAGCTTAAAAATCCAAAAGTTTGGATTGCAGCTTATGGACAAGTATTTTTCTCTCTTAGTGTTGGAACAGGAATAATGATGACATACTCAAGCTATCTACCTAAGAAAACAGATATCAACAACAGTGCGTTTATGACAGCTTTTGCTAACTGTAGTTTTGAATTTATATGTGCTATTGGAGTATTTTCAATACTGGGAGTTATGGCTTTTTCTTCAGGTGTTCCAGTAAATGAAGTTGTTAGCAGCGGTATTGGATTAGCTTTTATAGCATTCCCTAAAGTTTTTTCTCTTATGGGAATCTGGGGAAATATACTTGGAGTTTTATTCTTTATGTGTTTAACATTTGCAGGAATAACCTCTGCAGTTTCATTAGTTGAAGCTATATCAGCAGCGATAGTAGATAAATTCAATATTGAACGTAAGATTGTTGTTACAAGAATATCTATCTGTGGATTTTTATTGAGTATTATATTTGCAACAAATAGTGGTCTATACATTTTAGATATTATGGATAATTTTATAAATAACTATGGAATTGTAAGTGTAGGATTGCTAGAAAGTTTTGTAATAGGATGGTATTTAAATGCAGATATTATTAGAAATCATACGAATAGTATCTCTTATATTAGAATAGGTTCTTGGTGGAATATTATAATAAAATATATAACTCCTTTATTTTTATTTTTAATCTTGATTCAAAGTATATTTAATGAGTTTAAAGCACCGTATGGAGGTTATTCAGGATGGGCTTTGACAGTTTACGGATGGATTATTATTTTAATTGGGATTTTAGGAGCTATAATATTAAGTAAAAAAACATGGAAGAGTAATTAAAGGAGAGAAAATGACAAACGAAGCGATAATATTTATGACTTTAGGATTAACAACACTTTTAGGCGGATTAATAACAACATTTATAATAAATTTTAAAAAATAAAAAATGGAGATAGTCAGATTTGGCTATCTCCATTTTTCTTTAGATTTTAAAACTCTTTTCTCTCTTTAAACCATTGCATAGTTTCAATTTCAGTTTCTTTTGGCAATATTCTACCGTAGACCTCTTTATAAAGCCAAGCTAGATTTTTCTTAGAAAGATATTTTTTCATCTCATCCTCACCCTCTTGCATAACTACTTTTATAAAGCAAGGGCATTTTGTATGTGTTGCGGGTAGATTATTTGGATCTAGTAAGATATTTTTTTGTCTAATCTCAGCACATTGGAAAAGAGGTTCTTTTCCTTCAACAGCTTCAACTACATCCCAAAATGAGATGTTTTCGGCAGGACGAGCTAATTCATATCCACCTTTAACTCCAGGAACAGATTTAGTTATTCCAGCTTTTCCAAGCTTGGTAAAAACTTTTGATAAGTATGATTCAGAAACTCCTTGGAACTCTGCTAAATCTTTTATTCCAACATAATCTTTATCTTTTAATTTAACAATATATAACAAACAATGAAGAGCGTATTCAACTTCTACAGACATTTTCATAATTAAATCCTCCATCTATCTATAATATGATTTTAGGAGGATTTTATGTTTAATGAGAAATTTTTAGAGGTTATATCAAAAGAGGGAGTTGTATCAATTGTAACGACTGGAGTAGATGAAGCTCATGTGTCAAATACTTGGAATAGTTATTTAACTATAGTTGAAGAGAATAAAATTTTAATTCCAGCAGCAGCTATGATAAAAACAGAGAAAAATATAGATTTTAATAATAAAGTTAAGTTAACACTTGGGAGTCATGAAGTTATGGGATATAGATATATGGGAACTGGTTTTTTTAATTGAAGGAACAGCAAAATTTTTAAAATCAGGAGAGCATTTTGATATGATGAAGGAAAAATTCTCGTTTTTAACAAGAGTTTTAGAAATTACAGTTACTTCGTATAAGCAAACACTGTAAGGAGAAAAAATGATAAGAGAGATTGATTCTTCAGCTTGTGTAAGTTGTGGAGCTTGTACATTGGTTTGTCCAATGAATGCAGTTATAGAAAAAGCAGCCTAGATTTAGGCTGCTTTTTAATTTCTAGACCCCCACTCATGCATAAGTGTTAAAATTGGAATTAACTCCATCCCTTTTTCTGTAATAGAGTATTCAACTTTCGGAGGAACTTGGGGATATTCTTTTCTATTTATTAAGCCATCTTCTGCAAGCTCTTTAAGCTGTTGTGCTAACATTTTGTGATTTATTCCATTTAATCTTTTTTTTAGTTCACCATATCTATGAATTCCCTCTGTTCCAAGATGCCATAGAATAACGGGTTTCCATTTTCCACCCATAAAATCTAATGTATACTCAATAGAGCATTGATATTTTTCTCTTCTTTCTAAATCTCTCATATTCACTCCTTTACTTACTTTTTAGATAGTATATTACTAAAAAGTGCATACTTTACATAATTATTATATTAATATATACTAAATGAGTAAATAACGCAAGTTAAAATTTTAAGTAATTTAGGAGGAAAAAATATGTATCCAAGAAATTTTTCACATATAGGAATATCAGTACCAAACTTAGAAGAGGCTGTTAAATTTTATAGCGAAGTTATGAATTGGTATGTAATAATGGCACCAACTTTAGTAAAAGAGGAGAAGGAAACAGCAATAGGAGTAATGTGTATTGATGTTTTCGGAGAAAACTGGGGTGAATTTAAGATAGCTCACCTTTCAACAGGAGATGGAATAGGAATAGAGTTATTTGAATTCCCACAAAATGACAGACCAAGAAATGAGTTCAATCCATACCCTACAGGAGTGTTCCACTTCTCAGTAAAGGATCCTAACATTGAAGAGTTAACAGCTAAAATTGTAGCTGCTGGTGGAAAGCAAAGAATGCCAATCAGAGAATACTATCCAGGAGAAAAACCATATAGAATGGTTTACTGTGAAGATCCATTTGGAAATATAATTGAAATTTATACTCACTCATATGAAATGCACTATGGTGCTGGAGCTTACCAACACGAATTAAAAGATTAATAAGAAAGCAAGGAATTTTTTCCTTGCTTTTTCTATCTTTTAGAAATAAATGAAAATTCATAAATTTTTGGATTAAAATAAAGCTCACTATATTCAAAAGCAATATCATCTTTTGAAATTCCAATAGATGTTTTATAAAAAATTGGTTCAGATTCTCTTAAATCAAAAATTTTTACCAAATCTTTATCTGGTAATATGGGTGTAATTTTGTTGTAACTTTCTTTTATTGATAAAGTTTTTTCAACAAAATCATATTTAGAACCTAACATAATATCTTTACTTAATTCTGGGAAAAGTTTCTTAGGAAGATATGTATTTTCAAGATTTGCAGGAATATCATCCAAATAACGAACTCTTTTTATAAAAAAGAAAATCTCATCAGATTTACAATTAAATATCTCTATCAATTTAGAATCTGCATAAATCTCCTTAAACTCAATAACATCAGTATGTGGAGTTTGATTTAAAAAATGAGATTTCTCACTAAAACTTAATTGTTCACTTATATTTAGATTTAAAGTATTTTTTTTAATATAATTTCCACTTCCAACACGTTTTTCTAAAAGTCCTTTTAATACCAAATAGTCAATAGCATTTCTAACTGTAACTCTAGTTACATTGTATTCTTCTGCTAAAACTCTTTCAGCTGGAAGACGTTCATTTTTTTTATATACATTATTTAAAATTTTCTCTTCTAACTCTTTTGCAATTGCAATATACCTAGGTAATTTCATTCAGCTCTCCTATAAATTTTTTGTTTTATTCTTTAATTATAATTTTTATTTTAAAAAAAATCAATAAAAAAACTATTGACAAATTTCTAAAAATGAAATATTATGGATTTGTAATTGGTATATACCAATTTAAAAAATAGTTTTGGGGGTAACATGGAAAGAGTTTTAAAAAAAGATAACGGTTTAAATTTTGAAAGTCTAAAAAAAACTATAACTCGATTGGGTACCGAGTTTTCTAAAGGTATTTTAGTACCTGTATTCACACTTCCGATAGTTGGTATGTTGTTAGCAGTTGGGGTATTGCTCACAAATCCATCTATACCAATTTCTAAAATTGAATGGATTAATAATTTTGGAGTTTTAACAAAAGATTCATTACTAAGTATTTTTATAAATCTATCTCCCGTTTTTGCTGTAGGTATTGCATCGGGAATGGCGAAAAGAAAAAAAGGAGATGCTGGATTAAGTGGAATTATTTTATTCTTTATCTTTCTTTATGCAATGAATTCATTTATGAAAATAAATAACTTGCTAGTTACTGGAGATTTAAGAGGAAGTGGACAAAGCTTAGTCTTAGGAGTTCAAGTTTTAGATATGGGTGTTTTTTTAGGAATAATTTTAGGATTAGTTACATCATACCTTCATAATAAATTTGTTGAGAAAGAGTTTGATGGAGCTATGAGACTTTATGGAAGTTCAAATTTAGCACTTCTAATTGGAATTCCAGTAGTAATAATGTTATCAATTTTCTTTACATATACGTGGCCGATAATTCAACTCTTCATAGCTAAAATGACAAATACAATAGTTTCAACAGGAGTATTTGGAGTAGGAATTTATGGATTTTTAGAAAGAGTGTTAATACCAACAGGTTTACATCATCTTTTATGGGTACCAGTTGAACTTTCTTCTATAAGTGGAACGGGTGTAGTTGATGGGCAATATTTAGAAGGTGTTAGAAATATAGCAATGGCAGAATTATCATCATCAAGTGTAGATAGATTAGGACCAGGAGCAGTATATTTAACAAAAGCGATGAGTAAGATGTTTGGGTTAGTTGGAGCTGCTTTAGCTATGTATAAGTGTTCAAATAGTGATTTAAAAGAAAAAACAAAAGGAATTTTAATTCCAGCTGTAGGAGCAGCAGTTTTAGCTGGGGTAACAGAGCCGTTAGAATTTTCATTTTTATTCACAGCTCCCTTACTATTTGTAGTTCATGCAATTTTAGCTGGACTTGGAATGGCAGTAGCAGCTTTACTTGATTTGAGAGTGATTGCGGTATCAGGAGGAATAGAATTTTTGGCTATGATGTTACCAGCAGGATCAAAAGGTGATACATTTAAATTTATCTTATTAGGATTAGCACAAATAGGTCTATACTTTGGAATCTTTACTCTTCTAATTAAAAAGTTTAATTTAAAGACACCTGGAAGAGAAGGGGAAGATGTTAAACTTTATACAAAGCAAGATTATAAAGAAAAGCAATCAGAAACATCTGTCAAAACTAACAGCGATAAAGCTAAAAATATAGTTTTAGGTTTAGGTGGATCTGAGAATATAAAAAGTGTTACAAATTGTTACTCTCGATTGAGGGTTCAAGTTGCTAATTTAAATAGTATAGATGAAAGTATTTTAAATACAACAGGATGTAGTGGAATCGTTAAAAACTCTGAAGGAGTTCAAATTATATATGGCTTATCAGTTCAAAAGATAAAAAAAGAAGTTTGTAAAGAATTAAATATAAAAGATGAAGAATAAGGGGAGGATATTATGAAAAAATATGTTGTAGTAATTGCTGGTGGAGGAAGTACATTTACACCTGGAGTGGTAAAAGCTTTATTGAGTAAAAAAAATGAGTTTAAACTAGATGAATTGAGAGTATTTGATATAGATGCAGAAAGACAAAGAAAAATCTCTGTTATAACAAAAAGTGTTGTAGATGAGATGGATCCAGGATTATTATTTACAGAGCATACAGATCCTGAATCAGCGTTTAAAGATGCAGATTTTGTATTTGCACAAATTAGAACTGGAAAATATGCAATGAGAGAGTTAGATGAGAAAATACCTCTATCTTTAGATACTATCGGACAAGAGACTTGTGGTCCAGGTGGAATGGCTTATGCATTAAGAGCAATTAAACCAATGGTAGAATTAGTTGATTATATGGAAAAATATTCTAAAAAAGATTGTTGGATGATAAACTATTCAAATCCAGCTTCAATAGTAGCTGAAGCTATGAGAAGATTAAAACCAAACTCTAGAGTTCTTAATATATGTGATATGCCAGTAGGTATGATGCAAAAAATGACAGATATATTTAAATGTGACTATGAAGAGATTGAACCAGAATACTTTGGACTTAATCACTTTGGATGGTTTACTAGCTTAAAAGTAAATGGAGTTGAAAGAATCGAAGAGATGAAATCATTTATAAAAGAGCACGGTTTATTCCCTGAAACAAATTATGACTTACAACATAAAGATGCCTCTTGGCAAAAAACATATAAAAATATGAAATATATATTAAATCTATTTGATGATTATATACCAAATACATATATGCAATATTACCTACTTGGAGACTTAGTTTTAAATCAATTAAATAAAGATTATACAAGAGCGAATGAGGTTATGGACGGAAGAGAAACAACTTTATTTAAAGCTATAGCTGAGTATGAAAAAACAGGAAATTATGATAGAGAAGCTTTCCATGTAGGAGCTCACGGGTTATTTATAGTTGATGTAGCAAACTCTTTAGCAAATGATTTAAATAAAAAATATCTAGTAATAGTTGAAAATAATGGTTCTATAAAAAATTTACCAGATGATGCTATGATAGAAATTCCTTGTTTAATCACTAAAAATGGACCAGTAAGTACATACGAAAACTTAGAGATTCCAACATTTAACAAAGGAATGATTGAGCAACAGTTAGCTTCTGAAAAATGTTTAGTTGATGCATATATGGAAAACTCTTATGATAAGGCACTAAAGGCATTAACTTTAAATAAAACAGTTTCATCGGCTTTAAAAGCAAAAGATATTCTAGATAGAATGATCGAAGCAAATAAAGATTTTTGGCCGGAATTAAAAAAGTAAATAGGAGAGAAAAATGAAATATAAACAATTTAAAGCATTAAACGATGAAAAATTATCTGCTGTTGGATTTGGTTGTTGGGCACTTGGTGGAACTTGGAATAATACAGAAGATAAAAAATCTATTGAAACTATAAAGCGAGCTGTAGAACTTGGAATAAACTTTTTTGATGTTGCTCCTATTTATGGAATGGGACATTCAGAAACAATTTTAGGAGAAGCACTTAAAGAGTATGATAGAAAATCTCTATTTATTGGTACAAAATGTGGTTTAATTTGGGATGAGAATAAAGTTGTGACTAAAAGTATTTCAAGAGAAAGTCTTTATAGAGAGTTAAATGCATCTTTAGAAAGACTACAAACAAGCTATATTGACCTATATCAAATCCATTGGCCTTTTGAAGGTATGGAGTTAGAAGAGGGTATGGCTACATTAATGGAGATGAAAGAAAAAGGGCTTATCAGATATATTGGGTTATCTAACTTCTCATTAAAAGATACAAAGAGATGTATGGAGCTAGCACAAATTTCAACTCTTCAAGGATTATATAATATGTTAGAACCAAACTCTGAAATATATCATCATAAACAATTAGAATATAGAACTAAAAATGAACTACTACCATTATGTAAAGAGAACGGGATGGCATTTTTACCTTATAGCCCTTTAATGCAAGGATTATTGACAGGAGAGTTTAAAAAGGAAAATAATTTTGATTCTTCGGATGATAGATCAAAAAATCCAAAGTTAAATGGTGAAAGATTTATAAAATATTACGATTGTGTTGAAGAGTTAAAAGAAATAGCAAAAGAGATTGGAAAGCCATTGTCTCAACTAGCTATAAATTGGCTAATTAATCAAGAGGAGATAGGACCAGTAATATGTGGAGCACAAATTCCAGAACATATAGAGGAAAATGTTAAGAGTACTGAATGGAACTTAGATATCCAATATTTAGATAAAATAGAAGAGATATTAAATAGATATAATTTAGATTAGAATTTTAATAAAAGTGAAAAACTAAGAGGCGATGTAAACATCGTCTCTTTTTTTAAATATTAAATAGAACACAAATAGTTAATTCAAGTTTCAAATTTTTCATTGTATTCAAGGGTTCAGGTAATATAAGTACGAACAAAATATAAAAACTATTGTTATATATTAATCTTTAGGAATAAGTGTTAAAATAATGAAACAAAAAAATTACGGGGGGAATAATTAATATGAAAAAAATAAAAGCAATTATTACTATGCAAGATAATCGAAATTTAACATTTGAACTGTATCCAGAAGTTGCACCAATAACCGTAAATAACTTTTTAGATTTAGCAAATTCAGGATTTTATGATGGCTTACCATTTCATAGAATAAAAAAAGATTGGGTTTTACAAGGTGGATCAACAGATGGAACATGTGAATCACCGACAGAGTTTTCTATAAAAGGGGAGTTCTCAGCAAATGGTGTTGAAAATAATATAAAACATAAAAAGGGAACGATATCAATGGCTAGATATGATCACTTTGATAGTGCTGGAGTTCAATTTTTTATTGTTCATATGGACTATGCTGAAAGCTTAGATGGTAAATATGCAGGTTTTGGTAAACTAATAGATGGTGAAGACCTTTTAGAAGAGCTTGCAAATGTGGAAACTGATACAACACCAGGGAAATTTAACCCTCCAATAGTTCCAGTTATAATAAAGAGTATAAGAGTGATTGAAGGAGATTTCAAACTAGGAGAAGTTGAAAGAATCTATCCAGCGGTATCAAAAGAATATACAGGAAATGCAAG
This sequence comes from uncultured Cetobacterium sp., assembly GCF_945952365.1. Lineage (GTDB taxonomy): Bacteria > Fusobacteriota > Fusobacteriia > Fusobacteriales > Fusobacteriaceae > Cetobacterium_A. Next base: position 23,242 of record NZ_CAMFHX010000028.1, read on the forward strand.
TTAATCATAATTGAGGGAGGTTCATAATGCCAGGTATATTAGCTTTTACAATTTTAATAACCATATTTGCAGTAGGTGAGTATATAGCATTAAAAACAAAGGCAACATTTTCAACAGTTTTAGTAGCTTCGGTTTTACTCTTATTTGGATTTTGGATGGGACTTCCTAAAGATATTTTTGTGAAATCTGGAATTTTACCTGTCGGTGGAGTTTTAATAGGAATTCTTATTACAGGAATGGGGAATCTTTTAGACTTTGCAGAGCTAAAACGACAATGGAGAACAGTTGGAGTTTCAATATCTACTGTTATAATGGCAACGTCGATTGTATTTTTAGTAGGACAGCTTATTTTAGGACGTGACCTTGCATTAGCTGGAGCTCCTATTTTTGCAGGAAGCAGTACTGCATCCTTAGTTATGAATACTGAGTTAGTAAAACAAGGAAAAGATAGTTTAGCATTATTTGTAATATTGATGTTAGTTTGTCAAACTTTTGTAGGAGTTCCATTAGCTTCTTATCTTTTAAAAAATGCTGCTAGAAAATTTAAAAATAACGAGTCAGAACGTAATTTATATATGAATTCTTCAGAAGAAACTTCACTTGATAGTGAAAGAAAAATATTACAATTACCTGCTGATTTTGATAAACCATCATTTTCAATGGCAAAATTAGGATTAGTAACAGTTTTAAGTTTTTATATTTCAAAATTAACAAATGGAACTTTAAATTATATTGTTATTACTCTTATATTGGGAACTATTTTTACAGAACTTGGATTTTTAGAGAAAAATATTTTAGAAAAAACAAAAGCTTCGGGATTTATATTTTTTGCTTGTATAATGTTACTTTTTACAAATCTTACAAAAGCTGAAGCATCAGAGATAGTTTCATTAATTTTTCCTTTAATAGCAACTCTTGGAATAGGTGCTTTAGGGGCTTGTTTAGCGGGGTATATCTTTGGGAAGATATTTAAAGTTGAGACATATATGGCTATTTGCATGTGTTTAACTTGTATGTTTGGATTTCCAACGACTATGTTTATGTCAAATGAAGTAGCTTTTGCGATTGGGGAAACAGAGGACGAAGTAAAAGTTTTAGAAAACTATTTAAGGCCTAAAATGATTACAGCTGGATTTATCACAGGTATTTTTTCAATTGTAATTGCTGGAATAGTCGTAAATATTATATAAAAAAGTAAGTTTTATACTTACTTTTTTTTGTTAGATTCACTTCTTTCTTCTCCCCATTCAGCTAAAATTTTTAAAGCTGGAATTAAATTCTTTCCCAAATCAGTAATAGAATATTCGACTTTTGGTGGAATATCAGGGTATATTTTCCGACTCACAATTTGATGATCTTCTAATTCTCTCAGTGCCTCTGTTAAAACTTTTTTACTAATTCCAGGAAGAAGTCTTCTTAATTCAGCAAATCTAAGAGTCCCTTTATTTAAATGCCACAAAATAAGAAGCTTCCATTTCCCACCAATAATATCCATAGCTAAATTTAAAGAGCATTTATACTCAACACCATTTAGAATATATTTATTATTACAACAATCACTCATTGGAATCTGCCCTCCTATAAATTTTCAATTCTTGCTACACAGTTTAAAACTTTTATATTTTTTTGTCAACTAAAATAATTAGGTTACAAAAAAGTGCCTTCTTCTCATATTAGAAATAAGTGATATAATAGTTTTCATAGACATGAAATAAAAAATTAGGAGGAGAAATTATGAAAAAAATATTAATGTTAATTTTATCTTTAACGTTATGTTTAACATCTTTTGCAAAAGGAGGAAAAATAGCTTTTATTTTACCAGAAACAAATTACCAAGAAGCTGAAATTTTTAATCCAATTGACATTGTTAAAAAAGCAAATCTTCAATATGACCTTATAGGAATAAAAAAAGGAGAAATTGTTGGAGATAATGGAGGAATATTAAGAATTCAAAAGGACATAACTGAGATGAAGGATGAAGAATATGACGCAATTGTGGTTATAGGTGGTTCTGGAGGGCCGGCTTCACTATGGGAGAATACGATACTTAGAGAAAAAATTGTGAAGTTCAATGAAGAAAAAAAAGTTGTTGGTGGAATCTGTGCTGGAGCAGTTGCAGTTGCTAAAACAGGTATTTTAAATGGAAAAAAAGCGACAACTTATTCTGATTCACAATTTAAAGGATTTATAGATGAGTTAAAAAAAGTAAATGTTAAATTTGTTGATAAAAATACAGTGACGATAGGAAATGTCGTAACTTCTAATGGCCCGATTGGTTCAATAGAATTTGGTCATAAAATAGTAGAAATGGTAAATAAAACTAAATAAACAAGGAGGTAGAAAGTGATAAGAGTAGTTGTAGAGATTCAAGTTAAAGCTGAAAAAAAGTTAGAATTTTTAAATATAGCACAAAATTTAGTAGCAGAAAGCAGAAAAGAAAAGGGATGTATTGAATATAATTTAATAGACTCTGGAATTGAAAACCAATTATATTTTGTTGAGAAATGGGAAACTATGGTGGATTTAAAAAACCATGCAGCAGCGCCACACTCAAAAAAATATGGAGAGCTACTAAAAGAGCTAAAAGAGGTTGAATTACCAGTTGAGGTTTATGAAACAGAAAAAAGAGATTCAATTATTAAAAGAAGAAGTATTAGAAATTATACAAATGATATCGTTTCTAACGATATAGTTGATAGAATAATTCGTGCGGGAATGTTTGCTCCATCAGCAGGAAATCAACAAGGATGGGAATTTGTTGTTATTAGAAATAGAAAAATACTTGACGATTTAGCAAAGATGAGTCCGTATGCAACACCGTTAAATAAAGCTAATATTGCTATTTTAATTTTAGGAAATAAAAACGTTAGATTCCCACAAAATTTAGAGCAAGATTTAAGTGCTGCAACTCAAAATATTTTATTACAAATAACTGAAGAGGGATTAGGTGGAGTTTGGCTTGGAATATCTCCAGAAAACGATAGAATGGAGCTAGTAAAAAATAGTTTAAATTTAAATGATAATATAATTCCATTTGCGATTGTTCCTTTTGGTTATTCAACTGAAAAAGAAAAAATTGTAGATAGATATGATTTAACGAAAGTATGGAATATAGATTAATTGCTAAAGCACCTAAATATCTAGGTGCTTTATTTTTATTTAAAATTCACCCTTCTAGCTTATCTAATTAAATATATCCAAAATTTTGAAAGAATCTTTTTTTATAAAAATAAATGACTAAAGGAAAATTAATCAAAATATTGAATAAAAATAAAAAGATAATAGGTGGTGGTATTATGAAAAGTAATAATTCTAAAAAGATTTGTTTTAATAGAAAGAAAAAACAATTTAGCACTAACTATTTACTAATATTAGCATTTTTTATTTCAACAATATTTTGCTTGTTTTATGGATAAAAACTTATTTTTTTATTGAAAACCAATGAGTTATAGAAGGAATATTTCCAGAATTTCTATATTTATGAGGGGTATTTTTCTTTATATAGATTGAATCCCCCTCTTTCAATTTATAAATTTTTCTATCAGATAGATTTATTTCCAACTCCCCTTTTATAACAAGTCCAATTTCGTCATGAGAATGACTCCATCTTATATTTTCAGAAGTACACTCAGGATCTATAACAACATAACTTCCATTAAAATCTGGATTTTCAGGAATTAAATTATAATATTTTGTTCCTTCTTTACTTGATTTAAAAAGTAACTCTCTATCATCAGCTCTTAAAATAGAAACTGATTCTTTATCTTCTTTTAATAAATCTATTAGACTTATATCTAAAACTTGGCAAATTAATTGTAGATTTGCAATAGAAGGACTATTTATATCTCTTTCTAAATTACTTATAAATCCAACAGAAAGCCCTGTTTTTTCGGAAAGTTCTTTTATAGATAAACCACGATCTTTTCTTAATAATTTTATTTTTTCAGATATTTCCATTGTTTTACACCTATCTTTCTTAATTCTTTGCCTTTATTATATCATAAAAACTATTTTAGTACAAAATTCAAAATTCTGAAGAAATTATTCATTATTTTGTTGATTAAAACAAAAAATTATGATAATATCTTTCTATAATATTAATATTACAAACAAAATTAGAAAAAAGGACGGATTTTTATGACACTAAGTTTTTTATTTTCATCGCTAGCTGTTGCAGCAACACCTGGAATAGCGACTGTATACGTTTTGAATAACTCAGCTTCTTTAGGAAGAAGAGAAGGAATTATTTCAGCTTTAGGAATTATGACAGGAGGAATGATTTATAATATTATTGCTGCTGTAGGATTATCATCGTTAATATATCTTTTTCCAAATTTGCTTAGTGCTATAAAAATAGGAGGAGGACTTTATTTAATATATGCAGGAATAATGACATTAATAAGTAAAAGCACTGAAAGTCCCGATAACATAAATTCTGTAAAAAATAATTGTTATTTAAAAGGAATAATTACAAATTTAGCAAACCCTAAAATTTTATTATTCTTTGTTACATTTATTCCTCAATTTGTAAAAAATACAGATAATTACGGTATGGAATTTATAATGTTAGGAAGCACATATCTTTTAGTTGAAATTATGTGGTTTATTTGTTTAGCTACATTTATATCTATGTTTGTAAAAACTACAAACGGTAACTTTAAAAAATATATGAAATATATTTCTTCAGCAGTTTATTTAGCAATGGGATTAGTTCTTATTGTAAATCTTTAAAAAGACCTATAGATTAAAATAAAGAAAATATTATTTCAAAACATTTTTTTAATGATAATAAAGTAATGCATTGTGTTCTCAACTCTTTAAAAGGCTAAATTACAAATATATAAAAATAATTTTTATTTTGGATAATTTAGATGGAAAAATAGGAGGTTTTAAGATATATTTCTCTTAAAACCTCTTTTTCTATATTTTAAATCTCGCATTATATAAAATTATATCTCTTTTAATTTTATAATAATTTATATATTTAATTAGATTCTAGTAATATCAACAAAATATATCTCGTATTTTACATAAAATACGACCTTTAATAATATCTGAGTTTTTTATAATTGTTTTAATATAAAGTTTGTGTTATTCTTAATTGAAGATTTATTTTTATAAAATAACTTATACGGGGGTAAATTTATGAAATATAAAAAATTAGATAATTCAGAATTAACTGTTTCTCAAATTTGTATGGGGTGTATGGGATTTGGAGACTCTAAAGATGGACATCACTCTTGGACTTTAAATGAAGAGGAAAGTCACAAAATAATAAAAAGTGCTTTAGAAATCGGAATTAATTTTTTTGATACAGCAATAGCCTATCAAAATGGTAGTAGCGAAAGGTATTTAGGAAGTGCAATTAAAAAATATGCTAAAAGAGAGGATGTTATAATTGCTACTAAATTTTTACCTAGAACATCCGAAGATATAGCTAAAGGAGTTACAGGGCAACAATATATTAGAGATATGGTAAATAAAAGTTTGAAAAACTTAGATACAGACTATATTGATTTATACATCTATCATATGTGGGATTACAATACTCCTTTATATGATATAATGGACGGGCTTAATCAAATGGTTTTAGAAGGTAAAGTTAAATATCTTGGTATTTCTAACTGTTATGCTTGGCAGATTGCAAAAGCTAATGCTTTGGCTGAAAAAGAGGGGTTTAGTAAATTTATATCGATTCAAGGTCACTATAATCTGATATTTAGAGAAGAAGAAAGAGAGATGATACCGTTCTGTAAAGATCAAAATATCTCAATTACTCCATATAGTCCTCTTGCTGGAGGAAGACTTTCTAAGCCTGTTGGGGAGACATCAAAAAGATTTTTAGAAGATCAATATGCCAAATCTAAATATGATTTAACTAAAGAGCAGGATAATATAATTATTGAAAGGGTTTTAGAACTAGCAACTAAAAAGAATGTGACTATGACAGAGATTTCATTAGCTTGGCTTTTATCAAAAGGAGCTATTCCTGTTATGGGTGTTACAAAATTATCACATCTTGAAGGGATTATAAATGCTAATAATATTCAGTTAACTAATAAAGAGATTAGCTATCTTGAAGAACCATACATACCTCATAAGTTAGTTGGGATTCTTGCTGAAAATAGAGGTTGAAAAACAAAAAAGAGATTTAGAATATTTCTAAATCTCTTTTATTTTAAGTATTATACAGTTTAAAAAACTCTTCATTAAAAGGCAATTCAACAATTAGCCTTTCAGATGTTTTTCCAATGCTTTTTCTTTTAATTTTTATTCCAACTAGATCTTTTGTATTTTCACAATGAGTTCCACCACAAGGAACGATATAGCTACCACATTTCCAATACAGAGCCTCATTTTCCTCTGGATGAGAGAATATATTTATTGGAATATTTTTATCTATATATTCATTACAATGAGATTCTATTTGGGCTATTTGTTCTGGACTAAATTTAAAATCTATTGAGAAATCAAGTCTTCCATATTTATCAGTTATTTTAGCACCAACTATTTTTTTATCAATACCCCGAAACATCTCTTCTAATACCATTAAAGCAAGATGTAAACCAGAATGATGAAGAGTTGCTTGAGCTCTTTTTACACTATCTAACTGTATAAGAAATTTTTCATCTTTTTGGAATTCATAATTACTTTCTATATGATGTACAATTTGATTTTCTACTTTTATACTAGGAAAGTCACTTAAGAAAAGGTTTCTTCCCTTAATTTTTGTTGTATTATAAAATGGAATCTGAGAGCCATCTTTACATCTTATTAAGACTCCAACATCTCCTATCTGCCCTCCACCCTCTGGATAAGCAACAGATTTATCAAATACTAATCCATTTTCCGTTCTTTCAATTAAAATAGCTTCACATGATGTTTGAAATTGATTTCTATAATATATTTTTTCTGTTTTCATAATCGCTCCCTTAAACTTTATTGTTAATAAGATTTACAAATATTAAAAAAAATAGTATAACAGTGATATCAGTGAAATATATTTTTAATTTTACAAAACTATAACAGTTATGTCAATGTTATATATTAAAAACTGTAGTACTACAGATGGAGGTTTTATGAAAAATAACTCAGCAGAAAAGAAAATACCTATTTATTTAAAAATTTATGAAGACTTAAAAAATAAAATTGAAAAAAATGAATATCCAGAAAACTCTAAATTGCCATCAATTAGGCAACTTGCTCTAAAATATAAACTAAATAATATTACAATTATGAAAGCTTTTACTCTTTTAGAAAAAGAGGGGTATATTATAAAAAAACGTGGTATTGGAATATTTGTAAAATCTAAAGAATCTTTATTTTACAACACACCATCTAATAATCTTATTGAAACTTTTAAAGTTGGTCAATTAAAAGAAAATAATCGTATTAATTTTGCAAGTGGAACTCCTTCAGAAGATGTTTATCCATTCGAAATTTTTAAAAAATTATATAGTGATGTTTTAGAAGAATCTGGTCCTAAAATTATGCTATATCATCCTACTCAAGGTTTAGAGGAGCTTCGAGAAGTGATTAAGAAAAGTGTTGAAGATAAAGGTATTTTTGTATCTAAAGATGATATACAAATAACTAGCGGTTCACAGCAAGGATTGGATTTGATATTAAAAACACTTTCATCTAAAAGAAAAAGTAAAATAATCGTAGGAAATCCAACTTATCATGGAGCTTTAAACACTTTTAAAACAAATTGTAAAATTTATCCTGTAGAAATGGAAGAGGATGGCTTTAATCTTACTCAATTAGAAAACATCTTATCTGAAGAAAAAATATCTTTCATATATACAACAATGGATTTTAGTTGCCCCACAGGTGTTTCTTGGAGTGAAGAAAAGAAACAAAAGTTAATTTTATTAGCTAAAAAATATAACACCTTGATTGTAGAGGATGATTTTGCATCAGAACTTTCATTTTACAATACTCCTAGAACTTCTATAAAATCTTTAGATTCTGATAATAAGACTGTTATTTATATTAAATCATTTTCTAAAATAATTATGCCAGGCTTAAGATTAGCATATATGATAGTACCAACTGAGCTTATTTCTAAAATAGTAACGGTTAAGTTTACCACAGATATATCGACATCAGCTCTTGATCAAAAGGTTTTAGCTCATTTTTTGAAGGGTAATTTTTTGAAATTACATATAGAAAATCTAATTAAAATTTATAAAGAAAGATATCTTGTTTTAACTAAGAAACTAAAAGAGATACCCTTTATAGATGTTGTGTATAATATTGATGGTGGTTTTTATGTTTGGATAAAACTAAATGATACAATAGATTCGAGTCAATTTTACTTAAAATGTAAAGAGAATAATGTTTTACTTCTTTCTGGAAATGTTTTCTTTTTAGATAATCAGAAAAATCAATATTTCAGAGTGAGCTTTGCAACTACAGATATTCCAGAAATTATAGATGGGATAAATCGTTTAAAAAATTATATAAAAATATTTGACAAAACCATGTAAAATGAGTTATAAAAGTATTGGAGAAATTAAATATTAAAATTTTTAGGTGCTTCGGCATAACAAGGAAGTAGGTGAGATTCCTACGCAGCCTCCGCTACTGTAATGAGGATGAAACTATATTAACCACTGGATATTTCTGGGAAGGATAGGAGTAAAATGATTCTAAGTCAGGAGACTTACCTAAAAATTACACAAAAATTGTTAGGAGTGAACAAGGAGTGAATATGAGTAAAGATCTAAAATGGGATTATGAAAAATTTAAAAAGTTTGACAGTTTTATCAGAGAATTTAAAACTTATAGTGATGTGCTTCAATTTTTAAATGAAGTTCTCACTATTATGAAAGAGAAAAAAGAGTTTCTTAACAACATTACAAAACTTAGTGCTGAAGAACAACTTCTACTTTTCTATCTAAAGAAAAAAAAGAATTTTAAAAATATCAAAGATTTCTATAAAAATTATGTTGAATTTTGCCAAGAATGTTATATTTCATTGAATAACAATCTATACGAATCTAGAAAATGGGAAAAACAAGCTGTATTTCATATCAATCAAAAAAGTAGCTTTTTAATTAAATTAGAAACGATTCAAGCTAATCTAGTTTCTGTTCAAAATAATTTTTTGAATTAAAATAGCTTTTTAAATAAAGTAGGTATCTTAAAAATAATTTTAAGATACCTTCTTTTTCAATTTAATTAATTTTATTCTCTCTCTTCTGGATAAACTAATCCCCATTCTTTACGAAGATTTGTCATTATATCCATAACCTCTTTTGTTATTTCTAAACGAGTAAGTTTAGATTCACCAGATATAGCTTTTTCCATATCTAACATCTCATAATAAAGAGCATCTTTAGTGTCTCCAATCTCAATAATCTCTGTTGCACCTGTCTCTGTATAAACTATTGTAGCTTTTTGAGCTCTTGGATACTCCATTATTTCTATATAACCTTTATCGCAAGAAATAACAGCACGCTTAGGTTGTTTTGAATGTAGTGTCAAAGCTATTGTTGCCATCTCTTGCTTTTCATTCATTAATAGTATTCCAGCTTGCTCATCTACTCCTGATGGAGCAAATTTAACTTGACTTGATACTTGAGTTATCTTCGCAGACATAAATAATCTAGCAAATGATATTGCATATACTCCTATGTCTAAAAGAGCTCCTCCAGCAAGATTTGGATTAAAGAAACGATTTTCCATATCATACTCTTTATAACTTCCAAAATTTAATTGAATCATTCTTAGCTCACCCAATTTTCCAGAATCAATTCTATCTTTTAAATCTTTATAAATTGGCATATGGAAAATTGTCATAGCTTCAGCTAATACAACATTTTTTTCTTTAGCTAAAGTAATAGCTCTATCTAACTCATCACTATTTAACGTAATAGCCTTCTCACAAAGAATATGTTTGCCATTTTCAATCGCTTTTAACATAAAATCAATATGAGTATTATGAGGCGTTGTAATATATATTACATCTACATTCTCATCCACAAATAGTTATAGCAATAGGTAAGGCTTTGAAGTTATCTCCACCTTTTCCCCTGCTCCACACC
>NZ_CAMFHX010000029.1 GCF_945952365.1 uncultured Cetobacterium sp.
TTCTGTTATTTTCATAACTTCTGACTATTTTCTCTATTCGGTTGTTAATGTCCTTATTCTTTTCTTTCGTCTGCGGTGTTTCCCGCTGACAAATATAATAGTACCACAAAATTTAAAGTTCGTCAACAACTTTTTTTATTTTTTTTAAAGTTTTTTTATTTTTTATTTTTAAAACAAAAAATAATGCAGCATAACCCATTGATTCTGCTGCATTAAGTCTACATCTATCTATTTTCTAAGATCATCAACAAGTTTAGTCTTTTCACTTGTTTTTTCATCTTTTAATTTTACAACTTTAGCTGGATTTCCTGCTACTACTGCACCAGCAGGAACATCTTCTAAAACTATAGCACCAGCTGCTACCACTGAACCTTTTCCAATTCTAACTCCTTCTATTACAACAGCATTAGCTCCTATCATAACATCATCTTCAACTATTACAGGCTGGGCTGATGGAGGTTCTATTACTCCTGCTAAAACCGTTCCTGCACCTACATGACATCTTTTTCCTACAATAGCTCTTCCACCTAAAACAGCGTTCATATCTATCATAGTACCTTCACCAATTTCAGCACCAATATTTATAACAGCTCCCATCATTATAACAGCGTTATCTCCTATCTTAACTTTATCTCTTATTATTGCTCCTGGCTCAATTCTTGCATTTATAGCTTTTGTATCTAATAAAGGTACACCTGAATTTCTTGCTACATTCTCAACAAAATAATTTTTTATAGTTTCTTTATTTGCTTCTAATATAATTGAGATTTCTTGCCAATCCCCTATTAAAATAACTCCCTCTTCACCTTTAAAAGTAAATATTCCATCATTTTCAAAATTAACACTTCCATTTATATAAACTTTACTTAATGTTTTCTTTTTAGAATTTTTTATAAAACTTATCAATTCCTCAGCTGTTTCTAATCTCATCTTTGTAATACCTCCTAATTTTTATTGAAAAATATCTTCCATTGTATATAGTCTTGCTTGTTTACCTTTTATAAATTCAGCACATTTCAAAGCTCCTACAGCAAATATTTTTTTCGAGAGAGCTTTATGAGTAATTTCAATAATCTCATCCTCTCCTGCAAAAATAACTGTATGTTCTCCTACTATAGTTCCACCTCTAATAGCATGAACTCCAATCTCTTTAACCTCTCTTTTAGCCACTCCTTCTCTACCGTAAATTACATTATATTTTTCTGTTAAAGCTTTCTGTATAGTATCTAAAAGAGTTATTGCTGTTCCACTTGGTGAATCTATCTTTTTATTATGATGTTTCTCTATTATCTCTATATCGAAGTTACCTTCTAACTTTGGTGTTAAAGTTTTTAAAACTCCATTCATTGCATTCACTCCCAAAGATGTATTTGAAGATAATAAAATTGGAATATGCTTTGAGGCTGCTAAAAGCTTTTCTAAAGTCTCGCCTGTATATCCTGTTGTAGCTATTACTAAAGGATATTTTCTCTCAACACAAGAATCTATTAAGCTATTTAATTTACTAAAATGTGAAAAATCGATTACAACATCAATTTCTTCATCTTTTTTTATCTCTTCTATATTATCAACAAAAGCTACTATTTTTTCTCCGCCTAACTCTTTTATAGTTCTTCCCATAGCTCCTGTTCCATGCATAGCTATTTTCAAATCTCTTCACCAACTTCTGCTAACTCTTTTTTCAGTATCTCTATACTCTTTTGTTCTAACTCTCCTAATGGTAAACGACATCCACCAACATTCATCCCTAAAATATTCATAGCTTTTTTCACTGGAATTGGATTAACTTCTACAAATAGTGATTTTACTAATCCATTGTATTTCAGTTGAAGCCTTCTAGCTTCATTTACATCCCCATTTAAAAAACTATAAACCATATTATGAACTACTTTAGGTTCTATATTTGCTAGAACAGAAACTGTTCCTACTGCACCTATTGACATTAAAGGAACTGTCATATCGTCATTTCCTGAATATATCTCTAATTCGGGAACTAATCTTGCAATTTCACATGCATATGATATGTCTCCACTAGCTTCTTTTATTGCAACTATATTTTTTTGTTTTGCCAATTTTTTTAATAATCCTAAAGATAGATTAACTCCTGTTCTTCCAGGCACGTTATAAAGCATAATTGGTAATTTCACAAATTCAGCTATTGATATAAAATGCTTATAAATTCCATCTTCATTTCCTTTATTATAATAAGGAGTTACCAATAATAAACCATCAACTCCCATGCTTTCATACTTTTTAGACATTTCAATCGCTTGCTTTGTATTATTACTACCAGCACCAACAATTATAGGTAGCCTTTTTTTATTTACATCTAAAACAGTTTCAACAATTTTTATTTTTTCATCATCTGTAAGTGTACTCGCTTCTCCTGTTGTTCCTAATATTATTAGAGCATCTGTGCTATTTGCACAATGATATTCTACTAATTTTGATATCTCTAAATAGTTTACACTCATATCTTCATTAAATGGTGTAATAAGTGCTACTCCTGATCCTTTAAACATATGCTACCCTCCACTACTAAATTTATAATTTGAAAATGTTCCTTCTATATTATAGGTTAGTTTCAAAAAATTCAATTCATTTTTTAAGATTTTTTATATTCTACTTATTTTTAATAACTTTAGCTTACAAAGACTATTTTTTCTAGTCCATTATATAAGTTCCATTATCACTTCCTAAGCTTTCTCCAACAAAAATAGAAACACCATATTTTTTTCCTATCATTACAGCTCTTGTCTCCATAACTTTAGCACCGTTTCTTGACATCTTTTCCATATCATCATAAGAGATTTTAGAAATCTTCTTAGCTGTATTACTTTTTCTAGGATCCTCTGTATAAACCCCATCTACATCTGTATATATTTTACATTCACACTTTAAAAAACCTGCAAGAGCTACTGCCGTCGTATCAGAACCTCCTCTTCCTAATGTTGTTATATCTCCAATTTCATTAACTCCCTGAAATCCTGCAACTATAACTACTTTATTACTTTTTAAGTTTTTTTCTAAAAGCTCTGTATCTAAACTTATTATTTCACTATCGCCATGTTCTCCATTTGTTTTTAATCCTATTTGATACCCCGTATAAGAGACTGCTTCACATCCAATTGAATTCAAAGCTAAAGATAATAGTGCAATGCTTTGTTGCTCTCCTGTACTTATAAGCATATCAAGCTCTCTTTTGTTTGGTGTTGATGAAAAATATTGAGCTTTTTTCAATAACTCATCCGTTGTTTTTCCCATTGCTGAAACAACTATAACAATTTCTTCAACTTTTTCTTTTAAACTCTTTATATAATTTGCTATTTTTTCTATCTTTTCCAAAGTAGCAACCGAACTTCCTCCATACTTTAAAACAACTCTCATCACTATGCACCTCTCAAAGTTTTTATATATATTTTACTTCTTTTAATCATGATTTTAAATTTATCAATTTCTTATTTTTTTTGTTCATATAAACTTTAAATAAGTAAATATTTTAATATAATTTTATACTTATAAAGTTCTTAAAATATGAATTATTATTTTAAAAATTTGTTTTTATAAAAAAAAAAGAATATTATTAATTAATTATTCTTTAGGAGGTTACCATGAATTTTCTATTAAATAGCATTACTAAATACAGAAGAGATTTACATCAAATTCCAGAAATTGGTTTTAAAGAGTTCAAAACTCAAAAATATATAATTGAAACTCTTACAGCTATGGGTTACAGTCCCAACATAATCTGCGAAACAGGAGTTTATATTTTCATTCCTGGAAATTCAGAGTATTGTAAAGCTTTTAGAGCTGATATAGATGCTCTTTCTATTCAAGAGGAAAATACCTGTGAATTTTCATCAAAGCACTCTGGCTTTATGCACGCATGCGGACATGATGGGCATACTGCTGCTCTCTTAGGTTTTGCTGAGTATCTAACTACTATTAAAAATAAAAGTATTAGTACTCTTTTAATATTCCAACCCGCTGAGGAGGGACCTGGTGGAGCAAAATTTATTTGTGAAGCTGGTTTATTAGAAAAATATAGAGTAAAAGAGATCTACTCATTCCATCTTTTCCCAGACTTAGAAGAAGGAACTGTTTCAACTAAAGCTGGTCCTTTTTTTGCTCAAGCAACAGAGTTTGATTGTAAAATTATAGCCAAAGGTGGACACGGTGGAATGCCACACAAAACAAATGATCCCCTAATACCTTTTACGAAAATAATAGATTCTTACCAAACTATAATCTCTAGAAATCTTTCTCCATTCAGTGCAGGTGTTATAACTGTTGGAAAATTTAATGGTGGAACTGTTAGAAATATTATTCCTAACTCTGTAGATTTCCATGGTACAATTAGAGCGTATTCACAAGAGGATACTGAAAACATCATAAATAGAATGAAAGATATTCATAGAGGAACTGAATTAGCATTTAATATCAAAGTCGAAGATGAATTTAGAATTCTTTATCCAGCAGTTATAAACGATGCTAAACTTTATAAAAAGTTTTTAAATATTTCAAATAATTTTAACTTTATAGAAGGTGAAACTTTAGCATTAGCAGAAGATTTTGCTTTCTACGGTGAAAAAGTTCCTGCTGTATTTTTCCTACTAGGAACTAAAAATAAGGAAAAAAACTTTGTTTCTCCTCTTCACTCTTCAACATTCAATTTTGATGAAAAAGTTCTTCTTGAAGGAGTTAAACTATTCACTAAAATTTGGGAGGACAACAATGAAATATAAAATGATTGTTACTGACCTTGACGATACTCTTTTAAACTCTCAAGGTAAAATTTCATCTGAGGATAAAAAGGCCATCATGGAAGCTCAAGAAGCTGGAGTTAAATTTGTTTTAGCATCAGGAAGGCCTACATATGCAATGAGAGATCTTGCCAAGGAACTTCACCTTGAAAAATATGGAAGTTTTATTTTATCGTACAACGGTTCTATTATAACGGATTGCAAAACAAATAAAAATATTCTAGAAGAAACTTTAACAGTTGATGAAATCCACAAGCTCTATGATTTTAGTAAAAGAAAAAATGTTGAAATTATAACTTACCTAGAAGATACAATTATCTCTGAAGACTATAGTTCATACATCGAAGTTGAAGTTGATTTAACTAAGATGCCATTTGAAAAAGTAAAAAATTTCAAAGCCACTATCGATAAAGACTGTGTAAAATGTATCATGCTAGAAGACCCTAGTTATCTATCAAAAGTTGAAAAAGAATTAAAAAATGAGTTAGAAAAAGAGTTTTCTATTGCTATTTCAAAACCATTTTTCCTTGAGATTACAAAACTTGGAGTTGATAAGGGAAGCTCTCTTTTGAGATTGGTTGATTTAATTGGAATTAAAATAGAGGAAGTTATTGTTGTTGGAGACTCTTATAATGACTTACCTATGCTTAAGGTTGCTGGCCTTCCAGCTTGTGTTGAAAATGCAAAACCAGAAATTAAAGAGATTTGTCAATTTATTTCGACTTCAAATAACAACAATGGTATGTCAAATCTAATAAAAAAATTAATATTCGAAAAGTAAAGTGGTTAGCCACTTTTCTTTTTAAATAAAATACTTTGATAATAAAAATAATTGACATTTAAAACATCTTATGATAATATCATAGTAATCAAATTTTTGGAGGAGTTTATGCAAGTTTTTATTCATCATATATACGAGTTTGAAAAAGGAATTAGAAACCTAATTTTACATACTATTTCTGAAGATCTATTGACATTTGTTGAAGATAGACTTAACACTAAAAATATAGCTTATAAAATATATAAAATAAAAAATGGTAGATACAATATCTTCTTTGGAGATGAATCTTGTATCAACGTTATAAAAAAAATTAATAAACCTAATCTATCTGAATATACTGCTGAAGAGGATTTTATTTTAGGAATCATGTTAGGATACGACAGAAAAAAACAGTGTGACAGATATATACAGTTTAAGAATAGAGAACATATCAAAGTTTCATAAGGGAGGAGAGAAACATGGTTGCTATTGTAGGTGGTTTAAAAAGAGGAGAAAGAGAGTATTTAGAGTTACTAAAATCTTATAACTTAAAAGGAAAAGTTTATAATACTCAATGTCCTAATTTTTGTAAAAAAATTAAAAACTGTGAAATGTGCATAATTTTTACTAACTTAGTTAGTCACAACCTTTTGAATAATTGTACTAAAGTTTGTAAAACTCAAAATATTCCAATTGTTCATTTAAACAATAACAGCATCTCAACACTTAAAGAAAATTTAGAAAAAACTTATAAATAGAAAAAAAGATTGCATTATCGCAATCTTTTTTTTATATAATTTATCCACATTAAAACTCTTGTATTCTTCAATAAAATTAAAGATATAAAGTATATTATTCCATAAACTATAGGAGTAATTACTAAAGTAAATAGATTTCCATAAACTCTTATTAAATCTATTTTTAAATAAAGAGCTATTGAAATTAAAACTCCAATAACCATAGTTATAATCCTATCTTTAGTCAGAATTTTATAGTCAGAATAAATTCTTTTCATTTGATATATTTTAACTAATGCTATTATAATCTCTGTAACTAATGTAGCTATTGCTGCTCCATTTCTTAGATAAACTGGTATTAGAAAATAGTTCAATCCAATATTTAAAAATACTCCAACTATAGAGATTATCAATATATCTCTTTCTAAATCATTTGGTAACATCACTTGTCCACCTATAAATGTTCCTATAGCTAGAAATACTAAACATGGCGACATTATAATCATCGTTTCAATTGAACCAATAAATCCTTCTCCTGAAAATAGCAAAGTAAACTCCCTTGCCAATATCATCATCAAGACTGTTGCTGGAATTCCAACTATAAAAGCATAGTCCATAAATACATCTATATTTTTATAAATATTTTCCTTCTCTTTTCTTTTTATAGCTCCTATTATCCTTGGTGATAAAACTGTTCCCAAAGTCAATATAACAGGTAAAACCATTTTATACATTTTAACTGCTGCTGTGTATAGTCCAACCTCTGTATCATTTATCATTATTCCAAGCATGGTAGTATCAATACTACCATATATTCCTATTGTAAATATATACAGAAATATTATCAACATGCTTTTTGTATGTCTTTTAAAATTCAACTCTTTAAAATTAAAGTTAAAATATTTTCTGACACTAAAGACATCTACTATTCTTGCTAATATCTCTGGAACAACAAGTAACAGAGCATATAAATAGTAATCATCTGGTGTTTTTATAAAATAGAATAAAAACCCTAAAGATAAAATTCTAATTGTAAATGAACGTATCAATCTTCTTTTATGATTTTCCATTACAATGAAAAAGTGATTTATATGAAAACATTCAAATAAAACCTGAGCTGAAAAAATATAAAAAATTAAACTTTCTTTTGTAAACTTATCATAAGATTTTACTGCTATTAAAAGAACTATCAAAGAACCAATGCTACTTAAGATTGTCATTAAAAAAAGTTCTGTAAAGATTTTTTTAAACTCAACCCAATCTCCAATTCCTTTAGCTTTAGATAACTCTTTTATTCCATAATTAGGTGCACCTAATACTGACACTATTACAAAATAAGCTACAACTCCCTGAACAAAATAAACTTTCCCTAGATATTCTGGCATCAAAACTCTAGACACATAGGGAAAAGTTATTATTGGAAAAATTGTATTACTTATAATAAGTAGTACGTTGTATAAATAATTTTTTGAAACTGACATTTTTCTACTTCCCCATTAAGATTCTTTTGGATTATATAAAATATATCCAATTGTTATCGCTGCTAAAATCATTTGATACCATAATAAAGGAATTATATCAAATGGTGAAACTTTCCCACCTGCAAAACTAAGCATTATCAACATTTGAGCTCCATAAGGAATTGCTCCTTGAGCTATACAAGAGAAAATATCTAAAACAGAAGCACTTTTTTTAGGATCTACTCCATATTTATCTGATATTTTTTTTGCTATTGGACCATTTATTATTATCGCTACAGTGTTATTTGCTACAGCCATATCTGTTAATGTTACCAACAATCCCATACCTATCTGAGCACTCTTCACACCCTTTATTCTCTTCTCTATTGTATTCATAATCCACTCTACTCCACCAGCTTTTGTAACAAGTGATGCCAATCCACCAGTTAAAAGAGAAAGTAAGAATATCTCTGTCATTCCTGTAAATCCGTTATAGATCTCTTTTGCATAAGTTAACCATGTAAAATCACCGTAGAATAACCCAATTGCTCCTGAAAGACCTATTCCCGCTGTTAAAACAACAAAAACATTTATTCCGATTAAAGAAAGTACTAAAACAAATATGTATGGTAAAACTTTTATTACATTAAAAGTATAGATTGCTGTTTCAGGTGTTGCATCTGGTTTTCCAAATATAATTAATAATATCAATGTTAAAATTGCTGCTGGTGCTGCTATTTTAATATTTACCTTAAACTTATCTCTCATCTCAACACCTTGAGTTCTAGTTGCAGCTATCGTTGTATCAGAAATTATTGAAAGGTTATCTCCAAACATAGCTCCACCCATCAAAGCTGCTAATACCAACGGCATTGATACTCCACTTTTATCCGCCAATCCAACTGCTATAGGTGCTAAAGATACTATCGATCCTACAGAAGTTCCTGTAGCCGTAGCTATAAATCCTGCTATAAGGAATAATCCTGGTGCTATATAATGTGAAGGAACATACGTTAATCCTAAATTAACTGTTGAATCCACTCCTCCCATTCCTTTTGAAACAACTGCAAATGCTCCAGCTAAAAGATATATTACACACATCGTTATAATATCTTGGTGCCCACATCCCTCTAAAAAAGTTTCAAACTTCTCTTTTATTGTTCCTTTAAAAAGTAAAAATGCAACAATTATCGCTGGAAAAATTGCTACTGGTGCAGGAAGTTGATAAAATGCTAACTCTACTCCTTTTGAGTCTAATATGATTCCACTTCCTAAATAAAACCCTATGAAAACTAAGAAAGGAACTAAGCCTTTAAAACTTCCTTTTATTTTTGTATTCATTTTTTACCCCCTTTTTATTTTCTTATACATTTTTATGAGTATACATTATTTTTCAATATTTATCAAATTTTTCATAAAAAAAAGCTCCGGTTAGACCGAAGCTTTCACATTAACTATTATCCTCTTATTTCAGATACAGTTTTGATTTTATAGTTCTTAAATACGATTGATCCTACATATCCTGTTAAGATACCAGCAGCAGCACATAGTCCAGCTGTTATTAATACCTCTTTAGCAGGGTTGAATCCAAACATTACTGCGAAACCAGCGATTGGTGTTGCTGTTCCTGTAGCATTGTTTATTAATCCAAAGTAGTTAACGATCATTCCAGCGATTCCTCCACCTATGAAGTTAGTTGTAAATACTGGAATTGGGTTTGCAGATATGATATCTGCTTGAGTTAATGGCTCGATTGCTACAGCTATCGTTGTTGATCTATCTCCAAACTTCATTCTATCGAAGAACACGAAGTTCATGAATGATGAAGCCATTACAGATAAAGCTCCTATAGCCATTGGTAAACCAGTTAATCCTAACATTGCTGTTAACGCCATTGAACTTATTGGAGCTGTTGCAACTACTGTTATAACTCCTCCTAAGATAAATGACATTACATATGGACTAGCTGATTGAGCCGCTATAATTATATCTCCAATTGTTTTTAAAGCAAATGTAACTCCAGGTGAAGTGAATTGTGCAATTCCTCTTCCTAAAGGTGCCGCTAAACAAATAATAACAATTAAATCTAATCCATCAGGGATTTTCTCCTCTAATTTAGGTATGATGAATGACATTACGTATCCAGTGATAAATCCAGGGATGATTCCCATTCCTCCACAAACTACACCTAACATAACTGCATAAACAGGACTTACTCCTAAAGCTAATGGTACTAATATTGCTGCTGCAACTCCTCCCATTGATCCTGCAGATGATCCAACTTCTCCTAAAAACTTAATTCCTAAAAGATCTCCACCAACATATAATTGGAAAGCTTCTACTAGAAAACTCGCCGTTGCTGCTCCTGCTAGAGCACCCATAGCCTTCATTCCTTTTGGTGCTTTTAAACTAAAACCACTAAAGAATGCTAAAACCAATAATAATAATACTGAACCTTTTAATAATTCCATTTTCCCTCTTTCCTTGTAACTTTGTTAAAAAAATAACAAGTAGTTACTCTAAACTTTTTTTCTCACAAAAGTGATTTTACTCTACTTTTCACAAAAAGTAAAGTACTTTTTTTAATTTTATGTTTATTTTTAAAACAATTCAATATACGTTTAACACATTTAATTTATACTTTACATAAGTTTAGTTTTTGTTAAGTCCTACAAACCATTTTTTTATGTAATAAAGTTATTTTTTTCACAAATGCTTTTTTTAAATATCCCTTAAATTAGTATTTTATAGGTTGTTTATGTCATAAATTTATGTTAGAATTGACGTATCTAAATTTAATTGGGAGGTATTTATAATGAAAAGAGTTATTAACACAGCCAAAGCTCCTGCAGCTATTGGACCTTATTCTCAAGCTATCGAAGTAAACGGAACACTTTATGTTTCTGGACAAATTCCATTTGTTCCTGAAACTATGACAGTTATCTCTGATGATGTTAAAGAGCAAACTAAACAATCTTTAGAAAATGTAAAAGCGATTTTAGAAGAAGCTGGATACTCATTAACTGATGTTGTGAAAGCTGGGGTTTTCATTAAAGATATGAACGATTTTGCTGCTATAAATGAAGTATACTCTGAGTACTTAGGAGACGTTAAACCTGCTAGAGCATGTGTTGAGGTTGCTAGATTACCTAGAGATGTTAAAGTTGAAATAGAAGTTATCGCAGTTAAGTAATAAAAAAGATGAGGGAACCCTCATCTTTTTTATTTGTTTTGAATATTTATTTTTATCGCCGAGAATTTACATTTATCATAACAAAGTTGACAACCTATACACTTCGATTGATCAATTTTATGCTTTTGCTTTACTTCTCCTTCGATACACTTCATCGGACAAACTCTAGAACATGCTGTACAACCTATACATTTCTCCTCTATTATTTCAGCCTTTTTTATCTCCTTCACTTCACTGTTGATTGCTTTCGTTGGACACTTCACAGCACATAATCCACACTCAACACACTTTTCAGGATTAATTCTTGCTACATTATTTTTAATTTCAATTGCATCTACTGGGCAAGCCTTTTGACATAATCCACATGCGATACAAGCAGCTGTACAAGCTTTTCTTGCTACAACACCTTTATCTCTTGATAAACAATTTACAGTAACTCTTTTATTCATAGGAAGCATCTCTATCAATCTTTTCGGACAAGTACTTACACATTTTTTACAAGATACACACTTCTCTTCATCGATATTAACTATTCCTTTTTCAGTAACTGTTATTGCATTAACTGGACAAACTTTAGAACAATCTCCATATCCTAAACATCCAAACTTACATGATTTATCTCCACCTGCATATAGG
This sequence comes from uncultured Cetobacterium sp., assembly GCF_945952365.1. Classification (GTDB taxonomy): domain Bacteria; phylum Fusobacteriota; class Fusobacteriia; order Fusobacteriales; family Fusobacteriaceae; genus Cetobacterium_A. Next base: position 11,550 of record NZ_CAMFHX010000029.1, read on the forward strand.
TTTATAGCTTCACAAGTTGTTAACTTACCTTGAAACTCATATGTTTTTGTTGTTTTTGTGCAATCACCTTGACATAGTAATTTAGCTACCATTTTAGGTCCTGATAAATCTACAGTTGCTCCCATAACTTTTGCAATCTCTGATGCAACTGCTGGTCCTCCTGGTGAACAAGCTGTCATCTCTGCTCCATTTAATGCTATTGCCTCTGCATATCCAGCACACCCTGGGTAACCACAAGCTCCGCAATTTATTCCTGGAAGTATTCCTTGAATCGCCTCTACCTTCTCATCAACCTTTACTTCAAATTTTTTAGAAGCATAAGCTAAAAATAGTCCCATTGCTAACCCTGTTCCTCCTAAAGATAAAACAGGAAATAATATTGATTCCATTAACCTACCTCCAAACTATATTTGCATTCCGCTGAATCCCATAAAAGCCATTGCTAAAAGTCCTGCTGATATAAACGCAATCGGAACTCCTTTAAATGGACCTGGAATAGCTGCATACTCTATTCTTTCTCTTATTCCCGCTAATAAAACTAGAGCTAATGTAAATCCAATCGCTACCGCTGCTCCATTTATAACTGATTCAATAAAATTATATTCTTGTTGAATATTTAAGATAGCTATACCTAGCACAGCACAGTTTGTTGTTATTAAAGGAAGAAATACTCCTAACGCTTTATAAAGATTTGGTGATGTCTTTTGAATTGCCATCTCAACAAATTGTACTAAAGATGCTATTATTAAAATAAAAGCTATTGTTTGTAAATACTCTAAATTTAAAGGAACTAATAGATAGTTATAAATTGTCCAAGTTACACCCGAAGCTAGTGACATAACGAATGTTACTGCCATTCCCATTCCAATAGATGCCTCAACTTTCTTAGAAACACCCATAAATGGACATATCCCTAAAAACTTAGCAAATATTATATTTTGAATAAAAATTGCTGTTATGATTAAACTAAATATTTTTGCAAAATCCATTCTTTATTTCACCTCACTTTTTCTAGCTTTAAAATAATTTTGAGTAGCAATTATAAATCCTATTGTTATAAATGCTCCTGGTGCTAGTATAAAGATTAAAGCCGGAGTAAATCCTGCTGGTGTCACTGGAATTCCAAATGCAGTTCCATTTCCTAAAATCTCTCTTATAGTACCTAATATAGTTAATGCTAATGTAAATCCTAATCCAGCTCCAATTCCATCCAATAATGATTTGAAAACACTATTTTTTGATGCGAAACTTTCCGCTCTTCCAAGCACAATACAGTTTACAACAATAAGCGGTATAAATAGTCCTAAAACCTTATATAAATCTGGAAGGTATGCTTTCATAACCATCTCAACTATTGTAACCAATGAAGCTATAACCATTATAAACGCTGGTATTCTAACTTTATCTGGAATAAAACTTTTCATCATCGATATCAACATATTTGAAAACACAATAACTGCCATAGTTGCTAATCCCATCGCCATTCCATTTATTGAAGACGACGTAACTCCTAATGTTGGACACAGCCCTAATAATAAAACAAAAACTGGATTTTCTTTAATTATTCCGTTTAATAATATCTCTTTATTTGACTTTGCCATTATCTTTTGTTCACCCCACTATTAAAGCTATTTAAAGCTCTTTTAATTCCTGTGTAAACAGCATTTGGTGATATTGTTGCTCCTGCAAATCCATCTGCTGATTTATTGAATTCATAAGATGCATCTTTTCCAATAGCCTTCTTTTGCCATTCTAAATCAAGAATTTTTGAACCTAATCCTGGTGTCTCTTGACTACCTATTATGTTTAATCCAGTTACTCTTCCTCTTCTATCAATACCTAATACAAAATCTATATTAGCTGCATATCCAGGTTCTGAAACAGTTACAACATAACCTACAGGTCTACCATTATCTCCATTTCCCGGAATAAAGTCTAAACCATCAACTTTTACAGTTGCTTCTTCATCAAAAGATACAGCCTTAGGAAGAACTAAAGTTCTTGCTGCATTTACCGCTATCTTTTCATTTTCTTTTATAACTTTTTGTGTCGCTCCATTTACAACCGATAAAATTCCTGCTGATATAGAAGCTATCAACGTTAAAACTAATCCGTAATGAACAAATCTATTTTTTTCCATTATTTTACCTCCCCAAACTTTTTAGGGCTTATGTATCTATTAATTAATGGCACAAATCCATTCATTATTAATATTGAATATGCAACTCCTTCTGGATATCCACCTTTAAATCTAATTAAAGATACTAAAATTCCAACTCCTAAAGCAAATATAGCTTTTCCTTTTGGTGTATGAGGAGAAGTTACCATATCTGTTGCCATAAAGAATGCTCCTAAAAACAATCCACCTGAGAATATATGTAAAAATGGATCTACTCCAGCTATTAAAGATGAAGCGAAAACTGTTCCAATAATAATTGCAGGAACTTTCCAATCAACTTGCTTTTTATAGATTAAATACAATCCACCTAAAAGTAAAGCTAAGGCTGAAGTTTCTCCTAAACAACCACCCATTTTTCCTATAAAAGTATTTAAGTATAAATTACCTTTATCAACCAAAGCTAAATCTGTTGATAAACCTCTTTTCATAGCATCTAATAGTGTTGCTCCACCGATATCATCATACATAAATGTCGTTATTGCAACTGGCCAAGACGCTTGCACAAAAGCTCTTCCTACTAAAGCAGGATTAAATATATTATGACCTAATCCACCAAATACCATCTTTCCTAACACTATAGAAACTACCGCTCCTACTATTATATATGCTAATGACATATATGGCGGTATTACAAAAGCGTATAAAATTCCTGTGATAATAGCACTTCCATCAAAAATTTGAACATCTTGCTTCATTAATTTTTGACAGATAAACTCTGTTGCCATACATGATAAAATAGATACTGCTGTTACTACTATTGCTCTAATTCCAAAAAAATAGCTCGCTGCTAAAAGTGCTGGTAGTAATGCTATTATTACATCATACATTACATCATCAACAGTTTCTTTAGTTCTGATATGAGGCGATGGCCCCATTTTTAAAATTTTTGCCACTTTTTTCCTCCTACTTTTTCATCGATCTAAGTTTAGCTTTTCCAATTTTTATTGCTTCTGTTAATGGTCTATTAGCTGGACATATATATGCACATGAACCACACTCTATACAGTCCATCAAATGATACTTAGCTAACTCTTCCCATTGTGAAAACTCAGCTAATCTAGCATACATTATTGGTTCTAAAGACATCGGGCAAGCATCTACACACTTTCCACATCCTATACATGCTTTTGGCTTACAATAATTTGTTTCTTTTTTTGTTAAAGCCAGTAAACCAGATGTTCCTTTTATAACTGGAACTTCAAGTGTCAATTGAGCCATTCCCATCATAGGACCACCCATAACTATCTTTTCTACTTCACTTTCATCATAACCACAGTTTTCTAAAATAAGAGAGATTGGAGTTCCAATAACTGCTCTTACGTTTTTAGGATGTTTTATCGCTTTTCCTGTTACAGTTACTACCTTATCTATTAAAGGTAATCCATTTACTATAGCATCATAAATAGCTGCTGCTGTTGTTGTATTATTAACCACAACACCAACCGCTGATGGTAATTTTCCTGATGGAACCTCTATATTTAACGTTGCTTTAATTAAAGATTTTTCTCCACCTTGTGGATACATAGTTTTTAAAGGCATAACCTCTATTCCTGTTCCCGAAGCTGCTTTTTTCATAGCTTCTATAGCTTCAGGTTTATTATCTTCAATTCCAATAATAGCACTATCTACATTTAAAATATGCTTCATTATTTTTATACCTTCTATTACCTTTAAAGGCTCTTCAATCATAACTCTATTGTCTGAATTTAAGTATGGCTCACATTCAGCACCATTTAATAGTAAATGATTTATTTTAACATCTGCTGGTGGATTTAACTTTATATGAGTTGGAAAGGCTGCTCCTCCAAGACCAACAATTCCTTTTGTTCTTATTATTTTTAAAAGTTCATCTTTACCCATATTTTTCCACTCAGGATTTTTCTCTAAGTGAGTCCATTCATCTTGTTCATCATTTTCAATTACAATTGTTTGTACATTTCCCATCAATGGAAACGGTAAATTTTCAATTTTTTTAACTGTTCCACTTACACTTGCATGAACTGGTACAGATAAAAAAGCTTCTGAATCTGCAATTATTTGTCCTTTTAAAACTTTCTCCCCTATTTCCACTGAAGGAACTAAAGGAACCCCTATATGTTGAAGAAGTGGGATGAAAACCATTTTAGGTGCTGCCAGTACTTCAATGGCTGCATTTTCAGTTTGGATCTTATTTTCAGGTGGATGTACTCCGCCTTTGAATCCGAAGAATTTCATAAAAATATTCCCTCCTTTGTAGTAAAAACTATATTCCATTGTTAGAATAACATATTTATTTATATTTAACAACTTTTTTGCTCTATTTTTTTGCTTTTTTGTGTTACTTTTTGTTATATTTCTGCATAATTTTATCTATTTGAGTGTCATTTACAACATCATCTAATAAACTTTTTACTGAATCAAACATCGGGTTTACAAGTTCTGATTCCTCTTTTGTGAATCTACCCAATACAAAATTTATATTTTCATCTTTATTTTTTGCTTTTCCAATACCACATTTAACTCTAATAAAATCTTGCCCTAAATGAGATATAATAGATTTTATACCATTATGTCCTCCAGCACTACCATTTACCTTAACTCTTGTTTTACCTAATGGTAAATCCATATCATCATATACTATCACTAACTCTGTAGCTGGATCTATTTTATAAAATTTTGCAACCTGAACTACTGAATTTCCACTTAAATTCATATACGTTTGAGGTTTTAAAAGAATGACTTTTTCTCCATCTATTGTTTTTTCTGTTATTAATCCTTGAAATTTTTCTTTAAATTGATTAAATCCCTTTTTATCTGCAAACTCGTCAAGTATATCAAATCCAACGTTGTGTCTTGTTCTTTCATACTCTCTTCCTGGATTTCCAAGTCCTACTATTAACTTCATTTTTCCTCCTAATATTTTTATAACTATAAAGAAAGAGAGAATCTTAGATTCTCTCTTTCAAAGGTTTTATTAGCAATTCCCATCAAATTGGTACTTTGCAAGTCCTCCTAATGAAGTCTCCTTGTACTCATCTTTCAAGTCTTTTCCTGTTTCTCCCATTGTTTTTACAACTTGGTCAAATGTAATGCTGTGCTTTCCATCAGTATACATAGCATATTGAGCTGAATCTAAAGCTCTAACTGCTGCTGCTGCGTTTCTCTCAATACAAGGTATTTGAACATATCCTCCAACTGGATCGCATGTTAATCCTAAGTGGTGCTCTAATGCCATCTCTGCTGCATATTCGATTTGCTCTAATGATCCACCTAATATGAAACAAGCCATTGCTGCTGCCATTGCACAAGCTGATCCAACCTCTGCTTGACATCCACCCTCTGCTCCTGATATAGTAGCATTTTCTTTTATTATGTTACCAATTAATCCTGCTATTGCAAGTCCTTTTAGTACCTCTTCATTTGATAAGTTATACTCCTCTTTTAATGCGTACATTAATCCTGGAATTACACCTGCAGCTCCACAAGTAGGGGCAGTAACAACTCTACCTCCTCCTCCGTTTTCTTCAGATACAGCTAGTGTATAAGCGAATATTCTTCCAACAAATCCATTTCTAGATTTGTCGTTTCTTGCTTTTCTGTAGAACGATTGTGCTCTTCTTTGTAATCTAATTGTTCCTGGTAAAACACCATTTTTTGAAAGACCTGATTGTACAGAAGCTTCTAAAGCAGTTCTAATTTGATCTAAGAAATACCAAATTGATTCCCCTTCACTTTCTGTAACAAATTCCCATAATTCTTTTTTATTTTTTTCACACCATAGCATAATTTCTGCCATTGTTCCAAATGAATAAACCTTTGATCCACCCTGTCTTTGTTGTCCTTCTTCCATGATAGTTCCTCCACCAACTGAGAATACTAACCAAGACTTTAATTCGTTTCCTTCTTTATCTAAAGCTATAAACTTCATTCCGTTAGTGTGATACGGATGAACATACTCTGGCATCCATACAATTTCTGTAGATTTAGGCTTTAACGTTTCAACAACTATGTGATCTGTTAAATGCCCTTTTCCTGTTAATGCAAGTGATCCGTATAACTCTACTTTAAAACTTGCTGCATCCGGGTTTTCTGCCTTAAATCTTTTTGCTGCTCTCTCTGGCCCCATTGTGTGAGAGCTTGATGGTCCATTTCCAACCTTAAATAATTCTCTTAGTGAATCCATTTTTCCTCCTGAACTTTTAATTAAAAATTTTACTGTCTAATCTCTCCATTATAGTTTTTAGCTATTAACTTTAAAATCTTATCAACAGTTATATTGATATCGTTTTCCTCAAGAGTCCCATCTTTCTTTCTAAGAACGATGCTAATAGCTACTGATTTTTTATCAGCTTCTATTTTATCTCCTTGGTAAACGTCAAATATAGCAACACTTTCTATTAGATTTGATGACTTTTTAATGTCTTCTAACATCTTCCCTACAAGTACATCTCTATCTAAAACAACTGCAATGTCTCTTGTAACTTCTGGATATTTAACAATTCTCTCATATTTAACTTTTTTAGCTCTATAGTTTAATAATGTCGTTAAATCCAACTCTGCAACATATGCTTTCTCTCTCTTGATATCCATATTCTCTGCAATTTCTGGATGAATCTCTCCAAAAGTTCCTATTTTAACTTTTCCTATTTTTATATCTGCACTTCTTCCTGGATGGAAGTTTTTATCTTCTGATCTTTCTAATTGATATCTATTTACACCCATATACTCTAAGAATTTTTCAACAAATCCTTTTAAAGTATAGAAATCCATAGCTTCTGGTTTTGGATCCCATAAAGATTTAGATGTCTTTCCAGCTAAAGCAATAGATGCTCTTAACGTTTCATTTGCTAGTCCATCCTCTTTTGGAGTAAATACTCTAGATACTTCAAAGAATCTTAAACCATTTTGATTTCTATTTAAGTTATCTCTTAAATTAGCTAATAAACTATAAACAAGTGTTGGTCTCATAACAGCCATATCATCACTTATAGGATTAGTAATCTCTAAAGTTGGCTCTGATATTCCTAACATTTTTATAGCTTCTCTTGAAATAAAGCTGTAGTTTATTACTTCTTGTAATCCTAACTTAGCTAAAATCTCCTTAGCCTCATCAACAACAACAGTCATTGAATCTTTTACACCAGGTCTTATGTTTTCTTCTGGCATTTTATTTTCAATATTATCAAAACCATACATTCTTATAATCTCTTCATATAAGTCTGCGGTTCTTGTTAAATCACCTCTATATGAAGGTGGTGTAGCTAAAATTGTTGTTGAATTTAATGTTTTTATGTTAATACCTAAGTTTGTAAGTATTTTTCCAACGATATCTATTTCAATATCTTTTCCCATAAACTTTCTTAATTTTTCAATGTTTAAAGGAATCTCTATTTTCTCATATTTTTCAATATATTTATCGATGCTTCCCTCTAAAATTTCTCCTTCAGTAAGTTGAGAAATTAATTCAGCAGCTCTTTCTAAAACTTCAATATTGTTTTCAATATCTAATCCTCTTTCAAATCTGTATGAAGAGTCACTTGATAAAGTTAAATCCTTCGATGTTTTTCTTATATTTTCAGGTGTGAAATAAGCACACTCTAAGAAAATCTCTGTTGTTTCTTCAGTAACTTTACTAGATTCTCCACCCATTATTCCAGCTATTCCTAATGGCTTTTCAGCATCTGCAATAACAAGCTCTCCTTTTTTAAGCTCTCTTTCAACTCCATCTAAAGTTACTATTTTCTCTCCTTCAGAAGCTTTTCTAACAACAATTTTTCTATCTGCAATTTTTGTTAAATCATAAGCATGTAACGGTTGATTACATTCAAATAGTATATAGTTCGTCGCATCTACAACATTGTTGATTGGCTTCAATCCCATAGATAACAATCTATTTTTTAACCATTCAGGAGATTCTTGAACTTTTATATTCTTTATAACTTTTCCTGTAAATCTCTTACATCTCTCTTTATCTTCAATTCTTACATCTACATGTCCTGTATTGATGCTCTCAATTATACTCTTTGATTGGAACTCAGGCCATTTTATTTTTCTACCGTAGTATGCTGCAATCTCTCTAGCTATACCTATATAAGATAAACAATCAGGTCTATTTGGAGTTATCTCTAATTCGAATATTACATCGTTTAATTTTTTATAAACTCTGTATTCTATACCTAAAGGTGCATCTTCAGGAAGTATGATTATTCCATCTCCGTCATTTCCAAGACCTAATTCAACCTCAGAACATAACATTCCTTGAGATTCTACTCCTCTTATTTTACTTTTTTTGATTTTAAAATCTCCAGGTAAAACAGCTCCAATAGTTGCTACTACAACTTTATCTCCTAATTTATGATTAGGTGCTCCACAAACTATTTGAAGTTCCTCTTCTGCACCAACATTAACTTTTAATAAAGTTAACTTTTCAGCTTCAGGATGTCTTCCATATTCTGTTATTTGCCCAATAACAACCTTTGCTAAATCTTTACCTTGCTCATCTATAGCTTCAACCTCTTGACCTATCATTGTCAAAGTGTTTTCTAACTCTTTTATGTCCTCTTTTATATCGACATATTGCTTCAACCAATCCAACGAAATTAACATTATATGCCTCCACCTTTTATTTAAATTGCTTTAGGAATCTTACATCATTTTCAAAGAATGCTCTTAAATCATCAATACCATATCTTAGCATTGTAATTCTTTCTATTCCCATTCCAAATGCAAATCCTGATACTTCTTCTGAGTCATATCCTACAGCTGCTAAAACTGCTGGGTCTACCATTCCACATCCCATAATTTCTAGCCAACCACTGTGTTTACAAAGTCTACAACCTTCACCTTTACAGATTACGCATTGTACATCCATTTCTGCACTTGGTTCTGTGAACGGGAAGAAGTGTGGTCTAAATCTAACCTTTGTTTCTCCAAATACTCTTGTAACAAATTGCTCTAACATAGCTTTTAAGTTAGCAAAAGATACCTCTGGTCCAACCATTAATCCTTCCATTTGGTGGAACATTGGAGTATGAGATATATCATAATCATTTCTATAAACTTTCCCTGGACAAATCATTCTAAATGGAGGTTGATTCTTCTCCATATATCTTGCTTGTACTGGTGATGTATGTGTTCTTAAAACTACATTTTCACTCATATAGAATGTGTCTTGTAAATCTCTTGATGGGTGTGTTTCTGGAATATTTAACGCATCAAAGTTATAAGATGTAAATTCTACTTCTGGCCCCTCTGCAACGTCAAATCCCATCTCCACAAATATATTTTTTAAGAAGTTCATAGTTTCAGTTATCGGATGTAATCCTCCTGTTGAAACCTCTCTTCCTGGAAGTGAGATATCTAAAGTTTCTAACTTTAATTGCTCTCTTTTTACTTCTTGGCTAATCTCATTTGTTTTCTCTTCAACTAAAGTTGTTATGAAAGTTTTTACTTCATTTACCATTTGACCAAAAGCAGGTCTTTCCTCTGGCGATAAATCTCTCATTGATTTAGAAATTTCTGTGAATTCACCTTTTTTTCCTAAATATTTAACTCTAATCTCGTCCATCTCTTGTAGTGTAACTGCTTTTTGGATGTTTAAACTAGCTTCATCCTTTAAAGCATTCAGCTTATTTTTCATCTGTTTCCTCCTAAAACAAGGCTTTATTGTTTTATCTCTTTATAATTAAAAGTCAACTCTTTGTTTTCTATAAGTAATACTCCATATCTATTATCTTTTAAAGCTCCTGGGTTAAAATATTCTATCCCATTTTTTCTATTCAAATAAGGAATATGAGTATGTCCAAAACAAACAGCATCTACTTTATATTTTTCAGCTACCGCCTCTAGTGTAAATAAATTTTGCTTCACATTGTAAAGATGTCCATGTGTTATAAGAATCTTTACTCCTTCCACATCTAGAATTTCATTATCATTAAATTTTCTATCAAAAACATCACAGTTTCCTCTTACTATAGAAAATTTTATCTCGGGAAATGCAAAGGAACACTCCTCTCCATCCCAACTATGATCTCCAGTCCATATCACTAAAGTAGGATTTTCCTGTGTTATTATATCATAAATTTTATTCATGTTACCATGAGAATCTGTTATTATTAATATTTTCATCTTTCTATCCTATAAATATTGATGCTTGTGATTTTTCCATAATACTTAAACCTTTTCTTCCTGTTATTTTCTCAAAGAAATAGCTAACACTAAGATTTCCCATAATTAATAAATCAAGTTTATTAATCTCTTCTAAATATTTTTCTTTTGCCAATTCACCATCAAAATTTTTCCATTCTACTTTTTTTCCTTTTTCTTCTAAGTATTTCAATAAAGTATTCTCTTCAATTTTATAAAGAAGAGTATACATTGAAAAACTATTTATTTCAGAAAAAATATTTATAAACGAAAATACACTTTTATTTATCTTTACACCATCATCACTTGAAATTCCAACTTTTTCTAAAGAGTTAATTCCTTTTTCACCAACCATTATAATTGGTTTAAAGTGATTTTTTAAAACTGTTATAGCTGACTCCGATAAAGATTCTCCTTTTTCAAACATCAATAAATCAGCACATTTCATATACTCTTTAATTATGTCCCAAGGAAAACCGAATTCTATATTTAAAGGTTCTTTTACTCCCTTTGACTCTAGTTTTTCTCGAAGTTTTTTTACCTCTTCCTCTTCTAACGCATCTCTTTCTTGAGTGAAGGAGTTATTACTTAAGTTTACTATCATTCCATCCATAGTAGCTGGAAGTATCTCGTCTCTTCTTACATCTTTGATATATAAAGGCACTATCTTGTATCCAAATCTCTTTTTAAAAAATATTGCACTATCTATTAAAATATTTTTTTTTGATCCTTCACTAAATACTACTAAAACTTTTTTCATAATAACTCCTCCTTTAGTTTAAATTACTCTTGAGTTGCCTCTTCTGTTTCTGAATCTTCCTCTTTAAAGCTTGCTATTGATACAACCTTCTCTGATTGAACTTCATTTACTCTCATAATTTTTACACCTTGAGTTGCTCTTCCGATTATTGATACTTGATTAACCGGAGTTCTTATAACTACTCCTGACGAAGTTATAACCATTAGTTCCTCTTCCTCTTTAACAGGTTTTACCGCTACAACATCTCCTGTTTTATCACTACATCTTATATTTATAACACCTTTTCCACTTCTAGATTGTAAAGGATATTCATCTACTCTAGTTCTCTTTCCAAATCCATTCTCTGTTATAGTTAAGATTGTTTCATTTGCTGCATCATCTATTAATAATGCTGATATTACCTTATCATCTTTTTTAAGAGATATTCCTTTTACTCCGCTTGTATCTCTACCAGTTACTCTAACATCATCTTTAGAGAATCTTATAGAATGTCCTGCTTTAGTTGCTAAGAATACTTGCTCTTTTGATTCTACTGGCATAATTCCAACAAAGATAATGTCATCTCCATCTCTTAATTTTATAGCTTTTAGTCCAGCAGTATTAATATTTTTATATTCACTTAAAGTAGTCTTCTTAACCATTCCATCTCTTGTTACGAATACTAACTCTTTATCTTGGCTGAACTCTCTTATTTTTATTATTTCTCTAACCTTTTCGTCTTCCTTTAATTTAATTAGGTTTCCGATTAGTCTTCCTCTAGCTTGCTTTGAAGATTCTGGGATTTGATATACTTTTAAGTGGAATACTCTTCCCTTATCAGTGAATATCATCATAGTATCTAAGTTAGACATTACTTCCATTCTTTCAACAAAGTCATCTTCGATGGTATTTTGAGTTGAAACTCCTTTTCCACCTCTTTTTTGAGCTTTGTACTTATCTAATTCCATTCTCTTTACGTAACCTCTATTTGTTACTGTAACTAAAACGCTATCATCCTTTATTAAATCTTCAGGTCTGATTTCCATTCTTTCTTTTTCGATAGTTGTTCTTCTAGCGTCATCATATTTATCTTTTATTTCGATTAACTCCTCTTTGATAATCTCATAAACTTTTCCTTCATCTGCTAAAATTCCACTTAATTCGATTATTAAAGATTTTAACTCTTCATGTTCTTTATCTATCTTTCCTCTTTCAAGGCCAGTTAATCTTTGTAATCTCATATCTAATATAGCTTTCGATTGCTCTTCACTGAAACCATATTTATCAATTAAAGAAACTCTAGCTTCATTTGCATCTAATGATCCTCTAACAATCTCAATAACTCTATCTATATTTTCAAGAGCTATAATAAATCCTTTTAATAAATGAGCTCTTCTTTCAGCTTTCGCTAAATTAAATTTAGTTCTTCTTGTTACTACTTCAAATCTATGTTTTAAATATTCGTTTAAAACTTCTCTTAAATTTAAAACTCTTGGAACATTATTAACTAAAGCTAACATAATTATTCCAAACGTTGTTTGAAGTTCTGTAAATTTGTATAATGAATTTAAAATTAATTCTGGTTCTTCACCTTTTTTAAGCTCAATTACAACTCTTATACCATCTCTATCTGATTCATCTCTTAAATCTGATATTCCAACAATTTTCTTTTCTTTTACTAAATTAGCTATTTTTTCAATTAAAGAAGATTTATTTAATTGATAAGGAATCTCTTTTATGATAATACTTTGTCTACCAGTTTTAGTTTCCTCTATATCAACTTTTCCTCTAACTCTAACTCTTCCTCTTCCTGTTGTATAAGCATCATATATTCCAGCTTCACCATCTATTATTCCACCTGTAGGGAAATCTGGTCCTTTTATATATTGCATTAGTTCTACAGGAGTAATATCTCTGTTCTCAATTAAAGCTAATACACCATCTACAACCTCTCCTAAATTATGAGGAGGGATATTAGTAGCCATTCCTACTGCAATTCCAGTTGCTCCATTTAACAGAAGGTTTGGTAATTTTGCTGGTAAAACGATTGGCTCATCTAGTGAGTCGTCAAAGTTTTTTCTAAAATCTATTGTATCTTTATCGATATCCTCTAAAATTTCGTTACTGATTTTAGACATTCTTGCTTCAGTATATCTCATTGCTGCCGCTGAATCTCCATCTATCGAACCGAAGTTTCCATGTCCATCAACAAGCTCATATCTATAAGCAAAATCTTGAGCCATTCTAACCATTGTATTATATACAGCCGAATCTCCATGTGGGTGATACTTACCTAAAACTTCCCCTACTATTCTCGCCGATTTTTTATATGCTTTATCACTTGTCATTCCCATTTCATTCATAGCGAATAGAATTCTTCTATGTACTGGTTTTAATCCATCTCTTACATCTGGTAATGCTCTACTAACTATTACACTCATAGAGTAATCTAGATAGGATTGTTTCAACTCTTCCTCTATATATCTATTATTCACGTTAGACATTATCTTTTCCTCCTAGAACATTCTTTTTATTACTGTTTATATACATTTATATATCCAGATTTTTTACAAACTCTGCGTGTTCCTCAATAAACTCTTTTCTTGGTTCAACTCTATCTCCCATTAATTTATCAAATAGTATATCTGCTTCTCTAGCGTCATCTATTGTCACCTTTAATAGAGTTCTTGTGTCTGGATCCATAGTTGTTTCCCAAAGTTGCTCAGGATTCATCTCTCCTAGACCTTTATATCTTTGAAGAGTATATCTCTTATCGTCACCTTCAAGATCAGCTATCATCTCTTTCAGCTGTCTGTCACTATATGCATAAGATATTGTTCTTCCTTGAGTTATCTTATATAGTGGTGGTTGTGCAATATATATATTTCCACCATGAATTAACTCTACCATATATCTATAGAAGAATGTTAGAATTAAAGTTCTAATATGAGCTCCATCTACATCGGCATCGGTCATTATTATGATTTTTCCATATCTTAACTTCTCAATATTAAAATTATCTCCAATACTTGTTCCAAAAGCCGTTACCATAGCTCTAACCTCTGCATTTTCTAAAGCTTTGTGTAGTCCCGATTTTTCAACGTTTATAATTTTTCCTCTTAAAGGTAAAATCGCTTGGAATCCTCTATCTCTTCCTTGCTTTGCTGATCCACCTGCCGAGTCTCCCTCAACTATATAAACCTCACACTCTTCAGCGTTTTTAGAAGAACAATCAGCTAATTTTCCAGGTAAAGATCCTATATCTAATGCTGATTTTCTAAGAACTAACTCTCTTGCTCTTTGTGCAGCTTCTCTTGCTCTTTTTGAGTTTAGAATCTTATCAATTATAACTTTTAAATCATTTGGTGCATCCTCTAAATACATCTTTATTTGAGAACCTGCAACAGTTGAAACAATACCTGTTACCTCACTGTTTCCTAATTTAGTTTTTGTTTGTCCTTCAAATTGAGGTTGAGGTACTTTTACAGAAACTATAGCTGTTAGTCCCTCTCTTATATCAGAACCTTGAAGCTTTCCATCTTTATCTTTTATAAGACCTGTACTTTTTCCTAAATCGTTTATCACTCTTGTTAAAGCTGTTCTAAATCCACTTACGTGAGTTCCACCCTCGTGAGTATTTATGTTGTTAACAAAAGAATAGATTGTTTCTCTTTGATTTGTATTATATGTCATTGCGATTTCTACAGAAACATTATCAACCTCTCCACTCATATAGAAAGGTGTTTTTATTATTGCTGTACTATCTTTTTCTATCTCTTTTATGTAATCTAAAATTCCACCCTCGAATTCTAAGTTTACTGTTTTTGGAGTCTCTTTTCTTAAATCAGATAAAACTATATTTAATCCTTTATTTAAATAAGCTAACTCTCTTAATCTTGTTTCTAAAGTTGAGAAACTATATACTAAAGTTTCAAAAATTTCATGGTCAGCTTTAAATCTAACTGTTGTTCCACTATTTTCTGAAACACCAATCTCTGCTACATCTTTTTCTGGAACTCCTCTATTGTATTTTTGGTAGTAAAGTTTTCCAGCTTTTCTTACTGTTACCTCTGTCCATTCAGAAAGAGCGTTTACTACTGAAACTCCAACTCCGTGAAGTCCTCCTGAAACTTTATAGTTATTATTTTCAAATTTTCCACCTGCATGAAGAACTGTTAACACTATCTCTAATGCTGACTTTCCATATTTTGGATGAATATCTACAGGAATTCCTCTCCCGTTATCTGTTACCTCTATTATATTATCTGGTAATATTGAAACTTCAATTTTTGTAGCAAATCCAGCTAGTGCCTCATCCACAGAGTTATCTACAATCTCCCAAACTAGATGATGTAATCCTCTTTCTGAAGTAGTTCCGATATACATACCCGGTCTTTTTCTTACAGCTTCTAATCCCTCTAAAACTGTAATATTTTCTGCTTGATAATTATTCATTGTCATTTTTATCCTCCAATAGCTTATCTACGACATCTTTTAAGGAACAAGGTTTACATGTAGCCTCATCTCCTAAAAACATCATTCCGCAAATATCACATTTTTTATATCCTTTTGATATCAATACCTGTTCTCTTTCTCTTGCTTTTCTTCTTAAAACATCTACCTTTTCTTCTAAAGTTAAATCTTTCAGCTCAGAAGTGAACTCTTCATTTTTTTTCTCATCAATATTCTTATTCATATATTCTGAATAATCTAAATTTTGAATTTTTGAGATTTTAAATCTTATATCCTTAACATAATCTTTCTTTAAAATATCTTGAACCTTTTTTAAATATTTATTTTTGTTCATAGACATATGATGAAGATACATACTATCTTCAACAAGCACATATAACGTGTCCTCTTTTATCCAAAGCGGCTCACTTTTTTCAGAAAGTTTATCAACAATGTCTCGCCAATGCCCTCTTATTATTCCCTCTTTTAACTTTCTACTCTTAATAATAGCTTCTTCTACTGCTTCACTCACATTCATAATGTCCATCTTGAATCTCTCCTTTATCAATTCTAAAGTTTTTAGATTCTATATTTAAATCTGTTGTTGAGCTAATGAAAACTTGTAACTCTCTTTTTTTTAGATAGTTTATAATGCTATCTTTTCTTATAGAGTCAAAATAAGATGATATATCATCTATCAAGAAAATTGGTGTTTCTTTTTTCTCCTTTATAACCATATCTATTTCAGATAATTTTAAAGCAAAAATTATTGATTTTTTTTCTCCTTGTGATGAATATGATTTTGCCTCTTTCATATTCAAAAGAAATTTAAAATCATCTCTTTGTGGTCCTACCAAAGAATAACCATATCTAAGTTCTTGCAGTTTAAATTTTTCTATTTTTTCTCTTATTTTTTCCTCTATTTTTAAGAGGTTGAGTCCCTTAAATTCGCCAATAAAGCTTTCATATTTTAAACTTAACTCTTTTTTACTATCAAAAAGTTTTCGATAATTTAAATTTAATATTATTGATATATTTTTTACATACTCTATTCTTTTAAAAATAATTTTAGCTGCGAGTTTCACAAAATTATCTTCATATATCGAATAAACTTCATCTTTTGTATTTTTTTCTTTTAAATATTTATTTCTAATTTTCAGAACTTTATTAAAATCTTTCAAATTTTTAAAATATTCATAATTACTTTGAGCTATTTCTGCATCAAAAAATGATCTTCTAAAAGCTGGACTTCCAACTATTAACTCAATATCTTCAGGAATAAATGTTACTACATTCATTTTTCCATAAAATTCATCAAAAGATGTTTTTTTACCATTGTATTTATACTCTTTATTTTTCTTATCAAGCTTTACACTTAATGTTTTCTCTGAAATTAAATCTCTATACGAGATATAACTTCCCATCTTATCTCTATTATATTTTATCAATTCAATATTTTTTGAAGTTCTAAAGCTTTTCCCTGTAGCACTAAAATAGATAGCTTCAAGAATACTTGTTTTCCCCTGACCATTTTTCCCAAAGAAAAGATTAAATCTTGGAGAAAACTGTATATTTCTATCTTCAAGATTTCTAAAATTTATATAATTCATCTCAAGAATTTCCAACGCTTATGTCACCTCAAAATTATAATAAATTAAGCTACAACAAATACTAATCCTAAAAATTCAACCTTATCTCCTGGATAAAGTTTTTTTCCACGTCTTTCTTCTATTTCGCCATTTACTTTTACTTGACCATCTAAAATAAGCTCTTTTGCTTGTCCACCAGTTCCAATTTCACCAGTAAATTTAAGAAACTGATCTAATTTGATAAACTCAGTAGAAATTTTTATTTCTTGCATTTTAACCCTCCTAAAATATTTTTAGTCTATTATATATTTTACCATAAAACTAACTTTATTTCTATAAGATTTATGGGGTTTAATAAGCTGATTAGCCCTCACAAAATACATTTTTCTTTTATTTTTTATTTATTTTTTTCCTTTTTTCAATATATATACATTAAGTTTGTTTTTTAATCTTACTCTATATATTTTATGTTATTTTTTTATTATTATTTTAATAAAAAATCACTTTATTTGAACACATTTTAAAAGTGTACATTTTTCTTTTAAGTTCTATTTTTAAAACTTTTAGTATCATTTAAGTTTTTTTTGTTATATTTATAAATCAATATTATTTTTTATTTTATGCTTTATTTTTATATGTATACATAATATTTTTTTACTAGGCAACTTGTCCTATGTATATTATATATTTTAGAATATAATTAAAAGGATAAAGTAATTTTTGATAGTATTATCAAAATAATAATATAGTTATAGAGGAGCTGGTAATGTGTCTATACTGAGAAGTATATTCGGGATTTTTGCAATTTTATTTTTAGGTTATCTTCTATCTTACGATAGAAAAAACATCAAATGGAGAACTGTTGTATCTGGATTCGCACTTCAATTTGTTTTTGCTTTTATTGTTATGAAAACAACTGGTGGAGCTTATGTTCTTGAATCTGTTTCTAATGGATTTAATAAAGTAATTGCACAAGCCAATGAGGGAATACAATTCGTTTTTGGTGGGCTTTATGGTCCTGGAAGTAATATCGCTTTCGTTTTTGCTTTTAATGTTTTACCACTTATTGTTTTCTTTGGTGCTTTAATTTCTGTTTTATACCACCTTGGAATAATGCAATTGGTTATCAAATATATCGGTGGAGGAATTTCTAAGCTTTTAGGAACTAAAGATGCTGAATCTGTTTCTGCTGCTGCTAATATTTTCTTAGGACAAACAGAAGCGCCACTGGTTATAAAACCTTACATCGCAAATTTAAGTAGATCTCAACTTTTCGCCGTGTTAACTTGTGGAGTTGCCTCGGTTTCTGGATCAACTCTAGCTGCTTATGCTGCTCTTGGAGTTCCTATGAAGTATCTTATCGCTGGATCTTTCATGGCTGCACCAAGCGGACTAGTTTTCGCTAAATTAATTATGCCTGAAACTCAATCTGACTCAGAAGAGGAAAAAATTGAGTTTACAAAAAGTGACTCTGTTAACGTAATCGAAGCTGCTGCAAAAGGAACTATCGATGGAATGAACATAGCTCTTATAATCGGTGCTATTCTTATCTCTTTCATAGCTTTAGTTTCGTTAGTTAATATGATTTTAGGTGGTATCGGTGATTTATTCGGTATCAAAATAACTTTACAAATTATTTTAGGTTATATCTTCGCACCTATTACTTACGCAATGGGAATTCCTTGGAATGAAGCTATTTACACTGGAAGCTTACTTGGACAAAAAATGGTTCTTAATGAGTTTGTTGCCTATGTAGATTTCACTCAAAATTTAGCTGGTCTTTCTGAAAAGACAATAGCTATTATGAGTTTCGCTCTTCTTGGATTTGCTAACGTAGCTTCTTTAGGATTACAAATTGGTGCTCTAGGTGCTATTGCTCCTAATAGAAGAAGTGAAATTGCTCAAGTTGGTATGAGAGCTGTTTTAGGTGGATTCCTTGCATCACTTTTAAACGGAGTTATCGCAGGAGTATTCTTCTAAAATCTATATTCTATAAAAAAAAGACAGTTTTCTGTCTTTTTTTTATTATATATTTTTTATATCCTGTTAATTTTACTATTGTTTTTTAGAGTTTTATATAATATACTCGTACAAACAAAAATAATTAACTAGGAGGATACAATGAAGAAAAAAATCAAAATACCTGATACCTACGTCATCATATTTTTTGTGGTTATAGTCGCCGCTATATTGACGTACCTTATCCCTGTTGGAAGTTTTACTATGGAAAAAATCCAGTACGCTACTGAAACCGGTATGAAAACTAGAACAGTACCTGTCCCTGGAAGCTTTACTTATACCTTAGACGAGCTTGGAAAGCCACTTACTAAAGGTATTCCTATTTTTGCTGCTGGAGGAGATATGAGTATAACTAATTACATCTTCGAAGGTCTTGTTAGCGGAGACAAATGGGGAACTGCTGTTGGAATTATCGCCTTTATTTTAATTACAGGTGGAGCTTTTGGAATTATTTTAAAAACCAAAGCTGTTGAAGCTGGAATTTTAAATATGATAAAGAAAACAAAAGGTTCTGAGGTACTTTTAATTCCTCTTGTATTCTTACTGTTTTCTTTAGGTGGTGCTGTCTTTGGTATGGGAGAGGAAGCAATCCCGTTTGCTATGATTTTAATTCCTATCGTTGTTGGAATGGGATATGATTCTATTACCGGTATCTTTATGTGCTATATATCAACCCAAATAGGATTTGGTACCTCTTGGATGAATCCGTTTAGTGTTGCTGTTGCCCAAGGTGTTGCCGGCGTTCCCGTTCTTTCTGGAGCTATGTTTAGAATAGCTATGTGGATATTCTTTACAGCATTTGGAATTATTTATACTATGAGGTATGCTAAAAAAATTAAAGCCAACCCTGAGCTTTCAATATCTTATGAAAGCGATAAATTCTTTAGAGAGGATTTCAAAGCTGACGCCGAAGAGGATTTAGAATTTACTTTCGGGCATAAATTAGTTTTTCTAACTATATTTTTAGGAATGTCTTGGATTGTTTGGGGAGTTGTATTCCACGGTTATTACCTTCCTGAAATTGCCGCTCAATTTACTATAATGGGTATAGTTTCTGGAATAATTGGAGTTATATTTAATTTAAATGACATGACAGTAAACGATATTGCTACTTCTTTTAGAAAAGGAGCTGAAGATTTGATAGGAGCTGCTTTAGTTGTTGGAATGGCAAAGGGAATAGTACTAGTTTTAGGTGGAATAGATGCTGGAACTCCGACAGTTTTAAATACAATTTTAAATTCTGTTGCAGGGATTTTAGGAAATTTACACGCTTCTGTATCAGCAGTAGCAATGTATTTCTTCCAATCTATTTTCAACTTCTTCGTTGTATCTGGTTCTGGACAAGCTGCACTTACAATGCCTATAATGGCACCATTATCTGATTTAGTTGGTGTTCCCCGACAAGTTGCTGTACTAGCCTTTCAATTGGGAGATGGATTTACAAATATGATTGTTCCTACTTCTGGAATTCTTATGGCAATCTTAGGAATAGCTAAAATAGAATGGGGCGCTTGGGCAAAACAACAGATAAAATTCCAAGGTGTTTTATTTATTTTAGGTTCACTATTCGTTATTGCTGGTGTACTAATAAATTTACAATAATTATAAAAGGTAGAGTTTATCTTGAATAGCTCTACCTTTTTTATCTTCATAAATTTATTTTTGAATAAAAAAAAAGATGTATCTCTACATCTTAAAAAATTCATTTAATGGCGGGAGTGACGAGGGTCGAACTCGCGACCTCATGCGTGACAGGCATGCGCTCTAACCAACTGAGCTACACCCCCATTAATTATATGGTGGAAACAACTGGACTTGAACCAGTGACCCCCTGCTTGTAAGGCAGGTGCTCTCCCAACTGAGCTATGCTTCCTATTGAATTTTTTTATGGTGCCCAGAGGCGGAATCGAACCACCGACACGGGGATTTTCAGTCCCCTGCTCTACCGACTGAGCTATCTGGGCATCATTTGTTACCTGCTATAGGTACCTTTAGTATGGCGGAAGGTCAGAGACTCGAACTCTGAAGTCTTGCGACGCCGGTTTTCAAGACCGGTTCCTTACCAGTTAGGATAACCTTCCATATTAATGGTACCCCGTAGGGGAATCGAACCCCTGTTTATAGAGTGAAAATCTATTGTCCTAACCGTTGAACGAACGGGGCAGGTGATGGTGGATCTAGCTGGAGTCGAACCAGCGACCACTCGGTTATGAGCCGAGTGCTCTAACCAACTGAGCTATAGATCCGTTAGTTATGGCGTGTCTGAAGAGATTCGAACTCCTGACCCACGCCTTAGAAGGGCGTTGCTCTATCCAGCTGAGCTACAGACACATTT
>NZ_CAMFHX010000030.1 GCF_945952365.1 uncultured Cetobacterium sp.
TTCTGTTATTTTCATAACTTCTGACTATTTTCTCTATTCGGTTGTTAATGTCCTTTTCTATAATTCTTGCCGGCGGCGTTTCCCGCTGACAAAAATTATAGTACCATAAATTTTAAACTCCGTCAATAACTTTTTTTATTTTTTTAAAATTTGTTTTTCTTTTATCTCTAATTCCTCAGGAAAAACAAGATTTTCTTCAACTAATTTTTTTAAAATATCTAAATAAAATTTTTCACCTAAGCTATACTTCAATGTTTCTCCATAAGCCATTACCAAAGGAACATAATCCTCTTCTAAAAAACCTTCTGGATTTTTTCTTCTAAATGAAGAACTCATTGATAACTCCTTGTTTATACATGGTGTATCATAATAGTCCTCTATTGTGAAACCTGTTGTAAAATCATCTGGAACCGTTATATACAATAGACTATTGTCCTCTTCTGAGATTATATCTATTGGCCACAAGCTGCATACTAAAGGCTTCTTCTCTACAATCTCTTTTGCTCCTAAATTATTTTCTAGACATATCGAATGTAAAGAACATAACACTGATTCATTATTAGGTTTAAATGAGCAACTACAAAGTGATACCTCATTTTCAACTACTTCATCAGGTACAAGACACTCGTCTGTTTTTATACTTTCTATTATATCTGCTAATTCAAATCCATTTTCTAATAAAATATCTATATTTTTTGTTTTTTCATTATATTTTTCTAAATTATCTAAAATAAAATTTCTTGTTGTCTCTTCATAGATAGTAGGATTATCTGCACAACAAGGATCTTGGCATTTAAAACAGTCAAAGTTTGCTAAATTTGAAAAAGAACTATAGTCAACAAGAGCTTTATAATCTTTTCCTCTCATACTCACTATAGTTTCTAAGACATCAACTCTTGTAAAATGTTCTCTTAGCATCTCCTCTCTCTCTTCACTAACCTTATATACCTCTTCTCCTTTTGGATGATTCAAAAATAAAAAATAGTTCATAACATCTCCTCAAATTATTAAAATATACTAATTGCATTCTAACATAAATTACGTTTTTTTTACAATTTTTATAAATATTCAAATTAAGTTCTACTTATGTATTGTTTTTCTCTTTTAGTTATAGTAATATATTGAATATAATATATTATTATAGTATAGGTACAGGAGGTATTATTTTGAACAAAAAAATAGGACTACAGCCCGGAACTCTTTTATATACTGGTGACCGTCACATAACAACAGAGATTCCTATAACTCACTACATATATAACCATGAATCTTTTAAAAAAAATAGTTTCATTTTTAAGGATAATCTTTTAGTAGAACTTCATCCTTCAAATGTAAACTGGTTAAATATAGGTGGAATCCATAATATTGATCTTATTAAAAAAGTAGGAGAAGCTTTTAATATTGACTCTTTAATTTTAGAGGATTTACTTAATAACTCTCAAAGACCTAAATTAGAAATTAGAGATGATTATATTTTCATTACATTAAAAATGATTTCGCATGCTAGTAAAAAACATAAATACGAATATGAACAAGTTTCATTCATATTATTTTCAAATCTTTTAATCACTTTCCAAGAGAATCCATTTGATGTTTTTGATAATATCAGAGGAAGAATTGAAAAAGGCAGTGGAAGGTTAAGAAATAAAAAAGAGGGTTATTTAACTTATGCTTTAATCGATAGAATCGTGGATAACTATTTTTTAATCATCGAAGATCTTGAAGAGAGAATTGACGATTTAGAAAGCAAAGTTACTACTGATCCTAAGAAAAAAGATTTCGATGAAATTCTAGAATTAAAAAAAGAACTTTTAAAATTTAGAAAAGCCTTAGCACCATTAAAAGAGGTTTCTGCTAAATTTAAAGATTCAGATATCCAAGAATATTTAGGTGAAGATACTGATATCTACTTAAGAGATTTACAAGACCATATCATAATTGCAAATGAATCTAATGATGCTCTTTTCAATAGAGGAAATGAGCTATTACAACTTTATCACTCTACTATAAGTACTGGAATGAATGAAATTATGAAAGTTTTAACTATGATTTCTACAATTTTCATTCCGTTAGGGTTCTTAGCTGGACTTTATGGTATGAATTTCGAATATATACCTGAATTAAGTTGGAAATATGGATATTTCACTCTTCTAACTATTATGGGGCTTATAATTTTAGGAACTGCCATCTTCTTCAAAAAGAAAAAATGGTGGTAAAAAATTAATTTATAATATTTATTTTAAGGAGGTTTTTCCCAAATGGAACAAACATTAGCAACTTTTATTAATGAATTCACAGCTGCAGTAGCTAAATCAGCTCCTCTTTTCATTAAAAAAGTAATCTTTTTAGCCATCTTATGGACTACTTACAAACCGGTTAAAGGTTTCTTAATGAAAGCTTTTAACAAATTTTTATCTCTAAAAAAATTAGATGAACTTCTAATTCACTTTTTAGAGTCATTCTTAAACATTATAATCATAATCTTCTATGGATTAAATGTTATTCAAATCCTAGGAATTGAAATGACATCTATCATTGCTCTTCTTGGATCAATCGGTATCGGTATTGGACTTGCACTTAAAGGAAGTTTATCTGATCTTGCTGGTGGAATGCAAATACTAGCTTCTAGATACTTCACTAAAGGTGACTATATTGTAACTTGTGGAATCGAAGGGATTGTTCAAAGAATAACTTTCCTATACACTGTTTTACATACTGTTGATAACAAATTTGTTGTTGTTCCTAATGGAAAACTTTCTGGTGAAGTTATCATCAACGCTGGTGCTAACAACGAAAGAAGAGTTGATTCTGTATTCTCAGTTTCTTATGACACATCTATCGATAAGGTAAAGGAGTTACTTACTCAAATTGCAAAAGAGCACAAACTTATTCTTCAAGATAAGGATATATTTGTTAGACTTAGCAAACACAACTCAAGTTCTCTAGACTTTACTATGAGAGTTTGGGCAAAAAAAGAAAACTATTGGGAAGTTTTCTTCGATTTACAAGAACTTGTTAAAAAGAAATTCGATCAAGAAGGAATTGAAATTCCATATAACAAACTTGATGTTTACCAAAAGTAGAAAAAAGAGGCTAAGATTTAGCCTCTTTTTTTATATATTTTATCTATTTTTTAATAAACTTTTTCCTGGAATTCCTGGTTTTGTCATTTCAAATGGATTTAAAATTATATCTAACTCCTCTTTTGTTAATAACTTTCTTTCTAATATTAGATCGATTACTGAAACTCCTGTCTTTATAGATGTCTTAGCAATATCTGCTGCATTTTTATATCCTATATGTGGATTTAAAGCTGTTATTGTCCCAACACTCATATCCACTAATTGTTGACATCTTTCTTTATTTGCTGTTATTCCAACTAAACAGTTATCAATTAAAGTATTTACTCCATTTTTCAATATCTCAATCGATTGGAATAGATTAAAGAATAAAACTGGCTCAAATACATTTAGCTCCAATTGTCCAGCTTCTGCTGCTTTAGTTACTGTTTGGTCGTTTCCAAAAATTTGGAAACAAACTTGATTCATAACTTCTGGTATAACTGGATTAACTTTTCCAGGCATAATTGATGATCCAGGCTGTTGTTGAGGCAGATTAATCTCTGCTAATCCTGTTTTTGGTCCTGAAGCCATAAGTCTTAAATCATTACACATTTTTGATAGATTTACTGCTGTAACTTTTAAAGCTGAAGATAACCATACAAAACTATCTAAGTTTCTTGTTCCATCAACTAAATCATCAGCTTGAACAAAATCTACAGTTGTAACTTCTGATAAAATTCTAACAACATCTTCTACATATTTTGTATCTGCATTTATTCCAGTTCCTACAGCTGTTGCCCCCATATTCACTGTTTTTAAATCCTCTAAAGCTATCTTAATTCTTTTTATATCTCTTGCAACCGGTTGTGCATAAGCTTTAAACTCTTGCCCTAATCTTATTGGCACTGCATCTTGCAAATGTGTTCTACCCATTTTTATAACATCATCAAACTCTACACTTTTCTCTAGCAACGTTGAATTTAATTTCTCTAAGCTTTTTAATAGCTCTTCAGACATCATCTGTAAAGCTAACTTTCCAGCTGTTGGAATTACATCATTTGTTGATTGCCCATAGTTAACATGGTCATTTGGATGAACTTTATCATACTTTCCTAGCTCTCCCCCAAGTAACTCGCCTGCTCTATTTGCAATAACTTCATTTATATTCATATTCATAGATGTTCCAGCTCCACCTTGTATCACATCAGTTATAAACTGATCCATGAATTGCCCATCTATAATTTCATCCGATGCTTTTACTATTGCATCTACAACATCTTTCTCTAAAACTCCAGCTTCTAAATTTGCTATTGCTGAAGCTTTTTTTACATATGCTAACGCTTTTATAAAATCATTTCCTAATCTATACCCCGTAATATAGAAATTATTTTTTCCTCTTAATGATTGAACCCCATAATAAGCATCTACCGGAACTTGTAATGTTCCTATTGAATCACTCTCTAATCTAAATTTTTCCAAAACCATTCACCTTCCCTTTATTTATCCCCAGAACTTTAAAACTTTAAAACAAAATTTTCATTTTCAACTTTTTTGAAAATAAACATTTCGTTCTTTATCCGTTCATTCGTGCTTTCTTGTTTTAAAGTATACTGTTTTTTTTGTAAAAGTCAAGTCTTTTTTATGATCTGTTTTTAGATTTTTTTATTTCAACAAAATAAATGTATCCTCTTTTGTAACTTCCTCTTTTACTTCAAAGTATTCTGGATTTTCAGCTTCTAATTTTTTTAACTTTAATAATGTTCTTCCTAAGTGATGCTCTAACATACCTCTCAGTTTATCAATATCTCTTTTTTCTAAAGCTGCCAAAATCTCTTCGTGCTCTTCTACAACTGAAATATCACTCGTTTTGTTTTTTGCATTTAAAACTCTTACTCTTTGATAATGTCCTGTTCCGTTTGATGCTAACTCCCATAATCCTGGAATCTCAGCTTTCTCAAATATCATTTTATGGAAATCATTATCCATCTTATGAAACTCTAAATAATTACGATTACCTTCACAGTAAACTCTTTGCATTTTTATATTTGTTCTTAAATCTTCTACAAACTCATCATCTAAATTCTCTACTACTCTTTCAAATGCAGCAGTTTCAAGAGCTACTCTAAGAACTTTAGCCTCTAAGACTTTTTGAGCACTAATTTTTGTTACAAATGTTCCTTTTTGCGGAATACTTTCTATCAATTGATCATGCTTTAATAGTATCAAAGCTTCTCTTATAGGAGTTCTACTCATTCCTAATTTTTCTCCTATAACTTTTTCACTTAACTCACTTCCAGGCTTTAAATTTAATTCAAATATATTTCTTTTCAAAATTTTATATGCATAAGCTGAATTGCTATTTTCTCTTGACATATCTTTCCTCCTAGTTTATTTTTTCACATACTTTTATACAAAACAATATATCTCTATAATAAAATATACTAGCTGCTTTGTCAAACTCAATATTTCACCAAAAAAAAATAGGGTGATATACACCCTATTAAAATCTCTATATATTCTTATAACTCAAATCCATATGGTAATAATTCTTCCATTGTCATTAATTTATAATCTCTTTTTAAGTTTCCAAGAATAATTATAGTATCATCATTTGCAAACTCTTTTATAACTTGTCTACATGCACCACAAGGACTTACTGGCCCTGTTGTATCTGCTACTACTGCGATTAGTTTTATTTTTCTCATACCTTTACTTGCTGCTGCAAAAATAGCACTTCTTTCAGCACAATTAGAAAGTCCATATGAACCATTTTCAATATTTGCCCCTGATGTTTCTTCATCATTCTCATCTACTAAAACAGCTCCTACTTTAAAGTTTGAATATGGTGCGTAAGCTTTCTCTCTAGCTAATATAGCTTTCTCAACATATTCTAAGATAGTTTTTTCATCTAATAATTTCACCATAAGATTACTCCGAAACACTTTCTAAAGCTATTTCTATCATATCTTTTAAAGTTGTTTGTCTCTCTTCAGATGTTGTTTCCTCTCCTGTAACTAACGAATCAGAAATTGTTAAAATCGTTAATGCTTTAGCATTATATTTTGCTGCGATTGTATAAAGTGCTGCTGTTTCCATCTCAACACATAAAACCCCAAACTCTGCCCACTTTTTGTAAGATTCAAAATTATCTCCATAGAACTCATCTGCTGTTAAAACATTTCCACCTTTAACTGGGATTCCTTTTTTTGCTGCTGCTGAAGCTGCATTCATAAATAATCCAAAATCAGCTGTAGGTGCAAAGTCAGCTCCACCAAATCTAAGTCTATTCATTCCCGAAGTTGTCGAAGATGACATAGCTAAAATTACATCTCTTATTTTTACATCTTCTCTATAAGACCCTGCAGTTCCAACTCTTATAAGATTTTTAACTCCATACTCTCTAATTAACTCATTTACATATATTGAAATTGAAGGAACTCCCATTCCTGTTCCTTGAACAGATATTCTTTTCCCTTTGTAAGTTCCTGTATATCCATACATTCCTCTTACTTCATTATAACAAACTACATCCTCTAAAAAAGTTTCTGCTATCCATTTCGCTCTAAGCGGATCTCCTGGTAGTAATACCGTTTCTGCTATTTCTCCCTTTTTTGCTCCTATATGTACGCTCATCATATCCTCCTAATTTACTTTATTATTTTTTTATTTTGTTATTTTTGTAGCAAAACTTCCTGTTAAGTCAGTTTTACCCAATAAAAACTCCTCTACTGTTGCTGCTATAGTTGAGAACCCTTCTAAAATTTCTAAGTTTACATCCTGCTTCATATTTTTACCATACACTAAAACAGGGATATACTCTCTCGTATGATCGCTTCCTTTATAAGTTGGATCACATCCATGATCAGCTGTTAATATTAAAAGTTCATTTTCTTTTAAATTTTCTATAATTTCAGGAAGATAGTTATCAAATTCCTCTAACGCTAATTTATAACCTTTAGGGTCTCTTCTATGACCAAATTTCATATCAAAATCAACAAGATTTGTAAAAATTAATCCTTTAGTATCTTTTTTAAGCTCATCTATAGTTTTTAAAATCCCATCTACATTATCTTTATTTGTACCTCTACTTCTTGTTAATCCAACACCAGCAAATATATCGCTAGTCTTTCCTATTCCGATTACATCTAATCCCGAATTTTTTATTCTGTCTAACATACTCTCTTTAGGTGGTTCAACTGAATAGTCATGTCTATTTGCTGTTCTTGAAAACTCTCCAGCTTTTTTTCCTACAAAAGGTCTAGCTATTACTCTAGCAACAGGAGATAACTCAGTACAAATTTCTAAAGCTTTTTTACAAGCTTCATAAAGCTCATCTAAAGAGATTAACTCCTCGTTTGCAGCTATTTGGAATACAGGATCAGCAGATGTATAAACGATCCAATCTCCTGAAGCTAATTGCTCTTCTCCATAAACATCTAAAACATCTGTTCCAGAATATGGAAGATTACATAAAACTTTTCTTCCAGTAGCTTTTTCAAAAGCTTCAATTGTTTCTTTCGGGAACCCATTTGCGTAAGTTGGGAATGCTTTCTCTTGAACTATTCCTGCTATCTCCCAGTGCCCTGTTGTTGTATCTTTTCCTTTTGATAATTCAGAAGCTTTTCCAAAAGCTCCTGTTGCATTTTTCATAGAATCCACACCTAAAATTTCAGTTATGTTTCCTAATCCTAATCTCTCCATATTTGGAAGATTTAATCCACCTGTTGTAAGTGCAATATTTGCTAAAGTGTTTGTTCCTTCATCCCCAAACTCTTTTGCATCTGGTAATGCACCTATTCCAGCACTATCTAAAACAATCAGTGTCACTCTATCTAATTTTTCCATATCACTTCACTCCTTTTGTATAAGGTAACAAAAGGCTGATCAATTAGATCAGCCCCCTTTTATTATTTATCGCTAACTTTAATTTCTCCAGCCATTAACTTAGCTTTAATCTCTTCAAACTTTTGAAGTTTTTCAGCACCGATGATCTCTTTTGTAAATTCGAACTCAGTTACTCCAACTCCATTTTCTTTTGCTCCATAAACAGTTAATCCTGGTTCGAACTCTCCGTTTGTTAAAGCTTTAACTGTATCATAAACTCCAACGTCAACATTTTTTAACATTGATGTTAAAACTGTTCCTGGCTCTACACCATCTTGATTTGAGTCAACACCGATTGCAAAAACTCCCTTTTCTTTTGCAGCAGCGATAACTCCCATTCCTGTTCCACCAGCTGCATGATATATTACATCTGCACCTTGGTTGATTTCAGAAATAGCATTTTCTTTTCCTCTAACTGGGTCATTGAAAGGATTTGGTCCTGTTGTGTAAACAGAGAAGAATTTAACTCCTGGGCTTACATACTCTGCACCTTGCTTAAATCCTACTTCGAATTTCTTGATTAAAGGATTTTCCATTCCTCCAACAAATCCAACAGCATTATTTTTTGTCATTAATCCTGCTATAACTCCAACTAGGAAAGATCCCTCTTCCTCTTTGAAAACTAATGATTTAACATTTGGTAAATCTACAACATCATCAATCATTAAGAAGTTTACATCTTGATAATCTGCAGCTACAGTTCTAGCTGATTCTGTCATTTGGAATCCAGTAGCTATTATTAAATCATATCCAGCTTCTGCATACTCTCTTAAGAACTCTTCATCTTCTGCAGGTGAAGCTGGTTCTACATATTTAAATTCAATCCCTAAATCTTTTTTTGCTTGCTCTAAACCTCTGTAAGCTGCATCGTTAAACGACTTGTCTCCTAATCCACCAGTAGAAAGAACAATTCCAACTCTAAGTGGCTTTGCAGCAAATAATCCAATTGCTAACATCATAGACATAACAAAAGTAACTATTTTTCTCATTAATACCCTCCTAAATAACTTTATACTAGCTAGATTTTAACACATTCTTAACCTATTTCAAAGAAAAATTTGCTATTATTTCATCATTTTTCCTAAAGTATATATTAATTCATCGATTACTTTGTTCTCATCATTATTTTTTATACCCGATACAACACATTTTCTCAGATGATCCTCTAAAATAAGTTTAGCTATTCCATCTAAAGCAGCTTTAGCTGAAGAGATTTGATTAAGAACATCGTCACAATAATTATCCTCTTCAATCATTCTTTTTATTCCTCTTATTTGCCCCTCTATTCTATTAGCTCTAGCTATCATTTTCTTTTTGTCTCCGCACAATTTATTTGGACAATTTTCTTCCATTGAACTCCTCCTGTAATATCCTTTTATAGGGTATACCCCTATAAAAGGATATTATCATATAAATAAAAAAAAATCTACTTTTTTCAAGTAGATTTTATTTCTCAAGCTCCACAGTTACCTTCAATCTTTTCAGTCCTGTTTGAATTGCTTTTATTTTAAATTTACTAATACCTTTAATCTCTAACAACTCTTCCGTAGAAGCTTCTTGAATTTTAGAAAGATTTCCATGGTTATTTACAATCTTCTCAATATCTCTCTTTGTCAATTTAGTTATCTTATCTAAAATTCTGTATCCTTTAGGTGTAACTCTATTTCCTAAAGTAGAGTATGTTTTTCCATAATCTAAAACTGCTGATAATTTTTCAAGCTCTTTCAACTCATCATCTGTTAGCTTAGACAATCTATCTGTTATCTCTTCTAGATTGAATGCATCATTTGAATAATTCCAGTAATCTCTTAAGAAGTCCTCTTTTTCACTTTCTATATCCTGAATCAAATCATTTAAATGAAGCTTAACAAGTCTTCCATCCACACCTAATTCTGTCATATAGTTATTCATCTCATGGAATATTCTTGTAACTTTTTCAAATCTTTGAAGAACAACAGTTACCTCATAAAGAGTTACTAAATCATCTAATTCAAGAATAGTTAAGTTTCCTAAGGCCTTATCCAAAACAAATCTGTAACGCTCTAAAGTATTTAACCCTTGTGAAGCTTCACCCATAAGATCAGTTGTACTTCTAAGTCTATGCTTCATTTCACCTTTATAAATCGTAACAACTTTCTTTCTTTCTGATACTGCAATAACAAGCTTATCTGTTTGTTTAGCTACCCTTTGAGCTGTTCTATGTCTTGTTCCGCTCTCATTGGTTGAAAATCTCATACTTGGCTGTAAATGAACATTAGCCGAATGTATTTTTGTGATATCAGAGTCTAATATTATTGCTCCATCCATCTTACATAGTTCAAATAACTTTTCAGGTGTATATTCACAATTTATTTCAAAACCACCGTCCATTATTTTTTGAACCTCTGGATCTAAGCCAACAACTATAAGTGCTCCCATCTCACCATCTAAAACATTGTATATCCCCTCTCTTAACTTTGTCCCTGGAGCCAACAGAGAAAGAATCTCTAAGAATTCTGGGTTATTCATCTTTACTCATCCTCTCTAAAAATTCTTCTAAATTTTTTAAATATATTATTTTTAATTTATAACTATTTTTTTCAATCTCTTTTCTATTAGCTTCAGGTACATAAACACCTTTGAATCCTAACTTCTCTAGTTCTCTCAATCTCTTGTCAATAAAAAAGGCTTTTCTAATCTCTCCTCTCAACCCCAATTCACCTATCGCCGCTATTTTTTGACTTATCGCAACATTTCTATATAAAGAAACTATTGAGATTAATGCTGCCAAATCTGCTGCTGGATCGTTGATTGAAAGTCCACCTGGAATATTTATAAAAAGATCTTTCATTCCTAGATTCAATCCCATTCTTTTTTCAGCAATTGCTGTCAAGATTTGCATTCTATTTCTATCAAATCCTTGAACAATCCTTTTAGGTATTCCTATTGTGCAATCTGTTAATAAAGTTTGTATCTCTAATAAAAATACTTTAGTTCCTTCTAATACTGGAACTACCATACTTCCTATATTTTTCTCATCTCTTTCACTCAAGAAAAACTCTGAAGAATTTTTCACTTCATGTATACCTGTATCTTCCATACTAAAAACTGCCAACTCATTCGTTGAACCAAATCTATTTTTTAGACTTCTTAAAATTCTATAAAACAGCCCTTCTTCTCCTTCAAAATGAAAAACGGCATCAACCATATGTTCTAATAACTTTGGTCCAGCTACTTTTCCATCTTTTGTTATATGTCCAACTATAAAAAATGATACCTCATTTTTTTTCGCTAACTCTACTATTTTCAAAGTACACTCTCTTATCTGAGTTGGTGTTCCTGGAATAGAGTCCACTTCTGAATTATACAGTGTTTGTATAGAATCAACAATAACTATTTTAGGTTTTTTTGTAATAACATATTCATATATACTTTGAATATCTGTTTCTGACATCAAATATAGATTTTCAGAATATATTCCTAATCTCTCTCCTCTTGATTTTATTTGAGCAGGAGACTCCTCTCCAGAGACATATAAAACATCCCCATATTCTGTATACTCTTTAGCTGTCTGAAGCAAAAGTGTCGATTTCCCAATCCCTGGATTTCCAGTGATTAAAACAACCTCTCCTTTTACAAGTCCTCCACCCAATATTCTATCAAATTCAGATATTTTTGTTTTATATCTAAAGTTTTTTTCTATTTGAACATTGGCAAAGGATACAACTTTATCTTGAATATTTTGAAGTGAACTAGCTGATGATTTTATACTTTTAGCTGCGACTGGTGATACCTCTATCTCTTCATCAAAAGTTCCCCATTCTCCACAACCATCACATTTTCCCATCCATTTTATGGTTTTATACCCACATTCACTACAAATATAAAAACTTTTTGCCTTTGCCATAACTGTACTACTCCTTAACCCTTTTTTTTATCCTCTCAATTACATATTCATCTAAGTAATTATCTAACTTCCCATCATATAAAGCCAATTCTCTAACAATAGATGAACTAACATATAGATACTCTTTAGAAGCTGGTATGAAAATTGTCTCTATCTCTTTATTTGATATATCATAATTTCCATAAGCAAGTGATAATTCATATTCATAATCTGTTACAGCTCTAAGACCTCTAACTATATAGTTACACCCTATATCCTTCATATAAGTAGCTAAAAGTCCACTATGTTCTACAACTTCTACATTTTCTATATCTTTCAATACTTCACAAACCATATCTTTCCGTTCTTCTAAGGTAAACATAGTTTTTTTAGCACTGTTGTTTAATACAGCTACAATCAATTTATCACACATCTTACTTGCTCTTTTTATTATCTCTGAATGTCCTTTTGTTATTGGATCGAACGTTCCTGAATATAAAGCCAATTTCATTTTTGCACCTAACTTTCTAATATAATCTCATAATCTTTTAAAAAATCTCTATTTTTAGTACTTATTTCTATTTTTTTCCCTGATTTTTGTAAAAGAGCTTTTATAAAGTCTAAGTAGATTTCCTCTATTTTCTCTTTCACACTTTCTTTAGTCAGAATTTTAACTTTTTTTATATCTTTTTCATTTACAATATCTTTAAGTTCTTTTATTATGCTTTCAACAATCGCTCTACTTCCCTTTATTTTTCCAGTTCCTTTACAAACAGGACACTCATCTTGGAAATAATAAGATAGTGGTTTACCTAATCTTTTTCTTGTCATCTCTACTAACCCTAAGTCTGTAAAATGAATTATATTTGTTTTAACTCTATCTTTAGCTAAGTTCTCCTCTAAAACTTTTAAAACTTTTACCTTGTCCTCTTCAACTTTCATATCTATGAAATCTATTATTATTATTCCACTCAAGTTTCTTATACGAAGCTGCCTTGCAATTTCTTCTGCAGCCTCTATATTTGTTTTAACTACAGTTTCTTCTAGATTCATACTTCCAATATTTTTTCCAGTGTTTACATCTATACTCACTAAAGCTTCTGTTTTTTCTATAACTATAGAACCACCACACTCTAGATTCGTTGTAACCTCTAAAGATTTCTCCACTTCTTTTTGAATACCGTACTTATAGAAAATCTCCTCTTTCTCAGTATAAAGTTTAATCTTCATCTTTGGAATACCTTCACTAAAAGCTCTTACATAATCGATAATTTCCCAGTAGACCTCTTCATTATCCACAACTATCTCATCTATATCATTACCTATAATATCTCTTAAAACCTTACTCACAATACCGTTATCTTTATATAAAAGTTCACCGGTTCTTGCGGCTTTTATTTTAACCTCTATCTCTTCCCATTTCTTAATTAGATATTGTAACTCTTTTTCAAAATGATAGATACTTTTTCCCTCAGCAGCGGTTCTTATAATAACCCCCATACCTTCAGGAACTATTTCAGAAAATAGCTTCTCCAATCGTTCTCTTTCAACTTCGTCCTTTATCTTTTTAGAAATAGCTATATGATTATTATTTGGCATTAAAACCAAAAATTTCCCTGGGATTGTATAGTGAGTTGTTACTCTAGCTCCTTTGCTTCCTCTAGGATCACTTAGCACTTGAACTACAACTTCATCTCCGACATTCAATAACTCTTCAATTGGTTTAACACTATTCACTATCCCCGTTAAATACTTCTCTTCAAAATCCCTCAAATCCTTAACATATAAAAATCCATTTTTCTCTAATCCAATATTAACAAAAGCTGATTCCATTCCAGGAAGAACGTTAGCTACTTTCCCTTTATAGATATTTCCATTTAAAGTTCCTTCGCCTTCTCTTTCGATGTGAACTTCCATAACTTTGCCGTTTTCTAAAACTGCTGCTCTTGTTTTAAATCTATTGGTATTTATTACTACTTGGTTCATCTATCTCTCCCCTAAGAACCTGTTTCCACGGGTAAATCGTTTCATTTACTTTGATTGTATCTACCTCTAATGTATTGTCTATTTTAATTTTAAAATCTTTTCCTAACTTCTCTTTATTGACCTTATTTATACCAACAATTCTGGAAACATTCCTTTCATTAGTTTCTATCTCTAATTTTTTTTCATTTTCCAATATATTATTTAGAAAATCATAATATATCTCTCCAACCACAAGCTCTCTAAAAGCTGGATGGAAAGGTCCCCCTAAAACATTTTCGTCGTCATTTAAATCATCTGTTGGTTGTAATCCAACTCTAACAATATTTATATTATTATAATCTAAAAGCGAATATATCTTTTTACATCTTTTAACTGCTTCATCTAAAGTTAAAGGTGCATATGTTCCTTGCTTAAACATATCTGCCATCTCTGTTTCTTTTATAACTAAAGTTGGGTATATTCTTGCTATATCCGGTTTTAATCCCACAGTTTTTACGGCACTTAAATAGTCACTCTCATCTGTTGACCCTGGCAATCCTAACATCAACTGAATTCCTAATTCTATCCCTGCATCTTGTATAAGTTTTGAAGCAATAAAAACTTTCTCCATAGGATAAAATCTATGTGTTTGTTTCAACACATTTTCATCTAAAGACTGAACTCCTAACTCTACAGTTGTAACTCCATATTTTTTCAGCATCGTAACTATCTCTTCATCTATATAATCTGGTCTAGTTGATAGCCTAATTCCATCAACTAATCCACTTTTTATATATTCATAAACTACAGATAGATATTCTTCTTGTAATTTTATAGAAATTCCTGTAAAAGTTCCACCAAAAAAAGCCACCTCTTTCTTGGATTTTTTTGGAAGAGTTTTTAAGTATGTTTCAATTATATTTTTTATATCATCTGTAGTTACATCTGTTTCTCTACCATTTATTTTCTTCTGATTACAAAAAACACAATCATTTGGACATCCAAAATGACTTATAAAAATTGGGATATTATAGTGTTTCATAAAGTTTTACCCCTAACTTTTTGCAGATATCTTTTGCTGCAGATTGCTCGGCACTTTTTTTATTTTTTCCTTTTCCATATCCTTTTAAATCATCTTTTATAATTGCAACAACCTCAAAAACTTTTAAATGATCTGGTCCAGCTTCACTTACAACTTGATATGTCGGTATAATTTTATACTCTTTTTGACTATATTCTTGTAATATTGTTTTAAAATCTAAAATATCTTCATTTTCATTTACATGCTCAATCGGATGTCTTAAATATTTCATCGCTATATCTTTTGTTGTTACGAAATCTGAATCTAAATATACAGCTCCTAATATCGCTTCAAATACATCTCCTAATATTGAGTTTCTTTCTCTTCCACCAGTTAATTCTTCACCTTTACTTAGCATTAAATATTGCCCAAAATCAAGTGTTTTAGATATTTTTGCTAATACAGGTTCACTTACTACCATAGCCTTCAGTTTTGCTAAATCTCCCTCTAAAGCATTTGGATACGTTTTGTATAAATGCTCTGTAACAATAAGATCTAGAACTGCATCACCAAGCAGTTCTAGTCTTTCATTGTTTAATTTTCTATATTTAGCGTGTTCATTTCCGAAAGATCTATGGATAAGTGCATTTTTTAATAGGTCCTTATTTTTAAAGGTATATCCTATTTTATCTTCTAATTCTAGATATGATCTTTTCACTTATCTCTCTCCCTTTTACTACTTATATTTTCTCATCGCTATTACAGCGTTATGTCCACCAAATCCTAATGAACTTGACATTCCAACTTCGATATCTCTTTTTACCATCTCATTTGGAGTATAGTTTAAATCTAAAGCTGGATCTGGATTATCTTGGTTTATTGTTGGAGGTACTACACCTTCAGCGATTGATAAAGCCAATATAACTCCTTCAATTCCACCTGCTGCTCCTAAACCATGTCCTGTAGCTCCTTTTGTTGAAGATATGTTCATAGTATAAGCTGCATCACCAAATGCACCCTTTATAGCTGCAGTTTCATTTCTATCGTTTGCTGGTGTTGATGTTCCATGTGCATTGATATATCCAACCTCTTCTGGTTTTATATCTCCTTGATTCATAGCCATTACGAAAGCTCTTACTGCTCCCTCTCCACCTTCAGATGGTGATGTTATATGGTACGCATCACAAGTTTCTCCATATCCTACAACTTCAGCATAGATTTTTGCTCCTCTAGCTTTTGCTGATTCTAGCTCTTCTAAAATAAGAATTCCTGCTCCCTCTCCCATTACAAATCCATCTCTATCAGCTGTAAACGGTCTTGAAGCTTTTTGAGGATCATCATTTCTTGTTGATAAAGCCTTCATATTTGCGAATGCATTTATAGCAAACTTTGTTATACAAGCTTCTGTTCCTCCTGTTATCATAGCATCTGTTTTTCCAGATTTTATCATTTCAAAAGAATCCCCTATTGAATGAGTTCCAGCAGCACATGCTGTTACTACAGCTTTATTTGGTCCTTTAGCACCAAAGTATATACCTACATTTCCTGAAGCCATGTTATTAATCATTGCTGGAATTGTAAATGGAGATATTCTTCTAGTTCCTTTTTCTAACATTGTTCCAAATTGCTCTTCGAAAACTTCTATTCCTCCGATTCCTGACGATACAATTGTTCCAACCTTAGTTGCGTTATTTTCATCTATAACAAGACCCGAGTCCTCTAATGCCATTTTTGTAGCGGCAATAGCAAACTGAGTATTTCTTGCTAATTTTTTTACTTCTTTCTTTTCAATTCCAAACTGAGTCGGATCAAAATCAGTAACTTCCCCTGCTATTTTAACAGCACTCTCTGTTGTATCGAAAGATTTAATCTCATTTATTCCACATTTACCAGCTTTTATAGCATCCCAAGATTTTTCCGTTCCAGTTCCTAGTGAAGTTATTAAACCAACTCCTGTTACAACTACTCTTCTCATTATCCTATCCACCTCTTTGTTATTTTTCCAAAAAATATAACTAAAGGGGTACTTTCATACCCCTTTAAATTTATCTTACTTATTTGCTTCGATGTAGTTTACAACATCTTGTACAGTTTTAATTTTTTCTGCATCTGTATCAGGGATTTCTACGTCGAACTCTTCTTCGAAAGCCATGATTAACTCAACTGTATCTAAAGAATCTGCTCCTAAATCTTCTACGAAGTTCGCCTCTAAAGTTACTTGATCAGCCTCTACACCTAATTGCTCTACAACTATTTCTACTATTTTATCTAACATATGTTTTCCTCCTAATTTTTTTATTATTTATATTAATATATTAGCAAATTTAATATATTTTTTCAAGTTTTATCATCTTTTAGATTACACTAAATCTGAAAGCTTTTCAATATTGATCACTTCGATCTCTTTATCTATTTTTTTAATTAAACCATTAAGTACTTTTCCTGGTCCAATCTCATATATTCTAGTTACTCCTGCAGCTTTTAACGCTGTAATTGTATCTACCCATTTAACTGGTCCAAAGCTTTGTCTATATAGCTCATCTTTTAAATCTTCTACTGATGTTATCTCTTTAGCAGTTGTATTAGCTATTAAAGATATCTCTGAATTTTTAAACTCAAATGTTTCTAAAGCTTCTTTTAAAATCTCTCCTGCTGGTTGCATTAAGCTTGAGTGGAACGGTCCTGAAACAGCTAATTCCATAGCTCTTCTTGCTCCTGCTTCCTTTAATACTATACAAGCGTTAGCTATCGCTTCCTTCTCTCCAGCTATTACAGTTTGTTTAGGCTCATTAAAGTTTACTGCTTCAACAACTCCATCTACACCTTTTAATGTCTCAACTATTACATTTGAATCAAGACCTAATATCGCTGCCATAGTTCCAGCTACCTCAGCTGATACTTTACTCATAGCTGCTCCTCTTAAAGAGGTTAATTTCACTGCATCCTCCATAGATAAAAATCCAGCTGATCCTACAGCTGCATACTCTCCTACAGAGTGTCCTGCTACAAAGTTTGGTACAACTCCTTTTTCTCTTAATAACTTCTCTAAAACTAAGCTCATTGCAACGATAGCTGGTTGAGTATTTTTAGTATCTTTTAACTCCTCTTCACTACCTTCAAACATAACTTTTTTTAAATCGAAATCTAAGCTCGAAAATATTTTATCAAACTCATTTTTAGCTAAATCGTTATTCTCATAAAGTTCTTTTCCCATTCCAACATATTGTGTTCCTTGTCCTGGAAAAACAAAAGCTATTTTACTCATATTAACTCCTTTTTTTATAAATAACACATGTTTTTTTAATATACCATATTCTTTTTCTTATGTCAATTTTAAATTTAGTAAGACCATTTTAATATCATTGAAGCATATGTTAATCCTGCTCCAAACCCTGTTAAAGCTATCGTATCACCTTTTTTCACAAGTCCTTTTTCTAAAGCCTCTCCTAAAGCTAATCCAATTGATGCAGATGATGTATTTCCATATTTATTTAAGTTTAAATAGAACTTATCCATCGGAATCTCTAATCTCTTTGATGCCGCTTCTATTATTCTACTGTTAGCTTGGTGTGGGAATACCATATCTACGTCTTTTGGAGTTAACCCTGCCATCTCTAAAGCTTCTAAAG
Organism: uncultured Cetobacterium sp.; assembly: GCF_945952365.1. Taxonomy (GTDB): domain Bacteria; phylum Fusobacteriota; class Fusobacteriia; order Fusobacteriales; family Fusobacteriaceae; genus Cetobacterium_A. The sequence goes on from NZ_CAMFHX010000030.1 coordinate 18,427, forward strand.
TTGCTTTTGGTAACGCTTTAACTGCAAATTTAAATACATCTTGCCCTTTCATTTGCAGGAAGTTTGATCTCTCTTCTAAAACTTCTTGGCTTAAAGGTTTTCTAGTTCCTCCAGCTGGAGTTCTTAAAGCACCTTTCACATCCGCTTCCGCTCCTAAGAATTGTGATATCATTCCATATCCATCCTCTACTTCTGCTACAACTGCCGCTGCTGCTCCATCACCAAATAGTACACAAGTATTTCTATCTTGCATATCTACACACTTAGAAAGAACTTCTGCTCCTATAACTAAAACTTTTTTATTCATTCCAGATGATATTAAAGCTTTAGCCATAGTTAAAGCATACACAAATCCGCTACAAGCTGCATTTATATCAACTGCTGCTGCATTTACAGCTCCTATTAACTCTTGAACAACACAAGCCGTACTTTGAATTGGATAATCAGGTGTTGTTGTTGCTAAAATTATCATATCTATATCTTCTACAGAAACTCCAGCTTTTACTAAAGCTACTTTTGCCGCTTCTGCTCCTAAATCTGAAGTTGCTTGAGTCTCACTAGCAAACCTTCTTTCCTCTATTCCAGTTCTAGTTCTAATCCACTCATCTGTCGTATCTATAATTTTTTCAAAATCAAAATTTGTCATCACATTTTCCGGAACATAAGTTCCTAATCCTATTATACCTACATTTTTAAGCTTCATTGTTTCCTCCTTCACTTACTTTCATAACCTCTGTCAATCTATCTATAAATTTGTCTTCTGCAAACTTATTGGCAACTTTTAAAGCATTTTTTATACCTTTTGCTGATGAATTTCCATGAGCTTTTATAGATATCCCATTGATACCTAAAAATAGTGCTCCTCCATACTCTGAAGAATCCAATTTACTTTTTAGTTTTTTTAGGATAGGCATCAATAACAGCGCTCCTATTTTTCCTAGAATACTTTTTCCTATCTCCTCTTTTAAAATAGAGAATATAAATTTAGCTGTTCCCTCAGCAGTTTTCAATACCATATTTCCAGTAAACCCATCTGCAACAACAACATCTACTTCTCCATCCATCATCTCTCTACTCTCTATATTCCCAGCGAAATTAACTGCAGTATTACTCTTCAATAGATTAAAAGCCTCTCTTGTAATTTCGTTACCTTTACCCTCTTCTGTTCCTATATTAAGTAATCCAACTTTAGGATTTTTTATTCCAAACATCTCTTCGTAATAAAGAGAACCCATCGTTGCAAATTGATTTATAAACTCTGGTCTACAGTCAGCATTAGCTCCTACATCCATTAAAACTATATCTCTTTTTTTACTCGGAAATATCGTTGTAATAGCTGGCCTTAAAACGCCTTTTATTCTTCTCAATTTAAGTTGACTAGCACTAATAAGTGCTCCTGTATTTCCTGCAGAAACTGAAGCTTGCGCATCCCCTGATTTAACTAACTCTAACATTCTATTCATAGAAGCATCTTTTTTAGTTCTAACTGCTGTCATAGGATCATCTGTCATCTCAATAACTTCTCTCGCATCAACAATTTCTATTCTATTTTTATCATATGTATATTTTTTTAATTCTTCTTCAATCTTTTCTTTTTTTCCAACTAAAATTACAGTCAAATTTTGTAATTCATCCAAAGCTTGAACTGCTCCCTTAACTGTTTCAAGAGGTGCAAAATCTCCACCCATGGCATCTAAAGCGATTTTCATAATTTCTCCTCAATCTATATATAATTATTAACTATTATAGCATATTTTAGGAAATAAAAAAAAGCAAGATTTAACTATCCCGCTTTTTTTTATAAGATATTACTCTACTTCTGTAGCTAATACTTGCTTTCCGTTGTAATCTCCACATGCAAGACAAATTCTGTGTGGTCTTCTTGGTGATCCACATTTGTCACAAGTTGCTAAAGTAGAACCTGTTAATGCGTGGTGAGATCTTCTCATGTTTTTCTTAGCTTTTGAAGTTTTCTTCTTAGGTACTGCCATCTTAGTTTCCCTCCTAATACAATCATATTTAAAAATTTAAAATTTTATGTCTAATAATTGCTGCCACCTTGGGTCAACATCCTCTTTTGAGTATTTTTCTACTTCAGAAGTATCCGAACACTCTGGAAGACATGCCTCATATTGTGACAAATCAAGTATTATATATTCTCTTACCAGATCAGAGATGCTTATCTCGCTATTCGTTGCTTCTTCAAAGTGTTTATCACCAAACTCTTCCTCTGGCTTCAGGCTTGAAGCATATTTAGAATATTCTTTTGGATCTAGATATTCCGCTCTAAAATCTCCTTGGATTAAAGGCTCTATCTCCGTAAGACATCTAACACATTCTAACCTTAGTACTGTTCTATAAGATCCTTCAACTACATAACCATTATCTTCCTTAAAAGCTCTTCCTCTAATAGTTACACCTTCTGGAGTATCTATAGAATCCATAGTTTTTTCAACATAATCAAAGGTAACCTCTGATTCATTAATAATTTCACTAAGCTTGATTATCAATGTTATCCTCCTTATAATTACAATACCTTAATATTTTACTAGTTTTTTTAAAGGTTGTCAAGTAATTTTTCTTAACAACCCTTTATAATTTTATACGTTAAATAAAAACTCCATTAAGTCTCCATCTTTAACGATGTACTCTTTCCCTTCTAGTCTAAGAACTCCTGCTTCTTGAGCCCCTTTCCATCCAGAATACTTTATGAAATCTTCATATCCTACAACTTTTGCTCTAATGAATCCTCTTTCGAAATCTGTATGAATTTCTCCAGCAGCTTTTGGTGCTGTATCTCCAATTTTTATAGTCCATGCTCTTACTTCTTTAACTCCTGCTGTGAAATAAGTTTGTAGACCTAATAATTTAAATCCAGCTCTTATAAGTCTGTTTAATCCAGGTTCTTCTACTCCTAAAGCTTCTAAGAACTCCTTCTTATCTTCATCTTCCATCTCTTGTAATTCAGATTCAACTTTTGCAGAAACAACAACAACTTCCGCTCCTAAGTTAGCCGCATACTCTTTTACTCTTTCAACATATTCGTTTCCTGTTGCTAACTCATCTTCTGAAACGTTAGCAGCAAACATCATTGGTTTTTGAGTTAAAAGTTGGTAAGTTCTTACTAACTCTTGCTCTTCTGGTGTTAAAACTAAAGTTCTTAACATTTTATATTCATCTAAGTGTACTTTACACTTTTCTAAAACTGGCATTAAGGCCATAGCTTCTTTATTTTTAGCTTTGAATAGCTTTGATTGTTTCTCTATAGCTTTTTCGATAGTTTCCATATCTGCTAAGATTAACTCTCCATTTATTATTTCGATATCTCTTATCGGATCTACACTTCCACTTACATGAATGATATTCTCATCTTCAAAACATCTAACAACTTGACATATTGCAGCTGTAGTTCTGATATTTGATAGGAATTTATTTCCTAAACCTTCACCTTTTGCAGCTCCTTCAACTAAACCTGCGATATCTACGAATTCAACTGTGGCATTTTGAACTCTTTGAGGATTGATTATTTTTGATAACTCATCTAATCTTGAATCTGGAACTGTTACCATTCCAACATTTGGTTCTATTGTACAAAACGGGTAGTTTGCCGCTTCTGCTGCTCCAGCTTTTGTTATTGCATTAAAAAGAGTTGACTTTCCAACATTTGGAAGTCCTACTATTCCTATACCTATCATCTTAGAGATTCCTCCTGAAATTTTATTTTACTTTAGATTTTACCATATCTCTAATCTTTTGTAAATAAAAAACCCTCACTTTAGAAGGTGAGAGTTTCTATTTTTATATCTCTTCAGCTACACAATTAGTTTGTGAAGTTTTTTTTAATCTTACTTTAGGTTCACTTGGTAATCCAAATCTAGGTATTAGTCTATCTAACCCTGTCAATGTTGCAATAAGTATAGTCGAAACTGCTATCAGAGCTAAGAAGTTATATTTTATAATATCCATAGCTGTAAAGTTATATAGAGGATAAACTGCTTGAGCAATTCCTAAATAGAAACCTATATAAACATGCCAAGGAATTAGTTGAGAACCAAACACTCCTAGAGCGTCACTAAAAGTTGCATTTCTAAGTCTTAAAGTCTCTAAATCCTCTTCTGACCCTTCTACGTTATTTTCAACAATCTCTCTAATGATTGGTCCCATAGTAACTATTTGTGCCATCTCATCAGCTAACCCTGCGTTTCCTAAAATTGACAGCAATCCATTGCAGAACATAAGTTGTCTTACATTTCTCGAAACTTTTACTACTATATTAGATAGAGGTCTAAATGCATCCATCAATTTCATTATTCCACCGAAAGCTGCAACCCACATCATCATTACAATTACCCAAGAACCTGCTCCTTCAAATCCAGAGTAAAGTAAATCTAAAAATGCTCCAGTATTTTCAACTGTTCCAGCTATCAATCCTAATCCATAAGCTGAGAATATCCCTATAAATAAACAAAGTAGTGTCGTTAGCCCTTTGAAAGCTGCAATTAAAACTAGAACTAAAGGTATTATCATATAAGTTGGTACACCATCTTTAACTTGGTTTAAAAGTGTCACTGCTGACTCTCTTTTTTCAGCTAGAACTGTCCAAACCTCTTCTGGTATTTGTCCGATCGCTGTAGCTGCATCTCCAGTTGTTGTTGGTAATCCCATTGAAACTCCAGCTATATAAAATGCTGCTATTCCTAAAATTAAAACTAATCCTGACCAGTAACCTTGATGTCTGATTCTTTTTATAACTTCAACTTTCTGAATTCCTGAACTTACAATAGTTGTATCTGAGATAAGTCCTATATTGTCTCCAAAACACGCTCCACCAGCAATCGCTCCAACTGTTAAAGCCACATTTCCACCTACGATATGATTAAGCCATAAGAATATCGGTGCACAAGCTGCAAATGTTCCCCAGCTCGTTCCTGTTGCTATTGACAATACAGATGTTACAGCTATTCCTACAACTGCAACTGTTCTTCCTGTAAGACCCACATTAAGTGCTAAATCTATAATTGAAGCCCCAACTCCTGTTGACATAAATACCTCTGCCATTGCATATGCCACCATTAATATAAAGAATGCTACTTGCATCTCTTTCGCATTATTTATTACAGCCTCTATTATATCATTTACTTTTTTCTTCTCTACAAATCCTGCTACAAGTGCTGCATAAACTGTTGCTATTGGAGCTGCTATAAGGGCATCGTAACCCATAAACATCAGTGCTGCCAGTACTCCAACTGGACTTAATTTTAATAGTTCAATTATTGTGTTCATCCTAAAACCTCCAAGTTTTTTTTTAGTTCCTCTGAAATTTTAGGTAAAAAAAACTACCGTATAAAAAATACGGTAGCTAATCTGCAAAATATATCACAAATTTTTGGATAGCACAACACTAGTTCTCTAGTGACAGTAATATAGATATTCTCTATATTCCCAACAAAGATTTTTGACACAATCTCCATTTCGGCAAACTTCCCTTTCTTTTAATTTCAACGCCTTGTCTGGCTCTTTTAAAATACTCTTGTTGTTTGCAACCTCTACCTAAAATATTAAATTTTTCGAAACTTTTAAATTATAGTATCACTATTTGCTCTCTCTGTCAATTACTTTTTTATTAAAGAAACCCCGTTCATTTCAGCAGGCTTTTCAACATTTAGAATTTCTAACATAGTTGGAGCTATATCAGCTAGCTTACCATTGATTAACTCACCTTTGAAATTGTTAGAAACATAGATAAATGGTACATCATATGTTGTGTGAGCTGTGAAAGCTTCATGAGTTGTTGGATCTTCCATCTTCTCAGCGTTTCCATGGTCAGCTGTAATCAATACAGTTCCATCTAATTCAAGAACTTTATTTACAATAGCTCCTACTCCCTTATCTACAGCTTGAACTGCCTTTACAGCTGCATCAAATACACCTGTGTGTCCAACCATATCTGGGTTAGCAAAGTTCATTATGATAACATCAAACTTATCAGAGTTTAAAGCCTCTAAAACTTTAGATGTTAATTCTGGAGCTGACATCTCTGGTTGTAAATCATATGTTGCAACTTTTGGAGATGCTACAAGTACTCTTTCCTCACCAGTAAACTCAGCTTCTTTTCCTCCGTTGAAGAAGAATGTAACATGAGCATATTTTTCTGTTTCAGCTGTTCTTAATTGAGTTAATCCATTAGCAGAAACAACCTCTCCTAATGTATTAACGATATCCTTATCTACATAGATAACTTCAGCATCTATACTGCTTGAGTATTGTCTCATGCAATAGAATTTAGGCTCTAAAGCTTCTCTTTGGAATCCTACGAACTCTTTATCAACAAAAGCTCTAGTTATTTGTCTTGCTCTATCTGGTCTATAGTTGAAGTTTACGATAACGTCACCTTTATTTACTATTCCAGCTTCATCTAATAAAACTGGAGCAATAAACTCATCAGTAATATTTGCAGCGTAAGATTCTTCAATAACTTCTGTAGCTGTTTTGTTTGTTACTGGTAATTTTCCTACGATTGCATCATAAGCTTTTTCTGTTCTATCCCAGTTTGTATCTCTATCCATTGATAGATATCTTCCAGAAATCGAAGCGATTGTACCTACTCCAACTTCTTTGATTTTAGCTTCTAAAGATTTCATGAACTCTAATCCAGATGTTGGAGCTGTATCTCTTCCATCCATGAATGCATGAATATAAACTTTAGTTAATCCAGTTTTCTTAGCCATTTCTAATAAACCGAATAAGTGATTGATATGAGAATGAACTCCTCCATCAGATAAAAGCCCCATAAAGTGAATGCTCTTATCGTTTTCTTTAGCATAGTTGAACGCCTCTACAACTTTAGCTTTATCGTAAAACTCACCATCTCTGATCTCTTTTGAAATCTCTACAAGTGGTTGATAAACTACTCTTCCAGCACCTAAATTTAAATGCCCTACTTCTGAGTTACCCATTTGTCCTTCTGGTAATCCTACAGCTTCTCCTGAAGCTTTTATTAATGTATGTGGGTAAGTATTAAATAATCTTTCAAAATTCTCTGGTTTTGCTGCTGCTATAGCATTTTTCTCTTCAGAGTGTGGATTGTATCCCCATCCATCAAGAACCATTAACATTAAAGGTTTTTTAGCCATTTTTAAGCCTCCTATTTTTTAATTATCTTGCTCCTGCTTTTATAACTTGGATAAATGTTGGTGCATCTAAAGAAGCTCCTCCAACTAATCCTCCATCTATATTTTCCATAGCTAATAACTCAGCTGCGTTTTTAGCGTTCATTGATCCTCCATATTGGATTGTAATTTCCGCTGCTGCTTCAGCACCAAACATAGCTACTAAAACATCTCTGATCTCTTTGTGAGTCTCTTCAGCCATCTCTGGAGTAGCTGTTTTTCCTGTTCCGATAGCCCATACTGGCTCGTAAGCAACTACAACTTTAACTGCTTCTTCAGCTGTTAATCCTGCCATTCCTTCTCTAACTTGCTTTTCGTTTACTTCAGCTGTTTTTCCTGATTCTCTCTCTTCTAATTTTTCTCCGATACAAAGAATTGGTATTAAATCATGAGCTAAAGCTGCTTTTACTTTTTCATTGATGAAAGCATTTGACTCTGCGAAGTACTCTCTTCTTTCTGAATGTCCTAAGATTACATACTTAACTCCAATCTCTTTTAACATAACTGGAGAGATTTCCCCTGTGTACGCTCCTGAATCTTTTGTATGCATGTTTTGTGCAGCTATTGCTACGTTTGATCCTTCAACTGTTTTTACAGCTGATTCTAAAGCTGTGAATGGAGCTCCTATTACGATTTCTACTCCCTCTACACCGTTTGCTAACTCTTTTAATTCAGTTAAAGTAGCTTTTGTTTCCGCTACAGTTTTATTCATTTTCCAGTTTCCTGCAATTATAGTTTTTCTCATAATTTTCTCCCTCCAAATTTTTATTAATTTTAAGTTTATAATAACATAATTTCTATTTTTTTAACACGCACCATATCGTCTATATTTTCATCCTAATTTGAGTATTTTTTTCTCTAATTTAGCATTTTCTTTCTTTTTTCCTCTTTTAACACTTCTCTTAAATAATCCTTATGATTCAGTAACAAATCATCAACTAATGGTGATATCGCTCCATCTAATATCTCCATTACCCCTCCAAACTCCTCTTTTTTAAAGGCGTCAAACACTTCATCCGCATATTTTTTAAACTCGTCTGCATACTCATTATAATCTGTATACAGTAAATCAATTGCTGTTGCTTCTCTTAAAGAAAGTACAATCCCTAAAATCCATTCAACAAAACTTACCATCTCTATTATTTTACCTAAATCCTCTCCATCTTCAGCTAACTCTTCAAAATTATCAAAGAATTTATCACTATAGGTTTCTAAAAGGTAAAGTGATTCTATCAGTATCTCTCTATGTGAACGTGTTTTCAACTCTAAAACTTTAATTTTTTTATTTAAAGGTAATGATCTACCATCTACTTTTTCTCCATCTAATTTCAACTCCACAATTACTTCTCCATGTTTTATAACTTTAGCTTCTAACTTTTCTAAAACACTCAATAACTTTGTCGTCCTTATCCCTAAACTTACCTTTTCACCATTTATAAAAATATCCATTTCCACCCATCCTTAATTAATTATTTAAAACACTCTCTAACAGCTGCTAAAGTAAAAAATACAACTTTTTTCACCTTATATTCCTCCTCTAGCTCTCTTTGGAGTTCTTTCAATGTTGCACCCGTAGTAACTATATCATCGACTATTAAAATTGTTTTATTTGAATAGTCTCCTACAAGTTGAAAAGCATTTTTCATATTTTTTTCTCTTTCAACACTACTTTTAATTTTATACATATATTTAGTATCTTTAATTCTTTTTATTTTTATAAAACGAATTCCTGATTTTTCTAAAAGTTCATCTACTTGATTGTATCCTCTTTCTAAAAATCTATTTCTACTTATCGGAATGGATATTATAGCATCCACTTTCTCTTTTTCAACAATCTTCTCTATCGATTTTTTTATAAAAACATGAAGTGTTTCTGCTATATTTTTTCTATTCTTAAATTTAAAATCAAAAATTATTTTTTTTACATCTGTATAATAGTATAGATAATATAATTTTCCTCGCTGCTTTAGCTCACTCATTTTTTCTAACTTTGTAAAACATTTAGAACAAAGATACCCTTCATTTGATAAATATCCTTCACATAAAGAACATCTATTATCGAAGAATAACTTTCTAAGGAGTAGCTTTAGCATACTTTTTTACCTTTTTATTTTTTGCAAACTCTTTATCAACTATTTTTGCCGAATAAAACTCTGTATATCCGCACTCTACACAAGTTTTTATATAGTATGTTCCGATTTCTATTTTCAATCCCGGATTTTTTTCTGGTATCACAGCTGTTTTAACAATATATCTGTCACTTCCACACTTTAAACATCTATATTCCAAGTTCATCACCCCAAAAAATATTCTTGAGCCACTCTACTTCATCTTTTAAAAAAATTATAGCATCAAATCGTATTTTTTCGCTATCTAATCTATTCTTTTTTATAAATTCTTTTGCTGTAATATAAATCTTTTTAATCTTTCTTTTATCTATAGCTTCTTGAGGAAACCCAAACAAATCATTTTTTCTATATTTTACCTCAAAAAAAACAAGAGTAGTTCCATCATACCCAATAATATCTACCTCACCAAAAGATCCTTCATAATTCATCATTACAATATTAACTCCTAGACTCTCTAAATACTCTTTGGCCTTACTTTCATATAACTTACCCTTGTTTCGTTTATCCATAACCTACTCTCCTAAAATTTTCTTTAAGAAACTTTTTCTATGAACTCCTTCTATTGGACCATTTTCTAATATAGCATTTCTATGAACAACTGTTCCATAACCCTTATGTTTTTCAAACTTATACTCTGGATACTTCTCCGAAATTTGAATCAACATTCTATCTCTTGTAACTTTAGCTATTATTGATGCTGCAGCTATCGATAAACTTTTTGAGTCTCCTTTTATAACTGGAATTTGTTCTCCATTATACTCTCTTATTTTATGGTTCCCATCCACTAAAACTTTTTGAAATTTTACATCTGAATTTAAATTTGATATAGCTCTTCTCATAGCTAAAAATGTCGCATTTAAAATATTTAAACTATCTATCTCATCTACATCTGCTATACCTACTCCAACTTCAAAATTCTCTAAGATAACATCATATAGTGAATCTCTCATTTTTTCTGTCAGCTTTTTAGAATCATTTATTTTATCTAATCTTTCATCATATTTTTTTATTTTTGCAACTGCTGCAACTACAGGTCCTGCCAACGGTCCTCTTCCAGCTTCATCAACACCTACAACATCACCATTTTCAATATCAAAAAGGTACATTATATTTTTATTTTCCATATTTTTCTCCATTACCCATAGTTTCTACTTATTTTTTTTATTTTTTCCTTTATTATTTATTCATTCTCACAATCTTTGTTAAATCTAACTTTAACCTCTTAGCGACATTTTTAAAATCATCTTTTAGCTCACCTAAAACTGTAATATTTTCTCCAGTTATCGGATGAGTAAAGTTTAAATAGTAAGAATGTAGCATTTGACGTTTAGCAAAATCAGAAGAGCTTCCATATGTCTCATCCCCTAAAATAGGATGATTTAAACTCTTCATATGAACTCTAATTTGGTGAGTTCTTCCTGTTTCTATTCCAACATCCACCAAAGAGAACCCATCTACACTATCAATAACCTCATAATTAGTTATAGCTATTTTCCCATTTTCTAAAACGACAGCCATTTTTTTTCTATCTCTAGAATCTCTACCTATTAAAGTTTCGATTCTACCACTTTGATTTTTAAAATTACCTTTACATATACAAACGTATCTTTTCTCTATGGTTTTATCTTTAAACATATCTGTTAGCTTAACATGAGCCACATCATTTTTTGCTATAATTATTAATCCGCTTGTATCTTTATCTAATCTATGAACTATACCTGGTCTAATTACCCCATTTATAGTAGACAGATCTTTTATATGATAAAGCACTGCATTCACTAAAGTTCCTGTATAAAACCCTTGAGCAGGATGAACTATCACTCCAGGGTCTTTATTTATAATAACCATATCCTTATCTTGATAAACTATATCTATAGGTAAATCTTCTGGTAAAACTTCTAGAACTTCATCCTCTGGAATTCTTACAACTATATTCTCTTTGCCTTTTAATTTATAACCACTTTTAATCTTATCTTTATTATCAATACTTACATTGTTATTATCTATTAACTTCTGAATATAACTTCTTGTTGACTCTTCAAAAAATTCACTTAAAAACGAATCTAGTCTTTTTGTTTTATCTTTCTCCTCAACTTTTATTTCTATAATTTCTTTATAATTTTCCATAACTCACTTCCTATTTAACTCTTATACTTTCTAGTCAAAATTATATCATAACTTATTTTCTATTACAAAATTATTAAAAGAAAAAAAAGAATTCTTAAACTTAGGTAGTATATATCAATCATAGCAATAAAAATTATTTACCTAAAAACAAATTAAGTACATTTAATTAAACGAGGAGGTTTATTTTATGAAAAAATTAGCACTTTTAGCATGTTCTTTATTCGCTTTAACAGCGGTTGTTCAAGCAAAAGAGGTTGTTAGACCAGTTACTAGTTCAAAAGAAGTAGTAAGAGAGCCAGTTACTAGCTCTAAAGAGGTTGTTAATGAACCTGTGATTCTTGAAGAGGTTGTTGTTCCTGTTGCTGCAGATCCTTGGGGATTCATTAATTTAAGAGCTGGATGGGATTTCTGGGGAGAATATGGTAACTTCTCATTGGATAAAGATAATAACAATAACAATGTTTTAAAAGATAGATACAATCTATCTAACAAAACTAAAGGTTTTGGTGGAGAAGTTGCTTTAGAAGCTTATAAATCTTGGGATTATATTGATTTAGGACTTGGAGTTGCTTATCAACAACATATGGATAGAAAAACTTCTGAGGGATATTCTGGTGCAGAATATAGTTCAGTTCCTGTTTATTTAACTGGTAGATATGATATCAACTATTGGGATTGGGCTGTTACTCCTTATTTAAAAGCTAACGTAGGTTATTCATTTAACTTCGATTCTAAAGATTATAAAACACCTACTGGAAGCCACGGAACTAAAGTTGACGATGGTCTATACTGGGCAGCTGGTATCGGATGGGAATATCAAGCATTCAACGTAGATATTCTTTATGGAGCTAACTATGCTAAAACTAAAGTTAATGGTGATGTTCAAGAGAAATTCGATAATGATTATGAGAGAGTTACTCTATCTGTTGGATACAGATTTAATATCTGGTAAAAAGCAATTTAACATATAAAGCAGGGTTGATTAACTCTGCTTTTTTGTTTTCTTCAAATTTAATTTTGCAAGATAAAGAGATAAAAAAAGAGGTGATCTCATAAAATCACCTCAATTAATTATTTAAATTTTATTTATATCCTACAACTTTAGTATCATCTATAATTCTGAAAGTAAATGTTTCAGTTACAAATAACTCTACCTCTTTATTTGTATGCCCTTGATATCCTAAAGAGAAATCTTCAGCTAAAACAAGCTCAATATTTTCATCATCATAAGGAAGTAGTAATGCTCCAGTTATATTATTTGAAACTATTACTGGCATTCCTAAGATTTTTTCCAATCTTTTTACTAAAGGATTATTCAGATTTACCATATTTAAATAGATATATTTCTCAAGTCCCACTACTAATGCATAAGGTCCTTTTGCAAATCCTGTATTTCTTAGCTTTGAAACTCCATACATCAGATTCTTAATTGTTTCTTCCTCTGTTTTTCCAAAATCAACTAACTTGCTTTCATCTTTTAATAATCCAACTATACAAGCCTCATCTAGTCCTAGGTAAACAGCTTCCTCTTCAAATTTAGCAGCCTTTTTCAAAGCTTCATCTAAATTTGTATAATCTATATCCTTAGCTCCTCTATCAAAATTATCTAACTCCCATCTATTCAATGTAAAAGTTATTCTATTTTCAACAAAAGGTTGAACTTTATAAACTCCATAAGCTAGATCATCTTTTTTATGAAGAGCTAATCTACCTGTATTAAGTCCTCCATTTCCTACACCAACTGGTCCAGTCACTTTCACAAATCTTCTAGCTGAAAGCTGAGTAGTTAAAACCTCTCTTGCTCTATCTTCAATATCTTTCCATACATTTGCACTTATTGGCGCTAACTCTTTTTTTAAGAAATCCATTCTAGGTACCCCCTTTATTTTTTTAACGATCCTATATTTAATGATTTAGTATTAGTCGTTTCTTTTTTTGTATCCTCTTTTACCGCAGCTCCATCTCTTCCCATAAGCTGAGCTTCTATCCCTACTATTTTACCTTGTCTAAATATATAGTCTTCCAACTCTTTTCCAAATTCAAACTCATTTCTTCTCATCCATTCAATTATCATAACAGCATGTTCCATCTCTTCATTTCTATTATGAATCAAAATCTCTTTTAACTCTGGATCTTCGGCCATTTCAGCTCTTTGATTATAGTCATCTACTGCTTGTAACTCCTCCTTTAAACTTTGAATTGCAAAGTCTAAATCTGTTGCTTTTTTACTAACTCCACTCAGCATAAAACACCTCCACATTTTAAAACAATCTCTAAAATGTTTATTATGTTATTTCTCTACATTTCCTTTTTTAATAAAAAATAAATTTAAATAGGATACATCAAATAGTGATTCAAAGAAAGAAAATTTGAAATATAGATTACTTTCACTTTTTTTGATATTATAATATCGTACTATTGTTTTACTTTTTTAGTGAAATTTGGTGTTTTTATTAATTTTTTAGAAAATTGGGGGAGAAAGCTATGATCGAAAAAAAAGATATTGTTTTAGCTCAAAGTGGTGATGAGGAATCAATTGAAAAAATTCTAAAAGAGTACCATGGAACAATTTATAAAAATAATCTCTCTTTCTTTTTAAAAGGAGGCATTTAACAGTTGAAATAAATTTATAAAATTCAAAAATAAGTTTTGACTT
>NZ_CAMFHX010000031.1 GCF_945952365.1 uncultured Cetobacterium sp.
CTTTATCCCTTTTCAAAGAACTGGACCTATTTTTCATCTTTAGTTAACAGATTCAAAATATAAACTTTATACTTATATGCAAAAAAACCTTTACTTAAAAAGGTTTTTAAAGTATTTCTTTTTCTAAATTATTTATAAGTATCTCTAAATTTGATAATTTTTCATCGTTGAAGTCATTTACATTTATAAATTTTAATAAATTATTTAGTTTTGTTTTAATATTTTCTTTTTTTAAATTTTTTTCTTTTTCAATTTTATTTTGAATTAAATTATCTTTGAACTCTTTTATTTTTTCTTTTGGATTTTCTGATTCCAATATTTCAAATACAAGTTCTCCGTTTTCTTTTTCAATTTTTTTTATATCTTTAATTGTTCTATCAGGTAATTTATATATTTCATTGCTATTGTATTGTATAGAAAGTTGTCTTCTATCTAAGCAAAGATATACAAAATCTTTTTTAAAACCTAAATTTTCATACCACTTTCCAAACATTCCATTTTTATTATTTGAAAATATTTTATGAGCTTCTAAAAAAACATCTCCAAGTTCTTTTAAATTTTCTTTTAATAAATTACTTGTATGTGTTGCTTTTTTTTCTAGTTCTAATAAATTTTCTTTATCTTCTTGATTAAAATCATTGTAATCAAAATTTGATTCGAACTTCTCTTTTTTTATAAGTACTTCACTTTTTTTGTAATTTGCTAACAATCCCATTTAATAATTTCCCCCACTAAATTTTTATAGTCTATTGCTGCTGTACATGTTGAATCTATCTGATAAATCGAGTCTTTATTAAGTCCTAATAGATTTAGTTTTGAACAAGTTCTTATAGTTGTTTCTGTTGTTTTAAAATTTTCTTTTAAATGTTCGTAGATCTCTTTACTTACTTTTTTTCTTTTATCTAGTTTTGTTGGTAAAACTAAAGTATTTTTTATTTTTACATCTAACTCCTCTTCAGTTTGCTCTAAAGTTTGAATTAAAAGATTTAATCCATCTAAAGCTAAAAGTTCTGTTTCACAAGGAATTAAAACATAATCTGATGCATAAAGAGCATTTACTGTAAATAAATTCATACTTGGTGGACAATCTATTATTATATAATCATATGTTTTTTCTAATTTATTTAAAGCTTTTTTTAATAATTTTTCAGTTCCAAATTTAGAAGTTAATTGTCTTTCAGCTAAATTTAAAATTAGATTTGAAGGAACTAAATCAAAATTTTCAGTTTCTACGATTACGTCATTTATATTTTTTTGATCAGCTAAAATATCTTTTATAGTTAATTTTGGTGTTTCATTTAAAGCTGTAAAAGTTAAACTTGCTTGAGGGTCAGTATCTATTAGTAAGACTTTTTTATTTTGTAAAGTTAACCCTGATCCTATGCAATGAGTTGTAGTTGTTTTTCCTACTCCACCTTTAAAATTTATAATAGAAACTATTTTAGACATTTTTTCCTCCTGATTAAAAGTTATTTTCATTTCTTCTGTTGTAATATCGATTTTAATTAATTGATTTTTTTTATAGCCAGTTTTTTCAATAATCTCTTTATCTAAAGTTATTCTATAAAGTTTTGTATTTCCATTAGCTTGAATAATTAATGGTTGTCCTTGTTCACATTTTTTTAAAATTATTTCATTTTCTTTTTCATCATAAACAAAATTTAAAAATTTAGGTTCATTCATTATTTTAATTCCTTTGATAGGAATATTTAGATAAGCTGTGGATATTTTATTTTTTTTATTAAATATTAGATTTATTTTTTTTTCAAAAACCATTTATTCTCCTTTTTTTAAGATAAAAGTAATTGAATTATTTTATAAGTATCTCAGAATTTTTTATGTATTTTACTTTTTCTTGTTTCTACAATTTAGAATACTATAAAACTTTTTAAAAGTCAACGCATTTAAGATTTTATTTTTTAATATGCGTTTAATAATTTATGTATATTTTTTATTTTACATTGTTTATAGTTGTTTATATATTGTTATATATTGTTATATATTGTTATGTACAAAAAAAAAGCCAAAAAAAAGCCATTTAAGCATTGATTTATAAGGCTCAATTGAACATTTAATAGTTCGTCATTTAATGGGAGTATTTTTCTTCATTAGGTGGGAGTATCTATCTTCATTAAGTGGGAGTACTTTCTTCATTAAGTGGGAGTATCTATCTTCATTAAGTGGGAGTATGTGAAAAAAGTTCTTTTTTTATCAACACTTATTGGGAGCATATTTTAAAAATAATATAAAATCTTCATTAAGTGGGAGTATTTTTCTTGAAATTTCTCTATAATTTAGGTATAATCTATTAGAATCTAAGAAAAAACATAGAAAAAAGTGAGATATACCCATGTAATGACGAAAAAATTGTTGGAGTTGATTTATGAAAGTAGTTAAAAAGAAGAAAGGCAACAATTTAAACTTTCAAGAGGTAATTGATACACCAGAAACAGAAATAGTAGAAGAAAATATAACCTTAGATGAAAGTTTTTTAAAAAATAGAGCACTGATACGTATGGATATGAATATAATCCAGTATCCTATATTTAGCAAGAACACAAAACGAAAAACAAATCAGATAGTTAAATATTATTTTAACAACAATAGAGATACCTATATCACTGTTACTCCTGCTTCGGGATATCATATTCCAGGAGAAATGGAGGAAAAAGTTTTTATTGTATTGATGAAAATTATGAAAGATAGAGGAATGCCTCAAAAATTTTGTGTAACATTGAGTGAATTAAAAAAAGAATTGGGATTAAATACAAATAGAGCAAATGAACTTATTAAAAAAAGTTTATTGAGAATAGCTAATACATTTTATAGCTTTAAGAATACAATGTATTTTAATGAATTGAAATCTGTTTTGAAAGAAGAGATTACAAGATCTATTTTTGAATTGGATATTCTTAGTTTAGAGAGCAAAGAAAATGCGAATATAAAAGCACAAATAAATGATCGTAGAATAAAAGAGATTTATCAAATAAAAATATCAGATTTTTTCTATAAAAATATTTTAGCAAAAGGATATTTAGTTTATGATGCTGCTGTATTACTTGAGATAGAATCAAGTACAGCTAGAACTATTTATATGTTGATTGAAAAGCTTAGATTTAGTGAAACGTATTTGAAAATAGATGTAATATATTTAATAAAAAGAATTCCATTGAAGTTTGATAAAACTAATATTGGAAGAACTGTAAAAACTTTGATGAAAAATTTCCAAGAGTTAAAAGAGAAAGAGTTGATAAAAGACTTTATTTTAGAAAAAGAGGGGACTTGGGAGAATGCCGAAGTTGAAATATTTTTCTATGATTTTACAGTTCAAGATAAGCAACAAAGATTTTTTGATGATTTAAATGAGTTTAGAAATTTAACTCAAAGTCAGCTTTTGGTAAGTCATACGGAAAATAAAGATTTACAAGAGGAACTGCATGAAGAGTTAAAAGAGTTTATAAATGTCACACCAGAGATGGTAGAGGAGATTTTAAGCTTAATGCCAACTAAAGCTAGAAGTTTAAAAACTATGCCTAAGACAATAAAGGATTCAATAGAAAGCTATGGATTGGAAAAAGTTCAACAGGTTGCAATCTATATGAAGAAAAATAAAGTTGATAAAGTGAGAGCGTACTTTATAAAAGCTTTAGAAAATGATTGGACTAAAGATGAGGAAATAGTAAATATAACTCCTAAAAAAATTGAGGTTGAAGCTGAGGTTGTTCCTTTAGATTTAAAAGAGAATAAAGGTTTAAATGAAACTGAGATTTCGATTATTTATGAGAGATTCCAAACATTAGATGACACAGAGAAAGAAGAGATAGAAAAAGATGCTTATGCTCACTATGTAAAAAAATGTGGTCAAGATACAAAAATTCAGAAAATTGCTTTTAAAGCAGCTAAAAGATCACTGATTTCAGAATACTTAATGGAAACAGAGTATTTTAAGAGAAAAGAAGAGACAGCTGTTAAAAAAGATGTTATTGAAGAGATTGAAGTTATATCTGAGGAAAAGGAAAAACCTAAAAAAGGAATGACATTAACAGAGATATATACATCGGTAGGTCAAAAAGTAAAGTTTTATTCGGGGCTTTTTGAGATGGATTTTGATGATTATATGATGTTAAGACTAGAAGCTGGAAAAGAGATTCTTTTATATAAAAATTTAGAAGAGATAACAGAGGAAGTTTTAGTTGAAATGGTAAAGTCTGTTGTTTTAAGATTAAATAGTAAAAAATAGAAAATATAGATTATATAAAAATATCTTCGGTCATGACCGAAGATATTTTTATATTTAAATTTTTTAATTTGTAATTAATCTTGGAACAATACTTAAAGTTGAGTTGACACCGAATTTTTTTATGTATTCGATTACGATATCTTCAACTGCAGGATAAGAAAAAAGTTCCTCACCATGAATAAAAGATGTATACTCTTCACCACCTAAAGCCATAAAATCTGTAGTGGCAATATGATAATAATTATTCAGGTTAAGAGGAGTGTCGTTTATAACTATATTTTGAATTCGATTTAAAGGTGGTTTATTACTATCAAAAAAGACTTTTAGACCTGCAACCTGAGCCATTGCTCCAAGATTTTGAGGAAAGCCTTTTAAACCGTTCTCAAGAGCTAATTTCAAATCACTGCCTTGAATCTTTTTTATCACTATATAGTTACCAAAAGGAATTGAGTTTTTAATATCGCCGACTTTGATATCTCCAGCTTCAATAGAATCTCTAATACTTCCACCATTGATGAGTACAGCATCACATTTTGTTTTCCAAAGAATGGCATCAGTAATAAGTTGAGTAAAATTTGTTTCACCTTTTCTAACTAAGTCTCTATCACCAATTAATGGAAATTTTGTTTTAGCAATTACTGAATTTAACATATTTTCTTGAGATTTTGTGATTTTATCAATTTTATTTTGAATATCTATATCTGCTTCATACAAATCGATATCATTTTTATTTAAAAGTTTATATTCCAAAAGATGTTCTTTATTAATTTTATCAATCTTAACTTTGATTAAAGATATTTTATTGTTATAATTTCCAGTTTGACTAATTAAAGCGTTGTTGATAATTAATTTTTTATCAATAGTAGTATGGCTATGTCCATCGAGGATTAAATTAATTTCTGGAAAACATTTTGCCAGATGTATACTTTGATAATCCTCTTCGGTTGTTTTGTCACATCCAAGGTGTGTGATTCCAACATAAAAATCTATATGCTCAGATTTTAATTCATTAAAAAGTTCTTTTACTGAATCTATTGGATTTTTAAAATCTAAATTTTTTATATTTTTAGAATTTGTTTTATAATAAGTTTCCGGTGTCATTAATCCAAAAAAACAGATTTTAAAATCATTAATTTCAATTATATCAAATGGTAATATTTTATCATTTAACTTTTCATTATCTACAAAGTTTAAAGCTAATGTTTTATAGTTTTGTTCATTTAAAAGTTTTTTTAGTTGCTCATATCCAAAATTGAAATCATGATTACCAAGTGTGGCATAATCAAACTTTAGAGAATTGAAAAGTTCAACTATAGACTCCCCTTTAGAAAGATTTGCAAAAGAGGTTCCATGAAGAGTATCTCCTGAATCAATTACAAATACTCTACCGTTTCTTTTATCAGATCGTAGGGTTTCTAAAAAAGTGAAGAGTTTTGAAAACGAGATACTATTATTTTCTCCATTAACTCTTCCGTGAATATCATTAAGGTGAATAAAAGTTAAATCAAAATTTTTTAAATTCATAACCCCTCCTCGTTTAAAAATATACTATAATTTTAGTGTAGCATAGAATTAAATGAAATAATATATGATTCTTGATTTTTGATGCTTAGTTTTGTTAAAATAATAATAAAAATAAATTAATTAAAGGAAGTTAAAATGAAAATAATAATAGATGCAGATGCCTGTCCAGTTACAGATATTGCAATAAAAGTGGCAAAATCTAAAAATATAAGTTGTTTAATAGTATGTGATAATGCTCATAAAATCGAGAGAGATGGAGTGGAAACAGTTGTTGTTTCTCAAGGAGCAGATGCAGTAGATTTTACAATTATTTCAAAGAGTGAGGAAAAAGATGTAATCGTAACTCAAGATTATGGGTTGGCATCAATCGTTTTATCAAAAGGAGCTCATGCAATAAATCAAGATGGTTTGATTTATAATAAATTTAATATAGAGAGTTTACTTTTTAGTAGACATATGTCACAAAAGCTAAGAAATGCAGGAAAGAGAACAAAGGGACCTAAGAAAAGAACTCAGGATCAAAACGTTGAGTTTGAAAAGAAATTAATTAAACTTTTAGAAGATATAAACAAGCTGTAGAAAATTATTTTTGGAGGAAAAAATGGAAAATCAAAAATGTTTAGAGTGTGGTTGTGAATTAGAAAAAATTGGAAATGAATATATTTGTAAAAGTTGCGAAGCAAAATATATAAAAAAAGCTTATTGTCCTGACTGTGGAAGTGAACTTGAAAAGTTAGCAGCGTGTGGATCTTTAAGCTATTGGTGCAATAAATGTAACGAGTTAAAATCAAGAAAAACAATAATACAAAAATTGACAAAAGATGCATAATTAGGTTATTATTTAGTTAAATATATTTTTAGGGAGGAGTTCGAATGAAATTTGTATTTAATCACTTTAATATTAATGTATTAAATCTTGAAAAAAGTATGGAGTTTTATAAAAATGCGTTAGGGCTTACAGAGGTAAGAAGAAAAGAAGCTGCTGACGGTAGCTATATTTTAGTTTATATGGGAGATGGAGAAACTGGGTTTACAATAGAGTTAACTTGGCTAAGAGATAGAGAGGAAGCTTACGATTTAGGGGATGAGGAGTTCCATTTAGCTTTTGTTGCTGATGATTATGAGGCAGCTCATAAAAAGCATAGTGAAATGGGATGTATCTGCTATGAGAATCCAGCTATGGGAATTTATTTTATAAATGACCCTGATGGATATTGGTTAGAAGTTATTCCACCTAGAGTTGTAAAGTAAAAACTGAATAAATTTATTTAGATAGGGTCTATTTTGACCCTATTTTTTACATCTTTATATTTCAAAAAAACTATGTTATCATAATATTTTAAGATATAATCTAGTAAAATTAGAAAATGAAGGAAGTGCATCAAATTATGTTAGCAACAGGCAGTATTTTAATTATAATTGCAGTTTTTTTAGCAGGTGTGGTTATAAGAAAAAAGCAGGTAAAAATGACAAGAAAATTAAAAAATAAGGCTGTGAGAGAACAAACACGTAAAGTTCAGCAGATAAAAGAGAAAAATGAAAATCCAGCTGATAATAAAATGAAAAAAGTGCAAAAAGATAAAGAGATTTATGACGAGTTGGGCTATGATGAAAATGGTTATGACAAAGCAGGCTATGATAGATTTGGGTATAATAAAGAGATTTATGAAAATCATTTTGCAAATAGTTATTCTAGGTCTGACTATGATAAATTTGGTTATGATAGAGCAGGTTATGATAAGTTTGGATATAATAAAGCTGGTTATGACAGAATGGGATATGACTGGAATGGATATAACAAAGCAGGCTATGATAGAACAGGTTATAATAAAAGTGGTTTAAATAAATCTGGAATTTCAAAAAATATTAAATTGGATTCAGAAGTTGACAAAACAATCTATGATAAATTTGGCTATGATAAAGAGGGCTACGATAGAAGTGGTTATGACAGAAATGGCTACGATAGAGCAAGATATGATAAATACGGTTACAATAAAGCAGGTTTTGATAGAACAGGTTATGATAGGTTGGGATATAATAGAGAAAATAATGCAAGTTTTAATATAAAAAATCATGATGAATATGAGTATGATAAATATGGCTATGATAGAGCAGGTTATGATAAGTTTGGTTATAATAAAGCTAGTTATGATAGAGAGGGCTACAATAGAAGTGGTTATAACTCGAAAGGTTATGATAAAGCGGGATATAATAAATATGGTTATGACAAAAATGGCTATGATAGAAATGGTAAAAGCAAATCAGTTTAGGAGGAAGTTATGAAAAGTTTAAAAATATTTTATATATATCACAGCTGTTTTGTAGTTGAAACAGAAAAACATTTATTAGTTTTCGATTACTATAAGACACCACTAAAAACTGATATAGATGACATATCTTTAATTGATATAGTTTCTAAAAGTTTAAAAAAGGTGATAGTATTTTCTTCTCATGGTCATTATGATCATTTTAACAAAGATATTTTAAACTGGAAAAATGAAAATTATGATTTAACTTATATTTTAAGTAGTGACATCCTTTTAGATGGAGATATAAAAAATTGTTATCAGATGTCAGAGGGTGAAAAATTAAATTTAGGAGAGATGACGATAAAAGCATATGGCTCTTCAGATTTAGGAGTTTCGTTTTTAGTGGAAGTGGATGAAGTTAAAATTTTCCATGCTGGAGATTTAAATTGGTGGTATTGGAAAGATGACACTGAAGCAGAGGAAAAATATATGAGAGAGTTATATACAGGGATTGTTGAAAAAATTAGAGTCAATAAAGAGATAGACGTTGCTTTTTTCCCTGTTGATCCAAGATTAGAGGAGTTTTGCTATTTAGGTAGTGAATATTTTGCTGAAAATATAAAACCTAAATTTATGATTCCAATGCATTTTGATGAGAATTTTTATGTCAGTACTGAGTTGAAAAAGAGAGTTAAAAAATATGATGTGGATGTTATCGAGATATTTAGAACGAACTTTTTGATAGAAATTTAAAAATGAGAAAATATCTTCGGTCATGACCGAAGATATTTTTGTTTAACAGAATCGAAGAAATAAGCTATAATATAATTATATAAAAATATAAAATGAGGAGGTTTAAATGATAGAAAAAAATGTTATTTTAAAAAAATATTTTGGTTATGAAAACTTTAGAGAAGGTCAAGAAGAGATAATCAGCAATATTTTAGAAAAGAAAAATACATTAGCTATTATGCCAACTGGTGGTGGAAAATCTATATGTTATCAAATTCCAGCAATAATTTTTGAAGGTTTAACAATTGTAATTTCTCCTCTTATATCATTAATGAAAGACCAAGTTGATGCTTTAAATCAAAACGGAATCCCATCTACATTTATTAATAGTTCTCTTTCAAATAACGAATGTGAAATGACTTATAACTCCTTAATGAATAACGAATATAAAATCATATATATCGCTCCAGAAAGATTAGAAAATAGTAGATTTTTATCAGTTATAAAAAAAATAAAAATATCTCAAGTAGCTGTTGATGAAGCACATTGTATATCTCAATGGGGTCACGACTTCAGAGCTAGTTATAAAAATATAAAAACTTTCTTGGAAAGTTTGGATTACTCTCCAGTAGTAACAGCATTTACAGCTACTGCTACACCAGAGGTTATTCAAGATATTTTAATCAGTTTAAATATAAATGCAGATATATTTAAAAATGGATTTAGAAGGAAAAATCTTAAATTTTCTGTTTTAAAAAATATAGATAACGTAAAATTTATTCAAAAGTTTATCCATACTCATCCTGATGAAAGTGGAATAATCTATGTTTCTACTCGTAAAGAGTGTGATAAGATCTATGAAATTTTATCTCGAACAACTGTGGTTGGAAAGTATCATGCTGGGATGTCTGATGATGAAAGAATGTCTAATCAAGAGGATTTTATATTGGATAAAACTAAAATAATCGTTGCAACAAACGCATTTGGAATGGGAATTGATAAATCAAATGTGAGATGGGTTATCCATAATAATATTCCAAAAGATATTGAAAGCTATTATCAAGAAGCAGGAAGAGCTGGAAGAGATGGGCTCGACTCAGAGTGTGTTCTTATTTATCATCCAAAAGATATTGTTATTCAAAAGTTATTTATTGAGAATGAAAATACAGATTCTGAGCTTTCAAAAATAAAATATGAGAAATTATCTAGTATGGAAAACTACACAAGAACAAATAGATGTTTATCAGAGTATATAGTGAACTATTTTGGAGATGCATTGGAAGAGTCTTGTGGAACTTGTGGCAACTGTGAAAATGAAGGAGAAGTTTTAGATATAACAATTGATGCACAAAAGATCATATCATGTATTGGAAGGCTAAATGATAGGTTTGGTGTTAAACTGATTTCAGAGGTTTTAAAAGGAGCTAATACAGCTAAGATAAAAGATTATAGATTAAATGAGCAATCTACATATGCGTGTTTAAAAGATAAAAGTTTAGAAGAGATAAAAATAGTTATTGATTATATGATAGGACATGAATATTTGAAAGTAAGTGAAGGAAAGTATCCTCTCATAAAGCTGACAGAAAAAGCATACTCTTTTATTAGAAGTAAGGAAACTTTGTTTATGAAAGTTTTAAATAGTGATACTTCTATTCAAAAATCTAAAAAGAGTTTAAAAAATAATGCTTCATTGTCACTGATAGAGGGTGGTGAAAATCTATTTAAGATTTTAGCAAAGTATAGAACGGAAACTGCTGCTGAATTGAGAGTTCCACCATATGTTGTTTTTTCAGATAAGACTCTGATTGAGATATGTAATTATAAACCTAGAAATAAAGCTGAGCTACTTGGAGTGAATGGAATGGGAGAGGTTAAGTTCCAAAAATATGGGGATTCAATTTTATCTATTTTAAATAAATATATTGAAGAAACTAATGACACTAATATAAGTTCTAAGTTAGAGATATCAACAAAATCAAGTTCAACTAGATCAGCTAGTTACAAAAAAACTGCCGAATTATTTATAGAAGGATTATCAATAGAAGAGATAGCCTCAACTCAACAAATTGTAGTTACTACAGTTCTTAACCATCTTTCTAAAGCTAAGGAGGAGATGGCTGAATTAGATTTATCAAGATTATATACAGCGGAAGAGAAAGCATTGCTAGTTGAAGCTGTGGAAAAGGTTGGTATAGAGCGTTTAAAGCCTATAAAAGAATCTCTGCCTGAATATTTTTCGTATGATAAGATTAAGTTGATTTTGATGGATTTATAAGAGAATTAAAATTTGACTTTAAATATGATATAATTTAATGAAAACAAGAGTTGAAAATGCTCTTGTTTTTTGTTTTTGGTGTTATTTTATGGTATTATATAAAGGCATATAAATTAAAATAGGAGAAGAGAAGCCATGGGTATTCAATCAGAAGCAGAATTAGAAGAAAAATTAATTGAACAACTTAGAAACCAAGGTTATGAAAATATAAATATAAAAAATGAAGAAGAGTTAAATCTCAATTTTAAAAAGCAGTTAGAGCTTCATAATAAAAAATCATTAAATGACAATCCTTTAAGTGATAAAGAGTTCGAGAAAATAATGATTCATTTAAGTGGTGGATCTATTTTTGATAAAGCTAGAAAACTAAGAGATCAATTTCAATTGTTAAGAGACAATGATGATATTGTATATATTCAGTTTCTTAACTCTGAAGATTGGTGCTGTAATACCTTTCAAGTAACGAATCAAATTAGCATGGAAGAGAAATATAAAAATAGATATGATGTAACCATTTTAATAAACGGGTTGCCTCTTATTCAAATAGAGCTTAAAAGAAGAGGGATAGAGTTAAAAGAAGCCTTTAATCAAATTAATAGATATCAGAAGCATTCATATTCTAGACTCTTTAACTATGTTCAGCTATTTGTGATTAGCAATGGAGTAAACACAAAGTATTATGCAAACAATAAAAATCAATCATTTAAGCAAACATTCTACTGGACTGATGTGGAAAATAACAGATACAGTGATCTTCACAAGTTTACAGAAATATTTTTAAATAGATCTCACGCTTTAAAAATGATAGGGAAATATATAGTACTTCATAAATCAGATGGAATTTTAATGGCTTTAAGACCTTACCAGTATTATGCAGTTGAAAGTATACTGAGAAGAGTTGAAAATATTCCATCTAAGAATGGATATATTTGGCATACAACAGGTTCAGGAAAAACTCTAACCTCTTTTAAGGCTAGTCAACTGTTGACACAAAATAAAAATATAGATAAGGTAATCTTTGTTGTCGATAGAAAGGATTTAGATTATCAAACAATAAAAGAGTTTAAAGCCTTTGATAAAGATTCAATAGATGGAACAGACAACACAAGACATTTAGTGAATCAAATAAGTGACGATAAGACACAGCTTATAATAACGACTATTCAAAAGCTGAATAATGCTATTTCAAAAGCTCATTTACAAGATAGAATGAAAAATGCAGCAGATAAGAAAATAGTATTTATCTTTGATGAGTGTCATAGATCACAATTTGGAGATACCCACCATAAAATAGTGGAGTTTTTTAACAATAAACAGATGTTTGGATTTACAGGAACACCAATCTTTGGAGAGAACGCCATAAAAACTAAGACTACAAAAGATCTGTTTCATGAGTGCCTTCATAAGTATTCTATAAAAGATGCTATAGGTGATGATAATGTTTTAGGTTTCTCAGTTGAATACTACAACACTTTTAAATCAAAGAGTTTACAAGATAAAGAGGGCAATGATTTGTCAATGGATGATTTAAATGTTGAAGGAATAGATACTGCAGAAGTTTTTGAATCTCCTGAGAGACTCGAAAATATAGTAGACTTTATTCTAGCAAATCATAAAAGAAAAACTTACAGTAAAGAGTTTACTTCAATCTTTGCAGTGAGCAGTATTCCAACTCTTATAAAATATTATGATATATTTAAACGTAAAGATCACGATTTAAATATAGCTACTATTTTTACTTATGCAGCTAATGAAGAAGCAAAAGATACAGAGGAAAACACAGGAGAAGAAGTATCGACTATCCATACAAGAGAGAAATTAGATGAGATAGTAAAAGATTACAATAAGACTTTTGGAGATAATCATGATCTGAATAAAGAGGGTGGCTTTAATGCTTATTATATTGATATCTCTAAAAAAGTGAAAGAGAGAAAAATAGATATTTTACTTGTCGTTAATATGTTTTTAACTGGTTTTGATAGTAAAACTTTAAACACTTTATATGTTGATAAGAATTTAAAATATCATAATCTTATTCAAGCGTATTCAAGAACTAATAGAATATTAAATGAAAAGAAAAGTTATGGAAATGTTTTATGTTTTAGAAATCTAAAGAAAAGAACAGATGAAGCTATTGCACTTTTTTCAAATAAAGAAGCTATTGAGACAGTTCTTATGAAAGATTATCACGAATATGTAGCTGACTTTAATAAATATGTAGAGCAATTATTTAAAATAGCGAGTTCTGTAGATGAAGTTGATAAATTAGAAACTGAAGATGAAAAAGCAAAGTTTATAACAGCATATAGAAACCTTATAAGAGTTATGAATAGGCTAAATACATTTACAGAGTTTGATTTTGATCATCTCGATATTAGAGATGCAGAGTTTGAAGACTATCGAAGTAAATATCTAGATATGTATGATGAGATTAAAAATAAAAGCACTAAAGAAAAAGTCTCTATCTTAGATGATTTAGATTTTGAAGTGGAATTACTAAAAAGAGATGATATTAATGTCAGCTATATTATGCTCTTATTAAAAGAGTTAGACCCTAAGAGTGAAAGCTTTGTAGCAGATAAAGAGTTTCTTTTGAAGCTATTAGATGGTTCAGAGGAACTGAGAAGTAAAAGAGAGCTTATAGAAAAGTTTTTATCAGAAAATTTACCTCTAATACTAGAGGATCAATCTATAGAAGCTGAGTTTGATTCTTATTGGCTGAAGGAAAAAGAGGAAGCTATTGAAAAATTCCAGATAGAAGAAAATCTTGACCCTGATAAGTTAAAAGAAACAATAAATGAATATAATTTTTCTAAAAAACTTCATAGAGATATGGTAAAACTAACTTTTATGGATAAATTAGGATTAAAAGAAAGAAGAACTAAAATAGAGATAGTAACAAGTGCTATAAAAGATTTAGTACAGAGATTTACTCTGTAAGAAATAATTAGTAAAAGGGAGAGTAAAAGATGTCAGAACATAAACAAGAGTTAGAAAAGAGACTTTGGGCGATAGCGAATGAGCTTAGAGGAAATATGGGAGCAGATGAGTTTAGAGACTATATATTAGGATTTATATTCTTTAAGTTCTTATCAGAGAAAATGGAGAAGTTTGCTTTAGCAGAACTTGATGGAGAGATAGAAAAGTATAGTGATATAGAAAAAGATCCAGAGCTTTTAGAGGAGTTACGTGAAGAAGCAGTAGAATCTTTAGGATATTTTATAGAGCCAAAATATTTATTCCATAATCTAGCTGAAAGAGCTAAAAATAAAGAGTTAATTATAGAAGACCTAAGCAAAGCTTTAAAGCTTGTTGAAGAATCAGCACTAGGTCATGAATCAGAGCATGAATTTGCTGGACTATTTGAAGATGTGGATTTAACTTCTACAAAACTAGGAAGAACAGTGGATCAGAAAAACAGGTTAATATCAGAGGTGATAAAGCATCTTGATGAAATTAATTTTGGATTTGATGACACAGAGATGGATGTTTTAGGAGATGCTTATGAGTATTTAATTGGAGAGTTTGCTGCAGGAGCAGGGAAAAAAGCTGGAGAGTTTTATACTCCTCAACAAGTGTCAAAAATACTTTCTAAAATAGTAACTTTAGGAAAAGAAAGAATAAAATCAGCTTATGACCCAACTTGTGGTTCGGGATCACTGCTTTTAAGAGTAGCAAAAGAGTCTAATGTTTCTCATATCTATGGGCAAGAGTTAAATACTACAACTTTCAACCTTGCTAGAATGAATATGATATTACATGGTGTAAAATTTGCTGACTTTGATATAGAGCAAGGAGACACTTTGGAAGAGGATAGACATGTTGGTAGAACTTTTGAAGCTGTAGTGGCAAACCCACCATTTTCTGCTAACTGGTCAGCGGATCAAACATTTTTAAGTGACGAGAGATTCTCTGCTTATGGAAAATTAGCTCCTAAAACAAAGGCTGATTTTGCATTTGTTCAACATATGATACATCACCTAGATGAGGATGGAGTAATGGCAACGGTATTACCTCACGGAGTCTTATTCCGTGGAGCAGCAGAGGGAGTTATTAGAGAGTATCTAATTAAAGAGAAAAACTATTTAGATGCAGTGATAGGATTACCAGCAAATATTTTCTACGGTACATCTATTCCTACTTGTATCTTAGTATTTAAAAAGAGTAGAGAGAATAGTGACAATGTTTTATTCGTAGATGCTAGTAACTTATTCCAAAAAAATAAGAATCAAAATATGCTAACTGATGAGCATGTAGAAGAGATTTTAAGAGTTTATGAAAAGAGAGAAGAGGTAGAGAAGTTCTCACATCTAGCGACTATGGAAGAGATAAAGGAAAATGACTATAACTTAAATATCCCAAGATATGTTGATACTTTTGAAGAAGAGGAAGAGATTGACTTAGAAGCTGTAGTTAATGAGATTGGAGCTTTAGATAAAGAGATAGAATCAGTAGATGCTGAGATAAAAAGATATTGTGATGAGCTTGGCATAAAAGCACCTATTTTATAGGAGGAGTTCGCTATGTTAGAAAGAAAAGATAATCTTTACCATGATATTAAGGCTCTTTTGGAAAATGCTAGAAAAAAGGTTTTATCCACAGTAAACTCTACAATGACTCTTACATATTTTTTGATAGGTAAAAAAATAGTGGAAGAGGAACAAAATGGAGAGCTAAGAGCTGAGTATGGGAAAGAGCTTATTAAAAATTTAGCAACAAAACTTACAAAAGAGTTTGGAAAGGGATTCACAGTTAGAAATCTAGAGTTGATAAGAAAATTTTATATGACGTATTCAGAAGATGAGAAAACGAAATCAGTGATTTCGTTTTCTGAGAATCCATTTAAATTAAGTTGGACTCATTATATTCGTTTAGTTAGAATTCAAAATGTTGAAGAAAGAAGCTTTTATGAAATAGAAGCTGAAAAAGAAAATTGGACTGTCAGAGAGATGGATAGACAAATAAGTAGTTGCTTATATGAAAAATTGGTTCTTAGTCGTGATAAAGAAGAAGTAAAAGCTCTATCTACTAAGGGGCAGATTATTGAAAAACCTAAAGATATAATAAAGGATCCTTATGTTTTAGAGTTTTTAGGATTAGAGGAGATAAGCAGTTACTCTGAAAATACTTTGGAAACTAGCATTATAAATCATATTGAGAAATTTATAATGGAGCTAGGAAAAGGATTTCTGTTTCAAGGAAGACAAGTAAGATTTACCTTTGATGAAGAGCATTTCTTTGTTGATTTAGTTTTCTATAATAGAATTTTAAAATGTTTTGTGCTTATAGATTTGAAAATAGGAAAGTTAAAGCATCAAGATATTGGGCAGATGCAGATGTATGTTAATTATTATGATAGGTTTATAAAGTTAGATGATGAGAATAAGACTATAGGAATTATTATTTGTAAGGATAAAAATGATACTTTAGTAGAGATAACTTTACCAGAAAATAATGAACAGATATTTGCGAGTAGATATATGACAATACTTCCTTCAAAAGAGGATTTAGCTAAGATTGTTGAGGAGGAAGAGAGAAATGAAAAATAAAGTACCAAAATTAAGATTCCCAGAGTTTAGTGGCGAGTGGGAGGAGAAGAAATTTCACAGTATATTTAAAATCTTTAATGGATATGCATTTTCAAGTAGTGATAGCAGAAGCAATGGTATTCGTTGGGTAAAAATTGCAGATGTAGGAATAAAGAAAATGAAAGAAGATTCACTTTCATTTTTACCATTTGATTACAAGAAAAAATATAGTAATTTTTTATTAAATGAAAATGATTATGTTCTTGCATTAACTAGACCTATTTTAAATAATCAATTAAAAATAGCCAAAGTAAATAGTAATTTTCATAATTCTTTATTAAATCAAAGAGTTGGTAAATTAGAGTCAAATCAAAATATAGATTTTGTTTATCAGTTATTACAAAGAAATAATATTGTAAGTAAAATAGAAGTAAATATAGCAGGAAGTGACCCTCCAAACCTTTCTCCTAAAGAGATTAACAATTTGAAAACAAATATTCCTTCTCTTCCAGAACAAGAAAAAATAGCTTCGTTCTTGTCAGAAGTGGATACAAAGATAGAGAAGCTAGAAAAGAAAAAAGAGCTTTTATCTCAATATAAAAAAGGGATGATGCAAAAATTATTTAGTCAAAAACTAAGGTTTAAAGATGAAAATGGAAATGATTATCCTGAGTGGGAAGAGAAGAATGGAAGTGATATATTTGAAAATATTTCAAATAAAAATCATTCATCTGATTTACCAATATTGGCAATAACTCAAGATAAAGGAGCGATTCCAAGAGAGATGATTGACATGAAAGTAATTGTAAGTGAATCAAGCATAGAAAGTTATAAAGTTGTTAACAAGGGAGATTTTATTATTAGCTTAAGATCTTTTCAAGGAGGAATAGAATATTCAGCATATGATGGAATATGTAGTCCTGCCTATATCATTTTGAAACCTAAAAACGAAATTATAGATAATTTTTTTAAAAATTATTTAAAAACTGAAAGATATATTCAGAAACTTTGCTCTAAATTAGAAGGGATTAGAGATGGTAAAATGATAAGTTATAAGTATTTCTCTGAGATAAAGCTACCTTTTCCTTTTCTTACAGAGCAAGAAAAAATAGCTAATTTTTTATCTTCAATAGATAGAAAAATAGAATTAGTAGAGGAAGAGTTAGAGAAAAATAAAAAGTTTAAAAAAGGATTATTACAGCAGATGTTTGTTTAGAGGAGTTTATCTCCTCTTTTTTTCTTGTTTGTAATATTTACAATATTTATAAGATTTACGGAAAAACACATGTTGCCAAAATCGTAATGAAATCAAGGCTAAAATGTGAGATGAAAAGTTTTAACGTGATAAAATTACTGCTAAAGGTGATAAGATTACCGGTATACGTGATAAAAATACGGTTATACGTGATAAGATTACTGTTTTATGTGACATTTTTATTTGTAATCAATATCACGTTATGGTATTATAATTTAGAGGTGATTTTTTTGAAAAATAAATTAACTATATATAAACCAAACGAGTTAATAGAGATAGTTGGAAATCCAATTTCAGCAGTAGGTTTAGTCACATATAACTTTTTACTACACAAATTTCAGAATTTAAAAAAAGATAAAATTATAATATCTATGAGTGAAATTTTTAATGTTTTAGAAATTTCGGATAATTATGACGAATTATTTAATTATTTGGATTCTCTTCGAAATATTTCGGTTTTATCTAGAGATTCAAAAGGAAAATTGTGGGGTGGATTTAATTTACTATCAGAATTTAAAAAAGTTGGAAATGGTGTCTTTGTACAAATTCCCGATACTATTTTTAAAGCTCTTTGTGGTGATGAAAATGAAAAAAATTTGTATTATACAACTATAAAACTTTTAGAGCAAAGAATATATAAATGCTCATACACTATTATTTTTTATGAGATTTTTAAAAAATACGAAAAAGTTAATATTCCAATTTTTAATTTGGAAGAATTAAAAAATATTACAGGAACTAGTGATAGATATTTAGAATACAGATATTTTAAACGAGATGTTTTAACTAAGTCTATTGCTGAAATTAATAAATTTGATTCAAAATATAATTATAGTTTTGAAGAGAAAAAAATAGGAAGAAAAGTTAATGAAATAAAGTTTAGCAAAGTTGAAAAAAATTTAATAGACATTCCTGAAAATTTAATATCTGAGAAATTAGAAAAGGCTATATTGAAGGCTAGGAAGAATAGATTTGTAGATGAGGTTTATTCAGCTAAGGCTATGGAGAAATTGATTTTAAAGTACAATGAAGAGGATATAATTAAAGGATTAAATGAACTATACAAATATAACTCTGAGATAGACAATCTTTCTAAAATTTTGAACTCTAAAATTAAAGAGATAGTGGATTCTAAAAAAGTTAAGCCTAAAAAAGAAGCTGTAAAAGTAGCAAAACAGAAAGTTGAAGTTTCACAAAAAAGTGAGCTAGATCTTGAAAAAGAAAAACTATCGATTCTTATATTTAAAATAGATTTACCGACAAGAGAAAGAATAATGTTATTTGGAGAACTTTCTGTTGTAGAAGATTTAGAATCTTTAGAAAAGCTACGTGATAAGATTAAGTCGTAGTACAATGGATTTAGTAAAAGTGGTCTTTTGAGAATGTCGCGACACTGTCACGACAATTATCGTAGTTACATTTTGTAGAATTAATTAAAATTGATAAAATAGAATTAAAAAACTGAAGTGTTTTAGAGGAGTTTGAGATGATTAAATTTAGTGAAAAAAAATTTGGTTCAATTGGTGTAGTTGGTCATGTAGGGTGCGGTCATTGTCACAGCATTAATGGGCAAGTACAAGATGATTCAGTTGGATTAGCAGTTATATTATATTTTTTTCAAAAAGTTACAAAATTATCTTTAGAAATATTTGATATAACTTTTGATGAAAATAAAATTATAGTAAACTTAAAAAACGGTGGTATTGGATACGGTATTGCTCGAAGAGGAATAACACCATTTGAAAAAGATATTATAAAAAAGTTAATTGGAAAAGAAGCATTGATGACACATACTATTGTTTTAAAAGAGTTTGGTCGAATCTATGGTCAAGGAGTTTTAGAGGTACCTGTAGCATTACAATCAGCTATTGCTAATGCTTTGTTAGATGGTTTTTATAAAAATTTTCCTGATAATTTCAAAATAACAAAAGAGAATGTTGGAGATAACTATGGATACATTTTAGGAACTGTTTTAGATATAGGAAATACATCAGTATCTTTTTTAGCTACAGTTAATGCTACTCTTGGAGGAATTGGTCCTAATGAAGATTTAGAAGGGAATTCTAACTATTTTTCTAAAAAATTAATTGTTGAACATTTCAAGTTAGATAAAATTCAGACAATTGTTTTAGAGTCTAAATTATTTAATGATGCTTTAGGAGATTTAAAAACTGATACTTTTATTGTAAGAGGAGATAAAGAAGATGATAATATTGATGTTGTTAATGCATTAATTGAAGCTTGTAATACTTTAACGTATCCTTTTTGTTATTATGATTTAGGAACTATGAAAAGAAAAGTTGATTCTCTTAAATTAAAAACTATCGATATAGGACAGAAAATTGAAAAATTAGGAAATGAATTAGGTTTGGCTAATCTATCAGAAGAAAAAGTTCGAATTGTTTCAGAGTTAGCCACAATAGTTAGTCAAGATTGTGGTGGAGTCACATTTATGTCTAATGATATTCATAATGAAATAGGCGGAGCAGGATTGATAAAAAAAACAGGGGCTGTTTTAAGCTTAGGTGTCTCAAAAAAATATATTAATGAAAATATTATTCCATACTTAACTAAAGAGGATTTAGAAAAAT
Source organism: uncultured Cetobacterium sp. (assembly GCF_945952365.1). GTDB lineage: Bacteria > Fusobacteriota > Fusobacteriia > Fusobacteriales > Fusobacteriaceae > Cetobacterium_A. The sequence goes on from NZ_CAMFHX010000031.1 coordinate 20,398, forward strand.
ATTATCAAATCGTTCTAAAGACAATTTCTATATTAGAAAGATAAAATATGGTATACTTAAAGAAAATATATTAGTGAGGTGAAAAAGATGGTTAAGAAAAAGTTGCCTGTAGGAATAGATAATTTTAAAGAGATAATAGAAAATAACTATTATTTTGCTGATAAATCGATGCTAATAAATGAAGTGCTAGATAAAAAATCTAAAGTAACATTATTACCTAGACCCAGAAGATTTGGAAAAACTTTAAATATGTCAATGCTTAACTATTTCTTTAACATAGAAGATAAAGAGTCTAATAGAAAATTATTTGATGGATTAGATATTACGAATACAGATAAAATGGAGTACGCAGGGCAGTATCCTGTTATATATATTAGCTTAAAAGATATAAAAGTTAGTAATTGGGAGCTATGTTTAGAAAAGTTTATGGCTTTGATAAAAAAAGAGTATAAAAAATATGGATTTGTTTTAGAAGATAAAAGAGATGCACAGGAAAATTCACTTTTAAATTTATCTGAGCAGTTATATGAAAAGTTTGGAAAAAAAGTAATTATTTTAATAGATGAATACGATACACCTTTAGTTACTGCTCACTCACAAGGATATTATGATGAAGCAATATTCTTTTTCCGTAATGTTTTGAGTGCAGCATTAAAAGGAAATCCATATTTAGAATTCGCAGTTCTTACGGGAATATTGAGAGTAGCAAAGGAAAGTATATTTTCAGGTTTAAATAATCTTACTGTATCTACAATATTAGATAATAATTTTAATTATTTTGGATTGAGTGAAAAAGAAGTAGAGATAGCTTTAAAATATTACGAGTTAGATTATGAAGTAGAAGAGATTAAAAAGTGGTACAACGGTTATAAATTTGGAAATAAGCTAGTATATAATCCTTGGTCTATTATAAATTGTATTAACAATAAAGAGATTAATCCATATTGGATAAATACTAGTGACAATGCTTTGATAAAGCAATTGCTAAGTAAAAATGATTCTAAAGTATTAGATGATTTAAAAGCTGTTTTTAGTGGAAACGAAATAGAGGAAGTAATCACAGAAAATATAGTATTTTCTGATTTAGATGATGTGGATACAATCTGGTCGTTGATGTTATTTTCAGGATATTTAACATATGATAGATTGCAAATTTCAGATATAACTGGTGCAAAGACATATTTCTTGAAAATTCCAAATTATGAAGTGCAGTCATTTTTTAAGAACAGTTTCATTAAAGAATATAGTCATGGAAAAACAGCTTTGTATTTTAAAATGCTTGAAGATTTGTATAAAGGTGAGATTGAAAGATTCCAATATAAATTTAAAGATTTATATCTATCAGCAATAAGTTACCATGATGGTGGAGATAGTGAGAAGTATTATCATCACTTTATGCTTGGGCTTCTTTTAACTTTGGGTGATAAATACATAATAACTTCTAACAGAGAGAGTGGTTATGGGAGATACGATATAGCTTTAGAGCCAAAGGATAAGAAGAACTTTGGATTGATATTTAAGTTTAAAATAGGAGATAAAAACAGTATCCATGAGAAAGCGAAGGAAGCTTTAGCTCAAATAAATGAGAAAAAATATGATATATCTATGAAAAATAATGGAGTATCAAAGGTAATAAAAATAGGAATGGCTTTTAGCGGAAAAGATGTTGCTATTGAAAGTGAGATTTAACTTATATATTTATTTTAAATATATGATAGAATATTTGTGCAGTATAAAAATTGGAGGGATTAAATGAAAAGGTTATTATCAACAATTTTTCTTATTTCAAGTTTAATAAGTTATGCTGAGGGATTTGAACTTGTTACTTTAGGAAGTGACGGTGGAGTATTTGACGGAAATATCTCTGGATACCTTTTAAAGAGTAAAAGTGAGGAGAACTTTGTTGCTTTAGATGCAGGAACAGTTTTACCTGGAATAAAAAAAGGGTTAGAGAAAAATAGTTTTAAGAATATTACTATACCAAAAGATACTGAATGGAACGATATAGGATATATTTTTAGAGAAAAAATAAAAGGTTATCTAATCTCTCATGCTCACTTAGACCATATTTCAGGGTTAGTTGTATCATCAACAGAGGATACTAAAAAAGAGATTTATGGATTAAAAAGTACAATTGATACTTTAAAAAATAATGTATTCAATTGGCAACTGTGGCCAAACTTTGCTAATGAAGGTGAAGGATTTAAATTAAATCAATATACTTATAAAGAGTTATCCCCTTTAAATGAAGTTTCAATAAATGGAACGACTTTAAAAGTTAGAAGTTTCCCTCTTAGTCATAGTAACTACGAATCAACTATGTTTTTAATAGAAAATAACGGTGAATATTTAGCTTACTATGGAGATGTAGGACCAGATAAAGTTGAAAAAAGTAATGGCTTAGATGAAAGCTTTAAAGTTCTAGGACCACTATTAAAAGAGAAGAAATTAAAAGCAATAATGATTGAATCATCTTTTGAAAATTCAAAACAGGATAAAGATTTATTTGGACATTTAACACCTAAATGGATTGATACAGAGCTGGAAAATTTAGAGAGATATTCTGGTAAAGGAAATTTAAAAGGATTAAATATAGTTATAACTCATATAAAGCCGAGTTTGAAAAAGAACGAAAATATGAGAGAAAAAATAGAAAAAGAGTTAGTTGACAGCAATAGATTCGGAGTTCAATATCATTTCCCAGTTCAAGGGGATTTATTAGAATTTTAAAATTTACTAAATATAAAAAAGGAGTGAAAAATGAATAAAGAGATTAGTATTAAAAAGGTTAAACATGATGCAGAGGAAGCTTATAGAGTAGGAGATTTTTTCTGTTCAGAAGCTATTGTAAACTCAGTTAGAAACAATATTGATCCAGATATGCCAGAGGCTTTAATCGCTGCTGCTTCAGGATTCCCAGTAGGTATTGGAAAATCTAAATGTGTTTGTGGAGCTGTAAGTGGTGGAGTAATGTCACTTAGTTATTTCTTTGGAAGAACTAAGGGGGGAGATACAAAAGTTGTTAAAAATTTAGAATTAGCTCATGAGTTACAAGAGGAGTTCAGAAAAAATCATAAAGTGTTATGTTGCAAAATACTAACACATGGAATGGATATGGGTGCAAAGGAGCATAAAGATCAATGTGTTGCTTTCACAGGAGAGGTAGCAGAGGTTGCTGCAACAATAATTGCTAGAGAGTTAGGATTAAAAATAGTAGACTAATAAAAAATAAGATAAAAAAAATTGTGGATTTTACGCCACAATTTTTTTATACCCATTTTTAATAAAGAATACAGATGAAACGACTAACATAATAAGTTCATTTACAGGAGCGGATAACCAAATCCCTTTTGTGTCTAAAATACCTGGAAGTAATAGAAGAAGTATATTTATAAAAATAAGACCTCTTAATACACTTAAAATACTTGAAATAAAAGCATTTTCAACAGCTGTAAAATATGAACTGATAATTATATTAATTCCCATTAATATATATGTAAAACTATAATAGGTTACAGCTTCTTCTGTCAGTAAAAATAGTCTAGGATTATCTTTTATAAAAACGCCAACAAGAGTATCTGAGAATAAGTTTACAAGGAAGAAAAAGAAGATTCCTAATGCAAATACTGTAATAGTTCCAATTTTTAAGATTTTAAGAACTCTTTCTCTATATTGTGCTCCATAATTAAAACTAATAATAGGTTGCAATCCTTGAGAAAATCCAATCATTGTCATAGTAACTAAGGTTGAGATATAACTTATAACACTGAAAGCTGAAATACCTTCGTTTCCAATGATATTCATAATATTTATATTGAACGCCATGATAACAACTCCAGTTGCCATCTCTGTTAAAAATTCAGATGAACCATTGTATAAAATAGTCATAACAGTTTTGGGATTAAACTTTATAAAACTATATTTTAATTTTTTAGCTCGAAATATCATATAATAAGCTAACATTAGGGCTGTTGTCATTTGAGCAGTACCCGTTGCAATAGCAGCTCCCTTGATTCCCATATCCAGTATAGCTATTAAAAAGTAATCTAAAACAATATTCATAATAGCTCCACCCAATATACAAAGTAAAGAGTAGTTAGGACTACCTTCAATTCTTACAAAACTTTCAAATCCATATGATAACATATAAAAAAGTGTAAAGAATGATAGATAAAATAGATACGTTGTAGCTTCTTCTAAAATAACATCGTTGGCTCCTAAAAGTGTTACAACTTTTTCAGGGAAAATTATTCCAACTAAACTAAGGATAGAACTAAAAACTATAAAAAGTTGTATAGATGTACTATAAGATTTTAAAGCTTTTTTATCTTCTCCAGCACCGAGTTGAATAGCAATCATAGTTGAACTTCCAACAGCTACCATGATACCAATTGCAAACGAGAAGTTAACATATGGCATAACAATATTTACAGCTGCGAGACTTTGAGCTCCTAGAAACTTTCCTATAAAAATTCCATCAACTATAGTGTATAAAGAGAAGATCCACATGGTCAGAATAGATGGGACCCCATATTTAAAAATAAGTTTGAAAAGATTATCTTTTAACAATTTTTGTTGAATAAAAATCACCTCTTAAATTTAATGCTATATTATATCATTTTATACAAAAAACCTCAAACAAATGTTATAATTAAAAAGGGTGATAATTATGGGAAAAATGACAAAGGCAATAAATAAAGAAGAGATTGATGCGATTTTAGGTTCGCAAAAAATAAAACAAGATGTAAGAAATGCCCTTTTAGTTGAATTGAATACAGGGCTTAGAATTCAAGATATAGCAAGATTAAAATATAGTGATATACAGTTTGGAAAATTAGAGATAATTGAGAAAAAAACAAAAAAACCTCAAATAACAAGGATAAACATGGAGCTTGTTGAATATCTTTTTAAGAATAGAAGCAGAGATGATAACTATATTTTTGCTTCAGAAGAGAAAGAAGTTAGAGCTTTTGTTAGAAAAGTTCAAGACCAGATATTAAAAGCTTGTGACCACGAAAATATAGATAGTACATTTATTAGTACACATAGCTTTAGAAAATCATTTGCAACGTTAGCATATAACGAAACAAAAGATATTATGTTTGTTCAACAGTTACTAAATCATTCAAGTGTTTCTGTTACACAAAAATATATAAGAATTAATAAAGAGAAAGCTGATGACTATAGAGGAAAACAAAGATTAGGTTTTTAATTTTTTAGAAAGTGTAACCTATGTTACTGATTTTTTTTTAAAATAGTTATATTATATATTCAGGATGGTGATTGAAGATGAGTATTCATGGAGGAAATCTACAAAAGATAAAAGATGGAAAAAGAACTTATGGAATAACTCCTCATATACCTGGAGGATTTATTACGCCAGATAAACTGATAAAAATAGCTGAAGTAGCTAAAAAATATAAAGGTGTTTTAAAAATTACATCAGGACAAAGAGTCTTAATAACTAATTTAAAAGAGGAAGACTTAGGGCCTATATGGGATGAGCTTGGAATGGAGCCAGCTGTAAGAACTCAAAACTCTGTAAAAAATGTTGAGATTTGTCCAGCTAACTATTGCAAAAGGTCAAAGTATCCAACGATTGGGATAGGAATGAAAATAAGCAATAATTTCCATGGAATGGAACTTCCATGTAGAACTAAAATAGCTGTTGTAGGATGTAGAAACGCTTGTACTGGAGCTTACTCAAAAGATATTGGTGTCATTGTGGATACAGATGGAAAATTTTTTATAACAGTTGGAGGAAGTGCAGGATTTAATCCTCGTAGTGCTGATATTTTAATTAGAGATCTATCAGAAGATGAGGCTTATATAGCTGTGGAAACAACTTTGAACTATTATAATGAAAATGCAACTATGGGAGAAAAATTAGGGCATTTTATAGATAGAATTGGTATTGAACTGTTTAGAGCAGATATTATAAAATTATTAGAAATAAAAGGAGAAGATAAAGATGATAACTAAAGATACAATAATAGCAGAGATAATAGAAACTAACCCAAAGGCAGTAGAGATTTTAATGGGATATGGAATGGGATGTATTGGATGTCCTTCAGCTCAAATGGAAAGATTAGAGCAAGCGTGTGAGATTCATGGGTTAGATTTAAACGAAGTTTTAGAAAAATTAAATGCAAATTAATCTAAAGGATTTAAAAGGAGAGAAAGATGAGTTTATATTTAGGAAAAATACATTACTGGCTTTTCAATAAGATAGTATGGTTTGAAAACTTAGAGGAAAGTATAGTAAAGTTTATAGAAGATAGAGGATTAGATATTTCGGTTCAAAAAGCAGAAATAGATGAAAAATATGGAAAAAAATTAGAGAATAAAAATTTAGAAGAGATTATAGATGTAAATAATATTCACGGTTGGTTACAAGGAAGAATTCACTCTTCAGAGGGTAGAATGGCAGCATGGGTTGATTTTATATTAAAAAATGATGAAAATGCAATAGAGGATTTAAAGAAAGTTTTCGAAGAGCAAGCTATTTTAGCAGTTCAAGAAATTAAAAAAGAGAGAAATCCAGCAACAGCTTCTGAAATTTATAACTGTATGAATAACTATATCTTAGATGGAATGCCATGTGATAGAGTAAATATTATCTCTGTTTCTGAAGATAGTTTAGTTCAGTGGGAAAGAAGTATTTGTGTACATAAAGATATTTGGGCAAAAGAGAATGTAGATGTAAAAGTTTTCTACGATTTAAGAGATGCTTGGATTAAAACTTTTGTAGAAAATTTAAATCCTAATTTTAAATATAGTATAGATTCAGATATGAAATTTAATATTATTCAAAAATAAGTTTATAAAAGGATAGAACTAGAGATGGTTCTATTTTTTTTTACAAAAGATTTAGATTAAAAAAGTGAAAATAGTAATTTATAAAATTTTTACACAACTTTTACATAAAATTCATAAAGGATTAACATAGATAGTATAAAGTATTACCTAAGGAGGGGTTATGAAAAAAGAACAAAAATTAACAGGGATTTTATTTTCAATACCATCGTTATTGATATTATTAATGTTTTATATCTATCCATTATTGAAGACAGTTATGTATTCGTTATCATTTACAGATTCAAAAGGACAGATAGTTGGATTTGCAGGAATTGAAAATTTTTATGAATTATTCACGGATTCATCATTTTATGAAAGTATTTTTGCGACATTAAAATTTTCACTAATTACGGTGACTTTCAGTATGATTATATCACTATTTTTAGCGATAATATGTAATGAAAAATTAAAAGGAATAAAACTATTTAGAGTTATATTCTCATCGAGTATGGGTGTTTCAGTTTCAGCAAGTTCGAGCATAGTTTTATTTTTATTTCATCCGAGTGTGGGATTAATAAATGATATTTTAAAATTCTTTGGAATTTTACCAATAAATTGGTTTACAAGTTCAACGTATGCAATTTGGGCAATTTCATTTGCAACGATTTGGATGAACATAGGTTTTGGATTTTTAGTTTTAACAGCAGGATTACAAAATATAAGTCAAGAGATTGATGAGAGTTGTGAAGTGGATGGAGTGGATTATTTCTCGAAACTATTTAGAGTAACAATACCACTACTGAGCCCAAGTTTATTCTATTTGTTGATTACAACAACTTTAAAATCATTCCAAAGTTTTGGTCAAGTAGATATACTAACAGGTGGAGGACCATCAAACTCGACAAACTTTATAGTATATAGTATTTATAAAACAGCGTTTAGTAACTATAGATTTGATTATGCTAGTGCTCAAGGATTATTCCTACTTCTATTGATTACAATAATAATGATTGTTAAATTTAAACTAGAAAGGAAGGTGCACTATCAGTAAAATGAAAAAGAAAATATTTTATGGATTACTTATTTTGTCTGGAATTTTAGTTTTCTTTCCAATAATATATGCTTTAATCTCTAGTTTTATGTCGACGAAGGATATTATAAGTGGAAAGTTATTACCAAGTGAAGTAAAGCTAACTAACTATAAAGAGCTATTACAAAATGTACCAATACTTCAATTTTTTATGAACAGTTTAATAACTTCATTGGTTGCTATGATTATTCAAACAATTATTTGTAGTATGACAGCTTATGCTCTTGTGTTTGTAGAGTTTAAAGAGAAAAAATTTATATTTTTACTTGTGATGTGTTCAATATTTATTCCGTGGGAATCGATATTTATTCCAAACTATTTTACAATTTTAAAAATGAGATTGTTAAATACAAAGTTAGGAATAATACTGCCGTTTTTAGCAAATGGACTTGGAATATTTTTAATGGTACAACAGTTTAAAACACTTAATAAGTCATTGATTGAAGCAGCTAAAATAGATGGTTGCAGCCATGGGTTTATATATTTAAAAATAGTTTTACCATTATCAAGGGGGATATTAAGTACTTGGGGAATCTACTCATTCTTAAATGTTTGGAATATGTATCTATGGCCGCTAATGATTTCAACTAGACCAGAGTCGAGAACAATTCAGATTGGATTGAAGATGATAAAAGCTGAAGAGGGAACAAACTTCGGAGTTTTAATGGCAGCGGTAGTTATAGTTATTATACCTTCATTAATAGTTTTATTTATAGGACAAAGTCAACTTCAAAAAGGTATGACTTCTGGAGCAGTAAAAGAGTAATTAAAATTGAAACTTTAAAATGAATCTGTTAACTAAAGATGAAAAATAGGTCCAGTTCTTTGAAAAGGGATAA
>NZ_CAMFHX010000032.1 GCF_945952365.1 uncultured Cetobacterium sp.
TGGTATTACTTTCGACAGCAGCCTTTTCTAGAGAGTTGACGTTAGAGAGTGCAATCGATTTAGCTTTAGAGAATGGAAAGTCAATAAAAGCGACAGAGTTATCTAAGGAGAATGCAAATTTAAATGTAAAAAGAGCATTTAAAGCGGCACTGCCAATTGTGACATATAACGGTCAATACCAAAGAGCCGAGCATGAGAGAAAAACAAGACAAGATACAGATAGTCTAGAGGTGAAAAGTGGTTATACTCAAACAATAGGTTTGTATCAACCTCTATTTAGAGGAGGTGCTATAACAGGTGGAATAATAGGAGCGGAAGCTTCAAAGAATATGGCAAATATCTACTTGTTATCAGAGAAAAGAGATGTAAGATTAGATATAATTTCAATATACAGCAGTATAATCAATTATGAAAAAGATTTAACAGTTTTAGAGTCGTCTATGAAAGAGTTAGAAGCTAGACAGCTAAAGCAAAAAGAGCAGTTAGATTTAAGATTGATAACAAAAGCTGATTTATTAAAAACAGAGTACTCTATTTTAGAGTTAGAATCTCAGATAACAGGAACAAAAACAAATTTAGATATAGCTAAAAAAGATTTAAAATTAAAACTGATGATTCCAATAAATGAAGATATAGTTTTAAAAGACTTTATAGTTCCAGAAAATCTAACAGCAGGAATAGAGTTTGATAAAGATTTAGATGTAGCTTTAAACAATAGTTTATCAGCGAAGTTAGCGGTAAATAAAGTTGATTATGCAGCAGCGGAAAAGATTGTTGCGAGATCAAGTTTACTACCACAAGTAGACGCGTTTGCAACATACGGAACATCAAAAGAGAGTCACCATTTTGACAATAGTTTTGATAATGCAGAATGGAGAGGTGGAGTTAGTGTGAAGTGGGATGTATTCTCATTTGGAAGCACAATCGACCAGTATAGTGTAGCAAAAAACAATGAAAGTATAGAATCTTTAAATGCAGAATTGACAACTGATAATATAAAATTAACAGTTACAAAGAACTATAGAGAGTTAATACGTTTACAACAGTTAAAAAATTCAAGAAACAAGGCTTTAGAGGCAGCAACAGAGAACTTTAATATAGATACTGAAAGATACAATGCAGGATTGATCTCAACTGTAGATTACTTATTATCAGAGAGTCAATATAGACAAGCAGCTGTAGATTATAACTCAGCAGTATTAAATTATTATGTAGCGTTTGAAAAATACAGATCATCACTTATTTAATATTAGGAGGAAAAATGAAGAAGGGATTATTCATATTATCAGCAGCAGCAATGTTAGTTACTGCATGTGGGAAAAAAGAAGAAGCAGTAGTAGAAAAAGTAAAAAAACCAGTAGTAGTATCAGAAATAGTTAAGCAAGAAGTAGCAGATGTTTATACAACAGATGGAAGCTTAGTGCCTCAAGAGAAAGTTAATCACACATTAGATACTCAAGGAACTGTAGCAGTTGTATTAAAGAAAAATGGAGATTTTGTTAAAAAAGGTGAGGTTATAGTAAGATTTACAGATGCTAAAGTTCAATCAAGCTTTGAAGCAGCTAAATTTAACTTACAATCAACTAAAAATAACTACGAAAAGTTTAATAAACTTTATGAAAAGCAAATGGTATCTCAACTTGAATTTTTAAGTTATAGAGATGCGTATACAAATGCAGTAGCAGATTACGCATCAAAAGAATCTAACTTTGATAAATTAACAAGAAAGTCAGAGATAACAGGATTAGTAGGAAATTTAAATCTTAAATCAGGAAATATTGTAGAAGCAAATTCAACAGTATTTACAGTTGTAGATGAGGATATGATGGAGATAACTGTGGACTTCCCAGGATACTGGTTAAACAGTGTAAAAGAGGGGTCACCAGTAACTTTAATGGTATCTGATTTAGGTGGAAAAGAGTTTGAAGGGAAAATAAAATCAATCAATCCAATAGCGGATGCTGAAACAAAGAAATTCCCAGTAAAATTATCAGTTGATAATAAATCAAAACAACTAAAAGATGGTATGTATACAAAGGTGGTTATACCAACTGAGAAAAGAGAAAGTTTAGTTGTTCCACAAGAATCTGTATTCATAAGAGATTTATTAAGTTATGTTTATAAAATAGAGAATGGAAAAGTAAAAAGAGTTGAGGTTAAAACAGGAGCTACTGTAAAACCAAATATTGAAGTTATATCAAATGAGTTACAGGTTGGAGATTTAATTGTAGCTGATGGTATATTTGGATTAGCTGATGGAGACGAAGTTACAATAAATAACGAAACAAAATAGAAATTGAAGAGGTGAAAAATATATGTCATTAGCAGGTATTGCTATACGTAGACCCGTTGCAACAGTAATGGTAATGGTCTCGATGGTATTCTTAGGGATTGTTTCAATGCTATCAATGAAATCTGAACTGCTTCCTAATATGAATATTCCGATGGTTATTGTTAGTACAACTTGGAATGGAGCTGTTCCAGATGATATAAACAGTCAGATTACAAAAAAAATAGAGGATTCACTATCTGGTGTTGATGGAATAAAAAAGATTACTTCAACATCTTCATTTGAGAGATCGACTGTAAGTATAGAGTTTGATTATGGTGTAAATATAGATTTAAAAAGGGGAGACGTTCAAAGAGAGATTGATGCTATATCTGGAGAGTTACCAGATGACGCTTCAAAACCAGTTACTCAAAAGAAACTAGCAGGTTCTGGAAACACTGCTATGATGCTTAATGTTTCTGGACCAAACTTCTTAGAACTTACAACTTTTATCAATGAATTCATGACTCCAAGATTTGAAAGAATTGGAGGAGTTGGAAGTGTTGATACATTAGGATCGCCTGATAAGCAGATTCAGATCCAGTTTGATACAGATAGATTGTCATCATATAATTTAACTCCAAACGAGTTGTATGATTTAATAAAAACATCTTCTGTAAATGTTCCATTAGGAGTTATTAAAACTGGTGGAAAAGATGTTGTTGCTAGATTTATGGGAGAGTTTAATTACTTAGATGAATTTGAGAATATGATTATAAGAAGTAATGGAAAAACTTTAAGATTAAAAGATTTAGCAGATGTTGTTTTAACAACAGAGGATCAAAGTGAAATAGCAAAATTAAATGGAAAAGAATCTGTAATGATTGTTATTGAAAAATCAACAGATGGAAATATATTATCAATAACAGATAATGCTAAGATAGCTTTAGAAGAGATGAAGCCATATTTCCCAAATGGTGTAGAAGTAAATACAGTAATGGATTACTCAGAAAATATTAACTCTTCAATTTCAGGAGTAAAAGGAAATGCTGTTACAGGATTAGTTCTTGCAACAATAGTATTACTTGTATTCTTAAAAAATATTAGAGCAACAATGCTAATTTCATTAGCATTACCAATTGCAATTATATTTACCTTTGCTTTCCTATCACTTTTAGGTGTAACTATAAACGTTATATCTTTAATGGGATTATCTATTGGAGTTGGAATGCTTACGGATAACTCGGTTGTTGTTATAGATAATATCTATAGACATATAACAGAATTAAAAAAACCAGTTATGGAAGCCTCAGAGGATGGAGCTTCAGAAGTTGCAGTTGCAATATTAGCTTCAGCTTTAACAACGATGGTTGTATTTATTCCAGTATTATTTATACCGGGTATTGCAAGAGAGATATTTAGAGATATGTCATTATCAATTATATTCTCAAACGTTGCAGCTTTAATAGTGTCGTTAACTTTAATGCCAATGGTAGCAAGTAGATTCTTAAAAGCTGATGTAGATATAACAAAAGAGGGTAAAGTATTTGGAAAAGTAAAATCAACTTATGAAAAAATAATAGAATGGGCTATTTCAAATAGAAAGAAAACAGTTGCACTAGCATTTTTAACATTTATAGGAATGATGATAGTAGGTCCTATGTTTACTAGAACAGAGTTTATTCCAAAGCAAGATTATGGAAGATACGCTGTTGTATTAGAACTTGAAAAGGGATTGTCAGTTGAAAGAGCTGAAGAGATAACAGAGCAAGCTGTAGAGATTGTAAAAAATAATAGCTTAACAAAAACATATATATCTTTAGTAAAAACAGGTACAGGAATAATAAACGTTGATATAGGACCTAAAACAGATAGAGATGTTAGTATCTTTACAGTTATGGAAAGTCTTAGACCAGAGTTAGCTAAGATTCCTGGAATTAAATTTAACTTAAAAGATGATTATCAATCAGGAAGTGGAGATAGAGATGTTGAATTTAGAATATCTTCAGATTCACTTGATATAGCTGAGAATATAGCTAGACAAGTTCAAGAGAAAATAAGTACAAATCCAGGAATAATAGATATTACATCTAGTATAGAAGCTGGAAATGTAGAAGCAAGAGTTGTTTTAAATAGAGATAAGTTAAGAGCTTATGGAATTAGTCCATTTGATATAGGTAGAACGATAAGTTATTCGTTCTTAGGTGGAAATAGATCAACAGGACAAACATTATCTGTTAAAACAGGAACAGAAGAGATAGATGTATTAATAAGATTACCAAAAGATGCTAGAACTAAAGTTTCAACATTAGAAGAGCTTAATGTTAGAAGTGCTGATGGTAAATTTATAAAAGTTTCAGATGTAGCTGATGTTGTAATGGCAGAGGGAGCATCAGAGATTACAAAAACAGATAAGATATTCTATGTTTCAGTATCAGCAAATGATGGTGGAATAGGATTAAGTAAGGTTCAAAGTGAAGTAGTAGCTGCATTTGAAAGTACAAATCCTCCAAAAGGAGTTTCTTACTCTTGGGGTGGAATGTCTCAAATGTTTAACGAAGCAATTGTACAGATGGGAATGGCTCTAGGAATATCAATATTCTTAATATATGCTATTCTAGCATCACAATTTGAAAACTTCTTATTACCAGGAATCATTCTAGCTTCAGTACCATTAGCAATGATAGGAGTTTATGGTGGATTACTGCTGACAAACTCTCCATTTGATATGATGGTTATGATAGGAATAATAATGCTAGCAGGTACCGTTGTTAATAATGCGATAGTACTGATTGACTTTATTAAGATTCTAAGAGAAAGAGGATATGAGTTAAATGACGCTGTTAGAGAGTCTTGTAAAACAAGACTTAGACCAATTTTGATGACGACAATGACTACAGTTTGTGGAATGATTCCACTTGCTTTAGGATTTGGAGAGGGAGCAGAGCTATATTCAGGAATGTCAATAGCTGTTATCTTCGGATTATCATTCTCAACAATTTTAACATTGGTTGTAATTCCAGTTTTATACATTAGTGTTGAAGACTTCATAGAAGGAATTAGAAGAAAATTTTTTAATAAGAAAGCATAATAAAATTAAAGGTTCTCTGAGGTAAAAGTCAGAGAACCTTTTTTGTTTTAAAAATAATAGTTGAAAAAAATCGAACAGTGTGTTAGTATTAAATCAGGAAAAGTATTAAAAAACAAAAATAAATTAAAGCTTGTATAATAGTTGAAATAAGGTCAACGAGTCTCTACCTGCCACCGTAAATTGGCGGACTACAAGGATAGATTTTTGATATATGTTTTTTTTAATATATTTAAAACTCAATCTTGTAGGAAATTACATTGTAGTTTCCTTTTTTTATGGACTTTTTTTGTTGACCCCAAAATAAGATAAGGGGAGTCGGTCAGGTGTTAAGATTAAAGAGAAATCAGAAACAGAAAGACATAAAAAATATAAAGCAAGATAAATGGAATAAGTGTGTAAAAACGCAGATTATTGAAAAGGGATAGTTGTAACCTTTTTAGTAATGTGCGTTTTTTATTTTTTAAACTTTAGGGAGGAAAAAGAGTGAAGATAGGTGTAATAATGGGAAGTAAATCAGACTTACCAACAATGAACGAATGTGTAAACATATTGAAAGAGTTTGGAGTTGAACATGAAGTGAAAATAGTATCAGCTCATAGAACTCCAGAGTTGATGTATACTTATGCTAAAGAAGCTAAAAGTAGAGGGATAGAGGTAATTGTTGCGGGAGCCGGAGGAGCAGCACATCTTCCTGGAATGGTTGCAAGCTTAACAGATTTACCAGTTATTGGGGTACCTATTGAAAGTAAAACGTTAAAAGGAATGGATTCATTATTGTCGATAGTTCAGATGCCAGGGGGAGTTCCAGTAGCAACAGTAGCAATTGGAGGAGCTAAAAATGCAGGATTATTAGCAGTTAAAATATTAGCAATAAAAGATAATGAACTGGCAAAAAAACTAACAAGTTATAGAGAAAATGTGGAAAGGATGATTCTGAATGAAAAAATCTAGAACAGTAGGAATTTTAGGAGGGGGACAACTAGCTAAGATGCTTTGTGACTCTGGAAAAAAAATGGGTTATGAAACAATAATACTAGATCCTAATTCTGATTCTTGTGGAAGATTTGGAGCAGATGAGCATATTGTTGCTGAGTACAATGATGAAGTAGCTTTAAAAAAACTTTGTAAAGAAGCGGATGTAATAACTTATGAGTTTGAGAATGTTCCGAGTGAAGTTATAAAGTTCTTAAAGAAAAATGGTGGAAATGTTCCTCAAGGAGAAAAACCATTATATCTAAGTCAGCATAGAATCAGAGAGAAGTCAGCAGTTAACGAAATCGGCGTTAGAACAGCAGACTTTCTAGAAGTAAAGGATTTGAAAACAGCAAAAGAGGCTTTTATAAAAATAGGAGCTCCTTGTATTTTGAAAACTTGTTCAGGGGGATATGACGGAAAAGGACAATGGAAAATTGTAAAAGAGGACGACTTTAACAATGTCGAATGGAAAAATATAGAGTATATTTTAGAAAAAATGATAGACTTCGAAATAGAAGTTTCATGTTTAGTTGTTAGGGGAGTAAATGGAGATGTAGTTACATTTCCAATAGGGGAAAATATACATAAAAATGGAATTCTAAATAAAACAATAGTTCCTGCAAGAATATCAGAAAATATTCAAAAAGAGATACAAAATCTTTCTAAGCAAATTGTTGAAAAGTTAGATATATACGGACCATTAGGAATTGAATATTTCATAAAGGGTGATGAGATATATTTCAATGAGATGGCTCCTAGACCACATAATAGTGCTCACTACACCATGGATGCTTGTAACTATTCACAATTTGATGTTCACCTATTAGGGGTTTTAGGTGAAAAATTACCAGATATAAAACTGTTAACACCTGTTGTGATGCTGAATATAATGGGAGAAGATAGAGAAAAAGTAGATAAAATATTATTAGATACAGAAACAAAGCTTCATATCTATGGAAAGACAGAGTGGAAGCAAGATAGAAAAATGGGACATATAAATTATTGTGGAGAAAATGTTGAAAAATTAATAGAGAAAGCTAATTCATTTTAGGGAGGATCAATGAATAAAAGAGTATTTGTTAAGAAAAAAGAGGGGTTTCAAGTAGAGAGTTTAGGAGTTAAGAACGAACTTTTGGAGAATTTGAAAGAATCAAATATCGACAAAATTGATTTATATAATGTTTATGACATTTTTAACTGTACAGAGGAGGATTTAGAACTTTTAAAAAATAAAGTTTTATCAGAACCTGTGACAGATGATGTATATGAAGAGGTTCAATTAGATGGAAAAAAATATTTAGCAACAGAGTTTTTACCAGGACAGTATGATCAAAGAGCTGATTCAGCAGAGCAATGTTTAATGCTTTTAAACAACAAAGCTGGAGTTTCAATCAAAAGTGGAAGATTGTTAGTGTTTCATGGTGAGATAAAAAACTTTGAAAAAGTTAGAGAGTATCTAATAAATCCAATTGAAACGAGAGAAAAAGATTTAAATACTCTATTATTAGAAGAGAATATAGATATTGATCCAGTTCCAACTTATAACGGATTTATAAATAAAACTGTAGAAGAGTTAGAAGCTTTTTTAAATGAACATGGATTAGCAATGACAATAGAAGATTTACAACATATTCAAAACTACTTTAAAAATGAGGAGAAAAGAGATCCAAAAGAAACAGAGATTAAAGTTTTAGATACTTACTGGTCAGATCACTGTAGACATACAACTTTTGAAACTTATTTAAAAGATGTGAAGGTAGAGTGTGGGGAACTGACTGAAAATATTCAAAAAGCATTTGAAGGATATCTGAATTTAAGAAAAGAGTTAGGAAGAGAATCAAAACCAGTAACTCTTATGGATATGGCAACTATCGGAGGAAGATATCTAAAAAAAGCTGGAAAGCTAGATGACTTAGAAGAATCAGAAGAGATAAATGCTTGTAGTGTAGAAGTTGATGTGGATGTCGATGGAGTAACAGAAAAATGGTTACTGATGTTTAAAAATGAAACTCATAATCATCCAACAGAGATAGAACCTTTCGGAGGAGCAAGTACTTGTGTGGGAGGAGCTATTAGAGATCCATTATCAGGAAGAGCTTATGTTTATCAAGCAATGAGAATAACAGGAGCTGGAGATATAACTGAGGGAGTTGAAAATACATTAGCCAACAAACTACCTCAAGAAAAAATATCTAAAGGTGCCGCACACGGATACTCATCATATGGAAACCAAATTGGACTTACAACAACATTCGTAAAAGAGATTTATCACAATGGATATAAAGCTAAAAGAATGGAAGTTGGAGCTGTAGTTGGAGCTGTAAAAAAAGAGTATGTAAGAAGAGAGAGCCCAGTACCAGGAGATATAGTTATTTTACTTGGAGGAAAAACAGGTAGAGATGGAGTTGGAGGAGCGACAGGATCATCAAAAGAACATAATGAAACATCATTAACTAAATGTTCATCTGAGGTTCAAAAAGGAAATGCTCCTGTAGAAAGAAGAATCCAAAGGCTATTTAGAAATCCAGAAGTTACAAAAATGATAAAAAAATCAAATGATTTCGGAGCGGGTGGAGTTAGTGTTGCCATAGGAGAGATTGCAAGAGGTGTAGAGATCAATCTAGATACAGTACCTGTTAAATATTTAGGATTAAATGGAACTGAGTTAGCAATATCAGAATCTCAAGAAAGAATGGCAGTTGTAGTAGAAGCAAAAGATGCCCAAAGATTCCAAGAGTTAGTTAAAGCTGAAAACCTAGAATCAGCATTAGTAGCAGTAGTGACAGAAGAGGAAAGATTAGTAGTTAAATATAAAAATGAAACACTTGTAGATTTATCTAGAGAGTTTTTAGATACAAATGGTGTAAGACAAAGTCAAGATGTAAAAGTAGTTTTATCTTCTAAAGAAAATCCATTCTTATCTGAGAAAGTTACAGATATAAAAGATAAAGTTGCAAAAGTGTTAGATGATATGAATGTATCTTCTCAAAGGGGTATGGTTGAGATGTTTGATGCTTCAATAGGAAGAAGCACAGTTTTAATGCCTTATGGAGGAAAGTACCAATTGACAGAGTCAGAAGGAAGTGTTCAAAAACTTCCAACAGAAGGAGTTACAAATACTTGTTCTATAATGACTTATGGATATAATCCACTAGTATCAGAGTACTCACCATACTTAGGAGCTCAGTATGCTGTGATAGAGTCACTAGCAAGAATAGTTGCGATGGGAGGAAGCTATAAAAAAGCGAGACTTTCATTCCAAGAGTATTTTGAAAGATTAGGTAAAGATTCTACTAGATGGGGAAAACCATTCTCAGCTTTATTAGGTGGAATTGAAGCTCAATTAGAATTTGAAACTCCAGCTATTGGAGGAAAAGACAGTATGAGTGGAACATTTAAAGATTTAGATGTACCTCCAACGTTAATATCATTTGCAGTAACAACTGAGGATGTAAAAAATATAATCTCTTCGGAATTCAAAAAATCAGGAAATGAGATTTACTTAATAAAAAGTGAAAGATTAGCTGGAGAGGTTCCAAACTTCGCTAAGATAAAAGAAAACTTTGATTTAATTGAAACGGCCATAAAAGCCGGGAAAATTGTAGCAGCGTCAACAATAAAATTTGCTGGAATAGCGGAAGCAGTTATCAAGATGAGTTTTGGAAATAAAGTCGGAGCAAAAATTGAAACAGTAGAAGATTTGTTCGGATTAATGCCTGGGGATATAATTGTTGAATCTAATGAGAAATTAGAATTTGGAATTTGTATAGGAAATACGATAGAAGAGAGATCTGTAGAGCTAGCAGGAGAAAAGTTCTGTATAGATAGTTTAATATCAGCTTGGGAAAAGAGATATGAAAAAATATATCCATATAATGCAGAAAATTCTGGTGATGTAATGGAGAAAGAGTTTAAAACTGAAAGTAATTTTAAAGCTAAAAAGTTATATGATAAACCAAAAGTTTTAGTAACAGTTTTCCCGGGAACAAATTGTGAATATGATACAAAGAAAGCTTTTGAAAGAGCTGGAGCAGAAGTAGAGATATACGTATTTAACAATTTAGGAGTTAATGAAATAAAAGAGAGTATAGAAACACTTTCTGAAAAAATGAAATCAGCTCAAATCTTCATGATACCGGGTGGATTTAGTGCTGGAGATGAGCCAGATGGTTCTGGAAAGTTTATTGCAAATATACTTCAAAATCCCAAAATAAAAGAAAGTATGAAACAGTTTTTAGATAATGATGGATTGGTATTAGGTATTTGTAATGGATTCCAAGCTTTAATAAAATCAGGACTATTACCTTATGGAGATGTTGATAGCGTAAATTCAAATTCACCAACATTATTTAGAAATAATATTAATAGACATATATCAAGAGTTGTAAGTACAAAAATAGTTTCAAATAACTCTCCTTGGATGAGTTCATTCACAGTAGGAGAGACTCACAAGATACCTGTATCGCATGGAGAGGGGAAATTTGTAGTTACGAAAGAGTTCGCAGAAGAGTTGTTTAACAATGGGCAGGTAATCACTCAGTATTGTGATGAAGATGGAAATGTAACAATGGATAAAGAGTACAATTTGAATGGTTCTACATATGCAATAGAGGGAATTGTATCTAAGTGTGGAAAAATTTTAGGGAAGATGGGACATTCAGAGAGATATGAAGATGGATTATTAAAAAATATAGCGGGAAATAAAATGCAGGATTTATTTAGCAACGGAGTTAACTATTTTAAAAAATAAAAAATTAAAAAAATAAATATTTAAAGTGGGAGAGTGACCAGATGTTATTAGTAGAAGCAAATAAGTTATATGAAGGAAAAGCAAAAAAAGTTTATAGAACAGAAAATCCTAACGAAGTTATTATTTATTATAAGGACGATGCAACAGCTTTTAATAATTTAAAGAAAGGTCAAATACACAATAAAGGGATATTAAACAGTCAAATAACAACAATAATATATGACTATTTAAAAAAGAATGGAGTAGAAACTCATTTAATAGAAAACTTATCAGAAAGAGCTCAACTTTGTAAAAAGGTAGATATCGTACCTTTAGAAGTAATTGTAAGAAATACATTAGCTGGATCAACAGCAAAACTGTTTAAAATGGAAGAGGGGTTAGTTTTAGATTCTCCAATATTTGAGATTTGCTATAAAAAAGATGAGTTAGGGGATCCGATGATAAATGATTATCATGCTATGGCTCTTGGACTTGCAACAAAGTCTGAGTTAGAGTCAATCTATTCTCAAACTAAAAAAATAAACGAACTTTTAAAAGATTTATTCAGTAAAATTGGAATTGAATTGGTTGATTTTAAAATTGAATTTGGAAGAGATTCTGAAGGAAATGTAATTTTAGCTGATGAAATTTCTCCAGATTGTTGCAGACTTTGGGATAAAGAAACTAGAAAAAAATTGGATAAGGATAGATTTAGAAGAGATTTAGGAGATGTAGAAGAGGCTTATCAAGAAGTTTTAGCAAGACTAAATAAAATAGTGGGGTAAAAATGATAAAAGAGATCGAGTATTTTTTAAGTGGGAAAATAAATGAAGAGTGTGGAGTATTTGGAGTATTTAATGTAGAGGATGCAGCACAGTTAACATACTACGGATTACACTCATTACAACATAGAGGTCAGGAGGGAGCTGGAATAGCTTCCTCTGACGGAACAAGTATAATTAGAGAAAAAGGTGAAGGATTAGTAACTGAAGTTTTTAACAGTGAAAGAATAGCTAAATTACCAGGAGATATGGCTATAGGGCATGTTAGATATGCGACTACTGGAGGAGGGGGAATAGAAAATGTTCAACCGATACTTGTTCGTTCTCATACTGGAGATTTTGTTATTGCACATAATGGGAATATAGTTAATGCAAAAGAGTTAAAAATGCAACTAGAAGCTATGGGAAGTATATTCCATACAACTTCAGACAGTGAAATAATTGGGCATCTTATTCAAAGAGAAGTCGGGGATTTCCACGAGAAAATACTGAAAGCTTTACCTAAATTAGAGGGAGCATTTTCATTTCTTATAATGAATAGTGAAAATCTATATGTGATTAGAGATAAAAATGGATTTAGACCATTATCTATGGGGAAATTAGAAGGTGGATACGTTTTTAGTTCTGAAAGCTCGGCTTTTGAAATTGTTGGAGCAGAGTATATAAGAGGATTAAATCCAGGGGAAGTTCTAAAAGTGTCAAGAGATTCAATAGAATCTTCTCAATACACTGATTGTACACAAGATAAGATGTGTTCGATGGAGTATATATATTTCTCAAGACCAGATAGTAGTATCAATGGCTTAAATGTACATACAAGCAGAAGAAGTTGTGGAAACATATTAGCAAAAGAGAGTCCAGTAGAAGCGGATATCGTTATAGGAGTTCCTGACTCATCACTTTCTTCAGCTATGGGATATTCGGATTACTCAGGTATTCCTTATGAGATGGGGCTTGTAAAAAATAGATACGTAGGTAGAACGTTTATAAAACCGAATCAGCATCAAAGAGAGCGTGGAGTTAAGATGAAACTTTCCGCTATGGAAGCTGTAGTAAAAGGTAAGAGAGTTGTTTTAGTAGATGATTCTATTGTTAGAGGAACGACATCAAGACATATAATAAAACTATTAAAAGAAGCTGGTGCGAAAGAGGTTCACATGAGAATAGCTTCATCACCAATTATAAGTCCATGCTTCTATGGAGTAGATACATCGACGTATAATGAACTTATAAGTACAAGAATGTCACCAAAAGAGTTAGGAGAATATATTGGAGCAGATTCACTAGCATTTTTATCACACGAAGGGATGTTAGAAGGATTAGGGAAAAATATATGTATGGCATGTTTCACAGGGAAGTATCCAACAAGTATGTTTAGTTTATTAGAAAATTTGAAGAAATAGGGGAGATAAAATTGAGTAATAAATATATGGAAGCTGGAGTAAGTTTAGAAGCAGGATATGAATCAGTAAGAAGAATAAAGAGTCATGTTGAAAGAACAAAAGTAAGAGGAGCGATAAATAGTTTAGGTGCTTTTGGAGGAATGTTTGACTTATCTGAGTTAGGAATGAAAGAGCCAGTTTTAGTTAGTGGAACAGATGGTGTTGGAACAAAATTGATGTTAGCTTTTGAAATGGATAAGCATGACACAATAGGACAAGATGTTGTAGCTATGTGTGTAAATGATGTTTTAGTTCAAGGAGCTATGCCACTATACTTCTTAGATTATATAGCGGTTGGAAAAAATTACCCAGAGCAGATTGAAAGTATCGTTAAAGGTGTAGCTGATGGTTGTGTTGCAGCTGAGTGTGCTTTGATAGGTGGAGAAACAGCTGAGATGCCAGGGATGTATAGCGAAGGACATTATGATATAGCTGGATTTACTGTTGGAGCTGTAGAAAAAAAAGAGTTAATAACAGGAGAGGGAATAGAAGAGGGAGATTTAATTATAGGAATATCTTCTAGTGGAGTTCACTCAAATGGTTTCTCTTTAGTTAGAAAGATAATCAAAGATGCTAACTTAGATTTAAAAACAACTTATGAAGGCTTTGAAAAATCTTTAGGAGAAGAGCTACTTACTCCAACAAGAATATATGTTAAAACAGTAAAAGAGGTTTTAAAATCAGTTGCTGTAAAAGGAATGTGTCATATTACTGGTGGAGGGTTCTATGAAAATATTCCAAGAATAATACCTGAAGGTTTAGGAGTAGAAATCGATAGTAAAAATGTGAACGAATTAAAGATTTTTAAGTTCTTAGAAGAGAAAGGTGGAGTACCTAAAAAAGAGATGTTTAATGTCTTTAATATGGGTGTTGGATTTATATTTGTAATCTCTAAAGATGAAAAAGAAAATTTAATATCTAAATTAAACTCTTTAGGAGAAAATCCTATGATTTTAGGAGAAGTTAGCAAAACATCAGGGGTAGAAATTAAATGGTAAATATAGCGGTGTTCGCCTCTGGAAATGGAGGTAATTTCCAAAGGATAGTAGAAGCTCAAAATAGTGGAGAAGGTAGAGGGTATAGAGTAAAACTTCTAATTGTTGATAAAAAAGATGCTTTTGCAATTGAAAGAGCAAAAGCATTAGGTATACCTCACTATTTTGTAAATCCAAAAGAGTTTAATACTAAGATGGAGTATGAAGAAAAAATAATTGAGATTTTAAAAAAAGAAGAGGTTGGATATATAGCTTTAGCAGGTTATATGAGAATAATTTCTCCGGTTTTATTAGAGGCATATATGAATAAAATAATAAATATTCATCCAGCTTATCTACCTGAGTTTCCTGGAAAAGATGGGATAGGGGATGCATTCAAAGCCGGAGCAACTAAGACAGGGGTAACAATTCATTACGTAGATAGTGGTGTTGACACTGGAGAGATAATATATCAAGAAAGAGTAGATATAAAACCTTCTTGGGATTTAGAGGATTTGAAAAAAGCAATACATGAAGTAGAACATAGAATATATCCAATGATTTTAACAAAGTTATTTAAAAAGGGAGAATAAATAGATGAAACGTGTGTTAATAAGTGTATCTGATAAAACTGGAGTTGTAGAATTTACTAAAAAATTGGTTTCTTTGGGGTATGAGGTAATCTCTACAGGGGGAACAAAGAAAACATTAGACGAGGCTGGTATAAAAACTTTAAGTATATCAGATATTACAAATTTCCCAGAGATAATGGATGGAAGAGTAAAGACATTGCATCCAAATGTTCACGGGGCTTTACTTTGTGTTAGAGATAATGCAGAGCATCTGAAAGCTTTAGAAGATAATAAGATAGAAATGATAGATATGGTTGTTGTTAATCTATATCCATTTAAAGAGACATTATCTAAAGTAGGAGTAACTCACGAAGAGTTGATAGAGAATATAGATATCGGTGGACCGAGCATGCTAAGATCGGCAGCTAAGAATTATAAATCAGTTACTGTAGTTGTAGACCCAAAAGATTATGAGGTTGTAATAGAGCAACTTGAAAAATTAGGAGATACAGAAGCAGAAACAAGAGAGAGGTTAGCTGCAAAAGTCTTTAGACACACTTCGGCTTATGACACTTTAATTGCGGAATACTTAACTTCGAAAGTAAAAGAGGAGTTTCCAGAAAGTATAACTGTAACTTATGAGAAAGTTCAGGATTTAAGATATGGAGAAAATCCACATCAAAAAGCAGGATTCTATAAAAGTAGTTTTGCAGGATATTCAATAGGAAATGCAGTTCAGCTTCACGGAAAAGAGTTATCATATAACAATATTCAAGATGCGAATGCAGCTTTAGAAATTTTAAAAGAGTTTACTAAGCCAACAGTAGTAGCGGTTAAACACATGAATCCTTGCGGAGTTGGAAGTGGAGAAAATATAGATGAAGCTTGGAATAGAGCTTATGAAGCTGATAAAGTATCAATCTTTGGTGGAATTGTAGCAGCTAATTCAGTTATAACAAAAGAAGTAGCAGAAAAGTTATCGGCGTTATTTTTAGAGATTGTTATAGCACCTGGATATGAAAAAGAGGCTTTAGAAATAATAACTCAAAAGAAAAATATAAGAGTGATGAAGTTGGAGCTAAACTCTAATATCGTAAATAAAAAGAAAATTACTTCTGTGATGGATGGGGCACTAATTCAAGAATTTGATGAGAAAAATATTTCTAAAGATGAACTTGTTTGTGTTACAGATAGAAAGCCTACAGAAGATGAGATAGAGGATTTAATATTTAACTGGAATGTAGTTAAACATGTTAAATCAAATGCAATAGTTGTTGGAAAAAATAATCAAACTATTGGAGTTGGAGCAGGACAAATGAATAGAGTTGGAGCAGCAAAGATAGCACTAGAGCAAGGTGGAAAAAAATGTAATGGTGCTGTAATGGCTTCGGATGCTTTCTTCCCAATGGCAGACACGGTTGAGATGGCTGCAAAGTTTGGAATTAAGGCAATTATTCAACCTGGAGGATCAATAAAGGATTCATTATCAATAGAAGAGTGTAATAAGCATGGTATAGCTATGGTATTTACAGGGGTAAGACATTTTAAACATTAATTTTGGAGGAGTTTATGAAAGTTCTTGTAATTGGAAAAGGTGGAAGAGAACATGCAATCGCATGGAAGGTAAAAGAGAGTGAACTAGTTAAAGAGGTATTTATAGCTCCAGGAAATGTTGGGATGGAAAATATTGGAACTTTAGTAAATATCCCTGAAGAGAATATAAATGAATTGGCTATATTTGCTCAAGAACAAAAAATTGATCTGACTATAGTAGGACCTGAAAGTGTTCTTGCACTAGGTGTTGTAGATGAGTTTGAAAAAAGAGGTCTTAAGATATTTGGACCTACTGCAGCAGCAGCAAGAATTGAATCGAGTAAGGATTTTGCAAAAGAGTTGATGAAAAAGTATAACGTACCAACAGGAGCGTATGAAACTTTTGACAATTTAAATGCTGCAAAAGCATATGTTGAAGAAAAAGGAGCACCTATTGTAATTAAAGAGGATGGGTTAAAAGCTGGAAAAGGTGTGACGGTTGCGTTTTCAAAAGCTGAAGCGATAGAGGCTTTAGAGATAGCTTTTTCTATTCCGAATAATAAAGTTGTAATAGAAGAGTACTTAGATGGATTTGAGTTCTCAATTATAGCTTTAACAAATGGAGATGTGGTAATTCCTCTAGAAGTTGCTCAAGATCATAAAAGAGCTTATGATAATGATGAGGGACCAAATACTGGAGGGATGGGTGTATACTCACCAGTAGGAAAAATAGATTCAGTTGTTGTAAATGAAACTTTAGAGAAAATTTTAAAACCTATGGCGTCTGGAATGAAAAAAGATGGAATTCCATTTAAAGGATTTTTGTTTGGTGGGATTATGTTAACAAAAGATGGTGTAAAAACTATAGAGTTTAATGCAAGGTTTGGAGACCCAGAAGCAGAAGGTATTCTTCCGAGAATGAAATCAGATTTTGTTGAAGCGATTTTAAATTTGATGGATGAAAAAGAGGTCCAGTTAGAGTGGGATGATAGATACACAGTAGCTGTTGTTATGGCTTCTGAAAATTATCCAAAATCCTCAACTGTAGGTAGTGAAATAGAGATTCCTGAAGATTTAGAGTCCCTGGTTTTCCATATGGGAACAAGAAAAAAAGAGGGAAGATTAGAAACAAATGGAGGAAGAGTTTTGTCGGTGGTAGCATACGGAAATACTCTAGAAGAGGCAAAAGAGAGAGCATATTTAGATGTAAAAAAAATAAAATGCAAAAAAATGTTTTTTAGAAATGACATAGGCTCAAAAATGTGCTATAATAACGAAAATAAATAAAAAAAGACCTGCACAATACTAAAAAAAAGTGCAGGTCTTTATTTAAAATATTGAGAAAAATTGGAGGGAATAGAAAAATGATGAATGGAAAAATAATAAAAGAAGCGATTACTTTTGATGATGTACTACTAGTTCCAGCAAAATCTGAGGTATTACCACATGAAGTTAGTTTAAAAACAAGACTTACAAAGGATATCGAATTAAATATTCCAGTCCTAAGTGCTGCAATGGATACTGTAACAGAAGGAGACTTGGCAATAGCTTTAGCTAGACAAGGTGGAATAGGATTTATTCATAAAAATATGAGTATAGAGGATCAAGCTGCGGAAGTAGATAGAGTAAAAAGAAACGAAAGCGGAATGATAAAAAATCCTGTAACTTTAACAAAAGATTCAACTGTATGGCATGCAGAAGAGATAATGAGAAGATATAAAATTTCTGGATTACCAGTTATTGAGCAAGACGGTTCTTTAATAGGAATTATTACAAACAGAGATTTAAAATATAGAAAAGATATGGATCAGTTAGTTAGTGATATAATGACTAAAGAAAATTTAGTAACAGCTCCTGTTGGAACAACTTTAGAGCAAGCTAAAGATATATTATTAGAAAATAGAATAGAGAAATTACCGATAGTAAATGAAGATGGAAAGTTAAAGGGATTAATTACAATAAAGGATATAGATAATTTAGTTGAGTATCCAATGGCTTGTAAAGATTCTCAAGGAAGATTAAGAGTGGGAGGAGCTGTAGGAGTAGGAGCAGATACTTTAGAAAGAGTTAAAGCTTTAGTAGAAGCTGGAGTAGATATTATAACAGTGGATTCAGCTCATGGACATTCAAAAGGTGTTATGGTAAAAATAAGAGAGATTAGAGAAGCGTTCCCGACTTTAAATATAATTGGAGGAAACATAGTAACAGCCGAAGCAGCTTTAGACTTAATAGATGCAGGAGTAGATGCTGTTAAAGTAGGAGTAGGACCAGGGTCTATCTGTACAACAAGAGTTGTAGCAGGGGTAGGAGTTCCTCAGTTATCAGCAGTAAATGATGTTTACGAAGTGTGTAAAACAAAAGGAATTGGAGTTATCGCTGATGGTGGAATAAAGTTATCTGGAGATATGGTAAAAGCTTTAGCAGCAGGAGCAGACTGTGTAATGCTAGGAGGACTTTTAGCTGGAACAACAGAAGCACCAGGGGAAGAGATCATATACGAAGGAAGAAAATATAAAGTATATGTTGGAATGGGATCTATGGCAGCGATGAGAAGAGGATCGAAAGATAGATATTTCCAAAATGATGCTAAAAAACTAGTTCCAGAAGGAATTGAAGGAAGAGTTTCATATAGAGGAAGCTTGAAGGATGTAATATTCCAAATGTGTGGAGGAGTTAGAGCTGGAATGGGATATTGTGGAACAGCGACGGTTGAAGATTTAAAAGTTCATGCGAAATTTGTTAAAATAACAGGAGCTGGACTAAAAGAAAGCCATCCTCACGATATAATAATAACTAAAGAAGCACCAAATTATTCTAAATAGATATAAATTATTGACTTTGTAGGGCGTATTGATTATAATGGTTATAATTAAGATACGTTTATAAGTGGCAAAATAGAGGAAACTCTATGACGCAAAGCTATAGGGTCTTTAAAATGGCAGCCAGCTGCAATAGTCTTTGTGATTATTGCAGCTTTTTTATTTTTTTTAAATTAAAGGAGGATAGATGAAAAGGTTAGTAGTTTTATTAATGCTGATTACGGGGTGTTTCAGTTTTTCAAGAGATAGCATAACGATAACAGTGCCTTCAAATACGACAGATATGTATTTGTATAATGACTTGGAGAAAGGAGAATACCAAGGTGTTTACGTAGAGTTATTGAAAAAAGTTTTAGAAGGAAAAGAAATTCAGGTTTTATTAGATGGGGAAAATAGTGATATGATGTTAAGAACTATCGAAACTTCTGATGGAATTAAAGAGTATAATTATTTAGATACACCAATGATATATAGAGTAGGTGTTATAGTTGGAAAAAATTCAAACTTTTCAAATTTAGGTGAAGCGAGGCATTTGAAGGTAGCTTATATTCCAGGACAGCATGGAATAAAAGAGATAAAAGAGAGATATTCTAATTTGACTTTAGATAAAGTTGAAGTAAAAAATGTGGATGAAGGATTAGAGAAATTAAAAAATGGAGAAGTAGAAATTTTTATTGCACAGGACTGGTATGATAAAAATGCGGGTGATGTAGAGTATAAACTTCTAGAGAATATAAAGTATAACGAACAGATAGCTGTGAAGAAAAGCTTAAAAGAGTTATATGAAAAAACAAAGAAAAATTTAGATGAATTACAAGGCGAGGAGTTTCAACAAATCTTATCTGAAAATAGAATATCATTTTATAAGTATTTGTTGAAAGATACACCGAGTTATGAGAAGGTTATAAGAGATTATAAAGAGGTAAAGGTAAGATTGGGTAAGGATAAGTTTATGCTTCCATTTTACTATGAACAAAAAAATAACTATAAAGGCTTAACTGTAAATATAGTAAAAGAGATAGAAAAAATATTAGGTGTTCCAGTTAGATTTGTAAAAGATGGAGAGTATGATGTAGAAGGAATAGCTATTGAAAACTGGGTTGGAAAAAAAGATACAAACTATACAAAACCTTATTATGAAATGAAACTATCTGTAGCAAATAGAAAATCAGATGGATTTATTCAAAATTTATCTGATTTAGATAAAGCTAAAATACTTGTTTTAAAAGGAGACTATAGTTACACGTATTTAAGTGGTATTTTGAAAAATAGTCGAATTCAAGAGGTTGATACATACGAAGAGGGATTAAATAAGCTTTTAAATCAAGAGGGCGACTATTTAGTAGGATATTTTAATATACTTACAGGAGTGATAAGTAATAACTTCTTAGACGACAAAATAAAAGTTGCAGGAATATTGAATGATTCATTTGGAGTTAGTTTTGGGGTTAATAAAAGTAAACCTGAGTTATCAAGTTTGATGGAGAATATTTTAGAAAGTTTTACGGTGGATAAAACTGTAATAGATAATGATATTTTAAAGAATTCAATAGTTACACAGAATTATAAATTGATTTTAAAAATATCAATACCAGTATTTATATTCATAATTGTCTTGATCGTGTTAATAATAAAATCAGAAAAAAATAGAAAAAAAGCAGAAGAGTTAAGCTTCTCTTTAATAGAGGTTTTAGAGATGGCGAATCAATTGAATGATGAAGACACAGGAGATCATGTAAAAAGGTTAGGAATGTATTCAACTTTATTATCTGAGAAAGTAAATCTACCAAAAGAAACAAGAGAAAGTATAAAAAGATTCTCTTCTCTTCATGACATTGGGAAGGTTGCTATACCGTCTGAGATATTAAAAAAGCCGTCTAAATTAACTGAGGAAGAGTTTAAAAAGGTTAAAGAACACGTTGAGATAGGATATGATTTAGTAAAAAAATTAAAATTAGGTAGTGTAGCAGAAAATATCGTAAGATATCATCACGAGAAATGGGATGGGAGTGGATATCCATTAGGAATAAAAGGAGAAGATATTCCGTTGGAAGCTAGAATAGTTTCAATTGTGGATGTGTACGATGCCTTGAGACAAAAGAAGTTCCACAGGGAAGCTTTGTCACATGAAGAGGCCTTAGAAGTTATAATTAAAGATAAGGGAAGAAGTTTTGATCCTATACTAGTTGATGTATTTATCGGTAGTGATAAAGAGTTTGAAAAAATTTATGAAGAGAATAAGGAATCTTTAGATTTAGCAACAGAGTTTTATTCAGCAATAAAAAATAATAAATAGTTTTAAGAGGTGAAAATTTGAGGAGATATGTATACCTAATTCTATTTACTTTAGTAATGACATTGTCGTTTGGTGAATCAGAACTATATTTTGATGATTTGCAGTTTAATCAATATAGTGAGATAGAGAGTGCAGATAACGAAAGTTTGAGGGTGGTTCAAGCTGTAAAAGTAGCAACGTTAGACCCTATTTACATGAAAGATCAGTATTCAATAAGAATGGTAAACTATTTATACGATACATTGTTTATTTACAATGCGAACGGAGATGTTGTTTCGAATTTAGTAGAAGCTTGGGATTGGAAAGATGATAGACTTTTAGAGTTAGAAATAAAAGATAATATATATTTCCATAATGGAGATAAAATGTTAGCTGTAGATGTAAAAAAATCTTTGGATAGAATGCTAAGTAATGGTGTTTTTAAAGATTTTTTTAATGATATTCAAAATGTAAAAGTTCTTTCTGAGACAAAATTAGAAATAAAGTTAAAAGGAAGAAATAATCTATTTTTATCAATGTTAACATACTATATGTGCTCTATCACAAAAGAGGTAGATGGAAAAATCTATGGAACGGGGCCTTATAAAATAGATAAAATTACAAACAAAGAGATTGTTTTATTGAAGAATCAGAATTATTTTAAAAAAAATAACGGAAGAAATAAAATAGAGATTTTATCAGAAGTGAGCGATAGAAAAAGAGCGTTACTATATTTTAATGATGCTGCAGATGTAGTTTTAGATATAACACCAAAACAGATAGATGAGTGGAAAGAAGAGGGTATTATAGATAAAAGTGTTATTAGTGATGGAAATAAAGAGTTGGACACTATTGCTATAATATTTGGAAAAAGAAATAAAATTTTTGAACGTAGAGACGTTCGTGAGAGTATAAACGAGTTAATCGATAGGGATGAATTAATAGAAAATATATTTGAAGAGAAAGCTACAAATACGTTTTTCCCAGGAACTTTATTTGATGCAAAACTATCTTTAATGAAAAATGGTAGGGATTCTGAGAAAAAAGTAAAAGATATATTTGAAGGAAAAGAGATTGAGATAACGGTCTTAAATGATGACTTATCTTTAAAGATTGCTAACAATTTAAAAAGACAGCTAGAGAAAAAGGGAATGAAAATAGTAGTTTCTCCGTATCAGCAAGAAGCCTATTTGATGAAGATGGAAAAACAGGATTATGAAATTGCAATATACAATATAATATTTGATGAAAGATATTTAATATATAATTTAGGAAGAGTAATAGCTCATGATATAGGTGATAAGGGAATGTACAATGCGACATTACCATTTTTAGAGATACTGAAAGATGAAAGAGAAAAAGTAGATAGGGATAAGATATATGATAAAATAGTATATCTAATTTCAAAAAATATTCCATATATTCCTCTAGTGCATAGAGAAAAGGTTGCGATAGAAAGAGCTAGAGTAAGTATATAAAAAGGGGGTTGGGAATTGAAAAAAGTTATAATTTTTTTAATACTCCTTAGTATTAAACTTTTTGGAGCAATAAATGCATCTACTACGAGGCTTTATGAAAAAAGAGAGATAGTAGGTGGAAGAACTCAAAATTTAGTGATAGTTACATCTAAAGTAAATTTAACAGGACTTGGAGGATTAACAAAGCTTTCATATGACTTTGGTAGATTAGCTGAAGGGCGTTTTATAGATGTTAAAAATAATTATCATACAGAGTCTTTAAGAGTAAAAAAAATGGAGATAAATTCTTCGATGGGAAACGTGGATGAAGAAAAAAAAGAGATTACTGGATTTGGTAGTGGTAATTTAGATTTGTCAGTAGTTACTATTGTTGAAGTTAGAGCAGACCAAAGTTTATCAGGGTTATATAGAAGTCCAAATTTATCTTTGAATATAACTGGTCATAAAAATAACTATAACGAAAAAGTGAAGATAGATATTGATTTAGAAATAAATGTCTTGAAAAGCTTGAAAATAAAAACTATACCTATGAATTTTGGTGTGGGAATACAAGGACAAAAGATGTCTACTGTAAATTCAACACATGGAATTTTAGATGTAGAAGGGGAAAAGGATAAAAATATAATTGTCTCTTATCCTAAAGAAGTAGAGATACAAAATAGTTCTGGAGAAGGTGTTTTAAAAGTATTGATTACAACTCCAGGATTAGAGCCTGTAGGTGGCGATGATCATAGAGGTCGAATAGGTTCGAATGGAAGAAGTGAGATTATTTTCAGAGGGGATATAAATGATACAAAAAATGCACCATCAGGAAAGTATAGTGGAGATTTAACTATAAAGGTAAGGTATGATTAATGAATAGTTTAAAGGTAGCTAAGTACTTAACAGTAGCTATTTTTTCTGTGATAATTTCTAAAAAGGTGTTTCCTCAAAGTGATATCACTCAATATGAAGAAGCTTATATTGAAATAAAAAGTAAAAGTCTTAAAGATGATTTTTTTATGGTAAGATATGACTTTGAAAGTGATGAGATATTTATACCCATAAAGGGATTATTTTATTTTTTAGAGATTTACTCTGTAAATATTGATTTAGATAAAAAAGTCGTAGAATATCAAATAGATGAGAAAAAGTATAAGAATAACATAAAAGTTGGAAAAAGTTTTATACTAGATGGTGATCTTTATGTAAATTTAGAAGGTGTAGAAAAAAGTTTTGATTTTGGAGAATTGAATTGGTCTAGCCAAGATTTGAAATTGATATTAAACCCTAAATTTATATTACCTTTTGAGATAAGAGAAAGAGGTAAAGTTGAAAGACTTAGATTAAATGATAAAAAAGATAATCAAAAAGTTGATTATGTAGAACCAGAAGCCAAGATTTTATCTCCGGGTCTTTTAAAATTAGGGTATTCTATGAATGATATTAAAAGTACAAATAGACAATTTAACTTAGAGTATGGAACACAATTTTTATATGGGGATTTTTATATAAACTATAACCTAGAACCCGACTCTGAAGTTAGAAATACAAATTTAACTTATAATAATGTTTATGAAGAAAACGATTTTATAATTGGTGACTTTTATCTGAAATCTCCAGATTTTCTAAATATAGGTGGTTCGCTAAGAGGAGTTAGCTTTGGTGAAAAAAATACGTATAGTTCAACCTCTGGAAATGTGACTACAATAAAAGGAGAAGCTCAAGGTGCTGATGTTATTGAGTTATATCAAAATGATATTCTGTTAGATTATAAGAGACCAACAGAGAAAAATTTTATATTTGAAGTTAGAGATAGAAGTTATGGTGGAGATTACTCTTTAAAAATATATTATACTAATGGACAGATTGAAAATAGAAAAGTTTATACTGTAGGAGATACTAAAATCTTAAATAAAAATCAATGGAGTTATAATTTTCAAGGTGGTCAAGATAGAGATGATGAAGAAAAAACACAAATAGTTGGAGAAATCAGTTATGGAGCTACTAAAAATTTTACTTTAGGAGTTGGGTTATTAGAAGTTGAATCCGTAGGTGGAAGAAAATATAGTGTTTTAAAAAATGAATTGATTTATAGAATGGATTTTTCAAGTTATCCGATATTAATTAATTTCCAAAATTTTTATGAATATGAACAGATTGAAAATAGTTATGAGTTGAGAATGAGTCAAAAAATTAAAAAGTATAATTTAACCTTGAATCATTTTAGATATTCGGATTATTTAGGGTATGAAGATGGTAGAAAAGAGTATAACTCTATTGGAATATCAAGAGACTTTGTAAATACAAGGTTAGGATTGGGTTACCAAGAGGAGATAAGTAATCAAACGTTAAAAAAAGAAACAGGATATTATGTAAGTTTAGAAAATCGAGGATTTAGAAATTACTCATTTTTCTTAGATGCTGAGGTTAATTTTGATGAAGAAAATAAAAAAAGATATAGTTTTAACCCGGGAATAAGTTACAGTGGAATTTCTAAATTTACGACAATATTACAAGCGAATATAGAGGGAGATAAAAAGTTTGAAACAGATTATTCTTTAAAATTTTTAGGAAGACGAAATAGATTTAAAGATACCTCTATAGAATATGTTTTTAGTAGTGAAATAAAATATAATGAAGAGGAGAAAAGTAGATTTTTATTAGATTTTACAATTTACTTTGACGATTATATATATCTAGAACTTCCTATGTCAAGAAGAGAGGCTGGAGATTATACTGTTGGTATAAATGCTGAAAAAGTCTTTGACTTAGGAGATGTTAAAAGAGATGTTAGAGACAGACAGGTTGATAACTCTTGGATATATGGAAAAATATATATAGATTCTAATGATAATGGTATTTTTGATGAAGGAGAAACACTTTTACCAGATGTAGCTCTTATTATAGATGGAAAAAGAGTTACTTCGGATAGAAATGGAAACTATTTTGCAAATGGATTGCTACCTTTACAGAGTTATAAAATAGAAGTCGATAGAAAAAGTATCGATCCGATGCTTACACAAGTTATAGATAAAAGAGAAGTGAAAACAAAAGCTTCAATAGGAACTAAATATGATGTGGGTGTACAAGCGGTATCGATGGTAACAGGGAATATTATTCCAGCCGAAGGCATATCGTCACAAGAGCTTATAAGAATTCTGAGTATGACAAATATTGCGTTAGAAAAAGATGGAGAGTTATATCAAGAGATAGATCCTGAGTTTGATGGATTATTCTTTTTTGAAAGTGTTTTACCAGGGAGTTATAAAATGAAATTTATATACTTAGGAAGTGATAATGTCACATTTTCTGAAGAAAGTTTAGATGTTAATATAAAACTTCAAGAAGAAGATGAGGGTGAATATTTTGAAGGGTTTGATGTCGTTGTCGATAGAGGAGAAGTAGTTGAGGAACCTGAAGGTGACTCTGATATGGAAAATGATGAAGATGATGGATATGATCTTGAAGATATTTTAAATAATTTTTAGAAGGAGAGAGAGAGGTTGAAGAAAAAATGCGTTATAGGATTTTTAATTACAAATATTTTGCTATTTAATCTTTCCTTTTCTAACTCAAGAAAAGAAAGTATAAGTAAAAAACAACTGAAAAATCAAATTGTCTATATAGTGAATGAAAAATCACCTTTTTCTGGAGAGTTAATAGGAGAGGGGATAAAAGAGCAGTACGAAAACGGAGTTAAAAATGGAGTCTTCCAAGGTTTTTTTGATGATAAGGATGAAAGGTACAGTTATGAAGGGCGATATGTAAATGGAATAAAACATGGTACATGGACAATAAAATATTTAAATGGCGATACAAGAGCTGTAGTAAAGTATAATTACGATAAACCTAATGGTCAATGGACATATTTTTATAAAAATAAAAATATGGAAGAGTATGAAAACTTAGAAGATGGTATATTACATGGAAAATTGGTTAAATATTCTGAGAATGGAGAACTTTTAACAAGAGTAGAGTATAAACATGGGCTTTTAGATGGAGAAGCAACTTTTTTCTATAAAGGTGAAGTTTTAGAAACATTGACTACTTTTAAATATGGTAAAATTGAAGGAAAGTTGAAAATATTTTCAGCAGATAGTTTGCAAATGTTAGAGGGAGAGTATAAAAACAATAAAAGAGATGGTGTTTGGAAGTTCTTCTATAAAACAGGAGATATAAAAACTATTGTAAATTATAACAATGGGTTGAAAGATGGCGATGTAATCATATATGATAAAGCGGGATTGATTGCTCAAAAAACTACTTTCTCAAAAGGAAATGAGTTGGATGATAAGGGTAATATTATTGCTAAAAATACAGAGTTGAAGGATTCGATAGTTGATAGATTTAAAAAGTTTAATAGGAATTTAAAGTATGAAAAATATGATAAATTATTAAGTGAAATGGAGTGATACAGAATGAAAAGAAAGAAAAGTTTAATAGCAACACTATTTTTTTTAATAGCTACGATGAGTTATGCATTTAATTTTAGCGTTGCACCAACAAGGTTTGAAATAGTTTTAGATAGGGTTAATACAAATGAGATAACTCTAATTAACAATACTACTTCACCTATGAGATTGGAGAGTTTTTTAGAAACAGCTCCGGAATATGAAAAGTATAGCTTAAATGAGCATATTAAGTTATATCCTAAAATGATTGCGATTAAGCCTGGTGGAAAACAAATAGTTAGATTTAGAATAAAGCCAGAAGGAAACATGGAAGCTGGGGAATATAAAAGCTATGTTGTATTTAAAGAGATTCCTTTAAAAGATTTAGAGACTCAAGCAGGATCAGGAGTGGCGGCTCAGATAAAAATGATTACAGAGGTTGGAATAAGTGTTTATGGTTATTATGGTGAGATAAACAAAGGAACAAATATTTCAAATTTAAAAATCTCTTATGATTCAAAAACTTCTAATTTAAAAGTAACAGCTGACTCTGATTCAAAAGGAAATAGTTCAGAGTTACTGAACCAAAAAATAGAGGTTTTAGGGGCTGGAGGGACAGTAGCTCAAACTTTAGAAGCTCAATTTGATAGAACTAAAAGAAATGGGAAATCTAAATTGGAAAATGCGATGAGGATAGAAGGATTAAAAGGGAAAAAAATTAGAGTGACAATTACAAATTCAGAAGGAAAAGTTATAGAAAGAAAAACGACGGAAACGTTATAAATAAAGGGAGAAGATGCATGTTCAAATCGAATATGCATTTTTTTATAAAAAAAGTTGTTGACGAAGTTTAAAAATTGTGGTACTATAATTTCTGTCAGC
>NZ_CAMFHX010000033.1 GCF_945952365.1 uncultured Cetobacterium sp.
TCTTTATCCCTTTTTAAGGAATTGGACCTATTTTTCATCTTTAGTTAACAGATTCTAAAAGCTCTAAGAAAAGTTTCAAAATGTTATCATTTGGAGCTAATCCCTCACTCTCCTCTTTAAAAAACTCTATAAAAGCCTCTTCTAAGTTCAATTCGTTATAAATAGTAACTTCGTTTTCTTTCTCCTCTATATTTATAATAGGAATAATCTCTAAAACATTTTTATTGGCTTTAATCTTTCTAATTGCTGAATTTGTTAAAGGTTCATTCAGTTTCACTTTTAAGTATATCCACTCATTACTTTCTAAAAGCTCGTTGGATTTTTGAATTGCCTCTTCTGCTCCCTCTACAACATACTCTTTAATAGGTTTGTAGTTTGTTATTGCTACCTCTTTTACAATTGTTTCACTTTGAGAGATATCTACTACAAAAACTTTTTTATCAAACTTATTCTCAGTAATTCGATATTCTAATGGTGAACCACAGTAGTAAGCATTTTTACTTTTGAAAGACATGGGTTTATGCACATGACCTAATGCAATATAATTCACATCTGGTAAATCACTTGTAGCTATAGCTCTAGACCCACCTAGCTCGAGTGCAACTTCACCTTCACCCATAGATCCAGCAACGTATATGTGTGTCATAAGTACAGAAGGAATCTCCTCGTTATTATGAGCAATTCCCTCCTCTAAAATCTCTTTTATTCTACAGTTGAATTTTTTATCTTCAAATGTTTCATTTAAAATAGCTTCACTTGGAAATGGAAGATTATATAGGTAAAGTTTTTTTTCATTTTTTTCTATAAATATTCCACCTGAAGTACTTTTATATATGTTTAAAGAGCCATATTTTCCAACTTCAATCTCTTGAAATGCTGTTTCATAGATAATAACGCCATAGTCTTTTGCCAAATGACTAACGGCATTTAATCTTGCAGGGTTATCATGGTTTCCAGGAATTACTACAATACCTACTTTACCATTTAAAGAAAGTTGTTTTATACTATCAAAAAATAGTTTTTCAGCTTCGGCAGATGGATTATAAGTATCATAAATATCACCAGCTAAAAGTATAAGTTCTATTTCCTCTTCTCTTACTATTTTTTCTAAATCATTTATAAATAATTTTTGTTCTATTATTCTAGATTGACCCTCTAACTTTTTCCCTAAGTGCCAATCAGAAGTATGAAGTATCCTCATATCCCCCTCCTAAAACTATTCTTACTACAGTTTACCACTGAATCAGGTAAAATTCAAATCTAAACAAAATAAAAAGAGTTGAGATTTCTCCCAACTCTATCTAGATATACTCTTATTTTCCAGTTAATCTTTTTAAAGCATTTGCTACGAATTCAACTTGAGTTCCTACGATAACTTGTACCGAAGTTTTTCCAGCTTTTAATACCCCAGCAATACCTAATTTTTTGATTTCAGCATCTTGAACTAAAGTGTTATCCTTCACTTCAAGTCTTAATCTTGTAATACAGTTATCAACGATAACAATATTATCTACTCCACCTAAAAGAGGGATTAACTTTTCAGCTAACTCATCATTTGTAGTTGGCTTAGAAGAAGTTGTAGCTTCATCAGATGAATCCTCATCTTCTCTTCCAGGAGTTTTTAAGTTCATCTTAGTTATAACTGCAGTAAATATTACATAGTATAATACGAAGAATACAGCACCTTGAATGATTAGCATATACCAGTTAGTAGCTAATGGGTTTCTAGATGATAATAACATATCGATTAAACCAGCTGAGAATCCAAATCCAGCCATCCATTGCATAGAAGCAGCTATGAATAAAGAGATTCCAGTTAAAATACAGTGAACTAAGTATAATCCAGGTGCTACGAACATGAAAGCGAACTCTAAAGGCTCAGTAACTCCAGTTAAGAAAGTTGCAAACCCAGCAGCAATCATGATAGATTTAATTTTATCTTTATTTTCAGGTTTAGCTGTTTTTACGAATGCAACTGCAGCTCCTAAAAGTCCAAACATCATTATTGGGAAGAATCCAGCTTGGTACATTCCAGTAATTCCTGGGATTCCAGTTCCGTTAGCGATTGATTGAGCTCCTCCTAAGAACTTAGGGATATCGTTTATTCCAGCAACGTCAAACCAGAATACAGAGTTTAATGCATGATGTAATCCAACAGGGATAAGTAATCTATTTAAGAATCCATAGATTCCAGCTCCAATAGCTCCCATTCCACTTATTGCTTCTCCAAAGTTTACTAATCCATCGTAGATTGTTGGCCAAACATACATTAAAATGAATGAAACAAGAATCATAACGAAAGATGTAATGATAGGAACCAATCTTTTTCCACTGAAGAACGAAAGAGCTTTAGGTAACTCTACATCACTAAATCTGTTGTATAAAGCTGATGAGATAACCCCAACTAAAATTCCTATGAATTGGTTGTTGATTTTGCTAAATCCAGCTGGAACATTTTCAATTTGCATGATTTGTCCTACAGCTCCAGGTGATAAAAGAGTAGTGATTACAAGGAATCCTACTAGACCAGTTAATGCAGCTGAACCATTTTTGTCCTTAGACATTCCAAAGGCAACTCCCACAGCGAATAGAATCGGCATTTGATCTATGATAGCAGCCCCTGATTTAATTAGAAACGCAGCAAGAGCACTGTTTCCTCCCCAACCAGTTGGGTCAATAAAGTAACCTAAACCTAATAAAATTGCAGCAGCAGGTAATACTGCAACAGGAACCATTAGTGCTTTACCAATTTTTTGTAAATAACTAAACATACATTCCCTCCTAAATATATTTTTTTGAAATTTTATTTCTAATGTATTTTATAATGAAAGAATTATTATGTCAAGTGTATTTTATATTTTTATTGAACATAATAACTACAATATATACAAAAAATATGGTATATACCCTTATAGAATCAATATTCAACAAAAAAAATACAATTATTCTTAAAAAAAATAATTGTTTACTTTATTTTAAAATATGATATAATAATTCTAGATTGATAATAAATAGGCGATGGAGTTCGCCATTAAACGCGTAAAGCTAATGACTCCTACTCTTTTTTAAGGGTAGGAGTCTTTTTTATTTTAAGGAGGAAAAATTTATGATTACTTTAGTTTTTTTCATTTTTTTAGCAATTTATTCAAACTATTTAGGTAAGATTGTAGAAAAATTTAAAATCCCATCTTTAATAGGGATGATGATTGCAGGTGTTTTAATAGGACCACATGGATTTAATAAAACTCCTGAGTTAGCATTAAGTTTTGCACCAGTGTTAAAAGATATAGCTTTAGTTATAGTTCTGTTTATTGGAGGGCTTGGAATCGGAGCGGATCAAATAAAAAAAATAGGACGTCCAGCTGTATTGCTTAGTATTATACCAGCAACTTTAGAAGGGTTCGCAGTAGCTTATCTTTCGATGTTATTCTTAAACTTTACATTTATTCAAGGAGCTATTTTAGGGTTTATAATCGCAGCAGTTAGTCCAGCTGTATTAATACCATCTATGGTAAGTTTAATAGATAAGAATATTGGACAAAAAAAATCTATACCACAGCTACTTTTAGTAGGAGCATCAGCTGATGACACAATAGCTATAACACTATTTACATCTTTCTTAGCTGTATATTTTCAAAAAATAGATGGGGGAAGTTTCGATATAAAAACTCAGCTTTTACTTATACCAATTTCAATAGTGTTAAGTTTATTTATGGGATGGATAGTAGCTTTTATTGGAAAAAAATCTTTTTTGAATATTAGAAATCCAAAGTTAAAAATAGCAATAATATTTACTTTATGTATGGGATTGAGATTTATAGAAAACAGATATCACTTCTCACTATATAACTCATTACTTACAATTATGTCTCTTGGGTTTTTTATTCGTTACTATTCAGGAGAGGGATATAAAGAGGTTCATGGAGGTATGAACTCTATATGGAAGTATGGAAAAATATATCTATTTACTTTTGTAGGAATGGCTATAAATCCAGCCCTTGTAGGAGGATACTTTTTTATAGGATTGACTATACTTTTCTTCTCTTTATCTATAAGATCGTTAGGAGTCTTGATAGCATTAGTTGGAACAGAGCTTACATATAAAGAAAGACTATTTTGTGTGATAGCGTATCTGCCTAAAGCTACAGTGCAGTCAGCAAAATCTGGAATTCCTTTACAGATGGGGGTTGCAGGTGGTGAAGTTATGCAAGCTATTGCGATATTGAGTGTTTTGATAACTGCACCATTAGGAGCTATAGGAATAAATTCAACATATAAAAATCTATTGAAAGATTCTTAAATAGATTTTTATTGTTAAAGGTGTAATTAAAAAAGGAAATTTAGGAATGGAAAGTATATAGGATTAGTTGCTTTTGTTTTACAAAAATTTATATTTTGAGGTGATTAATATGATTGAGTTTAAAAAAGTTACAAAATCCTATGATAAAAATACACTAATTTTAAAAAATATAGATTTCAAAGTAAAAACTGGAGAGTTTGTAGTTTTGATTGGGGAATCTGGGTGTGGAAAAACAACTACAATGAAATTAATTAACAGATTGATTGATCCGAGCAATGGAATAGTACTTATAGATGGTGAGGATATCAGTAAAGTTGATCCCATTATTTTAAGAAGAAGAATAGGTTATGTTATTCAAAAAGAAGGACTTATGCCACACATGACTATAGGTGAGAATATAGAACTTGTTCCTAAACTTTTGAAATGGGAAAAGGATAAAAGGAAGAGTAGAGCGTTTGAATTACTTCAACTTTTAAATCTTGATCCTGAAATATACTATGATAAATATCCACATGAAGTATCTGGAGGGCAGAAGCAAAGAGTTGGTATAGCTAGAGCCTTAGCTACCAACCCAGATATAATTCTTATGGATGAACCATTTTCAGCTTTAGATCCGATAACTAGAGAGAGTATTCAGGATGAGGTTTTAAAATTACAGAAAGAGTTGGGAAAAACAATAATATTTGTAACCCACGATATGGATGAAGCTATAAAATTAGGAGAAAAAATAGCCTTTTTAAAAGATGGTGAAATTTTACAATTTGGAACTCCAGATGAGATTTTAAAAAATCCAGCTTCAGAATATATAGAGCAATTTATAGGAAAAGATAGAATTTGGAAAACTCCAAAGAAGCTTTTAGTCTCGGATATAATGTCTAAACAGTATTGGACAATCGAAAAAAGAAGTAATATCTCAAGAGCTTTTAATCTTCTTAAAACACATGATACAGATTTTTTAATTGTAACCGAAAGCGAAGCGGGGAAGCATAGTGAGCCAATTGGAATAATCTTTAGGAAAAATTTAGTTCATGCTATGGAAAATAATATTTTAAGAGTTAGAGAGGTTATGGATATAGATTTTTCTACTATAGATAAAGATAGCAATCTTTTGGATGTTTTGAATAAGATGTCTAGTGAAAATGCGAAAGTCATGCCAGTAGTGGATTGTAATAATAGATTAACAGGTGTTATAACTAATTTAGGTTTAGTTAATGCTATCAGTAAAATAGCTCCTTCACCAGAATTTCAAGAATCAATTGATGAAGGAGGGGATATTTTATGAACTTTTTAAACTCTTTTATAAAATATTTCTTAGAAAAACTTCCAGAGGTAAATACAGCTTTGCTTCAACATATTGAGATAACAGGACTAGCTGTGAGTATCGCAATTCTTATAGGGGTTCCTATAGGTATATTTATAATTAGAAGTGAGAGATTATCAAAAATTGTCTTAACAATAGCTGGAATATTTCAAACGATTCCAAGTTTAGCTTTATTTGGTCTGATAATTCCAATTATGGGAATTGGATTAAAACCAGCAGTTTTTGTACTTTTTCTCTATTCGTTACTTCCAATAATTACAAATACCTATATAGGTATAAAAGGAGTTGACCAATCTACAATTGGAGCGGCAGTAGGAATGGGAATGACAAACTTTCAGGTTCTTACAAAAGTTAAACTTCCAATTGCAGTTGCAGTAATAATGGGAGGAATTAGAATCTCTACAGTTGCAACGATAGGAACTGCGACGATTGCGGCATTGATAGGTGCTGGAGGACTTGGTGAACTAATATTTAGAGGGATTTCAACGAGTAATAATAATTTAGTTTTAACAGGAGCTATTCCGACAGCGATTTTAGCATTTGTTGCTAACTACTTTTTAGGTGTGTTAGAAAAAGTTTTAACACCGAGTGGGATGCTTACAAATCGGATGGAAAAGAAAAGAAGTATAAAAATTTTAAAAGTTATTGTATCGCTATTAGTTTTATTTATCGGATTTAGAGTTTATGAAAATAGTAAAGAAAAAGGGATTCCTACGATTATAGTAGGGCATAAAAACTATAATGAACAAAGAATTTTAGGTGTTATGATGTCTCAAGTTATAGAAGCTCACACATCATATCGAGTGAAAACTGTTGAATTAGGAACAGGAACTGTTATATTTGAAGCTATAAAAAATGGTGATATAGATGTATATCCAGAGTATACTGGAGTGGCATATGCAGCATATCTTGGAAAAAAAGATAAAGCAGATGCTACAACTGTTTTTGATATTATTAAAGAGGAGTATATAAGATATCATAACTTAGATATAAGAGAGCCTATGGGATTTGAAAATACATATGCTTTTGCTATGAAACCAGAGGTTGCTAAAAAATATGGAATAAAAACTATAACAGACTTGAAAAGGTATGCAGGAAATATGGTTTTAAGTGGTCCTCATGAATTTATGGAGAGGGAGGATGGACTTATAGGGATTCAAAAAGCTTATAATATCAAATTTAACGGTATTCTTTCTATGGATCAAGGGCTTGTTATAAACTCTTTAGTTTCTGATAAGATAGAGGTCGCTCTAGTCTATTCTACTGATGGATTAATAGCTAAGCACAATCTATTTTTATTAGAGGATGATTTAAAGTTTTTCCCACCTTATGAGGTCGTTGTAACTATGAAAAAAGGATTTGAGAATATGAAACCTGATGTAATTGACTCCTTAGATTCTCTAGTTGGAATGTTAAATGAGGATGAGATGCAACGTTTAAATCTTTTGGCTATTGAAGGGAAGGAACCAATTGAAAATATTATTAGAAAGTTTTTAATTGAAAAAGGAATTATAAATTAACAAAATATAAAAAGCTGAAGGATTTTTTTCTTCAGCTTTTATATTTTAAACATATTTAATTCTAATTTTTATAAAAAGATAAAGTAACCAAGTAACGGCAGTGTTAAAATTAACACTGGTACGTTTAATTCCTTGTATCTTCCAGTTAAAACTTTGATAATAACATGAGAGATTATACCCATGCTCATTCCTGAGGCCATATTATCAGTAAAGATTGTAAACATTATTGTTATAACAGCTGGAACAAATTCAGTCATATCATCCATATCAATAAACTTTATACTTGTCATCATTAAGATTCCAATAAAGATTAAAGCTGGTGCTGTTGCAGCTGAAGGTATTATATAAACTATAGGTGTTAAGAATATAGTAAATATAAAACATATACCTGTTGAAATTGCAGTTAACCCTGTTCTTCCACCCTCTTCAACTCCTGCTGCAGATTCTAAGAAAGTAGTTATTGTTGTTGAACCGAATAGGGCTCCAACAATAGTTGCTATAGAATCCACTAAAAATGGTTTATCTACTTCTGGTAAATTTCCATTTTCATCTAAAAGTCCCGCTTGAGCAGATACTCCAAGAAGAGTTCCAAGTGTACAGAAGAAATCTCCTACGAAAAATGTGAATATAAGTGGTATAAATGCAAACTTTAAAGATCCCATAATATCAAGCTTGAAAGCTATTGGAGATATTGATGGTGGCATTGAGAAGAAACTCTGAGGTATCTGAGTAATTCCCATTGGAATTCCAAGTAAAGTTGTAATAACAATACCAATAAGAACTCCGCCTTTTACTTTATTTAAAACAAGTGCGATTGTAATGAAAAGTCCGATTAAAGAAAGT
Source organism: uncultured Cetobacterium sp. (assembly GCF_945952365.1). Classification (GTDB taxonomy): domain Bacteria; phylum Fusobacteriota; class Fusobacteriia; order Fusobacteriales; family Fusobacteriaceae; genus Cetobacterium_A. The sequence continues at coordinate 7,985 of NZ_CAMFHX010000033.1, forward strand.
ATGGTATTTGGATTTGAAATATTTCCCATAGAGATTGTTCCGTTTCCAATAGTCATAATTTGACCATTTTTAAATCCTACCATAGCTATGAAGAATCCTACGGCTACTCCGATAGCGAACTTTAAATTTTTAGGAATTGCTTCTACTATAAGTCCTCTTAAACCAAGAATTGTTAATAGTAAAAATCCTATTCCAGATAAGAATACCATTCCCATAGCTGTTTCCCAAGTTACCATTCCTCCAGCAACTAAAGTATAAGCAAAGAACGCATTTCCTCCCATAGCTGGTGCCATGGCAAAAGGTCTATTTGTGTATAGTCCCATAACGATTGAAAAAGCAGCTGATAGTATAGCAGTTACAATAGTAACAGCTTTTACATCCATTCCAGCAGCGCTCATAAATAGAGGCTGAACGATTAAAATGTATGCCATCGTCATAAATGTTGTAATTCCAGCAGTTAACTCTGTTGAAATTGTTGTGTTGTGCTCGCTAAGTTGAAAATAAGAATCAATAGCTCTTAGCACACCATTATTCTTTTGTTTAATGTTTTCCATTCGTCCTCCTAATAATAAGCCATTTACGGTGGCTTGTAGAAACTCCTGCCCTTATTGCAGGATTATATCAGTAATTAAAAATACAGAATATTGTACTATATTTCACAAAATATGTCAACTTTTATTTTTTTAAAAATATTTTTTCAGAAAATATTGCTAAGCATAATAATGTAGTGTTGGGTTTTATATCTTATTTAAACATAAAATTACAAATAATAGAAAATAATAATTATATATATAAATACGTTACGTAAAAACTAAATATAATGCCTCTTATCTGTAGTTTTATAAGTTTAAAATAATAATTATTTCTAGTAATTTAATAGGAATTGTAACTTTATATAAAATATGAGATAATACAGTGTAAATATAAAATATTTGGAGGTAAATTTATGTATAATGTAAGTAGAGAGATGTTAATTGAAGTTTTAGAGGGTTATATAAAATTAGCTAAAGAGTTAGATGGTGAATTAGTTGTATTAAATAAAGTTGATGATGAAGCTGATGAGTTTTTAATAGAAAGAATTAAAGATTTTGATTTTATTAAAACTAAAAAAAATGATTTATTAGAAATAACAATCTATGTTGATGATGAAGATGAAGTTTATGAGGAGTTTGTTATTGGAGATGGATCTGACTATGAAAAAATTCAAAAAAATATTTTCTCAAAATATCCAAAATATTTCAAAATTAAAACTTTAGAAAAAAAGACCGATACAGAAAATTCTAGAAAAGAAAAGGTGGTTTCTGGGAACAAAGATTTAAATAGTAATCATTTCCAAAAGTTTATTAAAAAAAAGAAATAAAAAAATAAATTTGTAAAAAGCGAGTTCTCGAAGTAGAACTCGCTTTTTATATTTTATAAATCCGTCATATAAAATCATTAAAAATTAGTTTTTGATATTTGTAATTTTATCTTTTTTTAGATTTCGAGACATGTCCCCTACTAAGTATAACTATAATAATTATAGCTTCAATAAGTGCAAAAAATCCAATTACTACAGAAAATAGTTTAAAATTATTTTTTGAAGGAATTTTTTCAATTTGAAGTAAATTTAATTCGATTTCTTTTATATTTTTTTCACTATTTTTATCTATAGGACTATCATATGTAAGTTGAATATCTTTCTGATTAGCTATTGGTGTTTCTATTGATTTTCCACTTACTTTGATCTCTTCACTTTTAATATTAAGTATTTCATACTTTTCACTAACTGTATTAAAATAAGGAATATTTATTGACGGTGTCTTTTGTATTCCACTCTTTTTAGGTATAAATGCAATTTCAAAAATTTTCTCATTAAAATATTTTCCATCAATTATTTTTTCATTATAATCTTTAACATTTTGGAAAATATTAAAATTTATATTTTCTTCTATTGGTAGATTATCTATAAGAGCTAAGTTTCCACTTCCTTGTAAAGTTAAGGTCAATGTGATGGCTTCACCTACATTAACTTCTTTTGTTTTCCAACTCTCTAAAGAGTTCAAAGTCCCCACAACTCCTTTGAAATCATGTGGTGCATCACTAGGTAGTGCTTTTATCTCTATTTGAATATCTTCTCTGCCGATATATGATGTATTTTCATAGAAAAAGTCTCTTGTAGGTTCTCCTATTTTAAGGCTACTTGAAGATAATTTTTTTACTCCACTATTATTTGCCTGTAAAATACCCTTGAAAAGTGTCAGCTGAACTCCTTGCTTCCCGTTAAAATCGACTGTGTTTTGAATGTAGTTATTATTACTATATGGAGTCATATCTTTAACTGAAAACTCTTTAAAGTCAGGAGATTTAGCTATATTAAGTGAACTTACTCTAACTCCACTTATGAAATACTCTTCATAAGGAATTTTTTCTCCAAAATAAAAGGTATTTTTAGGGATAATACTCTTTAGAATAAATCTATTACTTAAAGAGGAATTTATAGTTTCATTCTTTTGAACATCTATTACAATACTCTTCTCTTCTCCTTTATCAGTTCTAACTTTTAGAGAAAATTTTCCTTCAGATTTCGCTCTTACTCTATAGATATCGCTTTTAGCTGAAGTTGTTTTTCCATTAATTGAATTGTAACTATTAGTTGAACCTTTAGAAAAAACATCAAAATTATCTATTCCTTCTATTGTATATTTTTCTTTATCCTCATTTAAGAACGATACCTCTATATTGAAGTCTTCATTTTTAGATGGAGACAAGTTTGAGGCATTTAAGACTAACTCTGAAAAACTTAATTTACAAAGTAGTAGCATCATTATACATAAACTAGTTTTTTTCATTCTTACTCCTTACCATCTATTTTCACTATCTTTATTTTCACTTTTATTTAAAACTCTTTCATTGTTTTTAAAAGCTTTTTTTTCATTACTTTCAAGACGTTGCATTATACTTTTTAATTCATCAGCTTTTTGTTGCTCTTTTTGTCCTTGCCCTTCTTGACTTTCATTTTGCTGTTGCTGTTCTCCAGAAGATGATTGAGACTCTTTTTCTGAAGACTCACCTTTCTCCTTTTGAGAGTTTTCAGAATCTTTTGAATCTTCTGAATTTTTATTATTATCAGAGTTATTATTACTCTTCTCTTCTTGATTCTCTGATTTATCATTATTTTCTGAGCTATTCTGTTGCTGTTGTTGATTTTCCAATGATTTTAAAGCCAATTCATAGTTCTTTTTTATATTTACATCACCATTGTTATCCAATGCTACTTTATACTCTTCAATAGCTTCTTTTATTTTGTTTTCTTCAATAAATCTATTTCCTTCTAAGAATTTTATATAACCAATATTTTCAGTTTTATCCATAGATTTTTTTAAGTTAAAAACAGAGAATACACTCAAACCAATACCTAAAATAAAAAGTGAAACTATTTTAAACATATGATTCACTCTCCTTTTTCTTAGGTAAAAAATATCCCAATAAAATTAGGAACAAACCAATACCTAATGGATATTGATAATATTTTTCATATACTTTTAAATTTTCTTCTCGCTGAGAAGTTTTATCTAACTTTCCAATATCATGAATTAACTTTTTATAATTACCTGTATTCAAATTATTTAAACTATAGTATTCTCCACCACTTTCTGATGCTAACTCTTTTAAAAAAGTGTTATTTAATTTTGAGACTACTATATTTCCAGAGTTATCTTTTATAAATCCGTTGTCTATTGGAATAACGCTTCCCTCTTCTGTTCCAACTCCTAGAATAAATGTTTTTAAATTATTTTTCTTAACAAAATCTAAAACTTCGGGTTCTTTATCTCCACCATCAGAGAAAATTATAACATTCTTATCTTTTGCTTCTGTTTTTTGAAATGAACTATTTGCAAGTTTTAAAGCTTCTAAAAGTTGTGTTCCACCACCTGATATAAGCTTACTATCAATAGCATCTATATAGTTTATAGCCATAAAATAATCATCAGTTAAAGGCATCTGAATATATGCACTATCTGAAAAGGGAATTATTCCAACTCTATCTCCTTTTAAGTTTAATAGAATCTCTTTCAATTCATTTTTACTCAGTTCAAGTCTATTTGGATAACTATCTTGTGCTAACATGGATTTAGATATATCTATAAGTATATATAAATCACTTCCTTTAACCTCAACTTTTTGTTCCTCTTTTAGCTTCTGTGGTGAAAGTAGTGCTAAAAAGATAAAAAAAGCTCCTACAGATAAGAAAATAGCTTTTAGAGAGGTGTAAAAAGTATCTTTTTTCCATCCAATATTTTTTAAAATATCTTGTCTTTTTTTTATTCCCAATATTAAAAATAGCAAAGTAAATATTGGGATAAGTATAAATTTTAAACTATCTATATTTCCAAATTCCATATCTATCCCTCCTTAAGGTATTCTTATATATTTAAAGTATTGGAAAAACACTCCAAATAGTAGTAGTAAGAGTGCGATTTTTAATAACTCTTCATAATACTCTTTTATATCATAAACACTTCTACTATCTATTTTAGTTTTTTCTAAGTTATCAATCTCATTAAAAATATTTTGAAACTCTTTTGAATCACTAGCTCTAAAGTATTTTCCATTTGTTTCGGCTGCAATAGTTTGAAGTAGATTTTCATCAAGCTCATTGTTTTGAACATATCGAGTTCCAAAAAAACCAGGAATGGGAATCTCTTTTGCTCCAATTCCTATTGTATAAACTTTTATTCCTAAATCTTTAGCTACTTTTGCAGCTCCAATAGGACTCATCTCACCAGAGTTATTTTCACCATCAGTCATTAAAATAACAACTTTAGATTTTGAGTCAGAATCCTTTAATCTATTTAAAGCAACACCTAATCCCATTCCAATAGCAGTTCTATTATTACTACTTATATCATCCGTTGTAATTGTAGAAATCATATTTTTCAAAACGTTATGGTCAAAAGTCAAAGGAACCTTTGTATATGCTTCACCACCAAAAACTACTAGTGATATTCTGTCATTGGCTCTTTTGTCCACAAAAGTATTGAGGATTTCTTTTGATTTTTCGAGTCTATTTGGATTAAAATCTCGAGCTTCCATAGATTTTGATAAGTCTAAAGATATAACTATATCTATTCCATCTTTTTTTATAATTTTTCCTTCACTCGTAACCTGTGGTCGAGCTAAAGCAAATATCATAAAAATTGTAGATAAATATATTAGAACTTTTCCTAAAAGATGTTTTTTACTTCCTTTAGAGTGTTTTTTTATAATCTGTATTCCAGGAACTTTGATAGCTCCACTAGCTCTTTTTCTAAAGAAAAGATAGGTAACTATAGGAATTAGTAACAATATATATGGTAATTTAAAGTTAAACACTATTTTTCTCCTTTCTTAGTTTTTCAACTATTTCAACAGCTTTTTTCTTATATTCCAAATACTTTTCATCACTGGAAACAGTATTTGGATCAAATTTTAAATAATCCATTTTTTGAATAAAATCAATATCATTATGAGTTAATAGAGAAACTAGTTTATAATCTCCACCTAGAAAATTTGTTTTATACACACTATCTATATACTTTCTTAACTCTAAACTAATTTTCTCTGTCCAGTTATTCTCATTAACTTTAGAAATTCCCTTCTTAAAAATAATATAGGGATTTTTTAATCGATTTATTATATATAATGCTATTGCCAACAAAATTGTAAAAATTCCACTCATACCAGAAATTATAGCAAGATATGGATAATCTTTTTCTACATACATATTATTTAAATCAGATAGCTCTTTAAAAGGTTCTTTATCCTCTTCAGTTAAACTCGAAGATATTAGCAATTTTAATCTTTTATCACCTAAAATAATCTCTTTTTCTCCGACTTCATAACTAGAAAATGTAACTATATATGAGCTATCTTTTTCTTTATCTAAAGAGTATATTTTAAACTCTTTCATATGCTCTTTTATATCTTCACTACTGATATCTCCAGATATCTTTAATACGATTTTATCTCCTACATAATATTTATTTTCTTTAATCTCATCTCCAAAACTTAAAAGTGATAAAAATATGAAGATAAAAAGTGCTAATAGTTTTATCTTTTTCATTTTACTCTCCCTTGACAGAAAAATCTTGATATCTCTTTAACATAGTCTTCACCAACATAAAGATTGATACCATTTTTTAAGTTAGTTATATTGAAATCACTTTTTGATTTATAGTTTTCAACTACAATCTGCTCTCCTGTTTCTGAATCCTCTAAAGTAAAAATAGCTCCTTTAGGCAGTGATTCAAATTTTCTGTCACCTATTCTAACTGAAATTACTTCATGTCTTTTTGATAAAATCTTCAGCTCTCTTTCATAGTTATCATCTAAAAAATCAGAGATTAAAAAGATAATAGATCGTCTTTTAAATATTTTTCCAAAATATCTAAGAGCATTCGCTATATTTGTATTTTGGCCTTTTGGATTTAAAGTCAATAGGTTTTCTATAATTGAAAGTGCATGTTTTTTACCTTTCTTTAAAGAGATAACTTTTTCAATCTCATCAGAAAAAAATAGAGCTCCAACTCTATCTCCATTTTTATTAGCACTAAACGCTAAACTACCAACTAACTCAGTTATTAAATCTAATTTATCTTTAAATCTATTTGAAGCTGATACATCCACCAATAAAAATACAGAAAGCTCTCTTTCTTCTACAAACTCTTTTACATATGCTTTTCTTTGTTTTGCTGTAACTTTCCAGTCTATTTTTTTTACATCGTCTCCTGGAGCATACCTTCTAATATCAGCAAACTCCATTCCGTTTCCTTTTAAACAAGATTGATATTGTCCTGCAAAAATATTATCTGATAAAATTGTAGCTTTTATTTCTATATTTTTTATTTTTTTCAACAGTTCTTTTTTGCTTTCTCTACTGTTTTCAAAACTCATAGGTTCTCACTCCTTAGGGTAAAACTACTGTTTTTAATATGTCCTCTATAATATCCTCTACGCTTTTATTCTCAGCTTCAGCTTCATATGTAAGTATCAATCTATGACGTAAAACATCATAAATAACTTTTTTAATATCTTGAGGCATAACAAAACTTCTTCCCTCTAAGAAAGCTGCTGCTTTTGAAGCTATAATAAGCCCTATACTAGCTCTTGGTGACGCTCCACATGCTATATATTCAGATTGCTCCCTTGTTTTAAATACGATATCTAAAATATACTTTTTTAACTTAGGGTCTATGCTAATTTTTTTAATCTCTTCCTTTATTTCCTCTATATCTTTAGGTGTTATTATAGTTTCAATAGGTATATCATCGAACTCTTTTTCTCCTGTTAAAAGTTCAATAATCTCCATCTCCTCTTCGTAAGTTGGATACTCTATTTTTACCTTCATTAAAAATCTATCTTGTTGTGCTTCAGGTAATGGATATGTCCCATCTTGCTCTATAGGATTTTGTGTTGCCAAAACTATAAACGGTTTATCTAATTTAAATGTCTCATTAGCTATTGTAACTTGTTTTTCCTGCATTGCTTCTAATAACGCTGATTGAACTTTTGCAGGAGCTCTATTTATCTCATCAGCTAATATTATATTAGCAAATATAGGTCCCTTTTTAACGTGAAAATCTCCAGTCTTTTCATTATAAATCTCTGTTCCAACTATATCACTAGGTAATAAGTCTGGTGTAAATTGTATTCTCGAAAAACTTAATCCAAGTGTTTCTGCAATAGTATTTACTGTCAATGATTTTGCCAATCCAGGAAGACCTTCTAAAAGAATATGGTTTCCTGTCAAAATTCCTATAAGTATTTTGTGAACCATATCTTGTTGTCCAATAACTTTTTTAGAAATCTCCTTTTTTAAAGTATTAATTCTTTCCATGTTTTCCTCCTAAATTTTAATAATATGTAATTGTGATTCTATTATAAGCATAAAAATTAAAATCACCAAATTTTTTGACGAAAAAAAAAGAGTAAAAGTTTTAATTTCACCTTTCTTTTACTCTTTAATATATATTATTTATAAAATTGTTTCTAATATTTCAGATTTAGGTAGTGGCTTTGAGAACAGATACCCTTGAATGTAATCTGATTTCATATATTTTAAAAGCTCTAAATCCTCTTTTGTCTCAACACCCTCTGCGACAACTCTTAAATTTAATGCATGAGCAGTATCAATACACAATTTAACTAGTGTTTTATATTCATCGCTATCCTTCATCCCCCATACAAAACTTTTATCTATTTTTATATTAGATAAAGGAAGTTTCACTAAATAATTAAATGCTGAATATCCAGTCCCAAAATCGTCAAGAGATATCTTTACTCCGATATCTTTTAAATTCTTAATTTTTAATATATTTTCATCTATATTTTGAAGTAACACTGTTTCTGTTATTTCAATCCCTACATATTTAGGATTTACATCAACTTCATTTATAATTCTTTTAATATTTCTAACAAAATTATGTTTCATAATTTGAACTGCTGAAATATTAACAGATACAACTATTTTTCTATCTCTATTTTCATTTACTTTTTTAGCAAATGCAAAAGCACTTCTGATTATAAAGTTTCCAATTTCATCTATTAAAGTAGATTTTTCCATTATGTTAATTATATCTATAATTGGAACTCTTCTGTATTTATCATTATTCCATCTCAGTAAAGCTTCTAATCCAACTAAATTCTTATTACAACAATATTGAGGTTGATAATATAATTCAAGTTCATCTTTTTCTAAAGCGTTTCTTAAATCTTGCTCAATCTCTTCATTTAGACATCTTTTTTTATCTAAATCTTTATTGTAAAATACATATTGATTTTTACCTTGATCTTTTGCTTTGTATAGAGCTAAATCTCCTTTAGTTAAGAAGTTGTCAATACTTTCTTCTCCGGTATTTCCAGTTACTATTCCAATGCTTGCAGATAATGTAGTAAACTTTATTTTTTTACCTGTTAATAGATTTAAAATTTTATCTGCTGTTTCAGTTGCAGTCTCTTTATTCATCTTTCCTTCCCAGGCGATAACAAACTCATCTCCACCTATTCTAGAAACGAAACCATCTCTACATATATTTTGTAAATCTTCTGCAAATTCTATTAAAATTTCATCTCCATGTTGATGACCGAAATTATCATTTAAATGTTTAAAATTATCTAAATCCATAAACATAATTGTTGCATCTGCATCATTTTTAACGAGTTCACTTTCAATGAAATTGTATAACCCTCTTCTATTAGCTAATCCTGTAAGGGCATCTGTATATGCCATTTTCTTTATTCTAGCTTCTTGACTTTTCATCTCAGTAACATCTCTCATAGTACAAACTATCCCAATAACCTCTCCAGATATATCTATAATTGGAGATTTAAAAACTTCAACAATCTTTTCCCCCGACTTAGTTAGTAAAGTTCTTACCAAACTGATATTACTTTTATTAAAAATAACATCCTTATCCTCTATCTCAATACTTTCTTTATGTTCTTTTCCAAGTATATCTTCCTCTTTTAAATTTAAATACATAAGTTTATTTAACTCTGTAAGTTTATAAAAAGTAGAGTTACTTTGAATAATGTCTCCCTGTCTATTTTTTGTAAAAACAGCAAAAGGCATATTTTCTAGTAATATATCAAATTTAACATCTTTATTTTTTAAATCTGTTATATCTTTAGCAATTCCCATAGTCCCCAAAATATTATCTTTTGTATCAACAACAGGAATCTTATAGATATTAAACTGCTTATAACCTTTTTTTCCAGGAATAATTTCATCAAATATCAATTGCTTTCTTTCTGTCATTACTTTCAAATCATACTCTCTGCAGTTTTCCCCAATCATACCATCCCATACAAATTGATCATCTTTTCCCCTGATGGTATCAAAATCTTTTCCACAATGCTCTTTAAATTCATTGTTAACAATCATATATTGGCTACTTTTATTTTTAAACCAAGCCATATATGGAATATTGTCCATTAAAGTATAAAACTTTAATCTATTTTCTTCAGCTTCATCTTTTATAAAAATAGTTTCTTTTAGTTGATCTAATACTAATCTAATCTCTTTTAAAGAGTAGGGTTTTAAAAGGAAATTAGTTGCTCCTCTTTTTATGTAATCAGAAGGTCTTTCTTCTTTTAAGATATTGACAGATACTACTATTCTATCTAATTTTTCTTTAAAACATTCAAAAACATAGTCGTTATAACTGTCAAATATAATAAAATCGTAGTTTTTCCAATTATTTTTTGAATATTCTGCAATATTCAAAAACTCGAATTCGTAATCTTGTAATAAATATAATCCTAGTTCCTCTAGTGATGTTTTAGCTTTTTCACTATCGTGTAAAATTAGTACCCTTGATTTTTTCATTTAACTTCCTTTGCTCCTAATTTGTTTCACATTCTAACATGTGTTTTATAACATTTTAACATAGATTCTATTTTTTTCAAATATTAATATTGTATTTATAATTTTTTAATACTATAATACATTTGAAAATATAATTTAATAAAGGGGGCAAGGCAATGTATAAATTAATAATTTCGGATTTAGATGGTACTCTTGTAAATAGCAATAAAGGGGTTTCAGATTACACAAAAAAAGTTATTAAATTACTAAAAGAGAGAGGAATCTATTTCATCATTGCAACTGGAAGAAATTTGAAAGGTGCAAAACAAATATATGATATTTTAGAACTGAATGGTGAAATTATTTGTAATAATGGTTCAACTATTTATAACAACAAAGGGGAATTAATCTTTCAAAAGATTATTGATAAAAATATTGCTAAATTAGTTTTCACAACAGCTTTAAATAATGGTTGTACTTTTTTAGGAAGTTATGGCGCTCAACTATATATCGAAGAAGGAACACTTGATATAGTTAATACTTACTTATATAATCCAGCTCAAAATCCTATAGAATTAAATATGGATAACATATCTTCATTCGATTTTGAAAAAATTGTATTAATGAGCAAAGATAACAGTAAATTAGAAAAACTATCAGTTGATTTTAACTCTTTAAAAGAAGTAAATGCCTTCATTTCTCAAGAGGATTATCTTGATGTAGTTCATTTTGAAACTTCAAAAGGTAAGGCTTTAAAAGCACTAGCTAATTCTAAAAATATAGACTTAGAGCATACAATTGCTTTCGGAGATGCATTCAATGACTATGAGATGTTAAAATTTGCTGGAAAAGGATTAGTTATGCCCAATGGTTTTGATGATTTAAAAAAAGAGTTTGAAGTTTTAGAACTGACTAATGATGAAAATGGAGTAGCAAAATATCTAGCTAAAGTTTTTTCGCTAGATGTATAAAAATAATTATAATTAAAGTAAACGCCAAGCAACCAATTTTTATGCTTGGCGTGGTTTTTTATAGACCCATATATCTTTTTAGAATTGTTGGAGAGATCAATCTCACTTTTGAAATCTCCTCAATTTGGTCATCAAGTATAATACGTGGTGATATATATTCACTTTTTGGATTACCAATATATATTCCACAAACTGTGGATAAAGGTTTCATTGAAAAGTTTTCACTCAATTTCACACCAATATTTTCAGCTTTTAAAAATTCAAATATATCTTTTTTTAAAGAGTGATCGGGTAGACAAGGATATCCTATAGCTGGCTTTATATGAATATTCCAATTACTTTTAGAGATATATTCTTGTAGATATTCTGAAGAGGCTTCTACTAAAGTATTTGCTAGAAGTTGTTGAAAGATATCTGTCTCGTTATCAGGTTTAATACTGGCAATAAATATACCCAAATAGTCTTCTTCTTCGAAATAATCTGCAAGTGATTCATTTGTTGAACCTTGATTTCTAATTAAAGGAATTTTCATTCCAGCAATATCTAAAAAATCATTATTTTTTGAAACTTCACAAATTTTATAGATAACTTTAATGACAATATTTTTACTTGACCAATCTTTTAAAGTTCTATATGCTTCATCTAAAACTGTTTTCTCTTCAGAACTACCTTTAACTTTTAAAGTTGATAAAAAAATACTCCAGTCAATATTTTTTAATACATTTTGAATTTGAATCTGTAGAACTTTTTTTTCAAATGATTTTGGAGCAATTGGGTTATAGCTTTTATGAATACCATTTAATCTAGCTGTAGATATATCTTTTGTAATAGTATTATTTTTATTACTATAATAAAGCTCTCTTAAATTTTGATACTCGTTTTCTACTTTCTCTTTAAATATTTTTGACGCTTCTCCTAATAAAGAATCCAATAAAACGACTGTTGAAGAAGCATCTGTTGTATAAAACACAGATTTTTTATATACTGGCTCTAATTTTAAGGCAGTATGTAGTTTAGATGTAGCAGCTCCAGCAATAATAATGGGTATAGTTTTATTATTTTTATCAAATAGCTCTAAAACTTCTTTCATTTCACTTAAAGATGGAGTTATTAATCCACTCAATGTAACTGCATCTACTTTATATTCTACTGCGGAATTATATATTGTCTCCTTATCGACCATAACTCCTAAATCAATAACATCATATCCATTACATGTTAAGACAGTTTTTGTAATATTTTTACCGATATCATGAACATCCCCTTTAACAGTACACATTAAAATTTTTCTTTTAGATTTCTTATAGGTTTCTTTTTGTTTTATATGAGGTGTTAAATATTTTACAGCATTTTCCATAACAACTGCTGACTTTATAATCTGTGGAAGATAAAACTCTCCTTTTTCAAATCTATCTCCTACCTCCTCTAAAGCAACCATCAAAATATTTTGAATAATATCTAAAGCTTTATAACTTTTTAAGGCTTCATCTATATCAGATTCTAAATCCCTAACTTTTCCTTCTAATATTTTAGTTTTCAATCTCTCTTCAACGTTTTTTTCTATCTTCGAAAGTGATAAATCTGAATTACTTTTCCTATCTACTACTACAGTTTTAAATTTTTCTAAAACTTCATCAACGACATCTTCACCGTCTATCAATCTATCAACTAAAGTAACCAACTCTTCAGAAAACTCAATCACCTCTTCATTTGGATTTACAATCCCCATATTCAAACCATTTTTAATTGCTTTTTCTAAAAATCTATCATGAATAAGTTTTCTTAAATTGCTGTTTCCTCTAAAAGCAAAAGATAGATTACTTATTCCACCACTAATTTTAGCTCCTTTTAAATTTTTAGATATCCACTCTGTGGCTCGAATAAAATCTACAGCGTGATATCTGTCCTCCTCTCTTCCAGTGCCTATAGTTAAGATATTTGGATCAAAAACAATGTTTTCTTTTTTCCATCCATTCTCTACTAATAGATTGTATGCTCTTTTACAAACATCTATTTTTTTATTGTACTCTACGGCTTGGCCCTCTTCATCAAAAGCCATAACAACAACCGCAGCACCATAACTCTTAATAACTTTAGCTTTTCTTAGAAACTCCTTCTCCCCCTCCTTCAAACTGATTGAGTTTACAATAGCCTTTCCAGGAATATTTTTCAACGCAACCTCTATCACATCAAAGTTTGAAGAATCAATCATTATTGGTATTTGTGAAACAGCGATATCATTACTTAAAGTTTTCAAAAATATTTCCATCTCAACTTTAGAATCTAAAAGAGCATCATCTAAATTTATATCAATTATACTAGCTCCATTTTCAATCTGTTCTCGACTAATCTCTAAAGCTTCTTCATATTTTTTCTCTTCAATCAATCTTTTAAATTTTCTAGAACCTGCAATATTATTTCTCTCTCCAACTAAATAAAAATTCAAGTTATCTTTTAATGGCCTATTTCCAGCTAAAAAAAAACCATCAGTTTTTTTAATATCAATCTCTCTAGGAATTTTTCCATTACAATATTCACTTATTAATTTTATATGCTTTGGTGTTGTTCCACAGCAACCACCGATAATATTTATTTTCTTGTTATCAATCAAATCTTTTAAATGTTCTAGCATCATCTCTGGTTTTTCTAGATATTCACCATTTTCATCTGGAAATCCAGCGTTAGGGTATACAGATAACATCTTCTCTGTATATTCACTCAACGATTCAATTAAAGGTATCAAATCTTTTGCACCAAAAGAGCAATTCAGTCCAAAAGAAACAATACTGTCTCTATCTAAAGATGTTATAAGAGATTTTATATCTTGCCCCGATAATATTTTCCCATTTCTATCAACCGTGGCTGAAATCATTATGGGAATTTTTCTTCCAACTTTCTCTGAAATCTCTTCACAAGCCATAACTGCTGCTTTTGCATTTAAACCATCATAGATAGTTTCTATTAAAAATAGATCAGCTCCGCCATCATATAATGCCTGTGCTTGAATACAATAGTTCTCGAATAACTCATCAAAACTAATCTCTCTATCTAAAATACTACTTTTAGTTGGAATAGATGCACTTTTATTTGTTGGTCCTATCGAACCTGCTACTAAAACTTTTCTTTTTGAATTTATAACAGCCTCTTTAGCTAATCTAGCTCCCTCAAATGATAAGCTGTAGGATTTATCTTCAATACCATAATCTTTTAAAGAAACGCTATTTGAATTAAATGTATTTGTTTCAATAATATCAGCACCTGCTTCGATATATCTTCTATGTACATCTAAAACTATATCTTTTCTAGTTATATTTAATATATCATGACACCCTTTATATCCTTTCCCTTCAAAACTATAGTCCTTCTCCTCTAGATTATAACTTTGAATTGCTGTTCCAGTAGCACCATCTAACACATATATTTTATTTTGAACGAACATATTCCCCCCTCTTCTAATTCCAAGCATTTGAATTTTTAATTTTATATAAGTCAGCTATAATTGCATTCGCTGTTGGCAATGCACCAGCTCCCTTTCCATAGAAGAATGTCTCTCCTAGATGCTCTCCATAGCTTTCAATTCCATTATATACATCTTTTACTCCATACAACTGATCTTCTTCACCCACTAAGGATGGTTTTACATATATTTTAATCCCATCTTTACTCTTTACTGCTTCACCTATAAGCTTAAATCTTTTTCCTAAAACTTTAGCAGCTTCAACTTCTTCTTTTGTTATTTTATCAATTCCTTCTATTTTAATATTTTCAAAATCTATAAGTTCATCCCATACTAAATATGATAATAAACTAATCTTATGAGCAGTGTCAATACCTTTTACATCAAATGTTGGATCTAACTCTGCATATCCATTACTCTGAGCCACACTAAGAGCTTTTTCATAGGTATATCCCTCTTCCATCTTGCTTAAAATATAGTTAGATGTTCCATTTAAAATCCCTCTTATTTTTTTTATTCCTCCAGAAAATGTTCCTTCATAGATAGATGATACTGCTGGAGTTCCACCTGCAACAGCCCCTTCAAAAAATATTTTCACACTATTATCCTTAGCCAACTTAAAAATCTCTTTTCCTTTTGTTGCTAAAAGATATTTATTTGCAGTTATCAAGTTTTTCCCACTCTTCAAAGTTTCTTTAGCTATATGAAATGCTGTTGTATTCCCTCCGATTAACTCAATTATAGTTTCTACACTTTCATCTTTTAAAATATCCTCATAATTTTTAGTAAATCTATAATTTTGTTCTCTATTCACACTTTCCTTCAAATCACAAATCCAAGATATCTCTATTTTCTCTCCAACTCTTTTCTCTATATTTTTTCTCTCTTTATCTAAAAGCTCTAATACTCCTCCACCAACAGTTCCAACACCTATAATTCCTATTTTCATCTTATTCCTCCTATAAACTTTATCCAATTTTTATAAAATTCATCTCTATGATTTTTCCAACTAAAATTTATTTCATTATCTGGGTTATTTTGTACAAAATAGTTCTTTGGAATCTCTGCTTTATCTCTTTCATACTCAAATTTTAAACGTTCAACTTGATATTCACTATGACCTGAAATAAATATACTTTTATAATCGGTCGTTGAACATATATACACTCCTGCTTCCTCTGATTCTCCAATTATTATTAAGCCAGATTCTTGAATGCTCTCTTTTTTATTGTATGTATTTCTTGAATGAGGAGCACAAAATTTATTTTTTATAAATGGATTTTCTGCTTTCACTTCATGCTCATATATACCAAATAGTTTTTTCTCTAACTTATGTTTCTCTATTCCAAACTTTGAATATAAAGCTCCTTGAGCAGCCCAACAGATATAGATTGTTGGAAGTTTATTCTTTTTAAAAAACTGATCTATCTCTTTCCAAAAATCTACCTTTTCATATTCATACATCTCTATAGGAGCACCAGTTACAATAAATCCATCATATTCATCCTCACATATTCGATTTAGAGGTGTATATTTCTCTTTTAAATAATCTAAAGATATATTTTTATATCTATGAGTTATGGGGTATATGTATTTCAACTCTATATTTTTATCTATATCTTCAAAAATTGTTGAAAATTGATATTCCACCTCTTGTTTTATCGGCATCAGATTTATAATCCCTATTTTTATTTTAACCCACCTCCCCTAAACAATCTTTAACTTTCTCTATTCTTCTCATAATCTCTTTAGTGACATCAACTTTATTCATTGTATAAATATGAATCCCAGAGACTCCCGAGGATAAAAGATCAATTATTTGCTCAACAGCATACGCTATTCCAGCTTCTTTTAATGCTTCTGGATTATTTGCATATCTTTCTAATATCTTTTGAAACTTTAACGGAACTGTTGATCCACACAGCTCTGTTATTCTTTTTATCTGATTTGCATTTGTCACTGGAATAATACCTGCAATTAAAGGGATATCAATTCCTAACTTTTCACATTTTTCCTTGAAGCTATAGAAATGGTTGTTATCAAAGAAAATCTGTGATATTAAAAAGTCTGTTCCTTTTTTAACTTTTTCTCTTAAATAAAATAGATCTAAAAGGTCATTTGTTTCTAAGTGTCCCTCAGGATAGAATGCACCCCCAACACATAAAGCACTCTCTTTTTTTATTTTTTCAACTAGCTTACTAGCATATTTAAAATCACCTTCAATTATTTCAGCATCTTTTGGAAGATCTCCTCTTAAAGCTAAAACATTTTCTATATTTTCTTTTTTTAATTCCTCTAATATATTATCTATCTCACTTTCTTTTGTACCTATACATGTTAAGTGAGCTAAAGCTTCTATTCCGTGTATATTTTTTATTCTAGATGCAATTTCTACAGTTCTTCCCCTACTTGTTCCACCAGCGCCATATGTCACACTTATAAAATCGGGTTTTAATTTTACAAGCTCATCAATTGTTTCAAATACACTTTCAATAGGATATTTTTCGTTAGGTGGAAATATTTCAAATGATATAACTGGTGATTTCTTTTTATATAAATTTTTAATCTTCATGATTCCTCCTCTATCTACTCAATTCTATTGCTTTTTGTAAATCCAAAATCAAATCGTCTATATTTTCTAAGCCAACTGATATTCTTATCGTTTCAGGTTTAACTCCTGATTTTTCTAACTCAGTATCACTCAGTTGTCCATGTGTTGTCGAAGCTGGGTGTATAATCAGAGATTTTGCATCAGCGACATTGGCTAAGTGAGAAAATAGTTTTAAAGAATCTATGAATTTTTTTGCACGTTCTCTACCACCTTTTAAACCAAAAGTAAATATAGATGTTGCACCATTTTTAAGATATTTTTCTACCAACTGTTTATCGGCGTTTTCATCAAATTCTGGATAACTAAGCCACTCAACCTCATTGTTTTCATATAAAAACTTCGCAACCTCTTTTGCATTTTTCACATGTCTTTCCATTCTCAAAGATAACGTTTCTATTCCTTGAAGAATTAGAAACGCGTTGAATGGTGAAAGAGCAGCTCCTGTATCTCTGAGTGTTTTTACTCTTGCTTTTGTTATGAATGCATTTTCATTTAAATCAGAGTACTTTAAACCATGATACCCACTATCCGAAGTATTGAAACTCTCAAATTTTTCATCTTTCCAATTAAATTTTCCACTATCAACAATCACTCCCGCTATTGAAGTCCCATGACCGCCTAAAAATTTTGTTGCTGAATGAACAACTATATCTGCACCATATGAAAATGGTCTTATTAAATATGGAGTTGCAAATGTATTATCTACAACGAGTGGAATATTGTATTCCCGAGCAATACTTGATATTCCTTCAATATCTACAACATCTCCACTCGGATTTCCTAAACTCTCTATAAATATTATCTTTGTTTTAGAATTGATTAAAGCTCTTAACTCATTTAAATTTTTTGGATTAAAAAATTTTGATTCAATACCATAATCTTTTATTGTATTTGCTAAAAGGTTATATGTACCTCCGTATATATTACTTGCTGAAAGTATTTCATCACCACATTTTGCTATAGTCAAAAATGTATAGGCAACTGCTGCTGCTCCAGAAGCAACGGCTAATGCTCCGACACCGCCCTCTAAAAGAGCTACTCTTTCCTCTAACACTGCTGTTGTTGGATTTCCTAATCTTGTATATATATTTCCTGGTTCTTCTAAAGAAAATAATCTTGCTGCATGATCACTATCTTTAAATACATATGATGATGTTTGATAAATTGGAACTGCTCTTGAACCTGTTTCTGAATCTAGATATTGTCCACCGTGAAGCTGAATTGTTTCAAATTTATAAGCCATAACCACTCCTTTTTTATAAAACAAAATTTTTTAAAATAAAAAATAGCAGCTCACAAAAATGACGTGAGCTGCTTTTCTTTTCCCTTCA
>NZ_CAMFHX010000034.1 GCF_945952365.1 uncultured Cetobacterium sp.
AAGCGAGTGAACCTCCACCTACAAGTGCAAACTGACAAGCGAGGAGTTAAAAAAGTGAAAAGAGGCTAGATTAATTTCTAGCCTTTTTTCTTAGAAAAATATAAAGAGGTTCGTATGAAAATTATATATATAAAAGAAACATATATTGATTATTTAAGAGAATATGATTTAAAAGTTCCACACAATAAAAATGAAAAAAGACCATATATAGGAGTTTTATTTGAAATAAACAGTTATTTATACTTTGCACCTCTGACATCTCCTAAACCGAAGCATAAAACAATGTCTGAAAAAATAGATTTTATAAAGTTGAGAGATGGTGAGCTAGGAGCAATTAATTTAAACAATATGTTGCCTGTTCTAGAGTCAGAGATTATTCAATTTGATATAGATGGTTTGAAAAAAATTAATCCAAAAGAGTATAATAAATTTATAGATCAAGTTAGAGAGTTGAATTCTAAAAAAAGTAAAATAATAAAAAATGCAAATAAATTATATTTGAAAGTTACTGTAGATGAGATAAAAGGTTATAAAGTGAAATGCTGTGACTTCAAATTACTTGAGAGGATGGCTGAAATATTTTCAAAAAAATAGAGTCGATATATATTCTAAAGTATAAAAATATCACTTTTTATACTTTAGATATGATATAATCATTTATAAAATGAAAAAAAGGTGATTTATATGACTAAGTATGAAGAGTTATTGAAGTTATATTATAAAAAACAAAATATAACAGAAGAGTTGGAAAAAAGATTAGCTAATCCATGTGCATATAAAACAGAATTAGAGATTTTTCAAATCCTAGAAATTGTGGAGAAGTAACGTTTTTTGTAAAAGGTATGTTGGAATTTATTTTGAAAGGTCAAGAAAGTATAATAGAGATGCTAAATCAAAATATAGTGAAGTTAGAATTTGCATTTCAGTATATAAAAGATTGTAGTTTAACAGAGATAGAAAGTGAGATTTTATCGATATATGTTCAAGGTTATATTTTTGCAGAGAGATCTCATATGAAAGATTCTGAAATTTTAGAGTATTTACCAATAAAAAGTAAATTGACTCTAAAAAAACATCTAGATTCGTTAGTAGATAAAAATTACCTTCAACAGATATCTAAGAGACCTTCTCAACATAGTTTAAGTGAATTTTTGAAAGGTGAGTTTGAATAAGAAAATTATAGAAAAGATTTAAAGGTTAAGCCTAGTATAAACTGCTAAAGGATGGTGGTGAAATGCTAGGCTTAGTTTGTATGTTAGATGGAAAAGGGATGAAAAAAGGTGTGGCATCTTTAAAGGCTTTCAATCTCGAAAAGGTTAGAGAGGCTGCACTTTTCAATCTCGATTATACTTTAGAAACAATAAGGTTTTGTCGACTTAAAGGCTATATATACAGAGTGTCATCGTCGGTGATTCCTTATCCTGATTGCTGGGAGTGGAATAAAGATGAAGAGATTTTGAAAAAGTTAAAAGAGATAAAAAAACAGAGTTCAAAGATTCGGTTAATCATACATCCAGATCAGTTTGTGGTTTTAAATAGTGATTCGGAAAGTGTGATAAAAAACTCTTTAAAAATTTTGAAGAATCAAACCGATTTTGCAAAGTTAGCAGGAATAAGTGATTTGGTTTTACACATTGGAAAAAAAGATGGGATTAAAAAGTTTATCGAGACTTTTAAAACCTTAGATGACTACACAAAAAGTATTTTAGTTTTAGAAAATTGCCACTATTACAAGGTGAATGAGGTTTTAGAACTTTGTGAGGAGATAGAAATTCCAATGGTTTTAGATGTTCATCACGCAAGGGTTACAAATAGTGAAGGGTATGATATAGAAAGAGTAAAAGCGACTTGGAAAGATAGAAAGCCTCTCGCTCATATCTCTTCTGGAAAAGAGTCTGAGAATGACAAATCTCATGCTGATTATATATCAGAAGAGGATGTTCAGAGATTTGAATGGCTATTCCAAGATTTTGATGTGGAGGTCGAAGCCAAAAAGAAGGAATTAGCACTTGAAAAGTTAGAAAGCAAGTTAGGTTTTTAATTTTTTTAAATATGTTTATTTGGGTATTTTTCTCAAATAGTGATATAATAAGTTTAATAAAAATAATGAAGAATATGCAGGTGGTGGGAAGGTGTTAAGAGAATTTAAAGTTGATAATTTTAAATGTTTTAAAGAGTTTAAAATAGAAAACTTAGGTAGAATAAATATTTTTTTAGGATCGAATAATGTTGGTAAAAGTACTTTGTTAGAAGCTATTTTTGGATATGCTTGTGGAAAAAATTTAACACCATTACTGGAAAATACTATTCTTAGAATGGGAAGAAATAGAAATCAAAATATATATAACCTTATAGAAAAAAGTTTGAATACATTTAATAATAAACAAAATTTAGAGTTTTCTTTTGAAGGTAAACATGACAATAAAAATTTAAATACAAAATTTAACTATAAATTAAAACCAGGAACTAGATTTGGTGAGATTGAAGCAGAGTTGAACCCTAATTATTTTATTCAGCAAAATGAAACTAACAATCCAACAGAACTACTGTTTAATATTGAAGTTTTTGAAAACAATGTCAGAGCAAAAGAGGAAAGTGTTTTTTATCCTCCGATAAATAATTACGGAATGTTAGCAGCAGAGGCTCCATTTATAGTAGCTAATTATTTAAATGTGAGTAACTTTAAAGATTTAGCTGGATTAGTTAGAATTTATTCTATGCTAAAAAGAGAGAATTCCTTAAAAAGTATAGTTGAAGAGTTAAATAAAGCTTTTCATAACGAAATAGAAGATATTGATATGCTACCGTATCCAGATGGTTCTCAAGCACCAATATCAATAAAAACGTTAGAAGGTAAATATATTCCTATATATGAATATGGAGATGGAATGCAAAAATGGTTTTCAATGATAGGGAATCAAATTATATATAAAAATAGTTTGCATTGTATTGATGAGATCGGAGATATGTTACATCCAGAAGCACAAGGTTTTTTAGGACTTAATTTAAGTGAGTTAGCGGTGAAATATAACAATCAGATATTTGCAACAACTCAAAGTTTAGAGTTTGTTGAAAATTATTTAAAATATCTTTTAGATACTAAAAAAGAGTATTTAGACGAGATAAGAATAATAACTTTGAAAAATATAAAAGGAAATATAAAAGCTAGAGTTTTGACTGGTGAAAATGCATTGGAATTATTGATAGAAAATAGTGTGGAGTTGAGATAGATGCCGTACTATATAATACTTTGTGAAGGAAAGACCGATTCTTTTATCATAAACCTAATAATGGGAAGATATGGATTTAAGTATTTAGATAAAAAAAGAGCTAAGGATAAAATTTCTTTTAAAACTTTAAAAAATCAAAACCTAGATTACTTTACAGATGGAAGTTACTGCTTGATTATCTGGAATACAGCGGGCTGTACAAATATTCCTTATGCGGTAGATGAGATTAAAAAATTGATGTTAAATATTGGTGATGAAATTGAAAGCCTGGCTATCGTTATGGATAAAGATTTTAATACAGAAACTCAGCTTTTATCTCAATTTTCGAGTTTTTTTAATTTAGAAGGAAACTTAAAAAATGCAGTTTGGAATAAACATAATTATAGAGATGCATTTTCAGAAGAGAAAGCATTGAAAATACTTTTAAATGTGATACCCCATGAAAACTTTGGAGCTTTAGAAACTTTGATGTTTGATTCTTTGAAAAATAGAGGAAAAGAGGAAAATGAGATGGCTTTAGATGTAGAAAGTATGGTAGATGGGTTTCAAACTAAAAAAATATCATATTTTGAAAAAGATAGAGCTGTTATAAAGTCAAAATTAGGATGTATGGTTAATTTGCTTGATCCTGAAAGAACTTTTTATGATATAATCGACTCTTTTTCTGGGATAGCTTGGGAAGAGGATGAAAATGTAATAGAACATTTTCAGAGTTTGAATAGATATAAGTAAGAAAAAGACCAGGAAAGTTAATTCTGGTCTTTTTTTAAAATTATTTTATAGTGGATCTTCGTATAACAAGAGATGGTAAAATTTCAAAGTTTCCAAAATGATAGAATCTCTCTTCTGATATTTGATTTAAAAGAATCTCAAACCCCTTTTCGACAATCTCTTGAATCGGTTGATTTACACTTGTAATTTTTAAAATCTGAGATAAAATTGTATTATCAAAGCTTGCAATCATAGTATCTTTTGGTATATTTATATCACGAGCTTCAAGCTCTTTAACTAGTTCGTATGCTACAGTATCATTTGTTGTAAAAAATCCATCTGGATATTTAGATAAAGTACCTAAGAATTTCTTGATATAGTTCTTTATTTCAAAATTTGAAAGTGGTGTATTAGGCATGAAGATACACATATTTTCATCTACTCCAAATCCCTTTTCGTATAACTCACTTTGAAATCCAATATACTTCTCATCATTTTCAGGCCCTATATACGCTAGATTAATTCTTCCCTGTTCGATAAAGTGTTTTGCAACAAGCTCACCACCATATCTATGATTAGTAGAGATACTATTTGTATCTGGAAATTGATTAGTTAAAGTTATATGTGGTATATTTCTATTTTTAAGATATTTTATATTTTCAACAGAGTTAGCAACTAATATTATTCCGTCAACATTTCTTCTGATAAAGTTATTTATATTTTCAAACTCAGTCTCAGGATTACCTTGAGAGTTGTGTAAAATAAGATTATATCCTTTTTCAGTAGCTATTTTCTCCAAGTAATCTAAAATCTCTATAAAATATGGATTTGTTAAATTTGGAATTGAAACTCCTATTAAAAAAGAGCTACTTTTTTTTAGAGATTGCGCAGCTAGATTCGGTTGGTAGTTTAGTTCTTTGATCCATTTTCTAACTACTTTTACTTTTTCATCATCAACACTTTCAGGAGTGTTTAACACTCTAGAAACTGTTGAAAGAGAGACACCAGCTTTTTCAGCGACTAATTTCATTGTTACTTTCATATATACTCCTTTTAGAGAACGTTTTCATATAAACTATTATACATTATAATAAAAAAAAAATCAATATTTTTGATAACAATGTTCTTAAACAGTTTCAAAAGATTAAAATTAGAAGAAAAAACAATAAAAACAATTGACTTTTTCTCTGAAAAATATTATACTCATCTCAATAAAACGTTTTCATAAATTTGAAAATTTTTTCAAACAATCAAAAATATAGAATAAACAAAAGTTTAATAAAGGAGAAAATTATGAAAAAATTAATTTTATTAGGAGCAATGAGTTTATTGATTATGAGTTGTGGTGAAAAAGAAAGTAAAAATAAAGAGGTTACAGTGTGGACTCACGCATCACCTGAACACCCAGAGGGAAGAATGTTTCAAACGAGAGCTGATGAGTACAATAAAAATTTTCCAGACAAATTACCTATAAAGATTCAAAACTTTACAAGAGCGGGTGCAGGGTCTGGATATATGGATAAATTGAATGCTGCAATAACAGCTTCGGATATGCCTGATATCTTCACATTAGATGGCCCAGATATAGCCTCTTACGCAACAGCAGGTGTAGTAAAGCAACTTGATAACTCTATGAATAAAGAGTTTTTATCAGGATTTACAAAAGCTATTCAAGAGCAAGGAACTATAGATCATAAACTTTATGGAATAGGATACCAAGATTCAGGAGTTATCATTTTATATAATGAAGAGATAATAAATATGCTACCTCAAGATGTTAAAGCAATAATTCCAATGTCACCAGAAGCGGATTGGACGTGGGATGATTTCTATAAAGTCTCTTCAGCAGTTAAAGATTTAAAATCAAATCCAGAATTTAAAGATACTGAAGTGGTAAGAAAAATAGAACTTCCAGTTAGCTTTGCATTAGGAGATATAGTTAAAGGTGGATACGAGATAGCGATGTATTACCTTGCACCAATTATTTGGACAAATAACTCAAATGTAGTTTCAGAAGATGGTCTTACTACGGATGGATATTTAAATAATCCTAAAACAGTTGAGGCGTTACAGGTATTTGGAAAGTTTTTCAGAGATGATTTAGGTGGGATAGTAGAGTCAGAAAAAGCCTTTCATAATGGAAAAGCTGCTTTAGCAGTTGCAGGGTCTTGGTATATTCCAGATTTAACAAATAACTACCCAGAGTTAAAATATAGATCATTGAAATATCCTAAATTATCAAAAGATTTTACAGGAAATTATACACCTTCAGGAAGTTGGTCGTTTGTTGTAAACGGTGCATTAAAAGATAGTGATACTAAAACAAAAGAGGTTTTAGAAGCATTAGAGTGGCTAACAAATGATGATTCAGTAAAAGTTTACTATGATGCAAATAACTCTATTCCTGTAAGAACAGCTATGATAGATATAATTGATACAAATACATCAAATCCAAATTTCAATGAAGCGTGGACAGCTTTAAAAAATGAAATTAAAAATACAAATAAAGCTAGACCAGCATCACCGATCTATCCATATATATCTGAAACTTTTGCAAAAGATATAATTTCAAAGATAGCAAGAGAGAAAACTGCGGATTTTGAAACTATAAAAAAATATACAGATGAAGCTGTTACAAAAATAGATAGAGAGGCTAGAAAATATAAAAAGTAGAAAAGGGGAAGTGAGATGCGAATTCTAAAAAAAATAGATAAAGAGAGTATAGCGGGATTAGGGTTTCTAACACCTGCAATTATATTGATTTCATTATTTGTAATAGGTCCTATGCTGATAGCATTTTCATATGGATTTACAGATTATCATCTGTTAAGACCTCATGCTAAGCAGTTTATAGGCTTAGATAACTTTAAATATATGCTAGAGGATCCAATAATGTTTAAAAGTTTTATAAATACAACTTTATTTGTGGTTTTAGTTGTTCCATTACAACTTTCGATGGCTTTGGGATTTGCTTTAATAATCAATAAAAAGTTTAAAGGAAGTGTAATTTCAAAGCTTGCATTTTTCTCACCAGCTGTGTTATCACTTGTTGTAATCTCAATTTTATGGAGTATCTTACTAAATCCAAATTCAGGATTATTGAATCAATTTTTAGAACTTTTAGGATTCGAAAAACAGCCATTTCTTCATAGTGTGACTCAAGCCATGCCAACAATAGCGTTTATTTCGGCTTGGTCAGGATGTGGATACCAGATGCTTATATTCCTTTCTGGTTTAAAAAATATTCCAAATGAACTGTATGAAGCTGCAAAAATAGATGGAGCAAATAGATTCCAAAGTTTTATATATGTGACATTGCCATGTTTAAAGCCTATAACTGTATTTTTAGTTGTTACAACAATAATCGGAGCCTTCAAACTTATTGTTCAACCTATGGTTATGACAGGTGGTGGACCAGACAATGCAACTATGACGATTTTACAATATATATATGAATATGGATTTAGACATAGAAATACCGGATATTCAAGTGCAGTAACGATAGTCTTTGTAGTGATGTTAGTTATACTATCATTAATATTTAAAAAGTTTATACATGAGGAGGATTAAGATGAAAAGTAGATTGAGTTTAAAAAAAATAGGGTTTCATGCATTTGTATTGAGTTTATCTTTACTTTTTATACTTCCTTTATTCTGGATGATATCCTCATCATTTAAAACTGAACAGCAGATATACTCAGATATGACATCGCTGAGAGCTTTTTTTCCGAGTATTAAAAACTTTACGATTAAACCTTATACAGAGTTATTGGGTTCATACAATATCTTTAGAAATATGTTAAATAGTTTATTTTATTCTGTTATAACAGTAGCTTCAAGTTTGGTTATTAATTCATTAGCTGGTTATGCTTTAGCTAAAATGAAGTTGCCTTTTAAAAAGATATTTATGATAGCTATTGTTGGACTTATTATTGTTCCAACAGAAGCGACTATACTACCGATGTATCTGATAGTAAATAGATTGGGATTAGTAAATACTATTCCAGGAGTTATACTACCTTTTTCGGCGAGTGTTATGAATATATTTTTATACAGACAATATTTTTTAAAGTTTCCAACAGAACTTATTGAAGCTGGAAAAATTGATGGATTATCATCAGTTCAAATATTTTTTAGAATTGTAGTTCCAGTGAGTATTCCAATATATATAACAACTGGAGTCTTAGCTTTCTTAGCCTCTTGGAATGATTTCTTATGGCCAGTTATGGTAATAAGTAGAGAGAGAATGATGCCGATTCAAGTTGCCCTTAGTGCAATATTTGCAGATAGAGAGAATATATTTACAAACCATATGATGGCAGGATTAACCCTAGCAACTATTCCTGTAATTCTTATATATCTAATTTTCCAAAAATATATTGTTCAAGGAATAGCAACAACAGGGTCAAAAGGATAAAATTAAAAGATTAAAATAAAGATATAATAAAAGGAGATAAAAGATGGATAAAAGACCAAAGCTTCATTTTACACCACCTAAAAATTGGATGAACGATCCAAATGGATTATGTTTTTATAAAGGAGAGTACCACCTGTTTTATCAGCACAACCCTGAGAATTGTTATTGGGGAAATATGACTTGGGGACATGCAAAGAGTAAAGATCTTTTCAGTTGGGAGCATTTAGATTATGCCTTAATTCCTGATAAAGGGTTTGCAGATGAGGACGGTTGTTTTTCAGGAAGTGCTTTTATAGAAAATGATGAATTATATCTAGCTTATACAGGTATTGTAATGACAGAGAAAAAAATAAATGAGCATGGTAATCCGGTTACAGCAACGGATGATTCGATGATATCAACTCAACTGTTTGCAAAATCAAAGGATGGAATACATTTTGAAAAGTTAGAAACTGAAATAGTTGCACCTCAAAATTCTTGTAAAGCTCATTTTAGAGATCCTAAAGTTTGGAAAAAAGATGGAGTTTATTATATGGTTGTTGGAGCAAAAGAATCTGGAAAGGGAAAAATTCTTCTATATAAATCTGAGGATTTAAAAGATTGGGAAGTTTTGAGTGAGATAAAGAAAGATGATTTTGGATTTATGTGGGAGTGTCCGGATATGTTCAGTTTAGATGGGAAAGATGTTTTGATCTTTAGTCCTCAAGGAATAGGGCAGAATGGACAGGAACATATATCGGGATATTTTGTTGGAGAGCTAGACTATGGAACTGGAAGTTATAGCTTTGATAAGTTTAATCTTTTAGATTATGGATTTGAATACTATGCTCCACAAACTTTTTTAGATGAAAAAGGAAGAAGAGTGTTGATAGGGTGGCTTGTTAACCACGCACCACTTCCAGGAGAGAATTGGTCAGGGATGATGACACTTCCAAGAGAGTTGAAAGTGATAGGAGAGAGATTATATTCGTATCCTGTAGAAGAGATATTGAGCTACAGAAAAGAGTTGATTCAAGTAGGCAGTGTAACTGAAAAGAGTATCGAAATACTAGACGGTGCTTTTGATATGGAGTTTAAAGTTAATTTAGATAAGGATTTCAATTTAACAATATTCAAAAATGAAATTGAAGGATTGGAGTTATCTTGGGATGAGAAAACATCAGTTTTAAAATTAGATAGAACTGGAGTTATAAATGGTTTTAAACCATTAGAAACATTTGGAGTTAAAAGAGAGTTAGAGATTTCGAATAGAGGCGTTGTTGATTTTAGAGTGATAGGGGATAAAAGTGTTGTTGAAATCTATGTAAATGGTGGAGAGTTTGTAATGTCATCTGTAATAAATAGAGATAAAACTCAAAATAATATTTTTTTCAAAGGAGAGTTTGAAGATATAAAACTTTGGAAAATTTAAATAAATTAAAACAAGACGGGAGTAAAAAATGAAAAAGATGTTGATGGTTTCAATGGGGTTATGTGCTTTGATGTTTGTGAGTGAAAACGGGTATGCTCAAAATATTGAGGAAGTTGTGGTGATTGAAAAAAGAGGTGGGGACTCTGGAATTGAAAACTATGACGAAAATCAAATTAGATTCTTTGAATTGGAAAAAGAACTTAACTCTTTAAAAGGAAAAGAGTTAAATTTTACAGGTTTTATAGGAACAAAAGTTGAAATAGAGCAACTTTCGGGAGATGTTGACGCTGGAAAAGTTAAATTTATTTTAGCTGAAGGAAGTATCAAACATAAAAATTATGATAACTGGTCAATGTATTACAATGTAGCTAAAGAGCAGATTTTCAGCTCGAAGATGTGGGATAGAAGTAATAGCCCACAAAATACAATCGTTGAGATTGTGCCGAGATATCAAAAATCATTTAACAATGATAAAGGTTTTGGAGCTTTCGAATTTATTTATACTTCAGAAAGCATAGACAATAGAGATGCAGTTAAATTAAAGCCCTCGGTTTACTACAAGCTAAATGAAAAGTTAGCTTTAAACAACTCGTTTCTTATAGGAAGAGAGTTTAAAGGTGGGTATGATGATTATGAGTTAATCGAGTTAGAACCAGGATTTGGGTATAAGTTGAGAGATGATTTCGGTATGGGTATAAATTATTTCTTTAAATGGGGTCAGACATCAAACGAAAGATTCACAGAAAGAGAAAGATTTTTTAAACCATATGTATGGAAGAGTTTCGAAGGCTTAGGATTAGGTTTGTCACTGTGGGGAGAGATTGGTCCATATAGCAATAATGATGGTGCTAGACACAACAATACAAAGTTTGGAATAACAGGAAATAAAACTTTAACAGAAACATTAAAGGTTGTTGGAGAGGTAAGTTATAAAAGAGAGGAGCAAAAAAGCTCTAAGAAAGATATAGATGTAACTTTTGTGATGCTAGGATTACAGTATAGTTTTTAACATAAAAAAAGACCAGAATTAAATTTTCTGGTCTTTTATAATTTTTTATAAATTTCGCCTCTATTACCAGCTAATAAAACTTCTATTATTACAATCTGTCCATTTACAACTTTGAAAATTATTCTATAATCTTTTATTCGCATTCTCAAAAGTCCTTTAAATCCTTTCAAAGCTTTTATATCTGTATTTGGATTTTCATTTATTATATTTTTTTTAAACATCTCTTCTATATCTTTATGTTTAATAAAAAACTTATTTGCACTTTTAGAGTAGTTAAATTTACACTTCAACTGTTTCACTTCTTTCAATCGTTAGATCATCGTCAGTTAAAGAGCTTAAAGCCTCTAAAATTTCTGCTTCTTCCTCTTTATCTACATATTCAGTAATACTGTTTAATCTATAAAAAATACTATTTTTTCTTTTTTCAAGAGCCATCTGAATTCCCTCTCTTATTAATTCACTCATACTCTCATCATATATTTTAGAAACTTTTTTTATATCATCTATCAATTCTTGATCCAGTCTTAAATTAAAACTATTTTTCATAATTCACCTCTCAATAATATCATTGGTATATTGTATATACAATATACCATAAGTGTATATAAAAATCAAAAATTAAATTATTTTTAATATGAAAAGAGACCAGAAAATTTAGTTCTGGTCTCTTTATATATTATAAGTAGTTTATGGCAATTTTTACAGGTAGTTTTTATAGATCTCTTTAGCTCTTTCAACTTTCTCAGGAGATAACTTTCCTAAAGGCTCTTTACAGAATCCAGCACTAACACCTTGGCACTTTAAAAGCTCCTTTAAAGTTTGGAACAGTCCATTTCCGATAACAGCTTCAATCATATCGTTAGCCTTTCTTTGTAACTCTCTAGCCTCGTCAATTTTCCCCTCTTTCGCAAGAGTGAATATCTTCTTAGCATTTAATCCATTTACGTTATAAGTACTTCCGATAGCTCCATCCACATTTAAAACAGTAGCTGAAAGTAGCATCTCATCGAACCCAGAGTATAATAGCTTATCAGGGAAAGCGTGTCTTAATCTCTCCATTAAGAAGAAGTTTCCTTCTGTGAACTTAACTCCAATTATGTTCTCATTCTCGAATAGCTCAGCAAATTGAGGAACAGTCATGCTAACTCCAGTTAAAAGTGAGATTGAGTAAAGTATCATCTTATTGTTAGTAGCATTCGTAATAGTGTTGTAGTAGTTTTTGATCTCCTCAAAAGTAAACTTATAGTAGAATGGTGTTACAGCAGAAAGAGCGTCATACCCTAAATCCGTTGCATACTTTCCTAACTCTACAGCTTCATTTAGATCTAAAGATCCAACCTGAGCGATCATAGCAATCTCACCTTTACACTCATCCATAGCGATATCAAATATTCTCTTTTTAACCTCAGTTGGTAACATAAAGTTTTCCCCAGTACTTCCTCCAACGTATAACCCATCCACTTTCATCTTGTCGATATTATGTCTAACAGTCTCTCTTATTCCCTTCTCATCGATATTTCCATCTTTATCAAAAGCTATAAGTAGTGCTGAGAAAATCCCTTTTAATCTATCCATTTTATTCACTCCCCGTTTTTTTAGTTCTGTACGTAAACTAGCTTTTTCATGCTATGAACGCGTGAACATTTCTTATTTGAGTCTAGAATAATCCTTTTTCATCCAAAAGTCAACAAAATTTTAAAAAATTTTTTAATTTTTTTTGAAGTATTAAAAAAGTCCCTTATTTTACAAGGGACTTAAAAGCGACAATCGGTTTTATAAATTGGTGCTCGACACATTTTCTATTTTTGTATAGAGTTTCAAACATAATTTTCCCAGCTGTGTAGCCGATCTCTGAAAACTGCTCGTTGATAGAGGCGTATATAACCTCACTTTTGACATAGTCATTTACCTCTGGGTTTCCAGCTATTCCAACTATTTTATAGTCGTTTTCAGGAGTTAGTAACTCGCTGTTTTTCTTAATAATCTCCAAAGTGTATCTATTTGAGAAAATCCCCCTGATATCCTCATTCAGATACTCTTTTAAAAAGTTGTGAGAGTTTAAAATATCCTTTTTGGCTTCAACCACTCTTATACTCTCTCTTTGAAGCGAAGATGTAAACCCTTTGTAATACTGCTCAACCGAAACCTTATCCCCTGGGAACTTAAGCACTAAAACTTTCTCTTTTTTTCTGAGAACTCCCCTCATGATGTCCCCACTTATCTGTCCACCCATATAGTAGTTCGCTCCAACGTGTGAGATAGAATCTGAAAGCACGCTGTCTAAAGATAGAAACTTCACACGTTCATTTTCTAAAACTCTTTTCATAATCTCATTTTTTAAAAGTGGAGTTATGATGATTCCAGATGGTGAGCAGTTGTTTAAAACCCAATCGAGTTCGACAATCTGTGATTCTGGGTTTTCGATAGAGGTTTCAATAATCTCTATTTTATATCCAAAACCTTTGTTTTCTTTTTCAAAATATAGCAGTCCCTTTTTCAGCTCATCACTGTAGTGGTTAACAACTGATTTTAAAAGAAAAGCGTAGATAACTTTTTCATTTTTACTTGCTAGGGTACTACTGATATAGTTTTTCTCATACCCATAGGCTTCGATAATTTTTAAAATTTTCTCACGAGTCGCAGCTTTAACATTTTCATCGTCATTTAAAACTCTTGAAACCGTTGCTCGACTCACTCCAGCTAATTTTGCAATATCCTCTTGCTTTAGCATATATGTCCCTCCCTAAATATTCCTGCTTATATTATAATTCATTTTTTACAATACACAAAGAAAAATAAAAATGTTATATTTAAAAATAAATATTGACAAAGTGGAACATATAGTTTATCATCAAGTCATAAAAAGATTAATGAACGCGCGAACAAAATTTGGGAGGTAAATATGAGTTGGCATTGGTTTAACTGGGTAGTATTAGCATTTTACTTTTTAGGCATGGTTGGAATTGGGGTATATTTTTCTAAGAAAAATAGTTCAACTGAGGATTATTTCACAGCAAGCGGAAGAATTCCATCGTGGGTAACTGCGTGTAGTATATATGCAACTGCACTTTCATCAATATCATTTATAGCTATACCAGCTTCGGTTTTCAAAGGTGGAGCCATTATGGGGATGGCACCGTTAGGAATTATTTTAATGGTACTTTGGGCTGCGATTGTGTTTGTACCGTTTTTCAGAAGTATAAACGTAACGACAGCGTATGAATATTTAGGAAAAAGATTTGATAATGGATTTAGATGGGTTGGAAGTTTATCATTTATTCTTTTCCATCTGATAAGAATGGCTGTGGTACTTTACTTGCCAACACTAGCTTTAAAAGAAGCTCTACCAGGGATAAACCCAACACTTTTACTAGGAGCTGTTTCATTCCTTTGTGTTGTTTACACATCTATGGGTGGAATTGAAGCTGTGGTTTGGTCGGATGCGATTCAAACTATCATTCTACTTTTAGGAGCATTTTTAATTATAGTAATTGGATATAACGCTGCACCAGAAGGGGTTTCAACAGCATTTAAAACTCTTGCTGAAAATGGAAAAACTATCCCAGCATCAGCTTGGAAGTTCTCACTTACAGGAACAACTTTTGTAGGTATTTTATTTGGTGGATTCTTCAACGCTATCTACTCATACGTGGGTTCACAGGATATCGTTCAAAGATATAACACAACTAAAAATGATTATGAAGCAAAGAAAAGTTTATATATGAACGTACCTCTGCTTTGTATCAGTGTACTTATTTTCTCGGGAATGGGAACAGCACTTTTCCTATTCTTCAAATTTAAAGCTATTTTACCAGCGAATATAGATGGAAATGCAATTCTTCCATACTTCGTAATTAACTATATACCTATTGGATTCTCAGGGGTTATTCTAGCTGCAATCTTTGCTGCTGCTCAATCGACAGTTTCGTCGAGCTTGAACTCACTATCGACTTGTGTGACTTCAGATATCGTAGCACCTTTAAGAAAAAATCTAACTGATAAAGAGAAGTTAAACATTGCGAAAGCTGTGAGCTGGGGAGCTGGAATCATCAGTACAATCTTAGCTATCAGATTCTTAAGTGCTGGGCAAGGGGATATGTTCTTATACTTCCAAGCTATCACTGGACTATTGGGTGGACCGATAGCTGGTCTGTTCTTAGTTGGAATCTTCAGTAGAAGAGTTGACAGTAGAGCGGCGTGGGTAGGATTTTTAATCTCAGTAGCAGTTGCGGTATATATTGGTAACCCAGCTGGATTGGTTACAAAATTTGTCCCTGGATATACAAAACCAGCGGTGTTTGAATTACTGATTGCCTTTATCATAATGGCATCTTGTGTTATTCCAGCTGTAGTGGCATCATTCTTCTTCGGAAAGGTTGAGGAGAAAAAGATAGCGGGATTGACATACTTCACATTTAGAAATCCCAAAGCTACAAAAAAATAAAAAGAAAATAGTTCATCAATAAATACTGATGAACCATCAATTAAGTTCTCATAAGATCTATAAAGATCCCCAAAATATATTCAAATATAAAAAGCTGTAGAACTCATCTTCTACAGCTTTTGTATTTCCTTAATATTATAGTAAATCGAGCTCTTTTTTTAAAGCTTCTTGAAGCAGTTTTGAAAAATTAATTTTCTTTTGAACTCCAAGATCATTCAGCCACTTTGGAATCGTTAATGTTTTTTTCACTGGTTGAGAGTGATACTTTTTCCTATATGAAATCATATCAGCTGTAACCATAACTACATATTCATTTTTTTCTAATTTTATATCTTCTATATTTATAATTTTAGGAAGCTCTTCAATGCCATCTAAATTTAGTTCTAAGCAATCTTTAGCCATAAAGACAGCTTCTTCAAATGTATCACCACAAGTAAAAGCTCCTTCTATTCCAGGAAAATAAACACTATATCCATCTTCATCTTTTGAAAAAACTGCTGGGAAAATAAAAATATCTTTCATCAAATCACTCCTTACATTTTAAATTGGGAACGGGGGGCTTATGCCCAACCCGCTTGTTTAAAGATTGATGCTAAAGTTTTTTTAGTAAAATCTTTTTTAGGATGCGGAACAGTCACAATTCCTTTTTTATCAGGATGCTTCCATTTCGTATGAGACCCGGTTTGACCCTCAAGAGTCCATCCTTCTTTCTTTAAACGTTTGATGATTTCCTTAGACGTCATTAGGAATCACCTCCACACACGTATAATAACACGTATAAAAGTATAAGTCAACTCTTCAATATTTAATATAACTTTAATGATATCGTAGAAACGAAGGCACCAACGTATGAAACGTTGAATGAAAGGTAGTCTGTGATGTCATAGCCAAGTCCAACGTTAGCTCCGATGATGTAGTCTCCACCGATATTTGTGTTAAACTTTGATTTTTTTATAACCTCGCCAGTCTCGTTGTCATAGATGTAGTTCTCTTTCTCATATCCCTTTACAACTCCAACTCCAATCGTGAAGTAGAAGTCGTTTAAACTTTGAAACGGTCTTAAATATTTCCCAGCTGCTAAAACATATGAGTCGTTATCAAAACTATTTTTAAAATATCCAAAGCTAATCCCAAAATCTTCGATAGGTCTATATTCAAATCCTATTAGGTTTGTATCATTGTTGTAGATGTCATTGTCGTTTGTATGTGTCGTATAGATACTTCCAATCAGTCTTAGCTCAGGCTTGAAAACTTTTTCATTTGAAAGCTCAACGATAGTCGCTTCATCTGAACTCTCCAAAGTAAATTTCTCCTCTAAAGCCACCTCGTTTTTTAAATCTAAAGGTGCCGCTAAAGTAGAGACTTCCTTACTAAAAGAAAGAGTACCCAATACAAAAAGCGTTGTCATTATTTTTGTTACAAATTTAATCTTAATCCCTCCAGTTACAAGTAAATTGTTATTTTTTTCACACGGTGAACATGCACTATATTATACATGAATATCTGAGAATCGTCTACAAAACTAAAAAGAAATAACGATAGATATAAAATTACATCTTCTTGACTTTTAGTGTCCATATTTATATAATATTATTATGCAAAAATAATATAAAAAGAAAGAGTTGGAAGATGCCAACTCTTTTTCTATGAAAAAATATATGAGGGAGGAAAATTGAAAAGTTACATTAGGTTTTTGAAAATAGTATTTCTTTTAATGTTGGCTTTTTCAATGTATAACAAAAGTAGATTTCTTCGTTCAGAGATAAAAACATCAATAGGATACTTCAACAGCAGTTTTGATGAAAAGATATACATATTGAAAAATGAGGTTAATTTTTTAGAAAAAACCAAAAAAGAGTTAGAGGTTCCAAAGTATAAAACAAAGGGACGAATCAAATATTTTGAAGTAAATGGATATGGTGTTTATTTTGATACAGCAGTAGTGATGCCAAAAACCTATGATTACTATGATATAGCTAGTGGAAGAGAGAGTTTAAATCGAAAATTTAACAACTCTTTTTATGGAATTATATATAATAAGGTAAGAAAAGTTGACACAAGAGATCTATATAATGAAAATGCAAGTGTGCATCGTGGTCGAGGAGATATAATATTTATAGATAAGTTTGAAGAGGAGTGGGCAGAGGCGTTGCAAAAAAAGATGCTTTCAAAGTCATTTTTCAAAAATACTAAAAGTGTTTCAAGAGATAATATCGAGTTTGTATTGTATGATTCATATATTGATAAAATCTACGGTTTAAATATGTTTTCAATTATTATACCGAATTACGAAATGAAAGATGATATCGAGTTTTTAAATGGAATCTGGTATTTTGACTTTGATAACAAATTTTTTGATAGGGATTTAGAAGCTTTAAAAACTAAACTTAATTTAGATATACTCATTGTAGATTCTAAAAATGAAGTGATGAGTTCAACAGATAAAGAGTTAGATTTTAAAGAATCGGATATGAAAAAATATTACAGCTATAATTTGAGTAAAACCAATTATAAGATTTTGGTAAAAAAGATTACACTAAAAAATCTTTTAGGTTACCAAGAGTTGATTTTCTTTGTTTTATTTTTAGCTTTGGGAGTTTACCTTTCTAAAAGAGAGCGTTTAGAGAAAGAGGTTGAAAAACTGAAGATAGCTGAGAAAATAACAAGACACCTTATGTTAAGAGACCCTCTGACAAAACTTTACAACAGATATTTTATAGAGAAGGGATTGGAATATCCTATTCAAAACTGTGGAGTTGTATTGATAGATATAGATTACTTTAAAAGTATAAATGATAACTTTGGTCATAGCAAGGGAGATCATGTGCTACGTGGAGTGAGTAATGTTATAAAACTTTTAGGTGGTAGAGATGTCCATGGTATCCGTTGGGGTGGCGAGGAGTTTCTAGTTGTTTTCAAGAATACCGATAGATATGAGCTTCTGAGAAAGATTGAACTGATTGCAGCTTCAATCAAAAAGCTGGACTTGATAGAGAATGTGGCTATAACAGTTTCGGTTGGAGCGGTTATAGCGGATATAGAAACAAAAGAGTGTTTGTATAGTGCCATCGCAGAGAGTGACAAAAATCTATACAAAGCAAAGGCTACTGGAAGAGATAGAATAGTGATGTAATTAGAATTAGTTTGCAACGGTTTGAAAAAAAAGTTATAATATTTTAAATAAGCTCTTCAGAGGAGGAAGGTTATAATGATAAATATTTTTTCTAATAATTTAGATGATTTTATTCAAAAGATTAAGAATATTCAAAGTAATTATAATTTACCCGAAGATGTTCCTAATTTAAAAAATAAAACGTTAAGATTTTTTGATGTTGACGATATGTATATGAATGCTTTGGATTTCTATTCTTCTTCAGAGTATTATTTAAATGATTTTGAATCTTTCTTAAAAGAAAATTTAGATGAAAAAACTAATTTTACATCTAGATTTAAAACATTTGAATCTTTTGAGAAAAAATGGGTTAAAAACTCACAAACGGGTCAAGAAAAAAAGTTTTATAAGGCTTGCAATGATGTTTTGGGATATAGATTTATTGTTGACTGTAATCAACAACATCTCGTTAACCTTTTGAATACTTTAGAGTTGGAAGATGTGATTAAGATTGACTTTTACACAAATATAAAAACTAATGATGATGGTTATAGAGGAATTCATCTGTATTTTTGGTATAACCGTAGAAATTTTCCCTTAGAGATTCAAATTTGGACAGTGAAAGATGCGCTACTACATTTTTACACACATGAGATTATATATAAAGATGCTAATAGTATAGCTCAAAAAGAATACTCTAAAAATCTTAGACAATGGCTTGATTCTATTCCTGACGAACCTGAAGGATTAGAACTTAATTATACTAATTATCTTTACAATATTCTAAATAAAGATAAGTAATTTAAAGTAAAAGGAGTGAGATTATGGAATCTAGAGTTTTTTTATTTGTTAGAAAAACAGGTATTCAAAATACAAATATAATTGAGATTGATAGAAAAAAAGCTATAAAGTTTATTAAAGATAACTATAGAAATAAAAATAGATACCAGATAGGAATATTAACGGGCAATAACTATGAAACTATAAAAAGTGTTTATGGTGAATACGCTCCATTTAAAAAAGTAGTTGAACTTGAAATACTTAATTCATTAGTTAACAATTGTTGAAAATAAAGAAGCTCCCGACATTAAAATAGGGGAGCTTCTTTTATATTTATAGGTTTGCTGATGTAGTAACCTTGAGCATAATCTACGCCCTGCTCTTTTAAAAACTCTAGCTGCTCAGAAGTTTCAACACCCTCTGCAACTATTTTCAGATTCAACTCTTTGATTAAAGAGATTAAACTTTTATACACTATGGTTCCACCCTCTCTATTTAGCTCGATAGAGTCTAAAAGAGATTTGTCAAACTTCACTATGTGTAAAGGGATAAGTGGTAGTATTCCAGCTGTCGAATGCCCAGCTGTGAAATCATCAAGTGAGATAAGAAAACCTAGTTCACTAAGAGCTTTCATCTTACTTATTAAATCCTGAATATCTGTAACGAAAACCGATTCAGTTATCTCAACTTCAAAGTACTTTCCAGAAATCTCATACTTTTCTAAAAGCCCACTTAAAATTGCAATAAGGTCAGTTCTTTTAAATGTAACTACCGAAAGATTAAACGACATTCTAAAATCTGGTGGTAGAGTACCTTTTATCAACTCGTTTTTCACAAAAGCGATAGCTTTATCAGCTATAGTGTAATCAATTTTGTGAATAAAGTTATACCTTTCAGCTATGCTAATAAACTCAAGTGGTGAAATAACTCCAAGAGAGTCTGAGCTGTAACGAGCCAAAGCCTCACCTCCAACTATTTTCCCATTATCTAAAGATAGCTTGGGTTGAAACACAGGGTAAACCCCATCTATATTTTCCTTTAGAACATTGAAAACTTTATCCTCACGTTGCTTTTGAGCTATAAAAGCCTCATCAGCTAACTTGTAACGGAAACTCTTTTTATTTTTAGCTTCAAACATAGCCAAATCAGCGTATTTGAATATATCTGTCGTTGAAAGAGTTTTACTTTTTGGACAGAATCCAACTGAGAACGAAACCCCATATCTCACCATATTTGGACAAAACCATTTATACCCATGAAACTTTTGGACTATATTTTCCAAATCATCATCTATAAATCCATAAAACTCATCTCCAGAGATTCTGAAAATTTTAGAATCTGAGAATATATGTTTTAGAAAAGCTGAAAACTCAACTATAATAGTATCTCCAAACTCATGCCCAAGAGAGTCGTTCACCTTTTTAAAGTTATTCAAATCGATAGCAAAAGCATAACCTGAAAGGTCATCATCGGCCTTTGAGCAGAAAGTGTTGAAAACAAATCTATTCGCTAAGCCAGTTAGTGGATTTTTAAGTAGCTCCTCTTTATGTTTTTTTTCAATGTATAGTTTTACTAAAATAAAGGATAAACCAATAATAAGGATAAGACTGAAAAGATAGAAAAGGTTTTTAACCTTTTGGGATGTATTCATAAGAATCTTATCCTCGGTATCCTTTTCAATTGTAGATAGTTTCAAAATATCCTCTTTATTTGTTAGATGTAGCATAGCTTTATCAAAAATATTTCGAAGTAGGAGGTTCTCCTTATTAAATGCCATATTTACAGGGACACTTTCAAAGAATGAAACGTTATATTTTTGAGGGTTGAAGTATGTGTTGTTGGCGGTTAGGATATTATCTATCAAACCTTTATTTAGAGCGTTCATCATCGTTGGGAAATCCTCAAATGTGGTGATGTTGTTTGAGATATCATATCTACGAGCGATCTGCTCTTCAACACTTTCTTTTAAGACACCCACAGACCTATGAGTATCAGTTGATGTTTTTAAATTTACAACGTATAAAGGAATCTCGTAGATTTTCTTTGAAAAGATAAAATCTCGACTTCTTTCACGTGTGTGTGAAAGAGCTATCATATCGATTTTTTTGGCCTTTAAATCAGTTAAAGATTTCAGATGACCGTGTGTATAATCGATGATTTTTATATTTAGTAAATCTCCAATTTGATTTACAGTTTTTGGAAACACCCCTTTATATCTTCCATCTAGCTTTGATAAATACGACATAAGGGTGTTGTATTCGCTTTCGTAGACGATTCTTAATTTAGTTAGAGTTTGGAGATATTGGAGCTCTTTAGGTGTCAGCGACTTATAGAAGTTTTGAAGAGCTAATTTTTTACTGATACTGTATAGAGATTTTAAGAACTTATCACGGTAGGTGTCGTTTAGGATTCTATCAAGTATAGGTATGAGCTCTGAATACTCTTCAGCTAAGCCGATTGCTATTCCACCTGAGTTACTAATTTTCACACCGTAGATTGAATCATAAAGCACAGGCGTAGGAGTTAAAATCAACTTATCTTTATAGTCGTTTAAGTCATCAACCTCTATAAGTCTAGCGTTGATACCATTGTTGGTCAAAATAGCTTTGACGTAGTTTTTATACACATGTCCTTTGGCTACATAGATGTCACGCCCCTCTAACTCCTCGAGTGTATAGAGTTGTGTTGAGGTAGAAGCCACGAAGATTGTTTCACTGAAGATTGTGTTTGTGAAGTTTAAAAAACGGCTTGCGTAATCTTCACGGTTGATAAGAGTGATAATATCTACCCTTTTTTCTATAAGGTCTGTTTTTAGATTGTAGTAGTAGTCCTCTTCAAATTTAACATTTAGGTTTAGATAGTTTTGAAAAAGGTCTTTTACAATTTCGTTTAGAGATTTCTCCTCTTCTGTGCTGATGTTGTAAAATTCACTTTTTCTGAGACCAACTCGGATCTCCTTTGTTCGTAGATTTTTTAGATATGCCTCTTCCTCTAAGCTCTTAGGGATATAGGTATCACTGAAAACCAGTGTAGCTAGTAGAAGAAAGAAGGCATAGATTCGGCTAAGCATAATCCTCCTTATTTATATATAATTTTATTTTTTCCAGATTTTTTTGCGGTGTATAACAGTTTATCGCAAGTTTGATAGATATCATTATTATTTTTTGAAAATCCACCACTTATTGTTACTTTTATATGGTGCTCCCAAGTTAGATTACTGATAGCTCTTCTAATAAACTCAGAGCTCTCTTTGGCGAAGTTTTCATCTATATTTACAAAAATAACTGCGAACTCCTCTCCACCAATTCTATATGCTAGAGAATACTTTGAATCAATCTCTTTCAAAAGCTTTCCAATCGTAGCTAAAACGGTATCACCAAATTCATGACCATAGGTATCATTGAGAGATTTGAAGTTATCTATATCGAAAAGTAGCATATAGTAAAGTTTATCTTTTAAAAGCTCACTTCTCTCTGTAAAAGAACGACGGTTTTTTAGAGATGTCAGTGAATCGGTTTCAGCTTTTTGTTTAGCTGA
The DNA here is from genome assembly GCF_945952365.1 of uncultured Cetobacterium sp. Taxonomy (GTDB): domain Bacteria; phylum Fusobacteriota; class Fusobacteriia; order Fusobacteriales; family Fusobacteriaceae; genus Cetobacterium_A. The sequence goes on from NZ_CAMFHX010000034.1 coordinate 22,652, forward strand.
GTTCAGTTGCTTATGGGCAATTGAAGTAGCTAAAAGTGTTATTAGAGTCAATAGAAAAAGATTTCTATAGAGTTTTAAGTTTTGGCTTTCGATATATCTATTTTCAAGAGAACGCAGTAGATATAAAACCAAAACCTCATTATTAGATGAGTTTATATTTTTTAGATTTTTATCAAACGAACTTTTCAAAGTTCGATAACTATTTATATCATTTATTAAATAGTAGTATTCAAAAAGAAGAGTATACGCTTCATCAAGATATGTTCTATTTACTTTATTTTCTGAAAGATATATGATTTTCAATAGATTTTCAACTGAAAAATTGTCTATATCAGCAACTAAGTTGTAGTTTTCATTTGTGACAGCATAGAAGCTAGAAAAACCAGTAAAGTGCTCAACTGTTGTTTTATTCATAATCTCTTTAGCTGCTAAAAGTTTCTTTTTAGCTAGAGCTATATCTAAATTATCGATAGCGATTTGAGTTTCTAAGGTATATTTAAATGCTAAGACATTTTGGATGTAGGTCTCACTTTCTCCAAGGAGCAAAGAATCTATATTTTCAAGAGTTCTTAAGGCCTCTGAATTTTTTTTAATTAAAAAATAGTTTTCAGCTAGATGGAAGTGTTTCATAACCTCGACACGGTTTTTAGAAGGATATGAATCTGTGGTTTTAGGAATCTTATTTAATATAGTTATAGCTGTTTCGTTTCCATCTAAACGAGCTATAAGACTACTCAGGGTGATATACGCTCTATCTGTGTGATATTCTGATTTTAGTTCTTCAGCTAACTTTAGAACCTCTATATTGGTTGTGATTGAATCTATAATTTGTCCACTTGAAATCTCTAGAGTTGAGAGCTTTCCCAAAATGAAAAGAGTTGCCTCTGAGTTTAGTTTTTTACTAGTTAAAACCTCTTTGAGTATAGTTATTCCAATGTGATTATCAGTTGGTGAGTTCAAAATAGGTCGAATACTCTCTGCAATCTCTTTGTATCTTTTTTTATATTCTGCTTTAGGTATAGTTTTGAAGTTCTCCCAGACTATTTTCTCAGCAGGTGTTAGATTACTCTGATTGATGGTTTTGGTATTGTTGACTATTGGAAATAAACCAGTGATTTTGTTTTTTCCTTTAATTCTTAGGTTGAAAGATATAACTATAAAAATAGCTATGATAAAAAAATAAAAAATAGAAAACTTTCTATTCGTTGACATTTTCCTCCCCTTTTAAAACTACAATTTTAATATATTAAAAAAGTATATGTAAACGGCAAGAGTTTTTTGTTGTTTTTTTGGCATTTTCAATTGTTATAAAAT
>NZ_CAMFHX010000035.1 GCF_945952365.1 uncultured Cetobacterium sp.
TTCTAAGCTACTTTTAACATGTCGTAACTTTTCATTACGAAACGTGTCGCACTATAAAAATCATCATTTTCTAAATTTAAAGTTTTCTCTTTTTGACCAAATAAAAAGTTTGAATCAATAAAAAAACCACTACCTTTATAACTTTTTATATAATTAATTTTTTCAAGTTCAGAATATGCTTTAGCAACCGTATTAGAACTAATATTTAAAAAACTTGCGACTTTTCTAATCGAAGGTAGTTTATTTTGAATCTCTTTTTTCTCAATTTTTTCCTTTAAAAAAGTATAAAGAGGAATATATATAAAGTTACTGTTTTTAATTTTAAAATTTTTAAATAGTATTTTCATTAAAGCCTCCGAATAAGTGTATTACTACAATTTACTTTATTTTTTTGAAAAATATAGCTAAGTATGACATACTAATAAAAGTATAGCATAAATTCAGGGGAGGAAGAAATGAAAAACTTTTTAAAATTTTTTATAATATTTATTTTAACAATAGTTTCAACAGTGACTTTTTGTAATGAAAATAACAAAGTAATTAAAGTAGCACTAGGATATAGTGGAAGATCATATGATCCACACAGGCATACAGATAGTTCGACACTAGCTATAACAAAACAGATTTATAATAATCTATTTATTCTTAATAAAGAGGGGAGAATAGAAGGAGAATTAGTAGAAAGTTTCCAGATTGAAAAAAATATTTTAAAGTTAAAATTAAAAGAAAAGATATATTTTCAAGATGGTGAAGAGTTAACAGCAGTGATTGTAAAACAGAGTTTAGAAAGAAATAAAACTATTCCAGTAACAAAAGTATTGATAGATCCGATTGAAAGAATAGAAGTTATTGATAAATATAATCTTGAAATAAAATCATTAACAAATATAAATATAGTTTTGCATAATTTTACACACTCATCATTAGCAATAGTAAAAAAGGATAAAAATGGAAAATTAGTTGGAACAGGAGCATTTAAATTATTGGATTGGGGAACAGGAGTTAAAGTTATTTTAGAAAAAAATGAAAATTATTTTAAAGAAATTCCTAAAGTTTCAAGAATAGAGTTTGTAACAATACCAGAAGCCACAAATAGATTTATTGCACTAGAAACAAATGAAGTTCAAATAGCATATGATATAGCATCTATAGATGTTAAATCTTTAGAAAAATCTAAAGACTTAACAGTAATTAATGAGTTATCTTACGGAACAGATTTTTTGTCAATTAATACAGAGAAGGCACCATTAAATGATATTAATTTAAGAGAGGCAATCAGTTACGCTTTAGATAAAGAATCAATAAATGAAGTTATATTTGAAAGTACATCAAAAGTGGCCAATTCTATAATTACTCCAACTACGTTTGGATACTCAGCAAAAGAGAATAAAATATACAATTTAGAAAAAGCAAAAGAGATAATGAAAAAATATAGCTTGCCAATAAAAATTGAGTTGTGGATATATGAGGATACAAGTAAGTACCAAATGGCTCAAATTATTCAAGCAAATTTGAAAGAGATAGGAATAGATGTAGAGATAAAAACATTAGAGTTATCATCTTTTTTACAACTCTCAGCAATGGGACAGCATAATGCTTTAATAGGATTATGGTATACGAGTACAGGAGATGCGGATTATGGATATTATCCATTACTTCACAGTAGTTCAAAGGGTGGAGTAGGAAATAGAAGTTTTTATGATAATAAAGAGATTGATAGATTGTTAGAAGAAGCGAGAAAAGAGCAAAATCAGGAAAAGAGAAAAGAGATCTACAATAAAGTTCAAAATATAATATCAAAAGAAAATCCTATTATACCAATAGTATATAAAACATATACTATTGGTTTAAATAAAAAAATAAAAGGATTTAAATTTAATGCAAACGGAAATCATATTTTAGAAAATATAGATTATTAAGATACAAAAATGAGGGAAATTTCCCTCATTTTTTGTTATAATATATCAAATATTGGGAGGTGGGCTTTAGATGAAATCGGTAGCGTTAGATTTAGATGGAACACTGTTAAATTCACAAAAGGATATCAGTAAAGAGAACATATCTATTCTAAAAGAACTTTATAGTAAAGGAGTTGAGATTTTCATAGTAACAGGAAGATCTTACAGTGCAACAGAAGGGGTTATAAAAAAATTAGAATTACCCATAATAGCCATCTGTTATAATGGAGCAAAAGTAGTGGATAGTAAAAATAGTAAAGTTATTTATGAACAGCCACTTTCAGAGGATATAGTAAAAGTATTAATTGAGATATCAAGAAAAAATAAGGTACATTTAAATTTATATCAAAATGAAGAGTGGTTAGTAGAAAATAAGAATAATTGGCAAACAAAATACTACAGAGATAATATAGGTTTAGATACTGTAGAAAAAAACTTTGATATATTTGATAGTTTTAAAATGACAAAAGCACTTTTTGTAGATGAAAGAGTAAACCTTTTAGAAATAGAAAAAGAGATTAAAGAAAAATTAGGAAATAAAGTACATTTGACATATTCACAAGAAAAATATTTAGAAGTTTTAAACAGTGATGTAAATAAAGGAAAAACTTTAGAGAAAATATTGAAAGATAAAGGCTTAGAGTTAGAAACTTGTATAGCATTTGGAGATGCAAATAATGATAAAGAGATGCTGATGATGGTTGGATGTGGAGTTGCAATGGGAAATGCTGAAACTGAGTTAAAAAGTATTTCGAAAGAAGTGACAGATACTAATGATAATCATGGTGTGTATAAATTTTTAATACAAAAAATATAAAAAAGTGGACACAAGTCCACTTTTTTTGTAATTAGATACCTTCTGAAATAGCCCAAGCTAACTCATCTTTCATTTGATTAAAGTTCTTTAATCTCTTAAGTTCTACCATTTCACCAAATAGTTTAAGTTGGAAATTACCAAGAAGAGAGATGTTATCTTTTAAATCTACACTTCTTCTTCCGTAAGTAAGATTTCTTTTTTCAACTTCATCTCCAACACGAACAAGAAGCATTCCTTTATTGAAACCTAAAATTTCAACTTCTGATACTCTATCTAAGAATTCATTTTCAATTTTTCTTTCTTTTCTAGCCTCAGCGTTTACTCTTTTGTTTTCCGCTCTTCTTCTATCCTCTTTAGCTTTAACAATTCTCTTAGCTTTTTTAAGATTTTTTAGTTCATTATATTCTGTACCTTTTGGTTTAGTTTTACTAATAACTTTCATAAATATTCTCCTCTCGAAACTTCTTTTATCATAATATTATAAATGCTTTTACAAATTTTTACAAGAACAATTAAAAAAAATTTTGACAAATCCAAAAAAATGTTGTATTAAATTAATAACGAACATGTTCACGAGAACAAAGGTAGGTGTAAGATGGTAACTCAAGAAGATTTAGCTAAAAAATTAGGGATAACGAGAACTACAGTAGCTAGAGCACTTAATGGCAGTAAAAGCATAAAATTAGAAACAAAAGAAAAAGTATTAGAGCTAGCTAAAGAATTAGGATATGAAAAAAACTACTTAGGAAGTACATTAGCAATAAAAGAAAAGAAAAAAATCGTTGCGATAATAGCTAAGTCAGTTAACGAAGAGTATTCAAAAAAAATAAAAGCAGGATTAAAAGATTTTGAAGATGAAGTTAAAGCTTATGGAGTTAAGATAAAAATTTTAGAAGTCGATCTAAGTGATCGGATAGGTCAGATTGAAATTTTAAAGAAAATATTAGATAAAAAAATTCATGGATTGATTTTAACACCTTTAGATACTGAAGAGATATTAAAAATAATTTTGCCTGTAATTAATGAACTACATGTTGTTTCTATTGGAAAGGAACTTTCAAGTGAGATTACATATATAGATTCAAGATATACAAAATCAGGTAGAATAGCTGCAAATATAATGTCAAACGTAACTGTAAAAGATGGGAAAATTTTAATAATTGATGGTGGAGACGATTTGATGTCTTCTAAAAAGTATTTGAAGGGATTTACAGCAAAATTAGATGAAATCCAAAAAAAATATGTAGGGCCTATAAAGATAGAGAGTTTATTAGAAAATAAAAATAAAGTTTTAAATTATCTCTCAGAAGATATAGAGGGAGTATATATAAATAGATATGCACCAGAGATTATCGAATATTTAGGGGAAATAAAAAGAGATAATTATAGATTTGTAACAAATGGTTTCAATGAAAAAATACGGGGATTACTAGAAAGCAATAAGATTATTGCAACGGTATCAGAAGATTTCTACAACCAAGGTTATACAGCTGGAAAAAGAATTTTTGAATTATTATATAAAACAGATATAAAAAGATCTCAGAGGTTTCAAACTAAGATAGACATTATTTTTAGAGAGAGTTTAGATTAGTTCTGAGATTATTATATATAGTCAAAAATAAATTTTAAGGGAGGAAATTTTAATGAAAAGAGTGTTAAAAGTAGCAGGATTAACTTTAGTTTTTGGGATGGTAGCATTTGGGGCAAACGAAAAAGTTTATAAGCTGAAAATGGGGTTAGTTGCAAATACAAGTTCAAATGAGTATAAAGCAGCCGAGACTTTTGCAAATCATTTAAAAGAAAAATCAAATGGACAAATAATAGTAGAGTTATATCCAGGAGCTCAATTAGGTGACGATAGATCGATGCTTGAACAGCTATCTGCTGGAGTTTTAGATTTAGGATTTGCAGAAATTTCAAGATTTAATATATTTTTCCCAGAAGCACAAGTTTATTCACTGCCATATGTGATTGAAGATTTTGATCATATGAAAAGAGCTTCATTTGATACAACTTTTGGTAAAAATTTACAGAAGAAAATAAAAGATAATTTAAGCATAGAGATATTGTCTCAAGCATATAATGGAACAAGACAAACTACATCAAATAGACCAATTAATTCTTTAGAGGATATGAAAGGATTAAAGTTAAGAGTTCCAAGAGCTGACTCAAACTTAGAATATGCTAAGAATACAGGAGCATCACCAACACCGATGGCATTCTCAGAGGTATATTTGGCACTACAAACAAATTCGGTTGATGGACAAGAAAATCCATTATCAGCAATAAGAGCTCAAAAGTTCTATGAAGTACAAAAATATTTAGCAATGACTAATCATATATTAAACGACCAACTATATTTAGCAAGTGCTTCTTCAATGAAAAAATTACCTCAAAATTTACAAGATTTAATTAAATCAGAAGCTGAAATTGCAGCACAGTACCATACAAAGCTATTCGTAGATGAAGAAGCAAGTATAATTGATTTCTTTAAAGAGCAAGGGGTAACAGTTACAACTCCAGATTTAGAACCGTTTAGAAAAGCGATGCAACCATTCTATGAGGTGTATATGAAAAATAATGGTAAATTAGGAAAAGAAGCTTTAGAAGAGATAAATTCTGTAAGATAAGAGAGTAATTTGTGAGTATAGGAGTTGAATATGAATATAAGAAAAATTTTTGATAACATTGAAGAGATTGTAGGTGCAATACTTTTTATAACAATGTTTGCTATTCTAATAGCACAAATCATCTTTAGACAAGTATTTGACTCTCCTCTTATATGGAGTGAAGAGTTAGCTATTCTACTATTTACATATACTGGGATGTTAGGTGTAAGTATTGGAGTTAAACATAGACAACACGTTTTTATAGATTTTTTATACAATAAGTTTTCAGGAAGGGGATTAAAAATAGCCAACACATTTATTCAATCAGTTGTATTCATCTCTTTGCTCTCAATGATTCAAATAGGGTATAGGTTATTTTTAAGAAAGAAGATATTTCAGTTAATAGCTTTAAAAATATCTTCAGGTTGGATGTATGCAGCCCTACCAATTTTGGCTTCATTAATGCTAGTAAGATTTATCCAAGTTTTAATTCAAGATTATAAATCTGGTAAACTTATAATAGAGCCTAAAAATTTCTCAATTGAAAAAGATGATGAATCAAAATCAATAGAGGATGAAAAGGTGGTGAATGAAGAATGGTAACAATATTAACATTTTTATCTTGGTTTGGGCTTATATTTATAGGAGTTCCAGTTGGATTTTCATTAGTTTTTGCGACACTATTATTCTTTGCATTAACGGACTGGAATGTAATATATTTTGTAGGATCACTTTTAGTTGATAGTTTAGATAGTTTTAGTTTATTGAGTGTTCCTTTCTTTGTTTTGACAGGCGTTTTAATGAATAGCTCTGGAATAACAGAAAGAATATTTAGATTTGCAAAGGCTTTATTAGGTCACTATACAGGTGGAATGGGTCATGTAAATATATTTGCAAGTTTGATATTTTCAGGAATGTCTGGATCGGCATTAGCTGATGCAGGAGGACTGGGACAACTTGAGATAAAAGCTATGAGAGATGAAGGCTATGATGATGATTTATGTGGTGGATTAACTGCGGCTTCGTGTATAATTGGTCCTTTAGTACCACCGAGCATAACAATGATTATATACGGAGTTATAGCTGACCAATCAATAGCAAGATTGTTTTTAGGAGGATTTGTTCCAGGAATTATTTTAACATTTGCTTTGATGATAATGAACTATTTTATTTGTAAAAAAAGAGGTTACAAAAGAGCTCCAAAAGCAACTATGCAAGAAAGGATAATATCTTTCAAAGAATCGTTTTGGGCTTTACTTACTCCATTTATAATAATTGGTGGAATTTTCTCGGGATACTTTACCCCAACAGAAGCGGCTGTAATTGCAACTTGCTATTCAATGGCTTTAGGATTCTTTGTATATAAAGAACTAACAGTACAGGGATTTGTTAAAGATGTTATTGAAACAATAAAGATAAGTGGAGTAACAGTTTTAATGATAATGGGTGTAACTTTCTTCGGACAGGTTATAGCTAGAGAACAGATTTCAATGAAGATTGCAGAGGTATTTTTAACATTTGGTAAGTCACCATTGATGGTTTTAATAATGATAAATCTCCTTTTAATTTTCTTAGGAACATTTATAGAAGCGTTAGCACTACAAGTATTAGTTTTACCAATGTTAATTCCAGTTGTTATTCAATTTGGAATTGATCCAGTATTCTTTGGAGTTATAAGTACATTAAACTTGATGATTGGAATATTAACTCCACCAATGGGAATGGCTCTTTTCGTAGTATCAAGAGTTGGAAAAATTCCTGTCAGTACTATAACCAAAGGGGTAATTCCGTTTTTGATTCCAATAATTATAACTTTAATTATTTTAACAATTTTCCCACAAATAGTTTTATTTGTACCAAATTTAATATTAGGAGCATAAATTAAAAAATCTGGAGGAGCAAGATGAAAGGTATTTATTCAGCACTACTTATTTCGTTTCATGAAAATGGAGATTTAGATGAAAAAGGAACAAGAAATATTGTTAGATACAATATTGATGTAATGAAGGTTGATGGACTTTATGTAGGTGGAAGTACTGGTGAAAACTTTATGATTTCAACAGAGATGAAAAAAAGAATTTTTGAAATTGTAAAAGATGAAGCTAAAAATGATGTGAAATTAATAGCTCAAGTGGGATCGATAGACTTATATGAAGCTATTGAATTGGGAAAATATGCAACTAGTTTGGGATATGATTCGTTGTCGGCAGTAACACCGTTTTACTATAAATTTGATTTTGAAGAGATAAAAAATTACTATATGACAATTGTAAATGAAACAAATAATAATATGATAATCTATTCAATTCCATTTTTAACTGGAGTAAATATGAGTGTTGATCAATTTGGAGAACTTTTATGCCATGAAAAAATAATTGGAATAAAGTTTACAGCTGGAGACTTTTATTTATTGGAAAGAGTTAGAAAAACATTCCCTAATAAACTAATATATGCTGGATTTGATGAGATGTTACTTCCAGCAGTAGCGCTAGGAGTGGATGGAGCTATAGGAAGCACTTACAATGTGACTGGAAAAATAGCAAAAGAGATATTTAAGTTAGTTCAAGAGGGAGATCTTCTTTTAGCAAGAGAGAAGCAAAGTTATTTGAACGATATAATTGAAGCTATTTTAAAAAATGGATTATATCAAACAATAAAAGAGATTTTAAAATTAAAAGGTGTAGAAGCAGCAGGATACTGTAGATTACCAATGAAGAAACTTTCAGCAGAGAAAATTGAAGCAGCAAAAGAGATAGGCAGAAACTTTTTATAGGAGCAGATGAAATGAACATAGTAGCCATAGATATTGGAGGAACAGAGATAAAATATGGCTCAGTTAGTACAGGAGGAGAGGTTATCTTCTCCTCTTCTTTACAAACTGAGGCAAGTAAGGGTGTAGAACAGTTATTAGAAAAGATATTCAGAATAGTTGAAGAGTTAAAAAATGATAGAACAATAGGAATTGCAGTTTCAGCGACAGGACAGATAGATGGAAAGATAGGAAAAGTTGTCGGTGGAACAAATCTTATTCCAGGATGGATAGGAACTAATTTAGTTCAGATATTAGAGGATAAATATGGCTTACCAGCAGTTTTAGAAAATGATGTAAACTGTGCTGCACTAGGAGAGATGTGGATGGGAGCAGCAGCAGGAAAAGAAAACTTTATTTGTTTGACAATAGGAACAGGAATCGGTGGAGGAGTTATACTAAACGGAGAACTTCTAAGAGGTGAAGGAAGTGTCGCAGCAGAGTTTGGACATATTCAAATCGTAAAAAATGGGGTTCAATGTGGTTGTGGAAATAAGGGGTGCTATCAAGGTTATGCATCAACAACAGCACTTTTAAGAATGGCGGAAGAAAAATTTTCTAAAAAACTTAATGGAAGAGAGATATTTGAAGAGGTTCATAAAAATAACGTTGAATATAAAGAGTTAGTACATGAGTGGGCAGATTATTTTACAGATGGACTAGCAACTTTGATATATATATTTAATCCCTCTCTCGTTGTTATAGGAGGAGGAGTTTCTAAACAAGGTGATTTTTTAAAAAATATTTTCCAGAAGAGTTTAGAACAAAAAGTAATGAAAAACTACTTAGATATATTAGATATTAAAATGGCTGAAAGAGGTAATGATGCTGGAATGTTAGGAGCTTCACACCTGTTATTGAAAAAAATAAAATAAAAAGACCAAAAAAAGTTATTGACAAAAAAAACTTTTCATTTTACAATAGACCTCATAACAAGATTAACAAAAATTGAATAGAAAATCGGTTGAAGGTATAGGGAGAGTGTCAGAAATGACCACCGAAGAAGTGAATCTTTCAGGTTAGTTGAAAAACTTGAGGACCTATACTGGACGAGCCTCTGGAGAGACTCTATGAGCACCGAAGGAGCAAACCCAAAAGAAATTTTGGACTAAACTCTCAGGTAAAAGGACAGAGGAATTATGCAATAAAAGTTTTCCATTAACTATTTTTTGTGTATAATTCTTTTTTAATTCCAGAAGGTATTTTTTGAAATACCTTCTTTTTTTATTCAATTTTGCATTTAAAAAAATTTTTAGGAGGAATTCAAATGCAAGATATTGTAACAAGTGTAAACAGTTTTTTATGGGGTAATTTTTTAATTATATTATTGATGGGAACAGGAATTTATTTTACTTTGAAGTTAAACTTTATTCAAATTAGAAAGTTTAAAGAGGGAATAAAGCATGTAACAGGATCAATTAACTTAAATGGTAAGGCAGCAGATAAAAATGGAATGTCGTCATTCCAAGCTTTGGCTACAGCAGTAGCGGCCCAAGTTGGAACAGGAAATTTAGCAGGAGCAGCAACAGCAATCGCATCTGGAGGACCAGGAGCAATATTTTGGATGTGGGCAAGTGCATTTTTCGGAATGGCAACAGTTTATGTAGAGGCAATTTTAGGACAGGTTTTCAAAAAAAGAGTGGATGGACAAATAACAGGGGGACCTGCTTATTATATTGAGAATTCGTTAAAAAATAAAAAGATTGCAAAAGGATTGGCATATTTCTTTGCAATGGCATGTATAGGTGCTTTAGGACTTATGGGTAACGCAGTTCAAGCAAACTCAATTTCAGCAGCTTTTGGACATGCTTTTGGTGCATCACCAGCTTTAGTAGGAATTGTAGTTTCAGTTTTAGCTGGATTTGTATTCTTTGGAGGAATAAAAAGAATAGCATCAGTAACAGAGAAGATAGTTCCGGTAATGGCAGGGCTGTATATATTAGCCTGTTTTGTAATTATAATGATAAACTATAAAGAGGTAATTCCCGCAGTAACATCTATTTTCTATTCTGCTTTTAATCCACAAGCTGCTTTTGGAGGAGCTATGGGTATTAGTGTAAAGCAAGCGGTTAGATATGGAGTTGCAAGAGGACTATTTTCAAATGAGGCTGGAATGGGATCAACACCTCATGCTCATGCAATAGCAAAAGTATCTCATCCAGGAGAGCAAGGAATTGTAGCTGTAATAACAGTTTTTATTGATACATTTATAGTTTTAACAGGAACAGCATTAGTAATATTAACATCTAAAGTATCTTTAACTTCTGGAGCTGGAATTGTATTAACTCAAGGAGCATTTGCTAAAACTTTAGGAACTTTTGGTGAAGTATTCATAGCTATCTGTCTACTATTCTTTGCATTTTCAACAATAGTAGGATGGTATTTCTTTGGAGAAGCAAATGTAAGATATATATTTAAAAATAAAAAATCTGTTAATATTTATAGAGCTATAGTTATGATAATGATTGTTATAGGTTCAGTTATGAAGGTTGAATTAGTATGGGAATTAGCTGATATGTTTAATGGAATGATGGTACTTCCAAACTTAGTAGCACTTCTTGCATTAGGAAAATATGCTAGAAACGCTATGAAAGAATATGATATTCTTCCAGAAAATGAGAATATAAAAGAAGGGGTAACATTATAGCTTAAAAATTGAGTTAAAAACGAGTGAAAAGTGATTAAAATTGGAATCAATTGTATTTCTTTCTTGACATAAAATGGTAGTATACAGTATAATTCATAGTGAGATTAAGTTAGGAAAGGTGGATTATTATGAAAAAGTTTTTAATATCAATGTTAGTAATGTTATCAACGGTAGCATTTGCTGAAGTAAAAGAAGGAACTGGATTAGGATATGCAGATGATATAAAGGTTGCGGTAACAATGGATGGAGATAAAATAACAGCTATTGAAGTAAAAGAGAATAGCGATACTCCAGGAATTTCGAATCCAGCAATTGAAGAGTTAACAAAAAAGGTTATTGAAGCACAATCATCACAAGTAGATGTTGTAGCAGGAGCTACATATACTTCTGAAGGATTCTTAGAAGCAGTAAATAACGCAACAGGTAAATAGTTAGTTAAATCAAGCTGAGATATAAGATTGTCTCAGCTTTTTTATATTATCCAACTATTATAGTTATAAATAGCATAAGCATTTATAGTATGATAATATTTAAAAGTTAAATAAAAAAGTGTGGCCATAAAAATTAAATTTTTAATAAATTTATTTTCAATTTTAGATATTATAAAAGGTATTGTTATAAAAACACCAAATCTAAAATATTCTAAAAATCTTAAAATAATAGCAAATCTGTAAAAACTAATAAATATAAAAAGAGCAATAATATTTAGATTGATAAATACCCTCTCTTTTTCTGAAATATTTTTAATAAAAAACAAACTAATAAAAACAAGTAAAAATAATTCTGAAAATTCAAAGAAGTTTCCATATTCAATTATATGAGAATATCTATTTAAACGCTCACTTAATCCTAAAAAACTAATATTTAACCTAAAAATTAAGTATGATATAGGGTTTATAAGTAAAGCTAAACTAAAAATAAATATTAACGATTTTTTAGTGAACTTATAATTTAAAATAAAATATAGTGGATATAATACAATAGCCGTTTTATGAAAAAGGCAAGCTATTGTTATTAAGCAGACGTAGATTAGTAGTTTTTTTTCTAAAATATATTTTAAACTTATCCAAAAAATTAAAATCGCAATAAAATTTCGAATAATTGTAAAATTGTGCCAATAATAAAATGTTGATAAATATATTAAGAAAGATAAAGTCGGTTGAATACTATATGTAGTAAAAAGTTTATAGATGGTGAAATTAAAAATTAAACTTAGAAAAAATAAAAAAAAGTTATAATTTAAACCTACAAATTTTGAAAAATCCCTTAAAATAACAAATAATTTTTCATAGCTATATGGATTTTGAAAATAGGGCAGTTCATAAAAATATTTATAAACATGATAATCATATCCACCAACATTTAACCTTCCTCCACTATAAAAAATTAAAATAACTAAAGGAATCATTAAAATTTGTTTTTCATAGATATCTTCTGTAAAAAAGATAGTATAGAATAGAAAAATACCAAATATACCCAATACAAAAATCATATCTCATCAACTCTTTCTTTTAAAATAGAAACAGTTAAAGAGATAAAAAAAGATAGAATAAACCCATAGAATATTATAAGATAGCGTTTATCAATTATTTCAACTTTTTCTGCTTCAATAATTAAAGGAAATGATGTTGCTGGAGTTTTAATTAAACTATTAATTTTTATTTTTTTCTCCTCATCTTCAATTGATAAAAGTTTATCTTTTAAAAAGTCTGTATTAGATTTTAAAAGTTTAGATAAAAAATTATTTACATCATTGATTGCAGAAGTTGGATCAAAAGATTTAGCAGTCACGGTATATATTCCATTTCCAGTATTCAATGAAAGGTTTAAAGAATCACTTTTTATTAGACTGGGAATGTAAAGTCCACCATCACCTGGAGTAAAACTTTCATAAGTAATTATTCCATTTCCATCTATTTTAGTTATTTTAATTTGACCTTCTGGTTCAATATATTTGAAAAAGCCTTTAGCAGAATAGCTTATAGGATTAGTATTATAAATATAGGATGTAAAAGATATACATATAAAAAATATACTAAGAAAAGTTTTTATATTTTTTTTAATCAATTTTAAAAGTTGAGTGGACATATAGCAACCTCCATAAATATTTTATCTTCTATATTTAATACTATAAAAAATGAAAAAAACCTCTAAAAAAGAGGTTTTTTTAAATTAGTATTTAGAATAATTAACTAAAAGGATACCAGAATCCTTTTAAAACATATATTTTTAAATATATTGATAAAACTAAAAGTAAGATCATTAAAATTAAACTTATAAAGTCAATCTTTCCATATTTTTGAGAACTATACCAAGTTCTTTTATTTTTATGACCAAAACCTCTTAAATCCATAGCATTAGATATAACTTCAACTCTATTTAAAGATGAAAGTACTAATGGAAATAAAATTGTATTGTAGTTTCTAAGTCTTGTTAAAATATTTGCATCCTCTTTTCTGAAAGCTACTCCTCTAGCTTCTTGAGCATGCATAATATTTTTAAACTCATCTCTTACATCAGGAATATATCTAAGAGCAATATTTATAGCATAAGCAACCTTGTAAGAAACACCAATTTTATTTAAACTACTTGCGAATTTACTTGGATGAGTTGTAAATATAAACAACATCATTATAGGAAAAACAGCAAGATATTTCATAGAAAGAGTTAAAGCAAACCAAACAGTTTCTAATGAAAGAGTGATTCCTTTGATTGTTAAAAGCGCAGTAGTAGTGTCAGTTAAAGTCGAACCATATCCAGGAGTCACAACTATTAAGAATAGAGAGTTCAAAATAGTAAATAGAACAATAAATTGGAATAGTGGTTTTATTGACTTAAATGGAATCTTAGCAATTTTTAATAGAGTCATTCCAACAACAAAAAATGTTATAAACACTCTAAAATCGTTAAATAAAAAGACTGAAGCTGTCCAAACAAGAAGCAGTAAAAATTTTATACTTCCATCTATCGAATGGATAGCTGAATCTTTATCAATATATAAAGTACCAGCTCTAGACATTATCTAATCCCTCCTACGTTTTCAAAGTTAATGAATGAATTCATTAATATCTCTGAATCTAATTTCATTATTTTTGCCATTTGTGAAAGAGATGTCTCTTTTAAATTAGATTTTTCCATCAACTCTTTTTCACCTAAAATAATTGTAGGAGTATTATTAGCTACAATAGTTCCATTGCATAAAACAACAGCTCTATTAGCATACTCTAAAGCAAGATGCATATCATGAGTTATAAGAATAATTCCAACCCCTTTTTTAGCAATATCCTTTATAAAACTCATAAACTCTTTATATCTTTTATAATCCTGTCCTGCAGTTGGTTCGTCTAAAATTAAGACTTCAGGCTCTAAAGCTAAAATAGCAGCAATTGTTAATCTCTTTTTTTGTCCATAACTAAGAGATGTAACAGGCCAATGTCTGAACTCATGAAGACCACAAACTTCTAAAGCTTTTTCAGCTTTCTCAACATAGTCTTTAATACCTCTTATTTTTAATCCAAACTGGACTTCTTGAAGAAGAGTTTCTTGAGTGATCATATGATTTGGATTTTGCATAACAAATCCAATCTTTTCTCCTCTTCTTTTGATACTCTCTTTAATAATGCTTTTATTAAGAAGAGTTATATCTCCAGAAGTTTCTTTTTCAATTCCAGTTATAACTTTGCAAAGAGTAGATTTACCAGCACCATTATTTCCTAAAAGAGCTAAAATCTCTCCTTTATTAACAGAGAAAGCGACATCTTTTAATATAGATTTCTCTTCGTTATAAGAGAAACATATATTTTTAATATCTAAAATATTTTCTTTAAATTCGTTCTTTTTAATTTTGATAGAATCACACCATTTTTGAACTTTTTCAATATTTTGGATAGTTCCAATTTCTGTGATTGGATAGATAGAATCTTTTTCTAAATCTACACCCGAATACTTTAAAGCTTCAATATATAGAGGCTCTCTAAGACCATACTTTCTGAACATATCTTTTCTAAATAGCTCTTCAGGAGTCCCATTAGCCACAACCTCACCTTTATTTAAAATAATAACTCTATCGAAATCCTGCTCTAAAACATCCTCAATTCTATGTTCAATAACAATAATTGTTTTTCCTGTTTTCTTTTGAATATCACAGATAAGTTTCATAGCGTGTTTTCCACTATATGGGTCAAGGTTTGCTAAAGGCTCATCAAAAAGAAGAATATCAGCTGAACTTCTCATTATTCCAGCTAAAGATACAGATTGCTTCTGCCCACCAGAAAGTTCTCCAGGACTATGATTTATAAAACTCTCCATAGCAACAGTTGATAATGCACTTCTAGTATCTCTAATCATCTCTTCTTGAGGAACGAGATTATTTTCATCGATGAATGAAACATCCTCTCCAACAGTTAGACCTATAAATTGTCCATCTTGATCCTGTAAAACTGTACCAACATTTTTACTGATATCAAAAATACTTGTTTCGTAAGGTTCTATACCATTAACAGTTAAAGTTCCTTTGAAACCTCCCTCTTTAGAAAAGGGAACAATACCATTTAAACAGCTTCCAAGAGTAGATTTTCCACTACCACTTGGTCCAGCAATTAGAACTTTTTCACCTTTTTTAATCTCTAAATTGATATTTTTTAGAGTTGGTTCTAATTGATTCACATATTTAAAAGTAAAATCTTTAAATTCTACTACGTTAATCATCTATACTCCTTTAATTAATCTTCTATTTTTAAATTTGAATATTTTCTTTTTCTAGCTGCAATTCCAAGAATAATAGGGATACCTAAAGCAGCGGTAACAACAAAGTTTGTAAATGTAGCAAGTGCTATTTGAATCCAAACTTTTTGAGCGGGCTCACCATAAAAATACACATCTCCGACATATGCAGCAAGTCCAGCAGCAATCATTCCTAAGATTGAATAAACGTACATCTTAAATATATGAAATTTAGTAACGTGGCCTGTTTCTAAAGAGAAACTTTTATCTAGAGCAATCATTCCTCCAAAAAGACCAATAACAGCGGAAAGGAATACCCAACTAAACCAAACGCTTCCCCACATAATCATATCATTTAAAGCGTGTCCAACAAATCCAACAAAAAACCCAACAACAGGTCCGAATATAGCTCCAAAAATTGTAAGAAGAGCAACAGCTATTCTAAATGATGTGTTAGGACCAACAGGGATAGCTACTCCAGAGAGAACACTATACAGTGCAGCTCCAATACCTATTGCAACAACATTTTTTGTAGAAAATAGTTCAGTTTTTTTTACATAATATCTGAATCCATCTTCTCCAATATACTTTTTAATCATATTTTGTCCAACCTTTCTTTTCGAATCTTCCAATCAGGCATATAAACTTTTATAAAATCCCAGAACTCTTTTTGATGATGTGGATATCTTAAATGAGCTACCTCATGTAGACAAACATAATCAATACACTCTTGAGGTTTTCTGATAAGCTCTAAGTTCAGTGTGATAACCTTACTTAGATACCGACAAGATCCCCAACGACGTTTCATTCTTCGAATTTTAAAATCTAAAAATTTCTCACCGATAAGATTACTATATTTATTTAAAGATATTTTAAAAATTTCTGAGGCTTTTTCTTTGTACCAATTATATAGAAGAGTTTCTATATTTTTTTCAGTTATCTCTTTATTGGTAAAAATTATTAAAGAGTCTTTATCAATTTCAATTTTATTAGAGATACTAGTAAAAATTTTTAAAATATAATTTTTTCCAAGATACTCTATATTGTCTCCATTTTTATATGATTTGTCAACTGCTTTAACTGGATTTTTTTTAATTTTTTCGAGATTTTTTAGAATCCATTCATTCTTAGATTTAAGAAAAGATTCAATAAAATCGTTTGTTGTTCTTTTAGGAACTGAAAGAGTAACTGTACCATCACTTTTAACTTTGAGAATAATATTTTTTATATTTTTTTTAGTAATAATGACATTGTACTTCATTTAATCACCTTCAAAATTTTGTCAATTGAGTATATTTTACCACAATACTTTGATTTGCCAAATAAAAATTAATGTGATACGCTCTTTTTTTAATAAGTTAATAAAGTTTTTGATAACTTTTTGTAGTTAATTGCTATATTTAGTAAATTATGATTATATATTAGTAATTTAAATAAGTAGGGGAGGATTTTATGGAAAATTTACATAATCCAAGAGTTTTTAAAATAAATAGGTTAAGTGCACATTCAAATCATAAATATTCAGGTTTAAATATAGAGTGGAGAAAATCATTAAATGGTATTTGGGATTTTTCATACTGTGATTCACCAAATTGGTCAAAAATAAAAGTACCAGGGCATATGGAGCTTCAAGGGTATGGAGAACCACAATATGTAAATACAATGTATCCTTGGGATGGAAGAGAAAATTTAGAGCCTGGGGAGGTTCCAAAAGAGTTCAATCCATTTGGAGTTTATAAAACAGAAGTAGTTATTCCAAAAGATTGGAAAGATAGACCAGTGTATATCTCTTTCCAAGGAGTGGAGTCGTGTTTAGAACTTTATTGTAATGATGAGTTTGTAGGTTACAGTGAGGATAGTTTTACACCGAGTGAATTTGATTTAACACCATATATAAAGGAAGGAAAAGCAGAGATAAAAGCTAAAGTTTATAAATGGTGTAGTGGAAGTTGGTTAGAAGACCAAGATTTCTGGAGATTGAGTGGAATATTTAGAGATGTTTATCTATATTCGACACCTGAGGTTCATGTGAAAGATATGTTTATAACATCAGAGCTAGGAAGCGGATTAAAAAAAGCCAATTTAAAAAATAGTTTAAAGATAGAGTCTGAAAGAGAGATAACTGTTGATATTGAGATGCAACTTTTAGATAAAAATGAAGTTGTTTTAAGTGTTGAGGAAAATGTATTAAAAATAGAGAAAAATTTAAAAATAGAGTTATCAAAAAAGTTTGAAAATCCAAAGCTATGGAGTGCAGAAAAGCCAAACCTTTATGAAGTAAGAGTTATAGTAAAGGACTCTGAGAGTGGAAAAATTATAGAGGAGTGTTCTCAAAAATTTGGATTTAGAAAGTTTGAAATTGAAGATAAAATAATGAAGATAAATGGAGAACGTATTGTTTTCAAAGGTGTAAATAGACATGAATTTAGTTGTTATAACGGAAGAGCAGTATCAGAAGAGGATATGATTTGGGATATAAAATTCTTAAAAGCTAATAATTTTAATGCTGTTAGAACATCACATTATCCAAATCAAACAAGATGGTATGAGCTTTGTGATGAATATGGACTTTATGTGATTGATGAAGTAAATTTAGAAACACATGGAACTTGGCAAATTCTAGGACAACCTTGTCCAGAGAAAGTTATTCCAAATAATAATCCTGAATGGCTAGAGAATGTTATGGATAGAACTAAATCTATGTTTGAAAGGGATAAAAATTACCCTTCGATAGTTATTTGGTCTTGTGGAAATGAGTCGTTTGGTGGAGAGAACATATTTAAAATGTCTGAATATTTAAGAGAGTTAGACAAAACTAGAGTTGTTCATTATGAAAGTATATTCTGGGATAGAAGATATGATAAAACTTCAGATATGGAAAGTAGAATGTATGCAAAAGTTCATGAGGTAGAAAAGTATCTACAAGAAACACCAGAAAAACCTTTTGTACTTTGTGAATACTCTCATGCTATGGGGAATTCAAACGGAGGACTTAATAAATATACAGAGTTAGAAAGAAAATACCCTATGTATCAAGGTGGATTTATCTGGGACTACATAGACCAATCACTTATGAAAAAAGATCCATTTGGAAATGATTATTTAGCTTTTGGTGGAGATTTTGGAGATAGACCAACGGACTATAATTTCTGTGTAAATGGAATAATCTATGGTGATAGACAGATTTCACCAAAAGTTCAAGAGATAAAGCAGTTATTCTCAGATTATAAAATAAATGTAACAGAAAAAAGTTTTACAATTTATAATGAAAGTTTATTTACGAATTGTAACGAATATGAAACTAGAGTAAAGTTATTAAAAAATGGAGTTGAGATATTCGGGGAATCTTTAGAGTGTGCTGTTAAACCATTATCTGAAAAAGAGTTTAAGTTACATCTTCCAAAAATGAAAGAGAGTGGAGAATATACGATTGAAGTTTCATTACATTTAAAAGAGGATAGATTCTATGCTTCTAAAGGACATGAAATCTGTTTTGGACAAAAAGTCTATAAAGTGGAAGCAAAATTAAAAAATAATTTAGAAGGAAAACCAACTTTAATAGATGGTGGATTTAATATAGGTATAAAAACTAAAAATTCAGAACTTATCTTCTCAAAAGCTTATGGTGGATTAATCTCTTTAAAGCTTTGTGGAAAGGAGTTTGTAGATGGGGTTGTGATGCCGAACTTCTGGAGAGCTTCAACTGACAATGACAGAGGAAATAAGATGCCATTTAGATATGCTCAGTGGAAATTGGCTTCTAGCTATGCTAAGATGAGCAGTGTTGAAACTTTTGAAAAGGAAAATTCTATCGAGATAAAGGCAACTTACGATTTACCTACAATTCCAGCAACAACAGTTGTTTTAAGTTATGAAGGGTTTGTAGATGGAAAGATTAAAGTGACTATGGAGTATGATGGAGTTGAAGGATTATCAGATATGCCACTATTTGGAATGAGCTATAAGCTACCAAAAGAATACTCAGAAATAAAGTGGTATGGAATGGGGCCAGAGGAAAACTATATAGATAGAGTTCATGGTTCTAGATTAGGAATATTTGAAAGTGATGTAGAAAAAAATATGAGTCAATATGTAATTCCGCAAGAGTGTGGAAATAGAGTTGGAACAAGATGGGCAGAGATAACTGATAAAACAGGATTTGGAATGAAAGTTTCAGGAGATATTCCATTTGAGTTTAGTGCACTACCTTATACTGTGAGTGAGATTGAGAGTGCTTATCACCACTACGAGTTACCAAAATCACACTGTACAGCTTTAAATATAAATATGATTCAGATGGGAGTTGGAGGAGACGATTCTTGGGGAGCACCGACACATGATGAATATTTAGTTAGAAGCAATAAAAAATATGTATTTACATACACATTAGAAGCGAATATTTAATAGAAAAGCTAGAAGGGGTTCCACTCTTCTAGCTTTTCTTATTTTTAAAGGCTCATATTGCTAAAAAATATAAATCATGGTATAATAATACGTTAAATTTAATAGAAAATAGGAGATGAAAATGACTATAATAGAGTTTAAAAATGTATCGAAATCATTTTTTTCACAAAATTTATATAAACATGTAGATTTAGAAGTAAATTCTGGAGATAAAATAGCTCTTGTTGGAAACAACGGAACTGGAAAATCTACTTTAATAAAACTTTTAACTGGAGCAGAATCACCAGATAGAGGAACAGTAATTAGAGAAGAGGAAGCTGTTATAGCTTGTTTTGACCAGTTTGGAAGATTGGATTTAGATAGCAATGTTCAAGAGCTACTAAACTCACCATTCCAAAAAGTAATGGCTATTCAAGCAGAATTAGATGCAGTTTCAGCAGAATTTACTGGAGATATGGATAACGATGAAAAAGTAATGGAGAAATATTCAAGACTTTCAGATGAGTTTGAAAGTTTAGGTGGATACTCATACATCCATATTCAATCAGAGTTCATTGAAACATTTGAACTAACTGATAAGTTAGATAAAAAATTCAGAGAGTTAAGTGGAGGAGAAAGACAGTATATAAGACTGGCTACTACTTTATTTAGTGATTCTGATTTAATAATTTTAGATGAGCCTCTATCATTCTTTGATAAGAAAAAGACAGCTTGGTTAACAGATTATATCAATAACAGTCCAAAAGCTTTCTTAGTGATATCACATAATATTGATTTCATTAGAACTTTTGCAACTAAGATATTTGATATAGATAACTTTGAGGTTGGGGTTTACGAGTGTGACCACCAAAAATATTTAAAAGAGAAAAAAGTTAGAATAGCTGAAGGAAAAAAGAAAAATAGAGAAACTGAAGAGGTAATCGAAGATACTCAAGAAGCTATTGAGAAAAAATTAAAGTTATTAGAGAGATGTAATAACAAACATGCTCATGCTGTTATTTTAAGAAGAATGAGAAAAGAGTTAGAAAGACTTCAAAGAGAGAGAATCAAGTTCTCACCAGAGTATAAGTATGACTATATCGATGCTCCAGAAGATGTTATGATAACTGGAAAAAAAGAGTTTGAAGGACCAATTGTAGTTTTAAAAGATGTTATGAAAGAGTATCCAGATAAGATGTTATATAAGGATGCTAACTTAGTTGTAGATAGAGATACAAAAATATGTATCGTTGGAGAGAATGGTTCAGGAAAATCTACATTATTAAAGATTATTGCTGGATTAGATCAACCAACATCAGGTGAGGTATTTATAAATGAAAAGGCGACTGTTGCTTTCATAGAGCAAGATACAGTTTTCGCTAATGAAAATATATATATCAAAGATTATTTAAAAGATAAAACTGGGTTGTCAGATGAGTTTATAGAGGCAGCAATAGATAACTTATATAACAATGAGCTAGAGTTCAGAGATAAGAGAATATTCATGTTATCAGGTGGAGAGAAAAAGAGATTAGAGATATTTACAAATACTTTAATGGAAACAGACCTACTTATAATAGATGAGCCAACAACATATATGGATGACTACTCTAGAACAGCTATAGCAAATATGTTATTAGATTATCCAGGAGCAGTTATATTAGTAAGTCATGATAAAGTTCTGATGAGAAGAATTGGATTTGTAACTTATGATATTCGTGATAAGAGATTTAGAATAAAAAATTAATAATTTTTTCAAAAAAGAAAAAAAGTTATTGACATTATTTATAAATTATGATACAATTTTTTTGTCTTGAGGGATTCCTTCAAGACGTTAGCGGGAGTAGCTCAGTTGGTAGAGCGT
>NZ_CAMFHX010000036.1 GCF_945952365.1 uncultured Cetobacterium sp.
TTCTAAGCTACTTTTAACATGTCGTAACTTTTCATTACGAAACGTGTCGCACCATAAAAATTATCTTTATCTATTTTTACTTCAGCTGTTGCAATATTTGATGTGAAGACTTGTTCTAGGCTTGTTTTTCCAATCATTGTAACTCTATTGACATTTTTCCCATCTTTGGCATTCGCATTTACACGAACCATATATATTAACTTTTCACTTTCCACAGATTTAGTTTTATTTTTAACTTTCAATTTTATATGAATCTCATTACCACTTCTTTTTTATTCCTATGCTCTCGTTCAATTTTACGGAAATAAAATTCCACTTCCTTGTTTCAATTTAAAAAAATTTTTTCACTTTTTTATAAAATTATATAATTAAAAGATTTTTAATTTTTTTTTGTATATAAATTTAGCAATCAAAATTATGGAGGAATTCTATGAAATGGCTAAATAAACTACTATATTTTTCAAATAAAAATTCAAATAAAAGTGAATATAATTTATCTGAAAATGAGATTCAAAAAATTCAATACTGCTTATCTGTTTCTAAAAATGAAAATGGATTTCTAGCTCTCTTGAATGATAAAAAATTTTTCTTTTATCCTGAAGACTCAGAAAACTGTTGCTTTATTATGTATGGTGAAAAAGGAACTTCATATATAGCTATGGGTGATCCTATTGGTTATGAGGAGTTTTTTGAAAAAGCTATCTATGAATTTAAAAACTTTTGTAAAAAGAATGAAAAAAAATGTATTTTCTATGAAGTTGATCATCCATATATTGGAAACTATCTTAAAAATAATATGATTATATCTAAAATTGGTGAGCGTGGAAAAATAATGTTAAACGATTTTACATTAGAAGGTTCTGATATGAGAAAACTTAGATATTCTTACACTCATTTAAAAAAAGATAACTATACTTTCAAAGTTATTTCTAAAAATAATAATAGTTCAATTATTCAAACTTTGTCTGATATATCTAAAGAGTGGTTAAAAAGAAAAAATGCTGCGGAAAAAAAATTCTCGATTGGTCATTTTAATGAGGAGTATATAAAGAATTTTGATATAGGAGTTGTAGAAAAAAACGGAGAGATTATTGCCTTCACGACTTTATTTGGAACACCGAATAGAGAGTGTTTAACTCTTGATCTTATGAGACATAGAAGTAATCTTGAAAACGGAGTCATGGAATTCTTTTTCGTTTCTCTTATTCTTTATGCTAAAGAAAATAACTACGAAAGTTTTAGTTTAGGAATTGTCCCTCTTTCAGGGATAGATAAACATATTTTGACTCCATATAAAAGTATGGAACATTTTATTTTCAATCATGAAAAGCATTTTTATAATTTTAAAGGGTTAAAGCTATTTAAAGATAAATTTAAACCAGAGTGGGAACCTGTTTACATAACTTATGCTGGACACCTGATATTTCCTCTTGTATTAAAAGATATTGTTTCTCTAACTAGCGGTGGAATTGTAAGTGCTATTCATAAAATTGAAAAATCATAATTTAAGGACGTGACTTTATGAAATATATTACAAATCTTTTTAACTCTCTACAAAAACAAAAAATATTAAAATATATCGGCCCAGGACTTTTAGTTGCTGTTGGTTTTATAGACCCTGGAAACTGGGCTGCTAATATCGCAGGTGGTAGTCAATTTGGTTATAATCTTCTCTGGGTAATAACTGCTGGAACAATTGTACTTATTATTCTTCAACATAATGTTGCTCATCTAGGTATAATTACAGGGCGGTGTTTAGCTGAAGAGATTTATAGTAGATTCAATCGTAAAATTTCACTTTTTGTATTAGGAAGTGCTCTTCTTGCTAACGTATCTGTTATTTTAGCTGAAATTTTAGGAGTCACAATTGCTCTCAATATGCTTTTTAATTTAGATACAAAAATAGGTGCAATTATAGCTGGTGTTTTCTCTTTTTTAATGGTTATTACAAATAGATACAAGAAAATTGAAAAAATTATTATTGGATTTATTGCAATTATAGGTTTTTCATTTATCTTTGAGCTCTCACTAGTTGATGTTAGTTTTGAAAAAAGTATCTTTTATTCGTTTGTTCCAAATTTACCTAAAAATTCTCATTTGATTGCAATGAGTATGTTTGGAGCTATTGTTATGCCACACAATCTATTTCTACACTCTGAAATTATACAAAGTAGACAATGGAATACAAAAGATGAATCTGTTATCAAAAAGCAGTTACAATTTGAATTTATCGATACTATCTTTGCTATGGGATTAGGATGGATTATCAATGCTGCTATGGTTTTACTGAGTGTCAGTTGCTTTTTCTATAAAAATACAATTGTCACAGAACTACCACAAGCACACCAACTACTAATTCCACTTTTAGGAAATAAAGCTGCACTAATTTTTGCAATTGCTCTTTTCTTAGCTGGATTTTCGTCTTCTATGACAGCCATTATGGCAGCTGGAACAACAAGTGCTGGAATGTTTGGCGAAGAATATAATGTTAAAAGCAATAAAACACTTTTGGGAGCTTTTTTATGTACTTTTTTTGCTGTAGTTATAATCTTCTTTGTAAAAGATATCTTTAAAGCACTTATATTTTCTCAAGCTATACTTTGTTTTCAAATTCCATTTACTATTGCATCTCAATTATATTTAACCTCTAATAAAAAAATTATGGGGAAGTATGCTAATAGTAAATTTACAAATATTTTAATAGCTTTAATTGGAATTATTATCACATTTTTTAATATATATCTATTATTTCTTTCCTAAAAGGCGGTGACTTTATGAAAAATATCAATCCTGAAAATAGTGGGCATGATAGTAGTTCAATTTTAAAACTATTTTCTCAAGCCAATGTTGAAACTATTTTTTCGACTTTAAACACCTCATTGAGTGGCTTATCTAAAGCTCAATGTGAAACTTTATTAAAAGATATTGGAATAAATGAGATTGTAAAAGAAAAAGTAAAGCCTTGGTATACTCAACTTTTTTTAGCTTTTATAAATCCATTTAATCTTATTTTATCAATATTAGCTGGAGTTTCATTTTTTACAGATATAATTTTTGCTCAAAAGCACAACCAATCTTGGTTCTCGATAATTCTTATTTTTTCAATGATTCTAATCAGTAGTCTTATAAAATTTGTTCAAGAGTATAAATCTTCAAAAACTGCTGAAGCTCTAAAAAATCTTATTACAACAACTGTAAGTGTTATAAGAGACAATGCTTCAGAAGAGATAAATATGAAAATCCTTGTCCCTGGTGATATTGTTAAACTTGCTGCTGGAGATATTATTCCCGCAGATATAAGAGTTATATCGAGCAAAGATCTTTTTCTTAGTCAATCAACTCTTACAGGCGAATCAGCACCGATAGAAAAAAATTCAATCTTGTATTCCCATGATGCCTCAGTTACAGATTTAACAAATATTTTATTGATGGGAACAAATGTATTAAGTGGTA
The DNA here is from genome assembly GCF_945952365.1 of uncultured Cetobacterium sp. Classification (GTDB taxonomy): domain Bacteria; phylum Fusobacteriota; class Fusobacteriia; order Fusobacteriales; family Fusobacteriaceae; genus Cetobacterium_A. Next base: position 3,454 of record NZ_CAMFHX010000036.1, read on the forward strand.
GTGCAACTGGAGTTGTCCTAGCTACAGGAAAAAATAGTTATCTAAATGCTATCGGTGAGTCTTTAAAAAATAGCTCAACTACAAATAGTTTTGAAAAAGGTATCGACGATATCTCTAAACTACTTATTAGATTTATGATTATCATGGTACCTATTGTCTTCTTTATCAATGGTTATCTCAAAGGCTCTTGGTTTGAGGCTTTCCTTTTCAGTATCTCTGTTGCGATTGGACTGACACCTGAGATGTTACCTATGATTGTTACTGGTAACCTTACAAAAGGAGCCATTGAGCTTTCAAAAAAGAAAACGATTGTAAAAAAACTTGATGCCATACATAACTTTGGGGCTATGAATATTCTTTGTACAGACAAAACTGGAACTTTAACTCAAGATAAAGTTGCTGTTGTAAAATATATTAATTTCAATGGTGATGAAGATGACTATGTTTTATACCTAGCTTATCTTAATAGTTTTTTCCAAACCGGACTTAAAAATCTTATGGATAGAGCTATTCTAGAGTTTGAAGAGGAGCACTACGGAGTAAAACATGAGTTTAAAAAAGTGGATGAGTTACCTTTCGATTTTGAACGTAGAAGAATGTCTGTTATCTTGGAAGATAATCATAGTAAAAGATTTATGATTACTAAGGGGGCTATTGAAGAGATGCTCCATGCTTCTGAATTCGTTGAAATAGATGATATAACCATCCCAATGACTCAAGAAATTAGAGAAAAAATTGTAGATTTGGTTTCTAAATTAAATGAAGATGGGATGAGGGTAATTGGAATTACTAAAAAATATCTTCCTCAAGATAGAGATCTTAATTTTACAATTAAAGATGAGTCTGAAATGAATTTTATAGGAATGTTAGGGTTTTTGGATCCTGCAAAAGATGGTGTCAGTGATGTTTTAAAAAATCTGAATGAATATGGTGTGGATATAAAAATATTAACAGGTGATAATGAACTTGTAACTAGAAAAATTTGTAAAGATATCGATTTGAAAATAACTGGCTGCTTAAATGGAAATACTCTCGAAGTTTTAAATGATACTCAACTGAAAGATTTATTAAAAACTACTAATATTTTTTGCAAACTTTCTCCGATAGATAAAAGTAGAATTGTAAAACTTTTAAAAGAGATGGGAAATACAGTCGGATATATGGGAGATGGAATCAATGATGCTCCAGCTTTAAAACAGTGTGATGTAGGTATATCTGTAGATACAGCTATGGATATTGCTAAGAAGTCTGCTCAAATAATTCTTTTAGAAAAGGATTTGTCTGTTCTTTTAGAAGGAGTTATTGTTGGGCGAAAAATATATACTAATATGATTAAATATCTAAAAATGACAGCTTCATCTAATTTTGGAAATGTTTTCAGTGTTGTTTTGGCAAGTGCATTTTTACCGTTTTTACCAATGCTTCCAATACAGATACTTTTCCAAAACTTATTGTACGATATATCTCAAATCTCTATCCCTTGGGATAATGTTGATAAAGAGGAGATTATTACTCCTAAAAATTGGAATGCTAAAAACGTTGCCAAATTTATGATTTATATTGGTCCTCTTAGCTCTATATTTGATGTTCTGACATTTTTATTGATGTTTTATATTTTCAAAGCCAATACCCTTGCTAGTCAAGACCTCTTCCACACTGGTTGGTTTATTGAAAGCATTATATCTCAAACTCTTATAATTCATCTTATAAGAACTAGAAAGATTCCGTTTATACAATCCAATGCAAATATAAAGGTTATTCTTTTAACAACTACCATTATGATATTTGCTATATTTGTTCCTTATAGTAAGCTAAGTACCACATTAGGATTTGTTCCTCTTGCAAGTAGCTACTATTTCTGGCTATTCTTAATTATTTTGGGATATTTCTTAATAGTTCTAGTAATGAAAAAATACTTTATAAAGAAATTTAACGATTGGTTGTAAAAAATAGGAAGGAGATATTTAAAATAAAGTATCTCCTTCCTATTTTAATTTTTATACGCATTTACTTTTAAAAGTTCATCTAACGTGACAAACTGATAGTTTTGTTCTCTATAATATGGAATAAGTACAGTTAAAGCCTCATACGATGTATACTTATCTGGCTGAGTATGCATAAGAATTATACTTCCATTTTTCGTTTGTTTTTTTTGTGTTTCTATAATCTCTTTTACACTTTTTTTAGAACTCCAATCCTCACCATCTACATTCCAAAGAATAATATCCATTCCCATTTTTTTAGCTGCTAACTTTCCACTTGATGTCTTTATTCCATAAGGCGGTCGATATAATGATGGAACTACTCCTATTATATTATTAATCTCAGAGTTTGTTTTTTCTATCTCTTGAGCTATTATATCTTGAGAAACTTTTTCAAAATTTGAATGAGTATAACTATGATTTAAAACCAAGTGCCCCTCATCATATGTCCTTTTTACTTCCTCTCTTCTTGCTTTAATATTTCTTCCTATAAAAAAGAAAGATGCTTTTACATTCTCCTCTTTCAACAAATTTAAAATTTTAGGCAGTGATGTGTCATTTGGACCATCATCAAATGTTAGTGCTATCTTTCTTTCATTGCTATTTCCAGAAAAATATATATTTCCAACACCCCATATCCTAGTAAAACTTAAAACTAATACAATTAAAATCGATATTTTTTTCCCCATAAAATCCCCCCATAAATAGATTCTATACTATTCATACAAATCTATATATCCATATCCTTGTTTGGCTTTTATAATTTTATTTATTTATTATTTTATAAAGATAGATTAAATCATTGCTATCACTAAATCTAGCGTATGATTCAGTGTACTCAATACTGTATTTATCTTTATTTTCAAAAGATGAATCTTTAGATAGTATAAAAAACTCTTCAGGTAACTCTGTCTTTTCTGTTAATGGATAGATATTTTGCCCAACACTCCAAACATCATCAATAGAGAAATCAGAGGAATATATTCCTAAACTTTTTTTATTTTTCTGTAAAGTTTCTAAAGATTGTAGAGACACACTTTTTTTATTTCTAATATCCTTTTCTATTATCCAAGTTAAACTAGAATTTACTAATATCAGTGATAATCCAGTTAAATAGATAACTCGCTGTTTTAATATATTTTTATTTTCAGAATATGATTTAATTAATGTAAATAGTAAAATAATAAATGGAATTGCTAAGTAAAACATATTAAATCTTTTCCAAAATATAAGTCCAATTCCACCGATAGCTACAACAAATAGCAACCAACTTTGAACTCTAAATAGTAGTTTATCAAATTTCTTCAAGATATTCCAGTCTGTATTTAGATAATAGTTTAAAACGACTCCTATTGGAATTGAAGATACAATGTAAATTGGGAACCCATATCTCTCCTTTTTCATTTTTACAAACGAAAGAAGTAGAAATGTTAAAACTGTCCAAATAAATCCAAATTTAAAAATTTTATTTTTGTTTTCATTTTTAAAAGACCATTTTCTTAAAAATGTAGCTACTGAAAAGAATATCCAACCACCCATAAATAAGAAATAGTTTAAATAGAAAAAGAATCCTCTCACATGCTTACTCGACCACGTATCCTTTTCTTTCATCATAACAGATAGAAACAGATCTTTATTTTCTATCAACATAGCTATTGGCCAAACAGAAGCTAATCCAACTCCTATAGCTAAATAACCTGCTATCTTCCATCTATTACTTTTCAATGTTTTAAAACCAAAAGTTATTCCATATGAGATTAAAAATGGAATCAACATTCCGTACAAAGCAACTGGTCCTTTACTCAATAGTGATGCTCCTAGAAAAACTCCTGCTAAAAATAGATAAATCTTTTTTTCGCTTCTCAGACTTTTAATTAAATAAGTTATCGAACCAAACATAAATATATATGGATATGCATCCCAAGCATTTTCAGCTCCTACTTTCGTCAACATAAATGTTGTACTTGCTATAAAAGCAGACATAAAAGCTAAATTATCATCTTTTGATAATTCTTGAACCATACGGTAAATAAAAAATATCAATAAAATAGAACAGAGTGCAACTGGAATTCTCAATATCCACTCATCTGAGAAATTTCCCGTTAGCTTCATTACAATCGCTGTAAACCATGTGGGAAGAGGTGGCTTTTCAAAACGATATTGTCCATTTAAAGTTGTTACTAGCCATTCATTATTGAAAACAATCTCCCTTGCTGTTATAAAATTTCTAGATTCCATAAGGTCGGCTTTTCTAACCCAAATTGTTGAAAAAAATGAGATGAAACTCAATCCCATAAGTGTTACAAGTTTTTTATCTTTAAACATAAACTCCTCCTGAATTTAAATAAGTAGATGCTATTTTATAAATCAAAAAACAGTTTTACTGTTGTCCCCACATTAGGAGTGCTCGATATTTTTATATCCAACTTTAAGATATTGATAATTCTTTTTACTATCGACATCCCAAGTCCATGTCCTGCAATCTCTTTACTTCTGGATTTGTTAGCTCTGAAGAATCTATCATATATATGTTGTAATTCTTCTGAAGTCATTCCAATTCCCTCATCCTGTATTGTCAGTTCTGCTAAATTTTTCTCATCATCATTTAAAAGAGATACTGTGACAGGATTATTTTTCCCATATTTAATTGCATTTTCCAAAAGATTTTTAACAAGCAGTTTTATAAGTGCTTCATCAGATTTTATAATTGTATATTCTGGATTAAATACTATCTCTGCCTTTGGATATTGATGTTTCAATCCTGAGATACACCCTAAAATGATTTCAGAAAGTTCAATCTCTTTTCTCTCACTTCGAATATCCGATTCTTTAGCTATGAAAAGAAGTTTTTCAATTAAAAGATTCATATTTTTTGTTTCATCCTCTATTGAAACCAAAGCTTCATTAAAAATTTCAGGGTCTTTTTTCCCCCAACGCTTTATCATATCGATATATCCACTTATTATAAATAGAGGTGTTTTCAATTCATGAGATGAGTTATGAACAAACTCTATCTGCTTTTTATTTTGTTCGTCAAGTCTTAGTAACATCTCCTCATAAGAATCAATAATTATATCAAACTCCTTAAAATAGTTGGTTGGCTTTATAACCTCTAAATTTTCTAAAGTTATATTGGTATTTAATTTTTCTAGTAAAGATAACTGTTTATCTACTTTTTTCAATAACCGACTAAAAGCAAAACTTGAAATTATAATAGTTACTATAAGTCCAGCTAAGAAAATATATACTATATTAAAGAAAAATTTCTTTTCATCTCCTAAGTTTTTTACAAGTATAACTGTAAAAGTTTCTCCATCTCTATTTTTCAACTCATTTTTCAAAACTAAATAATCATACATATGGATGTTTGTAACTTTGTCATCTATTGCAAAATTTAGGATTTTTTTATCTTGAGTTTCTGAATAGATGTGGTCTTTATACTTTATAGTTATTTTTAAATCTTCAAGAGATGGATTTTCAACTCTAAAAAGATTATTTACAAGGTCTCCTTCAAATATCTCCATAGATTTTGAACTTACCTCTTCTAAGATTTCATATTTCAAAAAAGCCATAGCATTTCTCATTGTATGCTTTGATGAATTTATAAGATACTTTCCTGTTATTGAAAGTGATATTATTAATACCGCTGCAAATAAACAGATTGTTTGAATTGAACTTCTTCTCAGAGTTCCAGAGAGTGTTTTCAAATTAATCCTCCTTTTTTAATGAATATCCAAATCCACGAATTGTTTTTATATATCTATTTTCAGGGTCCAATTTTTTTCGAAGTGATTTTATATACATATCAATAATTTTTCCATCTCCAAAGTAATCATATCCCCATACATTTTCTAAAATATTTTCTCTAGTTAAAACCAGATTTTTATTTACCATTAAATAGTGAAGCAGATTATACTCAGTCTTAGTTAAAATAACTGTAACACCATTTAACTCCACCTCTTTCGTTGTAAGATTTAATGATATCTCTCCAAACTTTAAGATTTTTTTATCCACCACTGACTGTTTATTTCTAAATATCACTCTCATTCTAGCTAAAAGCTCACCTATAATAAACGGCTTAGTTATATAATCATCCGCTCCTAAATCTAAAAGAGCAATCTTACTAAAAATTTCATCTTTTGCTGTTAAAACTATTATTGGAATATTTGACTCTTTTCGAATTGTTTTACAAACCTCTTCTCCATCCATAAGAGGTAGCATTAAATCTAAAAGAATCAACGAATAACTTTTCTCTCTGAATAACTCCAATCCCACTTTCCCATTTTCTGCTAGTTTCACATTATATCCCTCATGTATCAACTCTAACTCTAAATATCTTCTAATTTTTGGGTCATCTTCTATTATCAATATATCTTTTTTCATTTTATATCATCCTCCAAGTTGAATCATTTTCTATATTATAGGATAAAAAAGTAAAAAATTGGTAAAATTTATTTTTTTTAAAAATTTACTAAAAATTTACTTTTTGAACTTATAATGGAAAAAAAACAGGAGGCAAGGATGGAAATATCAGCAGTAATACCCGTATACAACGAAAAGGATAATATTTTACCTATGGTCGAGAGAATCGAGGCAGCATTTCAAAAAGGTTTTAAAAAATATGAGATCATATTTGTAAATGACGGTAGTAACGATGGAAGTTATGAAATTTTAAATACGTTAAAAATGGAAAATCCTAATGTAAAGGTTTATCATTTTATTAAAAATAGTGGACAAAGTGCTGCTATAGATGCTGGTTTTCAAAAAGCTGAGGGTAACTTAGTTTTAATGATGGATGGTGATTTACAAACTGATCCAGAGGATGTATATAAACTTTTAGAATATATTCCTGAATATGATGTTGTAAATGGAAGAAGAGCTACAAGAGAGGATGGTTTCAAAAGAAAGTTAGCTTCTAAAATTGGAAATGGTTTTAGAAATTTTGTAACTGGTGACAATATTCAAGATACTGGTTGCCCTTTAAAACTGTTTAAAAAAGAGGTCGTTAAATCATATAAGATGTTTAATGGAATGCATAGATTCTTGCCTACTTTAGCAAAATATATGGGATATAAAGTGACAGAAGTTCCTGTAAGACACTATGACAGACTGCATGGAGAATCTAAATATAAAGTTTTTGGTAGAGGATTCAAGGCTTTCAAAGATGTTTTTGCCGTTAGATGGATGAAAAATAGAATGCTTACATGGAAAATAGAGGAGTAATATGAATATCAACAATTGGAATATATTTTTAATAATTGGGTTCATTGGACAAGGACTTTTCTCAATGAGGTTTATTATCCAATGGATAGCAAGTGAAAAAGCAAAGAAAAGTGTAATTCCTTTTTCATTTTGGATTTTTAGTTTACTTGGAAGTATTTTACTATTAATTTATGCTTTATATAAAAAAGACCCTGTTTTCATACTTGGTCAAGCACCAAATGTTTTGATTTATTCTAGAAATATATACTTAATAAAAAAAAGAGGAGTTGAATAATAGATGAAAATTCTTATAACAGGTACTGCCGGGTTTATAGGTTCACATCTTGTAGAAAAATTATTGAGTTTAGGACACACAGTTATCGGAGTTGATAACTTCCATGAGTTCTATTCTTTAGATATAAAGATTAAAAATGTTTTAGAAAGTACAAATAAAATTGAATATCTTGATGAGATTTTATCAAAGGACAGTAAAGAGAAAAAAATAAACTCACTCCTTCAAAAAGTAAACTCAAACCAATATTTTTTAGAGTACTGTGACCTTAAAGATGCTGAAAGTTTAAATAAGATATTTAAAAATAACAAAATTGATATGGTTATAAATCTAGCTGGATTAGCTGGAGTTCGTCCATCTTTAGAAAATCCTATTGAATATGAAAAAGTTAATGTTGGTGGATATCTAAATCTTTTAGAGTGTTGTAAAAAATACGATGTAAAAAGATTTGTCCAAGCTTCTTCAAGCTCTATATATGGGGATAATAAAGTAGTTCCATTCAAAGAAACTGATATTGTAGATTTCGCTATCTCACCTTATGCTGCAACTAAAAAGTCATGTGAAGTTTTAGGGCATGTTTATTACAAACTTTATAATATTGATAGCTTACAATTTAGATTCTTTACAGTTTACGGACCAAGACAAAGACCCGATTTAGCTATTCACAAATTTATTGATAAGATTTATAAAGATGAGAGTATCCCTGTTTTTGGAGATGGAGAAACATATAGAGACTACACATATATTGATGATATCATTGATGGTGTTGTAAAAGGTGTTCAGTATTTAGAAAAAAATAAAAATGTTTATGAAATCATAAATTTAGGTGAATCTGATGCTATCTCTTTAAACTTTATGATTGAAACAATTGAAAAACATATGAATAAAAAAGCCAAAATAGATAGACTACCAATGCAACCAGGAGATGTTAAAAGAACATTTGCAGAGATAGATAAAGCTAAAAACCTTCTAGGGTACAATCCTACTACAAAGTTTGATGCTGGAATCCAAAAGTTTATAAGATGGTATTTAGGAGGAAAATAAATGAAAATCACAGTTATTGGAACTGGTTATGTTGGTCTTGTTCAAGGAGTTATTTTAAGTGAATTCGGACATAAAGTAATCTGCTTAGATATAGATGAAAGAAAAATTGAAAATTTAAAAAAAGGAATTTTGCCAATATATGAGCCTGGCTTAAAAGATATTTTAGATAGAAATGTTGCAGAGGGAAGATTGCAGTTCACAACAAATAAAGAGTATGCTTTAGAAAACTCTGAAGTTATTTTTATTGCTGTTGGAACTCCTCCTGCTGAGGATGGCTCTGCTGATTTAACTTATGTTTTAGATTGTGCTAAAGATATCGGAAAAAATATAAAAGATTATGTTGTTGTTGTGAATAAATCAACTGTTCCTGTTGGAACTGGAGATCTTGTTGAAGAAACTATAGAGAATGAATTAGTTAAAAGAACATTAAATTTAGAGTTTGATGTTGTTTCAAATCCTGAATTTTTAAGAGAAGGAAAAGCTGTTAATGATTGTCTAAGACCTGACAGAGTTGTTGTTGGAACAGAAAGTAAAAAAGCTCAAGTTATAATGAAAAAAATCTATGATGTTTTGTATATAAATAAAACTCCATTTGTTTTTACAAACAGAAGAACTTCAGAGATGATAAAGTATGCCTCTAATGCATTCTTAGCTGTTAAAATATCTTTCATCAATGAAATTGCTTTATTAGCTGAAAAAGTTGGAGCTAACACACAAGAGATTGCTACTGCTATGGGAATGGATGGTAGAATATCTCCTAAGTTTCTACATTGTGGACCTGGATATGGTGGGTCATGTTTCCCTAAAGATACTGCAGCTATTGTTGAAATTGGAAAAGAGTATGGAGAGGATATGAGTGTAATAGCTGCTGCTATTTCGGCAAATGAGAAACAAAAGCAGAAAATGGTAGAGAAAATAGTTAGAGAGATGAATGGAATCTCTGGAAAAACAATTTGTGTATTAGGATTATCATTTAAACCAGACACAGATGATGTTAGAGATGCTCCAAGTATTGATATAATTAAAGGTTTAATTGAAAATGGAGCAAATATAAAAGCTTACTGCCCTAAAGGTATTGAAGAAGCAAAGTGGAGATTAGAAGCTTACAATAATAAAATAAAATATTGTAAAGATGAGGAGAGTTCTACTCAAGATGCAGAAGCGATAGTTTTAATGACAGAATGGAATCAATTTAGAGGAATTAATCTAGAAGAGTTGAAAAATAGAATGAAGGATAATTTCTATTTTGATCTAAGAAATGTACATACTAAAAATTGCAAAGTGAGATCATTATTCAAATATTATCCTGTTGGGCAAAAATAAAACTTAAACTAGAGGTGACTTTATGTATTTAAAAACAGATGAAACTAAAGAAAATAGAGAACGATATAAAATATTTTTTATAATCTATTTTTTATTTATGGTTGGAATTGCTTTTTTAAGAACTCCTGATTTAAGAAATGAACTAAAATATTTTTTAGTTACAGATCAAATGTTAACAACTAAGAACTTTGTAATTTTAGGATATTTTAATGAACTTTATCCTGATAAGCCCCCAATCTATTTCTGGTTACTAGGGATTATTAGAAGTATCAGTAAGGATTCTTTCTATCCATTGGCTTTAATCTTTGGAAGTATTATTCCAGCTATGATTACAGGAGTTTTAGGGTTTAAAATATTCAAACTTTATTGGAGTGAAAAAATGGCATATCTCTCTCTTGCTATTTTTATAACACTTCCATATTTATTAGGTATCTCTTTAGTTCTTAGAATGGATTATCTAATGACTGCTTTTATTTTTGGAGCTTTATACATTTTCTTTAAATCATACTCTGAAAAAGATAAAAAGAAGATTAGTCTCCAAAATATATTTTTAATCTATCTATTTATCACTCTTGGAGTTCTTATTAAAGGTGGGGCAGCTATAGTTATTCCAGTTCTTACAATTTTAACTTTTCTATATTTAGATAGAAACTTAAAATATTTAAAAAATATAAAGCCTTTATTTGGAATTGGAGTTATATTTAGTATCTTAGGACTTTGGTTTCTTTTAATTTTAAACTTACCAAATGGAAAAGAGTACGCTTCGCTTCTTCTTGGAAGAGAAACTATTGGAAGAGTTGTAAAAGCTAAAACTCACACAAGACCAATCTATTATTATATTAAAAATCTTATTTTCACAGCTTTACCACTAACACCATTTCTTGTGAGAGGTTCTATAAATAGTTTAAAAAATATAAAACTTAGACATAAATGGAAACTTGTAGATAAGATATCATTAAGCTTATTTCTACCTAATCTACTGTTTTTTAGTTTAGTAAGTGGAAAATTAGATATCTATTTACTGCCTCTATATTATGGAATTGTTGTTATTTCATTGAGGTTTATTGAGCATGAGTGGAGTGGAACAAAAGAGTCTATTTGTAAAAAAATATTATATATCAATGTAGGTATAGGAATTTTATGTGCTGTTGCTTTACCTTATTATAATAAAAACTATACTCTGAACGACACTATTCAAATATTGAAAGGAAATACACAAAAAGTCTACAGTTATAGATTTAACGATGCTAAAAATATTATAACTGAGATTGATAAAACATCTTTAGATGACCTTCCTTTAGATGAGCTTTATAAAATAAACGAAGGTGAACTTCTAGTAGCTAGAAAAAAATACTATAAAGATATACCACTTCAAAACTTTAAAGAGATCTATTCAAATAAAGAGTATATAATTTTAATCAGAGAATAAAATAAAAAACCCCTCCTTTTTGAAAAAGAGGGGGTTTTTTATTTTTCAGCTACTATAAATCTAACTACATCTCCTAACATTATATTTCGACTTACTACCTTTGAAAATCCTACACTTCTTATAGTTTTCTCTGTTTCTCTTAAAAGAGAAGTTCCTAGGATTAGTTTTGTAAAAATATTTAAAAATCTAAGAGCTATATTGATTATTTCGTTTTCACTTTTCATGTGCTCTATGAAAACAGCTTTGCCACCTTTTTTAAGAACTCTGTATACTTCACCTATTCCTTTTTCAGGATTAGGAACTGTACAAAATACACACGAGGAAAATATTGAATCAAAAGTTTCATCCTCGAAACTCATATTTTCTATATCCATATCCAAAAGAGTTATATTTTTCATATCTAATAACTTTGACTTTTTTTTAGCCAATTCTAACATTCCAATTGAAAAATCTATTCCTGTTACATCAGCATCTTTGGGATAATATTCTAAAGATGCTCCACTTCCTATTCCAACTTCTAAAATTTTTCCATTTAACATTTGAACCGCATTTTCTTTTACACTTTTCATAGGCATATTCCGCTCTATTTTATCAAATAATTTTGCAACTCTGCTGTACTTATCTTTTGTTTGCATAAACTCCTCCTAAAACTGTACCAATTACTGCACTTGTAAATACATCGCTCATCCAGTGTGCTGATAAACAAATTCTTGAAATTCCTACTAAAATAGCTACTAAAAAACACAATACTTTTATAGATGTTTTTTGAGATTTAAAAGCTAAAAAAGAGTAACTACAAAATGCTACCATTGTATGTCCTGATGGAAACGACATATAACTTCCTTTAAAAGGAATCTCTCTTTCTAAAATATCCTCAATAAAATAAAATCCAGAGCTGTTCCATTCTAAAAATGGACGACTTCTCATAAATATAATTTTTAAAATAGTTGAAATACTCACACCTAAAATCATAACGATTATTATACCTAAACTAGCATTCTCTAGTTTTACAATAGATTTTATTTTTGAATATAAAAACATAGGAAAAACTAGTAGTGCAACGTATTCAGGTTCGCCTAGATGTGTAATCATTTTAAAAATTTTTGTATACTCTATATTTAAATCTGGATGAAGAGAAAAATATCCTGTAGGATATTTATTAGAAATAAAAAAAGCTACCTTTTTATCTATAAATAATACCAGAATAAGAATTAAAATCAAATATAAAATTAAATATTTCAAATAATTTATTTTGAATTCAAATTTTACAGTTAATAAATCTCTTCGTTTTATAAAAATATAACTAATCAAAAATATCAATAATACTGTTCCTAAAAGTTTCATATCTCACTCTCTTATAAATCAGATTTTTTTATTACATAATCTCCAGGCCCTTCATTATTAGCCTTTTCTAACAATAAAGCCATCTGTTTTTTAAAATGATCTGTTGAATCTGTGGCACCAGCTACACTGTCCATCTTTTCTAAATTTTTTCCAGATTTAAAATAGTTTTCTGGAATCATTTTAGAATACATACTTGGATTCACTCCTACTTTTTTTAACATATCTGTATTATAATTTTTATCTTGAGAAGCTTTTTTTCCACTTTTCTTAATTCTATCATGTGTTGCTTCAACAACCTCACCATTTTTTATAACCATCTCTGTATATGGATACCAAAACCAGATTGAACCATCACTTACAGCAGTATATTTACCATCTTTCAATTGTGCATTAGCTATACTAGAAATTGCTATCATTAATAATAAAATTTTTTTCATAACTCTATCCTCCTCAAAACTTAGTTTTTTAGAAACTTTTACTTAGACTTTTAACTTTATTTAAAAACTCTGGAAACTTTTCCTTTGCTTTTACTGGATCTTTATCTGTATTTTCAAATATTATCTTCTTAAAATTCTTTATTCCCATAAATCTAAAGATAAAACGAACATATCTTTCATCCCAAGCTATGAGTGAAAGAGGAAATGGATATGCTCCTCCTCTGCTACCTATATAGATAGCTTTTTTATCTTTTAATAATCCTTTTGGAATTCCATTTGAACTGTATTTAAAAGTTACTCCTTTTGCTACTATATGATCTATGTAAGATTTCAAAATTGAAGGAGTCGTTAAATTCCACATAGGAGCACACACGATATATTTATCAAACTCAGAAAAATATGTTGCTTCTTCACACATTTTTCCAGAACGATTATTTATTGCATTAGATAAAGTTTCATAACTCAAATGTTCTTGTCCTTTTTCATATAAATCCATTATTTCTACTTCGTGAGTTGGGTTTTGAATTTTATACTCTTTTATAAATTCCATTCCAGCTCTTTTACTATATGACTCTTGGACTGGTTTTGGATTGGCTAATATACATAGTATTTTCATAATTGTCTCCTCTTTATATATAAATTAGATTTAAAAAATATTTTGATTCATATATTTTTACGGTTTTTTTGAAAAAATCCTCTATTAAAAAATAAAAAACTATTAACTTAGAGTTAACTCTAAATGATAATATCAGTACATTATTAACTCAGCCAATATTGCTTATTGCTGGTTCTAAAGCTAATACAAGACCTTACAACAACATGCATATTTATTGGCTAATGAACCTAAAGAGATCTTCTTTGTTGAAGGTGCTACACATATTTCATTATATGATATCCCTGAGTATGTAAATCAAGCTGTGGATAAAATGACTCAATTTTATAAAGAAAATCTTTAATTAAACTATAGAAATAAGTAAAAAACTTGGATAGTATTAGTATCCAAGTTTTTTATTTAAATCAATTATTGGTAGTTATTAATCGTTTTCATTTAAAGACATAAACATAGGAACACAATCAATTATTTCTTTGTTATTATTTGATTCCATATATTGATTGAAATCTTCCATATATTGTCTTTTATAAAAGCTTACACTCTCTGGAACTGAATATAATGTTAGGTATTTAGCACCTAATATATTATTTTTTATATATTTACATTTCTTTAAAATTTCTCCAAACATAACATCACTAAAATTAAAAGGATCAAAAGGATCATCTAAGTCTGAATCATATTGTAAACCTTGAAATTTTATATCTAAAGCAAAATATTTTAGTTCTATTGCTGGAAAATTATTAATAGTTTTTCCTTCATTAGGTGAATACTTTATTGCTGAACATGTTAATGAAAAAAATCCTAATACTTTTTTATATTCACTTTCAAAATTTTCTTTTGTTTTATTTATAATTAAATATGTTTTAGTATCATCTGAGAACAATGCTTTAGATTTTAAATAATCATTAATATATAAATTTCCACAATCAAAATCATCTATTAAAAATTCAGTAGACTCCGACAATAAGTTGATTTTAAATTTTATTTCTGATCCATACATATTATATTTTACATCCTTACTTTGCTTTTTTTACTTTAATTGATTTTAAACGACTTTCAATTCTATTGAGAGATTTTTTTAATCCAGAATGCTTACTATTTTCCAAAAATAACTCTACTTTACTTGAAGAAACAACAAAAGCTAAGTCTTTATTTTTTACATCTACTTTCATATTGATTCTCTCCTTTCTACAAATTGATATTGAACATATTATAACATAACTCTTATACATTGTATATTTAATAATTTATTTGAATGATAGATTTTTTATGTTAAAATAATTTTATAATAAATCTTAAAAGATTGGAGACTCTATGTTAATTAGTAATAACAAAGTTACAATGTATGAAAGTTTAAAAAACTCTATTAATTTATCAGAAGAGATAATTATTAATGTCTCTTTTATTCGAGATAGTGGATTAAAATTACTAATTCCTGAACTTAAAAAAGCTCGTTCTGAAGGTAAATCTATCAAGATACTCACAAGTGACTATATGAACGTTACAGAACCTAACGCTTTATATAGATTACTCGATATTCCTGGTGTCAAAATTTTTAAAAATCCAGAAAAGCCTTCATTTCATCCTAAAACTTATATATTTAAAAATAAAAACAATGTTGAAATATACGTTGGTTCTTCAAATATCTCATACTCAGCTTTAATCTCTGGAGTTGAATGGTCATATCAATTTTTTGGAGATCCACAAAACAGTGATATCAACAATATATTAACAGAGTTTGATGAGCTATACGAAAAAAATAGTTTCGAATTAACCTTAGATTGGCTCAGAAAGTATGAAAAAAACTATAAAAAAAAGGAGTTTCAAAATTATATAGACCCTGATTCTCCAAAAAATTCAATTGAAGAGATTGAACCAATAAAATTTCAAGTTCCAGCTCTTTATGAATTATCAAAAACAAGAGAGGAAGGCTTCAATAAAGCTTTAGTGATTGTTGCAACAGGACTTGGAAAAACATACCTATCGGCTTTCGATTCTAAGAATTTCGATAAAATTCTTTTTGTCGCTCATAGAGATGAGATTTTAAAAGATGCTCAAAAAACTTTTGAAACTATCTATTCAGATTCTAAAAGCTACGGATTTTTCAATGGGTCTGCAAAAGATACAAAAAAAGATATTATATTTGCAAGTGTTCAAACTCTTTCTAAAAACGATTATCTTTCTGAAGATTATTTCTCAAAAGACTATTTTGATTATATAGTTGTAGATGAGTTTCATCACAGTTCAGCTAAAAGTTATTCTGAAATTTTAAACTACTTTAAACCAAAATTTCTTCTTGGCTTAACTGCAACTCCTGATCGTGCTGACTCTGGTGATATTTATAAGTTATGTGACTACAATATCGCTTACGAATGTGATCTCAGAGTTGCTATTAATAATGGTTGGCTAACTCCATTTCAATATTTTGGAATTTATGATGACACTGATTATTCACTTATTCCTTGGCGTGGAGGAAAATATGATTTAGAATCTTTAGAAAACTCATTGATTGTAGAAAAAAGAGTTCAATTAGTTTTAGAAAAATATTTGAAATATCGTAAGAAAAGTACTATCGCTTTTTGTGCTAGTGTAAAACATGCTAAAGTTATGCATAACTATTTTTTAAAAAATAAAATAAAAAGTGCTCTTATTCTAGGAGAAACTTCTATTTCTGATCGACAAAATATAATTAAGAAATTTAAAGATGGAAAATTAGATATCATATTCACTGTTGATATTTTTAATGAGGGAATAGATATTCCATGTATAGACACAGTTTTATTTTTAAGACCTACAACTTCTTACACAATTTTCATGCAACAATTAGGTAGAGGGCTTAGAACTTACCCCAATAAACACCACTTAAGAGTTCTTGATTTTGTTGGAAACTATAAAGGTTCTGAACTAAAGCCTTCATTTTTAACTGGATTCAGAAAAAATAGTAATTTACCAAAATCCCCTTTAGATGAAAACTTTATTCTTCCAGAGGGATGTACTGCTAACTTTGATTTTAAAATTATAGAGCACTTTGAAAATGAGGAAAAGAAAAGAGACCCCCTTCATCAAAAAATGATTCAAGATTATCTCAATGTTAAAGAGTATTTAAGGAAAACACCCACTATTATGGATATCTATACATTTGGAGAGTATCCAGTTTCTCTTTATATAAAAGAATACGACAGTTGGTACAATTTCTTGAAAACAATTAATGATTTAAATGAAAAAGAACTGCAATTTACCCAAAAAGCAATCGACTTTTTAAAGCTTTTAGATACAACTAAAATGACGAAGTCTTATAAGATTCCCCTATTTTTAAGTTTGTTTGAGGTAGAGCCTAAAC
>NZ_CAMFHX010000037.1 GCF_945952365.1 uncultured Cetobacterium sp.
CTTTATATATTTTATTAAAATAATTATAGAGTTTTATAAGTATTTGGTAACGGAAAGAAATGTTAGAGTTTAAAAATGCATTAAAAATTGGTGATTTAGAAGTTTTGAAAGCTAAGTTAGAGTCGGGGATTGATGTAAATGATAGAAGTGGAGAGTATAGATTTCCAATTCATAAAGCGACACTTTCTGGAAATTTAGAGATGGTGGAGCTGTTTCTTCAGTATGGAGCTGAATTGGATATTGTAGAACCTTTACAAGGAAACACATCAATCAATTTAGCTATTTTTAATAAAGATTTAGAGATGGTTAGACTCTTGAAAAGAAAAGGTGCAAACTTGAGTATAAAAAATAGTTGGGGAATGACATCATTAGAATATGCAATGTATTTAAAAAATAATATGGATTATCATGATATCTCTGAGATATTAGAGTTATTAAAATAAAATCTTAGAAGATAGAGCTTTTGTATTTAGTCCTATTCAATTGAAAAGTATTCATAGAAAGTTTTTTTCAGAACTTCTTTTAGATAGAGAGATTGAATTAAAGGATGTTAAAAATTTAAATAACTAAATCTTTTTAAATCTATCACCAGATGATAGATTTTTATTTTTTTTGTACTTTTTATTGACAGTTATAACAAAAAGTGATATAACTAGATCAAAGGAAAGCGGTTTCCTGAAAAGAAAGGAGTTTGTTGTGAAAATAGAAGATATTGCAAGAGAAGCAGGAGTATCTAAGGGAACTGTTTCAAAAATAATAAATGGTTATCCAAATATTTCTGAGGAGTTAAGAAAAAAAGTAAATGAAATTATTAAAAAAAACAATTTTGTCCCAAATAATTCAGCTAGAAATTTAGCGGGTAAAAAGAATAAAGTTATTGGACTTTTTATATATGATAAAGGAGAGTTAAAAACATCTGCTTTTTTCCAAAGTTTTGTAGGTATAGCCGTAGATGAAGCAGAAAAAAAAGGATATAGTGTGTTGTTGTCTATAATAAAATCAGATGAGATGTTTGAAAAAGTAAAAAATTTTTATGATAGTGGTGTTATAAATGGTGCTATTGTAATAGGAATGAAAAGTAATATAAAAGAGTTAGATGCAATTATAGAAAATGATTATAAAATTGCATTAATAGATTATTTAGATGTATGTTTAAATAAAAATACAATACTAATAAATTCAAATAACTCTTTTGGTGGAAGATTAGCGGCTGATTATCTAGTAAAAAAAGGATGTAAAGATTTACTGCATATATCTGGAGATTTAGATAAATTTGCTGGAAAAGAAAGGGTTAAGGGGTTTGAAGAATTTTGTCTTCAAAATAATATAAAATATAAAATTTTAGAAGCTAGTTTTAATGGCTTTCTTTCAAAAAATATTTTAAAAAAATATTTAGAAAAAAATAAAACTTTACCTGATGGAATATTTTGTGCTAATGATGAAACAGCAATAAATATAATTGAATACTTAAAGGAGAGTAATATAAATATATCTCAGTCTTTAAAAATTATAGGTTTTGATAATGTAGACTTATCAACATACATATCTCCGAAGCTGACGACAATAGATATAGATTTAAAAACTATGGCGATAAAAACAATAGAATATTTAACAGAAAAAATAGAAGATAAAAATAATAAAAAAATTTATAAATATGAATCAGAGATTGAATTAATTGAAAGAGAAAGTTGAAAACTAAAAAAAATACGGGGGTATAAAATGAAAAAAGAGTATAAATTTAAAAAAGACTTTTTCTGGGGTAGTGCTATTTCAGCTTTACAAACAGAAGGAGCTCATTTGGAAATGGGAAAAGGAAAAACAACATGGGATATTTGGATGGAGAAAGATCCAGATAGATTCTTTGGAGGAGAAGGAAACGCTGTTGCTGTAGATTTCATAAATTTTTATAAAGATGATATAAAGATGATGAAAGAAATAGGTCATAATTCATTTAGATTTTCGATAGCTTGGACTAGACTTATACCAAATCCTTTAACAGGAGAGATAAATGATGTAGCAGTTAAGTTCTATAATGATTTAATTGATGAACTTCTAGCAAATAAAATAGAGCCTTTTGTATGTTTATTCCACTTCGATATGCCTGCAGCTATGCAAGATTTGGGTGGATGGGAGTCGAAAGAGGTATTAAAATATTTTAATATTTATGCGAAAAAATGTTTCGAATTATTTGGAGATAAAGTTAAATATTGGTTTACTCATAATGAGCCGATTGTACCAATAGAAGGATGTTACTTATATAACTTTCATTATCCATTTATTAATGATTTTAAAAGAGGAGTTCAGGCAGCTTATAATACAATTCTTTCAAATGCAATTGTAATAAGAACATTTAAAGAGATGAAAGCTGAAGGAACTCTAAAAAATGATAGAGAGATTGGTATAATTCTAAGTCTTACTCCATCATACCCGAGAGATTTAAACAATCCTGAAGACCTAAAAGCTTCAAAAATATGTCACGATTTCTTTGTAAGAAGTTTCTTAGATCCTTGTGTTTTAGGAGAGTTTAATAAAGATTTAAATAAACTTTTAAAAGATCATAATCTTATGCCAGAATACAAAGAAGAAGAGTTATTAATAATCAAGGAGAATACAGTTGATTTCTTAGGAATTAATTATTATTTCCCAAGAAGAGTAAAAGCAAAAGAGATAAAAGATGAAAAAGTAACAGGACCACATTCATTCTATGATGATTATGAAATGCCTGGAAGAAAGTTTAATCAGGATAGAGGTTGGGAAATCTTTGAAAAAGGAGTTTACGATATTCTGATTGATATAAAGAATAACTATGGAAATATAAAATCATATATTTCTGAAAATGGTATGGGTAGACACGGTGGAGATGAAAGAGATACTGATGAAAATGGAAGTATAAATGACGATGCAAGAATTGAATTTGTAAAAGATCATTTAATAATGATAAATAACGCTATAGAGGAAGGTTCTAATTGTGTTGGATATCATATGTGGAGTTTAATGGATAACTGGTCAATGAGTAATGCATTTAAAAATAGATATGGGTTTTTATTTGTTGATAGAGAAAATGGATTAAAAAGAAAAATTAAAAAAAGTGGTTATTGGATGGCCGAAGTAGCTAAAAATAATAAAATTGTGGAGGTTGAGTAGGTGATGAATTACTTATCTTTTGATGTTGGGGGAACAAATACAAAGTTTGGAATTTTGAACGATAAAGGAGAGATTATTTTAAAAGATAAAATACCTACTCCAAAAGAAAAAGATGATTTTTTTAATAAAGTGAAAGAAATAGTAGTGGAATATGCTGATGAATATAAAATAAAAGGAATTGGATTTAGCATGCCTGGTATAATAGATGTCGAAAAAGGTTATACAGTAACTTCTGGAGCTTTATCAAGTCTTTATAATTGCTATATGAGAGATGAACTAGAAAAGCTTACAGGGTTAAAAGTTACATTGGAAAATGATGTGAACTGTGTTGCCTTAGCTGAAAAGTGGATTGGAAATGGTAAAGATGAAAAAAACTTTATCAGTATTGCAATTGGAACTGGGATAGGTGGAGCAGTTATAATAAATGACTCATTGTATAGAGGCTCTAAATATATGGCTGGAGAGTTTGGATTTATGTTGGCTAAAGATATAGAAAATGAAAATAGTAGAATGTCTACTTTAAGTTTAATAGCTTCAACTGCAACTGGAATAGTTGGAGCATATAAAGAACTCACAGGAAAAGATTTAAGTGGTGAAGAGATATCAAAACTTTGTAAAGAGAAAGAAACAAATGCTGTTAAAGTTTTTGATGAATTTTATAACTATATCGCTTCAGGAATTTTTAATTTAATATTTGCATTTGACCCGGAAAAAGTTCTTATTGGGGGAGCAATAAGCTCTGATAAGATGATTATGTCTGGAATAAAAAATAGAATAAATGAAATAAAGAAAATGAATCCTGATTTAAATAATCTAGAGTTTCCTAAAATTGAAGATTGCAAATTTAATAATGATTCAGGAATAATTGGTGCTGTTTATAATTTTATAAAAGAGAGAGAGGGTGAAAATGAAAAAAGATAAACTTTTAAAAATTATAGCTAATATGACTCTTAAAGAAAAGGTATTTCAATTGTTTCAACTGAACGGAGCGATGATTACTGACGATGCTGTTATATCAGGACCTATGCAGGAGATGAACTTAACAGAGGATATAATAAACAATATGGGATCTATACTTGGAGTATCGGGAGCTGAAAAAGCTATTGAGATTCAAAAAAAATATTTAGAAAAAAATAGACATGGTATACCTTTACTTATTTGTCACGATGTGATTCACGGACATAGAACAACCTTTCCTATCCCACTTGCACTTGGATGCTCTTGGGATTCTGAGGCTGTAAAAGAAGTTGCAAAAGTTTCAGGAGCTGAAGCTGCTGTAAGTGGTATTCATTGTAATTTTTCTCCTATGGTAGATCTAGTGAGAGATCCTAGATGGGGAAGAGTTATGGAGTCTACAGGAGAGGATCCATATTTAAATTCTATTCTAGGAAAAGCTTTTGTAGAAGGATATCAAGGGGAAAATTTAAAAGAGGATGTAGAAAGAGTTGCAGCTTGTGTAAAACATTTTGCAGCTTATGGAGCAACAGAAGGTGGTAGAGATTATAACACTGTTGATATTGGAATATCGACATTCTATGATATACATCTACCAGCGTATAAAGCAGCTATAGATGCTGGAGCAAAAACTGTAATGACATCATTTAATACAATAAATGGAGTACCTGCAACAGTTAATGAGTGGCTAATGAAAGATGTTTTAAGAAAAGAGCTATCTTTTGATGGAGTACTTTTCTCTGATTGGGGGGCTATTGGAGAGACAGTTGTTCATGGTTGCTCAGAAAATGGTAAAGATGCAGCTTATAAAGCTATGAAAGCTACTGTTGATGTAGATATGATGAGTGTAGAATATTTTGAACACTTAGAAGCTCTTGTTTTAGAAAAAAAGATAGATGAAAAGTATGTAGATGAAGCTGTATACAGAATCTTAGATTTAAAAGATGAGCTGGGGTTGTTTGAGAATCCATTTAGAGGAGCAGATACTGCTCGTGAAAAAGAGTTGCTGTTGTGTAAGAAACATAGAGAATCAAGTAGAGATATAGCCAGAAAATCTATGGTTTTATTAAAAAATGAAGCACAAGTTTTACCTTTGAAAGATAAACAGAAAATAGCTTTTGTAGGTCCATTTATTTCTAATAAGTCAATAAGAGGATTCTGGTCAGATTTAGGATTTGATAAAGATTCTATAACAATAGAAGAAGCAATACTTAATAGATTTGAGAGTAAAGATCAGTTTGTTATTTGTGGAAACCATAAAATAGAAATTGAGAGTTTTGAAGAGATTAGATCTACTGTAGAAAAAGCAAAAGAGTCAGATGTAATAGTAGTTGCTCTTGGAGAAGATCAAAATAGCTCAGGAGAGGGAAGGTGTCTCACAGATATAAGGTTACCAGGATTACAAGAGGAGCTTTTAAAAGAACTCTATAAAACAGGAAAAAAGGTAGTAGTAGTACTGTTTAATGGTAGGCCACTAGATTTAAGAGCTATTTTTGAAAATTCAGATGCTATTTTAGAAGCTTGGTTCCCAGGAGTAGAGGGTGGGAATGCTGTTCTAGATATTTTGTTTGGAAGTTACAATCCTGGTGGAAAGATAACTATGTCATTCCCGTATAGCGTTGGTCAAGTACCTATTCATTACAATCATTTTAAGACAGGTAGACCATCTGAAATAGCTGGTGCATTTTATAAATGTAGTTATTTAGATTCGCCGCATTGGGCAATGTTACCTTTTGGATATGGATTAAGCTACACTCAATTTCAGTATTCAAATTTTAAAATTTCAAAAGGAAAAATGATTAAAGGAAAAGAGGAATCTATTGAAGTTACAATAGATATTAAAAATACAGGATTGTATAATGGTGAAGAGATTGTACAGCTTTATATACAGGATGAGTTTGGAAGTAGAGTTAGACCGGTAAAAGAGTTAAAGGGGTTTAAAAAAGTATTTCTTAAACAAAATGAAGAGAAAGAAATAAAATTTATAATAAATGAAGAAATGTTAAAGTTTTATACAATTGAAAATAAAATAGATTCAGAAGTCGGAAGGTTTAAGGTTTTTGTAGGAACTAATTCAGCTGAAAAAAATAGTTTAGAATTTGAGTTAATAAAATAAAAAACTACGGGGAGGCTTTAAAATGAAAAGAAAGATATTCGGTTTATTAAGTATTATTATTGCTAGTACAACGGTTTTAGCTAGTAATGAGGTAGAGTCTAGAGATGAATTAATAAGTTTGGGGAAACAATTTGATTCATTTGAATTTCATGGATATTTTAGAACTGGGTCAGATGGAAATTTAGATGATAGCTTTAAGAAGGTTTATGATAAAAATAAGAACCTTATTGGTAGATGGGGAAATGAGTATGACTCTTTTACAGCGTTTAATTTTTCAAATACTTTTAGAATGCAGAATGGAGCTTGGGCAAAATTATTTGTTGAATTAGATAATTGGAACTCATCTTTAGATATAAGTTCTGATATAAATTTAGCAAGTGCAAAAATTGAGATGGGAAAAATACCTGGTTTTGCAGGAGCTTTCGAGGAATCGGTAATAATAGCAGGAAAGCAAGGTTGGGATAATAGAGCTGTAGATATGACTGATTATTTTTATCAAGATATAGATGCAGTTGGATTGGGAATTAATGGAGTTAAGCTAGGAAAAGGAAGTTTGGGATTATCTTATTTAACAGCGGAGTTTGAAGATAAAACAGATAGATATTATCGTCCATCTTTAGATAATTATCCTCCATACTCTGAAGTAAAGAATATAGAAACTTCGGATTCTATAAGAGCAATAAAAGCTACATATGGGTTAGGAGATTTCACTGTTGAGGGTATGTACGCTCATGCTCCAGATCATGATTCAGTTAAGTTTTTATGCGAAGAGTCCGAGGATGAAACTATTTATAGTAGAGAAACGGCCGATGAAGGAATTTATTTAGCTTTATACCATAACCCTCAAAATTATTACGGAAAGCAAGGATGGGGACAACACTATATTCAATATGGAACAGGTCTTTTAGGAGGATCAGGTTTAGGAAGATTAAATACAGCTGGAAATATGTTGGCACATAAAGATTCGGAAGCTTTCCAAATTGGTACCGGTGGTGGAATGAATTTAACAGAAAAACTATCAATTATGACAGCGTTAAGATTCATAGTTGCTGATAATGTAGATGCAAGAGAGTATAATGTGACTGACTCAGTGAAATCAGAGTATTTAAAAGAGCAAAAAGAATTAGGGTTTTCTATAAGACCTTCATATTCGATAAATTCATCTTTAGATTTTTGGATTGAAGCTGGTTTAGCTGAAGTAAATTCAAAAATGTATAATGAAAAAGAAGAACAAAAAATAATATGGAAAATTTCAGCAGGACCTCAATTGAAATTAAATTTTGGAGTTGCTGAAACAGCGGTAAGAGCTTATGTTACTTATTATAATGAAGATATAGAAATTAAAGAGAATGGAGATAAACAAAAGAAAAAGCAGGATGATATAGTTGCAGGATTCCAAATGTCAGTTTGGTGGTAAATTTTTTTTAGAAAACTAAGAAACCGTTTTCTTAAAAAGTTATATCTTTGACAAAAAGAAAATGAAGGAGAAAAAATATGAAATTTAATAAAATAGTATCAATTATTTCCTTAATGATGATGACATTTTTCTTAATAGCTTGTAAAGGGAAAGATGATAAATCCATTTCAACTGATAATGGAAGCAACAAAATTATAGTATGGACATTTAATGAAGATTTAAAATATATGGCAGAAAAATATAAAGAGATTTATAAAGATAAAGAAGTAGAAGTTGTAATAATAGAAGCAAACGATTACTTTATAAAAACTAATAGTGCTTTAAGAGGAAGATCTACAGTTCCAGATATTTTAGTTGGAGAAGCAGATTGGATAATTCCATTTTATGAAGCCGGATATTTTGAAGATCTTTCTTCAAGTCCATATAATGCAGATGATTTTAAAGATAAAATTATAGATTATGTATATGAGGTTGGATTGGATAAGGACAAAACAGTAAGAGCTTTAGCTTATCAAACAACACCAGGAGGAATATATTATCGTAGAGATTTAGCCAAAAAAGTTTGGGGAAATGATGATCCTGAATTTGTAGGACAAAAATTTTCATCTCTGTCAGAAATAAAAAAAACTGCAACAGAACTAAATAACTATGGAATAAAGATATTTCCGGATATGGGGAGTTTGAGATATTTCTCGATGGGAGAAAATAGAGATGCTTGGGTAATAGATAATGATGTAACATTAAGTGAAAATAGGTTGAATTACTTTGATATTACAAAAGGAATATATGACAATAAAGAGGTAGCATTTGCAAGTGAGTGGAGCCCTGGATGGTATGCAGGTATGAATGGGTCAATTCCATATAATGCTAATGGAAAAGAGGAGATGGTTGATGTATTCGGCTATTCATTACCAACTTGGGGTATGATATTCTTTCGTAATAGTGGAAAAGATATGGCAGGAAATTGGGGAATTACAACAGGACCAAACCCATATATATGGGGAGGAACTTTTATTGGAATTAATAAATATAGTAAAAATAAAAAATCAGCTTGGGAATTTTTAAAATTTGTAACTTTAAATGAAGATACATTGACTTGGTGGTCTAAATCGAGAGGAGATGTTGTAGCTTACTTACCTGTTTTAGAAAAAATGGAAGATGAAGAAAATGGATATTTAGGTGGACAAAAAACATATAAATTTTGGACAGAGCAAGCTCAAAAAGTAGATTATTCAAAAGTTACAAAGTATGATAGAGAAATTGAAAAATATTTTATACAAGCAGTAGGGGCTTATCAAGAAGGAAAAATGACCAAAGAGAAGGCTATAAGAGAGTTTTATCGTAATGTTAAAACAATTTATCCTGAATTAAACGTTCCAAATAACAAACAATAGATTTGAAGGGGAGGATTAGATTCATGCAAGGAAATAAAAAGTTGAGCAAGTATGGGATTATATTTATATTACCCTTCTTGATAGTTTATTTACTATTTAATATATATCCGATATTAAGAACATTGTACCTAAGTTTTACAAATTTTAGAGGATATGGAGAAGCTACATTCATAGGTATACAGAATTATTCGAGATTAGTTTCGGACGATATGTTTATTCAATCGTTTTTTAATACATTAAAAATATGGGGATTAAATATAGTTGTCCAACTTGGGATGGCTTTAGGGTTAACTATTATTTTTAGTGATATTCGTTATAAAGTCAAAGGGTTAAGTGTATATCGTGCTATTTTCTTTTTACCTAACTTAATTGCAACAGCATCAGTAGCATTATTATTTCAAAGATTACTGGATTGGCAATATGGACCAGTTAATCAAATTCTTTTAAATTCTGGAGTAATAGATAAACCTATAAATTGGTTTGGAGAACCTACAAGTGCTATAGTTATAGTATCTCTTATAGGGGCATGGATGTGGTTTGGAAATTCATTTATAGTTCTGATGGCTGGAGTTCAAGGAATATCTAAAGATTATTATGAGGCAGCAGATATTGATGGAGCTTCTAGACTACAGGTTTTAAGATATATAACAATTCCTTTGCTGAAACCTGTTTTGATTTATGTAGGGATAACATCTTTAATTGGAGGGTTACAAATATTTGATTTACCATTCTTGATAACTGATGGAATAGGAGCACCAAGAGGGGCTTTAAATACAATGGTTATGTATTTGTATAATACGATGTTTAGATACAGCAATGTTGGATATGCAGCAGCAATAGCATATGGTATTTTCTTTATAATTATAGGGTTCTCACTAGTATTATTTAAATTTGTGAATAAAAAAGAAAAGGAAGTGAGAAGTTAAATGAAAATAGAAAAAATAAATAAGATCTTATTATATATATCTTTATTTTTATTGGTAGTTGTTTGTATTTTACCTTTTTATATGGTTATGATTAACTCTACTCGTTCAAGCCAAGAAATTATATCTGGATTTTCATTGGTTCCTGGAAAGTCTCTTATGAACAATTGGAGGCAGATAAAAGTTTACTTTGATCTTTTCAGAGGTATGAAAAATAGTATTTTTATATCAGTGTCAGTGACACTTTTAACTTCTTATTTTTCAGCATTAACAGCTTATTCATTTGTTGTGTATAATTTTAAAGGTAAAAAAATAATTTTAGGAACAATAGTTTCGTTGATGATGGTTCCAGGGCAGCTTGGATTAATTGGGTTTTATGAACTTATAGTAGCTATGAGATTAGTTGATTCATATATACCTTTAATAATACCTGCAATAGCAAGTCCGTTTGCGGTATTTTTTCTTAGACAATACTTGATATCAGTTTTACCAATGTCGATAGTAGAGGCAGCAAGAATTGATGGAGCTAGTGAGCTACAGATATTTCATAAAATAGTAATTCCAATAATGCTACCAGGTATAGCAACAAATGGTATTTTTACATTTATTGGTTCATGGAATAGCTATCTACTTCCACTTGTAGTATTATTGTCACCAGAAAAGTTTACGTTACCTCTACTTATGGGTTATTTAAAAGGTGCAGTAGATATAACACTAAATATGGGTGCATCTTATTTAGCGATTGCAACTTCAATTTTACCAATTATGTTAGCTTATATATTTTTCTCTAGATATATAATTAATAGTGTCTCAGCAGGTGCAGTAAAAGAATAGAATAAAAAAATGGAGAAGATTATAAATATCCTCTCCATTTTTTTATACATGCAAGACATTCGTTACATTTTGTTTAATCTACTGAGTATAACTTTCCTTTTGAAATATATTTGTTTGAAAAAAAATCGATTCTAATTCCTGGTCTATTATGAAGTGTAAAAGCTTGAATACTAAAAATAACACTTTTTCTAAAAAAATGTTATAATTGATTTGCTATATTTTAAATAGGGGAGTGGTGTGTATGATTAGTGGTAAAGGTATTATTATAATGCAAAATATAATGGAAAATAACGGTGAAAAAAGTATAAAAATAATTTCGGATGAATTAGAAATGGGAGAAAGAGCTGTAAGATATGAAATTGAAAAAATTGAAGAATATTTAAATGATAATTATAAATTAAAAGATTTTTCAAATATACAGTTATGTAAAGGAGTAGTTAAATTAAGAAATATTGAAATTATAAAAAATGTATTAAAAGAAAATTATAATATAAAATTTTTATCTTCTAGTGAAAGAGAGCTATATATCCTTTTGCAAATTCTATTTAAAAGATCTATAAATCAAGGTAAATTAGCAGAAAAATTAGATGTTAGTAGAAATACATTAAAGTTATATATAAAGAATATAAAAGATTTATTGAAAAACTATAGTTTAGGGTTAGAAATTTCTGCTAAAAAAGGGTTGGTATTAGTTGGAGAAGAGGAAAGTATAAGGCTTTGTACGTTGTCATTCTTTGGAGTTTTAAAAAATTTAAAAAACTCTTTATTTAAAGAAATTATTAATAAAGAGATATATTTAGATGAAAAAGGAATTGTTGCATTTATAAATTATTGTCAAAAATTAATGAATAGAATAATTTCAGATGAGGCTTTTGAAATAATTAAAAAATATTTAAAAATGACAATAATAATGTATAAAGATGGAAATAGTATTAAAAAAATTAAAAATGAAAATTTTTTAGAAGAAACAGAAGAGTATAAAGCTGTAAAAAAAGCAAGTGCATTAATAGAATCAAACTATGATATTGAATTGTCAAGAATAGAATATTTAAAAATAACAGATTTCTTTTTAGGAAGTCATACATATAATCAAAATTATTCATACTATGAAAATTGGGTAGAGATGGAAGTTTTGATTAAAAAACTTATTCAAAATTTTAATAAAAGAATAGATGTAGATATATCGAAGGATGATTTTCTTCTAGAAGGATTACTAAACCATTTAAAACCGACTATTTATAGAATTAAGAATGGAATTCAATTAGAAAATTCAATCTATTTAGAAGTACTAGAGAGTTATCCTAATCTTTTTAAAATAACAAAAGAGGTTTTAGCAGAGCTAGAGAATTATGTGGGACAAGATTTTTCAAATGACGAGATAGCATTTATAACAATTCATTTTAAATCGTCTTTAGACAGGAATAGAGTTGTTACAAAAGATAAGAAAAGAGTTTTGTTAGTGTGTGGTATGGGATATGGGACTTCGAAACTTTTAGCTCAACAATTGAAAGAGTTATTTTCAATAGATATTATTGATATCATACCTAAACATGCATTAGCAACAAGTCTAAACAAAAATGAGATAGATATAATAATAACAACGGTAGATTTAGAGGTTCCAGATAAAATAACTCCAATATTAAAAGTAAAACCTATATTATCTACTGAAAATATAAACTTATTAAAAAATAATGGGTTTGAAAAACGTAATAAAAAATACCTTTTATCTGACTTTATAAATGAAATACAAAAAAATTGTACAATAAATGATAAGGGAAGTATGATTGAATCTCTAAAAAATATTTTAAACTCAAATTTGATTGATGATATTTCGCCAAATAAAATTACAATTTTTGACATGTTAAATAAAAAACAAATATCTTTAGGAGAAATTGCTAAAGATTGGGAAGAGGCGGTAAGAAAAGCTGGAAATCTTCTATTAGAGGGTAATTGTATAGATGAAAGTTATGTTGAAGATATGATTAAATGTATAAAAAATTACGGTAGTTACATGGTTATGGGTAAGAATATTGCTTTTCCTCATGCAAAAAATGACAACAATGTAAATAAAACAGCTTTCTCAATAGTTACCTTAAAAAATAGCGTTTTATTCCCTGGAGAGATACCAGTGAGAACTATAATCGCTTTTAGTTCAAAGGATAACAAAGAGCATTTGGATAGTTTTTTAGAGATAGTTGATGAGATTGAGAAACCAGGCTTTAGTGTTGAAAAATTTGTAAAAAAATTTTGAATAAAATAGGTTCTTTTTTATATTGAAAAAATAAAATATACTTTTAACATAAACGAAAACACAACAATCTGGAGGTAAAAAGTATGTCAAAAATTAGTAAAATAACTAGAGAATCTTGGATATTAAGCACATTCCCAGAGTGGGGAACATGGTTAAATGAAGAAATTGAAAATGAAAATGTTGTACCTGGAACAGTGGCAATGTGGTGGCTTGGATGTACTGGACTTTGGATAAAAACAGAAGGTAATACAAATTTATGTATAGACCTTTGGGTAAAAACAGGAAAAAAATCTGGTAAAAACGCTCTTATGAAGCATCAACATCAACACCAAAGAATGATAGGATGTAAAGCACTACAACCAAATTTAAGAAATGTCCCTTGTGTAATAGATCCATTCGGGATAAAAGAAGTAGATGCAATTTTATCAACTCACGATCATGGAGATCATATCGATGAAAACGTAGCAGCAGCAGTTATGCAAAATTGTGATTCTTCAGTTCCGTTTATTGGACCTCAAGCATGTGTTGATTTATGGGTGAGCTGGGGAGTTCCAGAGGATAGATGTATTGTGGTAAAACCAGGTGATGTAGTAAAAATTAAAGATACAGAAATTGTTGCTTTAGATTCTTTTGATAGAACAGAGTTAGTTACAGCTCCAGAGGGAGTAATTTTAAAAGATAAAATGCCACAAGATATGGATAAACTAGCTGTAAACTACTTGATAAAAACTCCAGCAGGAAATATATATCATAGTGGAGACTCTCATTATTCTAACTACTATGCAAAACATGGAAATGATCACAAAATAGATGTTGCTTTAGGATCTTATGGGGAAAATCCTAGAGGAATGACAGATAAAATGACATCTGTAGATATGTTAAGAATGGCTGAATGTTTAAATACTCAAGTTGTAATTCCAATTCATCATGATATTTGGACAAACTTTAAAGCTGATCCAAAAGAGATATTATATCTATGGAATATGAGAAAAGATAAATTACAATATAAATTCAAACCATTCTTATGGGAGGTTGGTGGAAAATTCATATGGCCGTTAGATAAAGATAGATTAGAATATATGTACGACAGAGGATTCCATGATGCTTTTGTAATAGAACCTGATCTGCCATTTAAATCGATGCTTTAAGATTTATAAAAAATATAAATTATAGAGGAGGAGAAGTATGGGAGTGTTCACAATTTTTGAATTTTTCGTAAATAATATATTAACAAAACCTGAGTTCTTTGTAGGGATTTTAGTATTTATAGGTTATCTTTTACTGAAAAAACCGTTTTATCAAGCTTTTTCAGGCTTTATAAAAGCAACTGTAGGATATATGATATTAAATGTTGGTGCAGGTGGACTTGTATCAACGTTTAGACCAATCTTAGCTGGATTAAATGATAGATTTGGATTAAATGCAGCTGTAATAGATCCATATTTTGGATTAAATGCAGTTAATAGTGCCTTAGAATCTATTGGACTTACAACATCTTGGACAATGATAGCACTATTGATAGGTTTTACCTTAAATATTATACTTGTTTTATTCAGAAAATATACAAAAATAAGAACTCTTTTTATAACAGGACATATTATGGTTCAACAAGCGACTACAGCAACGTGGATAATCTTCTATGCTTTTCCTCAATATAGAAATGCAACTGGTGCAGTAATGATTGGTCTTTTTGTTGGAACATATTGGGCTGTTGCAACAAATTTAACTGTTGGAGCAACACAAAGGTTAACGGATGGTGCGGGATTTGTAATCGGTCATCAACAGATGTTTGCGATTTGGGCAACAGATAAAATTGCTCCAAAACTTGGAGATGCAAGCAAAAAATTAGATGATTTGAAACTGCCTGAATGGTTATCAATTTTCCATGATAATATTGTTGCCACAGGAACTCTAATGATTATTTTCTTCGGAACTATTTTAGGAATATTAGGTGAAGATTATATGAGAGTAGCAGATGCTAGGAATTTTGGAGCTAGTTTAAATTTTGTTACATATATAGTGTCAAAATCTTTATTCTTCTCTGTTTATTTAGCTATTTTAATGACTGGAGTAAGAATGTTCGTAAGTGAATTAACAGAATCTTTCCAAGGTATTTCAAATAGAATTTTACCGGGAGTTATGCCGGCGGTAGATTGTGCAGCAGCGTATGGATTTGGATCTGCAAATGCAGTATTGTTCGGATTTATCTTTGGAGCATTAGGACAATTCCTTGCAATTGCGGGATTGTTAATCTTTAAATCTCCAATTTTAATAATAACAGGATTTGTACCAGTATTCTTTGATAATGCAACAATAGCAATATTTGCTGAAAAAAGAGGTGGAGTTAAAGCTGCAATGATTTTACCGTTCATATCTGGAATACTTCAAGTTTTACTTGGAGGGGTAGCAGTAGCTTTATTTAAACTGCAAGGTTTTGGAGGATGGCACGGAAATATAGATCAGAGTACACTTTGGGTTGGACAAGGATTCTTAATGAATAATTTTGGTTTAATAGGCTATGCTATTTGTATAGTTGGAATGTTAATAATACCGATAATTCAATATAGAAAAGTTAATAATCATGAGCTTTATTTTAATAATGAAGTGGAAATGTTTGATGATGAGATTTTAGAGGCTAGCTATTAAAAAATGGAGGTAAGGTTATGATAAAGTTATTAGCTGTTTGTGGAAATGGAATGGGAACAAGTATGATGATGAAAATAAAAGCCAAGGGAATATTAGATAAACATAAAATACAAAATACATGTGAGAATTGTAGTATAGGTCAAGCAAAAACAGCTACATCTATGTATGACATTGTTATTGCTTCGACACATTTAGCTTCACAACTAAATCCAAGTGCAAAAACAAAAGTAATTGCTTTAAAAAATATATTAGATGTAAAAGAGATGGAAGCAAGAATACTGGAAATTTTAAAATAAATAAAAAAAGGAGCGGAGATATTCTGCTCCTAATTTTTTAAAAAGGAGTAACAATATGAATCTAAAAAGTTCTTTAATAGAAAATAATTCAATAGCGATTGGACAGGCAGCAACTTCGTGGAAAGAAGCAATTAAAATATCTACAGATTTACTTGTAAAATCTGGAGCTATTGAGGAAAGATATTATGATGATATTATAAAAAAAACAATAGAATATGGACCATATTATATAATTATGCCAGAGGTTGCAATGCCACATGCAAGACCTGAATCAGGAGTAATAAGAGATAGTTTTAGCCTAGTTACTTTAAAGGAACCTGTTTTCTTTGGTGAGGATGTAGGTTATGTAAGTATATTGATTACTTTAGCGGCAACAAGTTCTGATAATCATAATGAGTTTGGATTAGTACAAGTTGCAGATCTGTTTGAAGATGAAGAAAACATATTGAAAATTAAAAATGCTAAAACAAAAGAAGAAATTTTAAAACTAATTTAATTATAAATTATATTATTAGGAGGATTTAAAATGAGACCATTATTACAAGTAGCTTTAGATAACAATACATTAAGTGATGCATTAAAATCAATAAGTCTTTTAGGGGATGTAGTTGACGTAATAGAGGCTGGAACTATTTTATGTTTACAAGAAGGTATGGAAGCTGTTAGATGTTTAAGAGCTCTTTATCCTGAAAAAACTATTTTAGCAGATACTAAATGTGCAGATGCAGGTGGAACAGTTGCGAAAAATTGTAAAATAGCAGGAGCAGATTGGATGACGGTTATATGTTCGGCAACAATTCCAACTATGAAGGCAGCATTAAAAGAGATTGATGATTTACAAGTTGAATTATATGGAGATTGGACATATGATCATGCGAGACAGTGGAAAGAGGCTGGCTTATCTCAAGTTGTGTATCATCAAAGTAGAGATGCTCTTTTAGCTGGAGAGACTTGGGGCCAAAAAGATTTAGAAAAAGTACAAAAATTGATTGAGATGGGATTCAAAGTATCTGTAACAGGTGGATTAGAATTAGATACATTAAAACTGTTTAAAGGTATGGATATTTATTGCTTTATAGCAGGAAGATCTTTAAGAGATGCGGAATGTCCTAAAAAAGAGGCTCAAAGATGGCAAGAAGAGATTTTAAAAATTTGGGGGTAAAAGTATGTATAGTTTAGAGAAATTTCCTTTAGGAATATATGAAAAAGCTCTTCCTAAAGATATGAGTTGGAGAGAACGATTAAAATATGCAAAAGACTTAGGATTTGATTTTGTTGAAATTTCAATAGATGAAACAGATGAAAGGTTATCTAGATTAGATTGGTCTTTAGACGAAAGAAAAGAGTTTGTAAGTGCTATTTTAGAAACCGGAATGAGAGTTCCATCTATGTGTTTTAGTGGTCATAGAAGATTTCCACTTGGCAGTGAAAATAGTGAAACTAGAAAAAAATCTTTGGAGCTTATGAAAAAAGCTATCCAACTAGCAGTTGATTTAGGAATTAGAAATATACAGATGGCAGGATACGATGTTTACTATGAAGCTGGAAATGAAAAAACAAGAGAGCTTTATATAGATGGCATGAAACAATCTTTAAAATGGGCAGAGCAAGCCAACGTAATGTTATCAATTGAAATTATGGATCATTCATTTATGAGTTCAATAACTAAATATTTAGAATTTGATAAAATTTTAAACTCTCCATTCTTAACAGTTTATCCAGATATTGGAAATTTATCTGCATGGGGAAACAATGTTAGAGAAGAGATTTTGAAAGGAAAAAATAAAATAAGTGCAATTCATTTAAAAGATACCTTAGCTGTTACAGAATCTTTCCCCGGAAAATTTAAAGAGGTTCCTTTTGGAAATGGCTGTGTAGATTTTATTGAGTTTTTTAAACTTTTAGAAGAGATAGATTATAATGGTCCATTATTAATAGAGATGTGGACAGAAAAATCTGACAATCCATTAAAAGAGATTCAAAATGCGAAGAGATGGATAGAAAATAAAATGAGAGAAGGAGGTTTCAGATGTTAGAGGAGCTAAAAAAGAGAGTTTTAAAAGCAAACTTAGAGTTACCTAAAAAAGGATTGATTACATATACATGGGGAAATGTGAGTGAAATTGATAGAGAGAAAAATCTAGTTGTAATAAAACCAAGTGGAGTAGAGTATGATAATATGACTATAGATGACTTAGTTGTTGTAGACTTAGATGGAAACGTAGTAGAAGGTCATCTAAAACCTTCTTCGGATACACCAACTCATTTAGCTCTTTATAAAAATTTTCCTAATATAGGTGGTGTTGTTCATACACATTCAAGTTGGGCTACAATTTGGTCTCAAGCAGGGAAATCTATTCCTGCTTATGGAACAACACATGCTGATTATTTCTATGGGGATATTCCTTGTACAAGAAAAATGAAAAAAACAGAAATAGAAGGAGAGTATGAGTTTGAAACTGGAAAAGTTATAATAGAGACATTTAATGAAAATGGACTAAATCCAGATTATACTCCAGCGGTTTTAGTAAATTCTCATGGTCCATTTGCTTGGGGAAAAGATGCAGAAGATGCAGTTCACAATGCTGTAGTTTTAGAAGAATTAGCTAAAATGGCATATAATACTGAGAATTTGAATAGAGAAGTAGAAAGAATGCAGAATGAACTTTTAGATAAACATTTTTTAAGAAAACATGGAAAAAATGCATACTATGGTCAAACTACGGAGGCTAATTAAATGAAAATATTTATAGATACTGCAAACGTTAACGAAATAAGAGAGGCTAATGATATGGGTGTGATTTGTGGTGTAACTACAAATCCAAGTTTAATAGTAAAAGAGGGAAGAGATTTCAAAGAGGTTATAAAAGAGATAACAGAGATTGTAGATGGACCAATAAGTGCAGAGGTAATCTCTTTAGAGGCAACTAAAATGGTAGAGGAAGCTATTCCTTTGACAGAGATTCACAAAAATATAGTTATTAAACTTCCAATGACAATAGAAGGGTTGAAAGCTTGTAAAAAGTTGACGGAGATGGGAGTAAAAACAAATGTAACACTTATTTTCTCTGTTTCTCAAGCTCTTTTAGCTGCAAGAGCTGGAGCTACATACGTAAGTCCATTTTTAGGTAGACTTGACGATGTAGGATCAGACAGCGTAACTTTAATTGCAGAGATTGCAGAAATATTCCAAAACCATGGATTAAATACAGAAATTATTGCAGCAAGTATTAGAAACCCTTGGCATGCAAAAGAAGCTGCTTTAGCAGGAGCGCATATAGGAACAATACCTTACTCAACAATTATTGCTATGACAAAACATGAATTGACAGATAAGGGAATTGAAAGATTTTTAAAAGATTGGGAGAATGCAAAAAACTAAGCTATATTTAAGGGAGAGAGTTGATGAAAGTAAGAGATGTTAAGCTTGTAGAAGATAAAGCACGTGAAATAAGAAAAGATATTGTTCAAATGATTTGTAAATCAAAATCAGGGCATCCAGGAGGATCATTATCAGCGGCGGATATTATGACTGCACTATATTTTTCAGAGATGAATATAGATCCTAAAAATCCTAAGATGGAAGGAA
>NZ_CAMFHX010000038.1 GCF_945952365.1 uncultured Cetobacterium sp.
TACTTGGGGGGCAGCCCCCTGGGAGGATAGGAAGTTGCCAATCTTTTTTTATTTTGGAGTAAAGAAAAAACTATTGACAAAATTGTAAAAAAGTGGTATTATCATCTATGTCTTAAAAAGAAAGCAATAAATAAGGAAACTCTTGTTTACCATACAATAAGTTATAATGTATGGGAGGATTTATAATATCCGTTAGATGAGTGGAGGTGTAAAGAGTGAGAGTAAATATTCAATTAGAGTGTACAGAGTGCAAAAGAAGAAACTACAGTACTTCAAAGAATAAGAAGAACACTACTGAAAGATTAGAATTAAATAAATACTGTAAATGGGACAAAAAAGTAACATTACATAAAGAAACTAAAAAGTAATTCTAGATCTAAGAAGCGTTTACGCTTCTTAGCTAATTATTAAAAGAAAAACAATTTGCAACAACACACATGCAGGTCAATGGCTCAATTGGCAGAGCATCGGTCTCCAAAACCGAGGGTTGGGGGTTCGATTCCCTCTTGACCTGCCATTTTTTTATAAAAATAAAATTACTGGTGGTGCAAAATGGGACTAATTAACGATGTAAGAAGAGAGTATTCTAAGGTTCAATGGCCTAGAAGAAAAGAGATTGTTGCGGCAACTAGTTGGGTTGTTGCTATGAGTATATTTTTAGGAATATACTTAGGAGTTTTCGATATAATTGCTTCAAGACTTTTAAAGATGCTTGTATCTCTCTTTGGAGGATAAAATGGAAAAAAGCTTAGTGAAAAAATGGTTTATGATTCATACTTATTCGGGGTATGAGAAAAAAGTTAAAACAGACTTAGAACAAAAAATAGAAACGTTAGGTTTATCTGATATAGTAACTAAAGTATTAGTTCCTGAAGAGGAAACTATTGAAGAGAGAAGAGGAAAGAAAAAAATTATTTCAAGAAAACTTTTCCCAGGGTATGTTATGCTAGAAATGGAAGCTACTAGAGAAGAAAGTGGAGATGGAATTAATTTTAGAGTAGACTCAGATGCTTGGTATGTTGTTAGAAATACTAACGGTGTAACAGGATTTGTTGGAGTAGGGTCAGACCCAATTCCAATGGAAGATGAAGAGGTTGAAAATATTTTCTCTGTTATAGGATACAAAAATGATGAAGATGAGAAAGCACTTAAAGAAGTTATAAGAGTTGACTATGAAGTAGGAGACTATGTAAAACTTTTAGCTGAAGGATTTGAAAATCAAGAAGGTAAAGTTGCTGAAATCGATATGGAACATAGAAAAGTTAAGGTTATGATGGAGATGTTTGGAAGAATGACTCCTATTGAAGTAGATCTTGACAGTGTTGAAAAGGCTTAATTAAATTTAAGTCAGTGGGAGATTGTAAAATCAATACCACAATTTTATGGAGGTGTAATTTAAACAATGGCAAAAGAAGTAATCGGATTAATAAAACTACAATTACCTGCTGGAAAAGCTAACCCTGCTCCACCAGTAGGACCAGCATTAGGACAACACGGAGTTAACATAATGGAATTCTGTAAATCGTTCAATGCAAAAACTCAAGATAAAGCGGGATGGATCATTCCAGTTGAAATCTCTGTTTACAATGACAGATCTTTCACATTTATCTTAAAAACTCCACCAGCATCTGATTTATTAAAGAAAGCAGCTGGGGTTCAATCTGGAGCTCAAAACTCTAAAAAAGAAGTAGCTGGAAAAATCAACACAGCTAAATTAAGAGAAATCGCTGAAACAAAGATGCCAGATTTAAACGCTGGATCAGTAGAAGCTGCTATGAATATAATAGCTGGATCAGCTAGATCAATGGGAATCAAAATAGAAGACTAATTAGAAGTCAATTCTTATTTATGTGATATTAAGTGGTAGGATGTAAACATCCGTTTAACCACAGAAGGAGGAAATTTTCAATGGCAAATAAAAGAGGTAAAAAATACCTAGAAATAGCTAAAATAGTTGAGCAAGGAAGACTATACGAGGTTAAAGAAGCTTTAGAACTTGTAAGAAAGACAAGAACAGCTAACTTCGTAGAAACAGTTGAGATTGCATTAAGATTAGGAGTAGATCCTAGACATGCTGACCAACAAGTTAGAGGTACAGTTGTACTTCCAAACGGAACAGGAAAAACAGTTAAAGTATTAGCAATAACTTCAGGAGCTAACGTAGAGAAAGCTTTAGAAGCTGGAGCAGATTATGCTGGAGCAGAAGAGTATATCGAAAAAATCCAACAAGGTTGGTTTGACTTTGATATCGTAATCGCTACACCAGATATGATGCCTAAATTAGGAAGACTTGGAAGAGTTTTAGGAACTAAAGGTTTAATGCCTAATCCTAAATCAGGAACAGTTACACCAGATATCGCAACGGCAGTATCTGAGTTCAAGAAAGGAAAACTTGCATTCAGAGTAGACAAGTTAGGGTCAATCCACGCACCAATCGGTAAAGCGGATTTCTCTGAAGAAGCATTATTAGAGAACTTTACAGCTTTCATTAACGAAATCGTTAGAATAAAGCCATCAGCTTCTAAAGGTCAATACTTAAGAACTGTTGCAGTATCTTTAACAATGGGACCAGGAGTTAAGATGGATCCAGTTTTAGTTGCAAAAAATTCGTAATTAAAATTTGCAAAAATTTGAATTATATGTTATACTTATAAAGTTGTAAAATTATAACTTTATATTACAAGTTAAAAAGTTGGATAAATAATTAAATATAGATCCAAACCAAAGACCGTAGGTGACATAAGTCTTAAATATCCTACCGAGGTTGGAAGAAGGTATTCACTAACCTCATAGTTAGATCATGAACCTCCGTTCCTACCTTGGAGCGGAGGTAATTTTAGAGTAAAAGAGGAGGTGAATCAATAATGGCAACTCAATTAAAAAAAGAGCTTGTAGCGGAATTAGTTGAAAAAATATCTAAGGCTCAATCAATCGTTTTAGTTGACTATCAAGGTCTTAGAGTAAATCAAGAGACTGAGTTAAGAAAACAAATGAGAGAAAATGGAGCAGAATACTTAGTTGCTAAGAACAGACTGTTCAAAATAGCACTAGCTGAGGCTGGTATAGCTGATAAATTTGATGATTTACTTGAAGGGACTACTGCATTTGCATTCGGATATGCTGATCCAGTAACTCCAGCGAAAGTAGTTTATGATGTTGAAGCAGCTCAAGCAAAAGCAAATGCAAAAGCAAAGAAGACTATATTCACTATAAAAGGTGGAGTTTTAACAGGTAAGAGAGTTGAAGCTGCAGAGGTAGTAGCACTAGCTAAATTACCTTCTAGAGAGCAACTTCTTTCTATGGTTCTTAACGGAATGCTTGGACCAGTTAGAAAACTTGCTTACGCAACTGTGGCTATCGCTGAAAAGAAAGAAACAGCTGCTGAGTAATCACCAGTTAATTTTAGAGTATTATTGATTAAAAAAACATTTAGGAAAATTTAAGGAGGAAATAAAATGGCGTTCAATAAAGAGCAATTCATAGCTGATTTAGAAGCTATGTCAGTATTAGATTTAAGAGAATTAGTAACAGCTTTAGAGGAGCACTTCGGTGTTACTGCTGCTGCACCAGTAGCTGTAGCTGCTGCTGAGGGACCTGCTGTAGAGGAGAAAACTGAGTTTGATGTAGTTTTAACTGCTGCAGGAGCTAACAAAATAGCTGTAATCAAAGAAGTAAGAGCAATTACTGGATTAGGATTAAAAGAAGCTAAAGAAGTAGTAGATAACGGTGGAACAATAAAAGAGGGAGCTTCTAAAGAAGAAGCTGAAGCTATAAAAGCTAAATTAACTGAAGCTGGAGCTACAGTAGAAGTTAAGTAATAACCCTTACAAAGTTACTCAATAGTAACTAGTTATACTTAAATGAAAAAAATAGGCACTCTAACGGGTGCCTTTTTACTCATTATAATGAAAATTATTAAATAATCTATTAAAAAAAGGAAGTTAATACTTAATCTTTTGAAAATAAAAGCCTTTTATTTTCCAAAGATTAGGTATTGATCACTATATGAAATAGTAAGGAGTGTGAATTGATGGGGAAACTCGTTGAAAGATTGAATTTTGGAAGAATCGAAGAGAGAGGGGCTATGCCTCATTTTTTAGAATTCCAACTGGATTCCTATGAAGATTTTCTACAAGCTAAGGAGGCTCCACTTAACAGAAAAGACAAGGGGCTGGAATCGGCTTTTAGAGAAATATTCCCTGTTGAATCTTCAAATGGAGATATAAAGTTAGAATATGTTTCTTACGAGCTACATGAAGCTGAAGCTCCATTGAATGATGAGCTTGAATGTAAGAAAAGAGGGAAAACTTATTCTGCTTCTTTAAAAGTAAGATTAAGACTTACTAACAAGAAGAGTGGAAATGAAATCCAAGAAACACTTGTTTATTTTGGAGAAGTTCCTTTAATGACGGAAAGAGGAACATTTATAATAAATGGTGCAGAGAGAGTAGTTGTATCACAATTACATAGATCTCCAGGAGTATCATTTAATAAAGAAGTTAACATTCAAACAGGAAAAGACTTGTTCTCTGGAAAAATTATTCCTTATAAAGGGACTTGGCTAGAGTTTGAAACTGATAAAAATGATTTCTTAAGTGTAAAGATTGATAGAAAGAAGAAAGTTTTAGCAACTGTATTCTTAAAAGCTGTTGATTTCTTCGATACAAACGAAGAAATAATGGACGAATTCTTAGAAGAAAAAGAAGTTAATTTATCAGAGTATTATTCAAGATACACTAATAAAGAAGAGCTTATAAGTGTTTTAAAAACAAGAATTGAAGGAAGCTTTATAAAAGAGGATATCTTCAATGAAGAAACTGGAGAAGTTTTATTTGAAACAAAGCAACTTATAACAGAAGCTGTTATATTTGAGTTAGTAGATTCTAAAATTGAAAACATATTAGTTTGGGAAGTAAAACCAGAGGATAAAGTATTTGCTAATACTATAGTAAATGATACTGGAGATACAAAAGAAGAAGCTGTAACAGAGGTATTTAAGAAATTAAGACCTGGAGATTTAGTAACAATAGATTCAGCTAGATCTTTAATTAAGCAAATGTTCTTTAATCCACAAAGATATGATTTAGAGCCAGTTGGAAGATATAAAATGAACAAGAGATTAAAGCTTGATCTTCCAGAAGATGAAATCCTATTAACTAAAGAAGATGTAATTGCAACAATAAAGTATGTAATTTCATTAAATAATGGAAAAGGTCATACTGATGATATAGATAACTTATCTAATAGAAGAGTTAGAGGAGTTGGAGAACTTCTATTAATGCAAATTAAAGCTGGATTATCTAAGATGGGTAAAATGGTAAAAGAGAAAATGACTATACAAGATGTAGAAACATTAACTCCGCAATCATTATTAAACACTAGACCACTAAACGCATTAGTTTTAGATTTCTTTGGTTCTGGGCAACTATCACAATTCATGGACCAGTCAAACCCATTAGCAGAGTTAACTCATAAGAGAAGAATATCTGCACTAGGACCAGGAGGACTTTCAAGAGAGAGAGCCGGGTTCGAGGTAAGAGACGTTCATGATTCACATTATGGAAGAATTTGTCCAATAGAGACACCAGAAGGACCAAACATCGGTCTTATTGGATCTTTAGCAATATATGCAAAAGTTAATTCATACGGATTTATAGAAACTCCATACGTAAAAGTAGAAAATGGAGTTGCAAACTTCGATGATATTCACTACTTAGCAGCAGATGAAGAGGAAGGATTATTCATAGCCCAAGCCGATACAAAACTTGCAGAAAATGCAGAATTATTAGGAGATGTTGTATGTAGATATGGACATGAAATTGTTCATATACCTGGAGAAAAGGTACACTACCTAGACGTATCACCTAAGCAAGTGGTATCAGTTTCAGCAGGATTAATTCCATTCTTAGAACATGATGATGCGAACAGAGCACTGATGGGATCGAACATGCAAAGACAAGCGGTACCATTATTAAGAACTGAGGCACCTTTCATAGGAACTGGACTTGAGAGAAAAGTTGCTGTTGATTCAGGAGCAGTAATTTCTGCAAAAGCAAAAGGTAAGGTAACTTATGTTGATGCTAAAGAGATTACTATAGAAGATGCTGAGGGAAAAGTTTACAAGCACAGATTACTTAACTTTGAAAGATCAAACCAAGCGATGTGTTTACACCAAACTCCATTAGTAGATTTAGGTCAAGAAGTTGAACTAGGTCAAGTAATAGCTGATGGACCAGCAACAAAAGGTGGAGATTTAGCACTTGGAAGAAACATCTTAATGGCATTCATGCCATGGGAAGGATATAACTACGAGGATGCGATTCTTATATCTGATAGATTAAGAAAAGATGACGTATTTACATCAATCCACATTGAAGAGTACGAAATAGAAGCTAGAAACACTAAGTTAGGTGATGAAGAGATTACTAGAGAAATACCAAATGTATCTGAAGAAGCTTTAAAGAATTTAGATTCAAGAGGTATAATTGTTGTAGGATCTGAAGTTGGACCAGGAGATATATTAGTTGGAAAAACTGCACCAAAAGGTGAATCTGAGCCACCAGCAGAAGAAAAGTTATTAAGAGCTATCTTCGGAGAAAAAGCAAGAGATGTAAGAGATACATCATTAAAAATGCCTCATGGATCTAAAGGAACAGTTGTTGAAGTTCTTGAATTATCGAGAGAAAACGGAGACGAATTAAAGGCTGGAGTAAATAGATCGATAAGAGTGTTTATAGCAGAGAAAAGAAAAATAACTGTTGGAGATAAAATGTCAGGAAGACATGGTAACAAAGGTGTTGTTTCTAGAGTTTTACCAGCAGAAGATATGCCATTCTTAGCAGATGGTACTCACTTAGACGTTGTTATCAACCCACTAGGGGTTCCTTCACGTATGAACATTGGACAGGTTCTAGAGGTTCATTTAGGAATGGCTATGGGTAAATTAAATGGTGGAACTTATTTATCAACTCCAGTATTTGATGGTGCAACAGAAGAGCAAGTAAAAGATTACTTAGAAAAAGCAGGATACCCAAGAAAAGGTAAGGTTACATTATTTGATGGAAGAACTGGAGATAAATTCGATAATCCAGTAACAGTTGGAAGAATGTATATGTTAAAACTTCACCATTTAGTTGAAGATA
Source organism: uncultured Cetobacterium sp. (assembly GCF_945952365.1). Classification (GTDB taxonomy): domain Bacteria; phylum Fusobacteriota; class Fusobacteriia; order Fusobacteriales; family Fusobacteriaceae; genus Cetobacterium_A. The sequence continues at coordinate 7,143 of NZ_CAMFHX010000038.1, forward strand.
AGATGCATGCGAGAGCAATTGGACCATACTCATTAGTAACACAACAACCTCTTGGAGGAAAAGCACAATTCGGAGGACAAAGACTTGGAGAGATGGAGGTTTGGGCTTTAGAAGCATACGGAGCTTCAAATATCCTTCAAGAAATGTTAACAGTTAAGTCTGACGATGTAACAGGTAGAACAAAAACTTATGAAGCGATTGTAAAAGGTGAAGAGATGCCAGAAGCAGATCTACCAGAGTCATTTAAGGTTCTATTAAAAGAGTTCCAAGCGTTAGCACTAGACGTAGAACTTTTTGATGCTAATAACGAGTTAATTAACGTTAACGAAGAGTTAGGAAAAGACGAAACAATAGTTGAGTTTTCTTTATCTGACCAAATAAACTAATTTAAGTTAAAATTGAATATGATGATAGATGAAAGCTTTATCTCATTTAAGGAGGCTTTGTATTTAATATGGGAATTAAAAGTTTTGAGAAGATTAGAATTAAACTAGCTTCTCCAGAGAAGATAGAAGATTGGTCGTACGGAGAAGTTACGAAACCAGAAACAATAAACTACAGAACATTAAATCCAGAAATGGATGGATTATTCTGTGAGAGAATATTCGGACCATCAAAAGATTGGGAATGTTCTTGTGGAAAATATAAGAGAATGAGATATAAAGGACTAGTTTGTGAGAAATGTGGAGTTGAAGTAACTAAGTCTAAAGTAAGAAGAGAGAGAATGGGGCACATAGCATTAGCTGCCCCTGTAGCTCACATCTGGTATTCTAAAGGAACACCAAATAAGATGTCTCTTATTTTAGGAATTTCTCCAAAAGAGTTAGAATCTGTTCTGTACTTTGCTAGATATATTGTAACAGCTAGTGAAGAGCCAACTTTAAAAATTGGTAAAATTATAACTGAAAAAGAGTACAAGCTATACAAGCAAATGTACGGAAGACAGTTTGAAGCAAAAATGGGTGCTGAAGCGATTTTAAAATTATTAGAAATGATAAATTTAGAAGACCTAAGAGTAGAGTTAGAAAAAGAACTTGAAGATGTAAATTCAGCTCAAAAAAGAAAGAAGTTAGTAAAAAGATTAAAAATAACAAGAGACTTTATAGCATCTGGTAACTTACCACAATGGATGATATTAAAGAATGTTCCAGTTATTCCAGCTGATTTAAGACCAATGGTACAATTAGATGGTGGAAGATTTGCTACTTCTGACTTAAATGATCTTTATAGAAGAGTTATCAACAGAAATAACAGATTAAAGAGACTTTTAGAAATAAAAGCTCCAGAAATCGTAGTTAAAAATGAAAAGAGAATGCTTCAAGAAGCAGTAGATGCTCTTATTGATAACGGAAGAAGAGGAAAACCAGTTGTTGCACAAAATAACAGAGAGTTAAAATCACTTTCTGATATGTTAAAAGGAAAGCAAGGAAGATTTAGACAAAACCTTCTTGGAAAAAGAGTAGATTACTCTGCAAGATCGGTTATCGTTGTAGGACCTTCTTTAAAAATGCACCAATGTGGAATTCCTAAAAAGATGGCTTTAGAGCTTTACAAGCCTTTCATAATGAGAGAGTTAGTAAAGAGAGAGTTAGCATCTAACATAAAAACAGCTAAAAAATTAGTTGAAGATGCAGACGATAAAGTATGGGATGTAATCGAAGATGTTATCCAAGATCACCCAGTTCTATTAAATAGAGCTCCGACTCTACATAGACTGTCAATCCAAGCTTTTGAGCCTGTATTAATTGAAGGAAAAGCAATAAGACTGCATCCTCTAGTATGTTCTGCATTCAATGCCGACTTCGATGGAGACCAAATGGCAGTTCATTTAATGCTATCACCTGAAGCTATAATGGAAGCAAAGCTTCTTATGTTAGCTCCAAACAACATCATATCTCCATCAAATGGAGAGCCAATAGCTGTACCTTCTCAAGATATGGTTATGGGATGTTTCTATATGACAAAAGATAGACCTGGAGCAAAAGGAGAAGGAAAAGCATTCTCTAATAAAGAGCAAGTTTTAACAGCTTACGACAGAGGAATCTTAGATACTCATGCAGTTGTAAATGTTAGAATCAATGGTGAAATGGTAAAAACTACTCCTGGAAGAATAATGTTCAATGAAATGTTACCTGAAGTAAACAAGCAATATGATGTAACATTCGGAAAATCTCAATTAAAGAAACTAATAGGTAAATTATATGAGATGCACGGATTTACAAAAACAGCTGAATTAATTAACGAGATTAAAAACTTCGGATATCACTATGCAACGTTTGCAGGAGTATCAGTAGGAATAGAAGATCTTGAAATTCCATTAACTAAAAAATCAATCTTAGAAGAAGCAGATCAAAAAGTTGCTGAAATCGAAGCTGATTATAAAGCTGGAAAAATCATCAACGAAGAGAGATATAGAAAAACTGTAGCTCTTTGGTCAGAAACAACAGCAAAAGTTACAGATGCAATGATGAGTGGACTAGACCAATTTAACCCGGTTTACATGATGGCGAACTCTGGAGCCAGAGGATCTATCGCACAGATGAGACAGTTAGCGGCAATGAGAGGAAACATGGCCGATACGCAAGGAAGAATCATCGAGGTACCAATTAAAGCCAACTTCAGAGAAGGTCTAACGGTATTAGAGTTCTTCATGTCATCACATGGAGCTAGAAAAGGTTTAGCGGATACGGCGTTAAGAACTGCCGATTCAGGATACTTAACAAGAAGACTTGTTGATATATCTCACGAAGTTATTGTTAACTCAATTGATTGTGGAACTCACGAAGGAATTGAAGTAGCAGAGCTAGTTTCAGATGGTCAAGTAATTGAAAAATTATCTGAAAGATTAGTAGGTAGAGTACCTGCTGAAGATGTAATCTTCGAAGGTGAAGTAATTGCTAGAAGAAACGAGATGTTCACAAAAGAGCAAATCGCTAGAATTACTGAATTAGAAATTAAGAAAATTAAAATTAGATCTCCATTAACTTGTGACCTTGAAAAAGGTGTTTGTCAAAAATGTTATGGAATGGATCTAGCTAATCATAAAGAGATTTTACTAGGAGAAGCGGTTGGAGTTATAGCAGCTCAATCAATCGGAGAACCGGGTACACAGCTTACAATGAGAACGTTCCATACAGGAGGAGTTGCGACAGCAACTGCAGCTGCAACAAGTATCAAAGCTGAAAATACAGGAAAAGTTGTATTTAAAGAGATTAAGATTCTAGAAAATAAAGAAACTCAAGAGAAAATTGTAGTTTCTCAATCAGCTAAAATCTTAATAGGGAACTATGACTATGAAATTGCATCAGGATCTATATTAAAGGTTGAGGAAGGGCAAGAAGTTAAACCAGGAGATATCCTAGTTACATTCGATCCATACCATATCCCTATTATAGCTAACCAAGATGGAAGAATAGAATACAGAGAGCTATATGTAAAAGAAAACTTTGATGAGAAGTATAACGTTACAGAATACATGGCTATAAAAACTGTAGAGTCTGGAGATTCAAACCCAAGAGTAGTTATCTTCGATGAGGAAGGAAACGCAAAAGAGAGTTACTCAATACCATTCGGAGCATACTTAATGGTAAGAGAGGGAGAATCTGTAAAAACAGGACAAATCATAGCTAAGATCATAAAAGAAGGAGAAGGAACGAAAGATATCACTGGAGGTCTTCCGAGAATTCAAGAGCTATTTGAAGCTAGAAACCCTAAAGGAAAAGCTATTCTATCAGAAATAGAAGGAAAAGTAGAAGTTACAGGAAGAAAGAAAAAAGGTATGAGAGTAATTATCATAAGATCTATTTCTGACACTGAAAACTTCAAAGAATACTTAGCACCAGTTGGAGAACATTTAGTTGTAACAGATGGAATGTTAATAAAGGCTGGAGATAAGATTACAGATGGAGCTATATCACCATTTGACGTTCTAAACATCAAAGGATTAGTTGCAGCAGAGCAGTTTATACTAGAATCTGTACAACAAGTATATAGAGACCAAGGAGTTACTGTAAATGATAAGCATATAGAGATTATCGTTAAGCAGATGTTCAAGAAAGTAAGAATAGTAGAATCAGGAGCTTCATTATTCCTAGAAGATGAAGTTGTAGAGAAGAGAGTTGTTGAATTAGAAAATAATAAGTTAAGAGCAGAAGGAAAAGCAGAAATCAAATATGAGCCTGTTATCCAAGGTATTACAAAAGCCGCTGTTAACACAGGAAGTTTCATATCAGCAGCATCGTTCCAAGAAACTACGAAAGTACTTTCAAATGCAGCAATAGAAGGTAAAGAAGACTACTTAGAGGGACTAAAAGAAAACGTAATTATAGGTAAGAAAATACCAGCAGGTACTGGATATAAAGCTTATAAGAACATAGTTCCAGTTGAGATAGAGGACTAATAAAATAGGCGACTTTGTCGCCTATTTTAGCATTTTATTTATGAGAGGTTGATGTTATGAGAAGTATGACAGGTTATTCAAAAGAATATTTTGAAAACGAAAAATATTCAATATCTTTAGAAATAAAGAGTGTAAATAATAAGAACTTAAATTTAAAAATAAAATCACCTCATATGCTAAATTTTTTGGAAAATAAAATCAGAACAGAGGTTGCTTCTAAAGTTACAAGAGGAAGTATAGATTTAAAAATTGAATTTCATGATAAGAGAGAAGTTGATAATCTTTTTGAATATGATAAAAATATGACAGCTTCTTATTTGAAAGTTTTAAATACTATAGAGAATGACTATAACGAAAAGTTTAGTAACAAACTTGATTTACTAGTTAAGAATTTAAATGTCATTAGAAGAAATGATTTAGAGATAGATGAGAAAGAGTATGAGCAGTTTGTAATAAATAATTTACACACACTTTTAGATTCATTCATTGAAATGAAAGAATCTGAAGGGGAAAGAATGAAGAGATATTTCTTAGAGTGTATAGAAATTATAGAAAAAAATGTTTCTATAATAAAATCTTTAAAAGAAAATATCGTTACAAACTACAAAGAGAAACTATTAGAAAGATTATCTAAAGTAACAGATATAGAGTTTAATGATGAAATGTTATTAAGAGAAGTTTTGTTATTCACAGATAAATCTGATATTTCAGAGGAAGTTTCTAGACTAGAAAGTCATCTTTATCAATTAAAAATAGAGTTAAATTCTATTAATACAGGTATAGGAAAGAAAATTGATTTTATTCTTCAAGAGATCTTTAGAGAGCTAAATACATCTGGGGTAAAATGTAATTTGTATGATATTTCAAAGCTTATTGTAGAATGTAAAAATGAAATTGAAAAAATTAGAGAACAAGCTCTAAATATAGAATAAAGGAGAATGCAAATGAAAAAGGGAGAACTATTTATTGTTTCTGGTCCTAGTGGTGCTGGAAAATCGACAATATGTAGAATAGTTAGAAAGCAGTTAGGTATAAATTTAGCAACTTCAGCTACAACTCGTGCTCCAAGAGAGGGAGAGTTACACGGAAGAGATTATTATTTCTTAACAATTGATGAGTTTAAAGATAAGATTGAAAAGAAAGAATTTTTAGAATATGCAACTGTTCATACTAACTACTATGGAACTTTAAAATCTGAAGTAGAATCAAGACTAGCGTCTGGAGAAAATGTTATTCTTGAGATAGATGTTCAAGGAGGACTTCAAGTTAAAGCTGTATATCCAACTGCTCATTTAGTATTCTTTAAAACACCAACAATGGAAGATTTAGAGAGAAGGCTAAGAGGAAGAAAAACAGATAGTGAAGAAACTATCCAACTTAGATTAAAAAACTCAATTCAAGAGTTAGAATATGAAAAAGATTACGATATAACAATTATTAACTATACTGTTGAAAAATCATGTGATGAGTTAGTAAAAATTATAAATTCTAAAAACTAGGAGGATCTTATGAAAAAGGTAATTACTTATGATGAATTATTAGATAAAATACCTAATAAATATACATTAACAATAACAGCAGGAAAGAGAGCAAGAGAGATAGGTAAAGGAGCTCCTGTTTTAACAAAAGTTTCTAAAAAAGATACTGTTGTTAAAAAGACTTTCAGAGAAATATTAGATGGAAAAATAACTTTTGTTGAAATTCCAGAGGAATTAGCAAATGACTAAGAGTAGAAATATATTTCTACTCTTTTTACTTTTTTTACTATTGTTGGGGTGTGAAAAAAAGGTCGAAAGAGTGGACGAGGAAAAATTTGCATTTGGAACATTTTTTAAGGTAACAATATTTTCTAATAATGCTAAAGGTGCAAAAGGAAAAATAGGATTAGCATTTAAAGAGATTGAAAGAATAGATGAGAAGTATAACAGTAAAGTTAAAGGGAGCTTGGTTGATAATTTAAATAAGACTAAAAAAGAGATTTTTGATGAAGAGGGAGTTTATCTTTTAAAAGAAGTGAAAAAAACATATGAACTTTCAGAAAAAAAATACGATATAACAATGGAACCGTTGATGATGGTATGGGGATTTTCAGAAGAAGTTGAAGTGAGAACAGTTTTACCAGGTGAAGAAGAATTGAAAAAAGCATCAGAAAATGTTGATTTTTCAAAAGTGGAAATAGAAAATAATATAGTTTCAATTAAAAATTCGGATATGAAAATAGATACAGGTTCATTTTTAAAGGGATATGCGGTAAAAAAAGCAGCCGAAAAATTAAGAGAAAATGGAGTTACAAATGGATTTATATCTGCAATTTCAAGCATTGAAGCTATAGGAACAAAAGGAGATGGGACGCCTTGGAAAATAGGAATTCAAAATCCAGATAATCCATCAGAAATATTAGGAATTGTGGAATTGAATAATCAAAGTATGGGGGTTTCAGGAAATTATCAAACTTATGTAGAAATTGATGGAAAAAGGTATCACCATATCTTAGATAAAGAAACAAATTATCCAGTTCAGGATAAAAAAATGGTAGTAGTTGTGAATAAAAATTCATTTGAAGCTGATATGTATTCAACAGCATTTTTCCTTATGCCTATAGATAAAGTTTTACAAAAAGCTAACTCTACACCAGATTTAGATGTTTTAATTGTTGATAAAAATAATAAAATAATAGTTTCAGAAAATTTAAAATTTAGTAAAAAGGACTAATAAATAAAGAAAAAAAGAACTTTGTTTTTTCTTGAAATATCCTAGAGTTTCTCGTATACTTTAATAATATTAAGTGTACTAGGAGGTTTTAAAAGTGGAGCAAATGATCTATTTAGGAATTTTCGGTGGTATTATAGCACTATGTGCAGCGTCATTTTATTCAAAGAAAGTTCAAAGTTATGAGATTAATATTCCGAGAGTAGCTGAAATAACAGATGCAATCAGAGAAGGAGCAATGGCTTTTCTTTCGGCGGAATATAAAATTCTAATTTGGTTTGTTGCAGCAGTAGCAGTTTTATTAGGAGTGTTTTTAGCACCTATGGTAGCACTAACTTTTGTTATTGGGGCTTTAACATCAGCTTTAGCAGGAAATATAGGAATGAGAATAGCGACAAAAGCAAATGGAAGAACTGCTATAGCGGCTAAAGAGGGCGGATTATCAAAAGCTTTAGATGTAGCCTTTGCTGGAGGAGCTGTTATGGGGCTTTCAGTTGTTGGATTAGGAATGTTGGGATTGACAAGTTTAATATTAATTTTTAATTGGGATGTAAGTATAATTACAGGCTTTGGAATGGGAGCGTCATCGATAGCATTATTTGCTAGAGTTGGTGGAGGTATTTATACTAAAGCAGCAGATGTAGGTGCTGATTTAGTTGGAAAAGTTGAGGCTGGAATTCCAGAAGATGATCCTAGAAATCCGGCAACTATAGCTGACAATGTAGGAGATAACGTAGGAGATGTAGCTGGAATGGGTGCAGATCTTTTTGAATCATATGTTGGATCAATAATCGCGACATTGGCTATTGGTGCAGCAATGGGTTCTAAGGAATATCTATTAGCTCCAATAATGATTTCAGCTTTTGGAATAATAGCTTCGATAATAGCAACATTAACAGTTAAAACAGAAAATCCAGATGAAGTTTATCACAAATTAGAAAATGGAACTAGGATAGCTGGATTGTTATCTATAATAGCTTCATTTGGAGTTATTAAGTATTTGAACTTACCTCTAGGAATCTTTTGGGCAATTGTAGCAGGATTAGTAGCAGGACTTGTAATTGCATATTTTACAGGGCTATATACAGATACAGGAAAAAAAGCTGTAAACAGAATTTCAGATGCAGCTAAAACAGGTCCAGCTACTACAATAATAGAGGGATTAGCAGTAGGAATGGAATCTACTGTTGCTCCAATGTTGATCATTTCATTAGCTATAATTATGGCCTATAAATTTGCTGGTTTATATGGGATTTCAATTGCAGCAGTAGGGATGTTATCAACAACAGGAATGGTAGTAGCAGTAGATGCCTATGGTCCAGTTGCGGATAATGCAGGTGGAATAGCAGAGATGGCTGAATTACCTCATGAAGTTAGAGAATGCACAGATAAATTAGATGCCGTTGGAAATTCAACAGCAGCAGTAGGAAAAGGATTTGCGATTGGATCAGCAGCTTTAACAGCACTTTCTTTATTTGCAGCTTATAAGGAATCAATTCAAAAAGCATCAGGAAAAGATTTTGTATTAGATATTATAAATCCAGATGTAATAGTAGGTATTTTTATAGGTGGAATGTTAACATTCTTATTCTCTGCTTTAACAATGACAGCGGTAGGAAAAGCTGCTATGGAGATGGTTGAAGAGGTGAGAAGGCAATTTAGAGAAAATCCAGGAATAATGGATAAAACCGTTAAACCAGATTATAAAAGATGTGTTGAAATATCAACACATTCATCTTTAAGAGAGATGTTAATTCCTGGAGTTTTAGCAATTTTAGCTCCAGTAGTTGTAGGATTATGGTCACCACAAGCTTTGGGAGGATTGTTAGCTGGAGCATTAGTAACAGGTATATTAATGGCTATAATGATGGCTAATGCTGGTGGAGCTTGGGATAATGCTAAAAAACAAATAGAAGCAGGATATAAAGGAGATGGAAAGGGTTCTGAAAGACATAAAGCAGCAGTAGTTGGAGATACGGTAGGAGATCCGTTTAAAGATACTTCGGGTCCTTCGCTAAATATTTTAATAAAACTTATGAGTATTGTTTCACTTGTGTTAGTACCTTTATTTGTTTAAAGATTTGGTCCTAGAATAATCTAGGACTTTTTTTATTTTTAATTAAATAAAAAAAGGAAAAAAATAAAAAAGTAGAAAAGTAAAAAGTAAGATTTTTTTTTAAAATTAGTAAAACAAAGAGGGTTCTAGAAAAGTGGGAATAATAGAGTCAAAAAAAGGTAAAAAATAGATATTTAACTTGCTTGACTTTAACTGGTATATTAGATAGAATTTGAATACTTAATGTTAGGGACGTAAGAGATTAAAATATAGATTAAAACTCATTATAGGAGGGACTAAGGAACTATGAAAAAAACAAAAATTGTATGTACAATAGGACCAAAAACAGAATCGGTTGAGGTATTATCAGAGTTATTAAAAGCTGGAATGAACGTTATGAGAATGAACTTCTCTCACGGAAGTCATGAAGAGCACGGGCAAAGAATTGTAAACTTAAAAGAGGCTGTAACTAATACAGGAATTAATGCAGCTGTATTATTAGATACTAAAGGACCAGAAATTAGAACTATAAAATTAGTAAATGGTCAAGATGTTACGTTAGTAGCTGGACAAAAGTTCACAATAACAACTGACGAAACAGTTATTGGAGATTCAACAAGAGTTGCTGTAACTTACAAAGAGTTAACAGACGATTTAAAAGCAGGAAACATCGTTTTAATAGATGATGGATTAATAGAAATGGAAGTTGAAGAAGTTGTTGGAAACGAAGTAAGATGTATAGTTAAAAATAATGGAGATTTAGGAGAAAATAAAGGGGTTAACTTACCAAATGTTTCAGTTCAGTTACCTGCTTTATCACCAAAAGATATCGGAGATTTAAAATTCGGTTGTGAGCAAAACGTAGATTTCGTAGCAGCTTCATTCATCAGAAAAGCTGATGACGTAAAAGCTGTAAGAGAAGTTTTAGATGCAAACGGTGGAGAAAAAATAAAAATAATTTCTAAAATTGAAAATCAAGAAGGATTAGATAACTTCGATGAAATTTTAGAATTGTCAGATGGAATAATGGTAGCTAGAGGAGATTTAGGAGTAGAAATTCCAGTTGAAGAAGTTCCATTTGCACAAAAGATGATGGTAGAGAAATGTAACTTAGCAGGAAAGGTTGTAATTACAGCAACTCAAATGCTAGATTCAATGATAAAAAATCCTAGACCAACAAGAGCGGAAGCAACAGATGTAACTAATGCAATATTAGACGGTACTGACGCTATAATGTTATCAGGAGAAACAGCAAAAGGAAAATATCCAATTGAAGCTGTAACAGTAATGAGAAAAATTGCTGAAAAGACAGATCCATTAGTAGCTTTCCAAATCGAAAACGAAGAGGGAGTAAATATAACTGAAGCAATGGCAAGAGGAACTGTAGATGTAGCTGAAGCTTTAGGAGCGAAATTAATCGTTTCTGGAACTGCATCAGGAAGATCAGCAACAGCTTTAAGAAGATACTTCCCAGAAGCGTTTGTTTTAGCTATAACAAATAATGAAAAAACTTATAACCAAATGATTTTAACAAGAGGAATAATCCCTTGTTTAGATACAACTGCTAAAAACTTAGAAGAGTTCTATGTTTTAGCTGAGCAAAAAGCATTAGCTTTAGGACTTGTTAAATCAGGAGATATCATTGTAGCTTCATGTGGAGAAGAAGTATTCAAAGCAGGAACAAGTAATTCAATGAAAGTTATAAAAGTAAAATAATTAAAAAGTACATAAATTTTGAGACTAAAATTTTAAAAATAAACTTTTAAAAAATTCTAAGGAGGATTCAAAGAAATGACTAGAATAGTTGAAGTTAAAGGAAGAGAAATTCTTGATTCAAGAGGAAACCCAACAGTTGAGGTGGACGTAATATTAGAATGTGGAGCTATGGGAAGAGCAGCAGTTCCATCTGGAGCGTCTACAGGAGCTTACGAAGCTGTAGAATTAAGAGATAAAGATAAATCTAGATATTTAGGAAACGGTGTTTTAAAGGCAGTAAACTACGTAAACACTGAAATTAAAGAGTTAGTAATCGGAATGGATGCAACTAACCAAGTAGCAGTAGATAAAGCTATGATCGAATTAGATGGAACTCCAAACAAAGCAAGATTAGGAGCTAACGCTATATTAGGTGTATCATTAGCAGTAGCTAAAGCAGCAGCAGCAGCATTAGGACAACCATTATACAAATACTTAGGAGGAGTTAACGCTACAGAGTTACCTTTACCTATGATGAACATATTAAACGGAGGAAGCCATGCTGACTCTGCAGTAGACGTTCAAGAGTTCATGGTACAACCAGTTGGAGCTAAGAACTTTGCTGAAGCTATGAGAATGGGATGCGAAATATTCCACCACTTAGGAAAAATCTTAAAAGCTAACGGAGATTCAACAAACGTTGGAAACGAAGGTGGATATGCACCAGCTAAAATCAACGGAACTGAAGGAGCTTTAGATATCATTTGTGAAGCTGTTAAAGCTGCTGGATATGAGTTAGGAACTGATGTTACATTCGCTTTAGATGCTGCAGCAACTGAGTTCTGTGTTGAAAAAGAAGATGGAACATTCGAATACCACTTCAAAAGAGAAGGTGGAGTAGTAAGATCAACTGAAGAAATGATCGAGTGGTACGCTGGATTATGTGAAAAGTATCCAATCAAATCTATCGAAGATGGATTAGGTGAAGATGACTGGGCTGGATTCCAACAATTAACAGCTAAAGTTGGACAAAAAGTTCAAATCGTTGGAGACGATTTATTCGTAACTAACACTGAGAGATTAGCAAGAGGAATTGAAATGAAATCTGCTAACTCTATCTTAATTAAGTTAAACCAAATCGGAACTTTAACTGAGACTTTAGATGCTATCGAAATGGCTAAGAGAGCTAACATGACTGCAGTAATATCTCATAGATCTGGAGAAACTGAAGATGCTACAATAGCTGATATCGCTGTTGCAACAAACGCAGGACAAATCAAAACTGGATCAACTTCAAGAACTGATAGAATGGCTAAATACAACCAATTATTAAGAATTCAAGAAGAGTTAGGATCTGTTGCTCAATACAAAGGAATCGAAGTATTCTACAACACATCAAAATAATTGATTTATATAAAGAGAGACCTTGTGTCTCTCTTTTTTATTATATAAGGAAACTATAGAAAAAATTTATCCAAAAAATATTGAAAAAT
>NZ_CAMFHX010000039.1 GCF_945952365.1 uncultured Cetobacterium sp.
TTATCCCTTTTCAAAGAACTGGACCTATTTTTCATCTTTAGTTAACAGATTCATTATTAAGTAAGTTTAAGGGTATCATTTTTTCGATTAGATTTCAAATAATTTTTACTTAAAAACTTTTTCACCAATTTTAATATGTTTTTTAATTATCTCTAGAGTTTCAGAGAATTTATCTTGTTCTTTTTCATTTAATTCCAATTCTAAAACTTTTTCAACTCCATTTTTACCAATAACCGCAGGAATACCTATATAAAGTCCATTTTCACCATAGTGTCCTTCTAAATATCCACTACATGCCATGACTTTTTTTTCATCTGAATATATAGCTCTTATAATATCAGTACAGACACAAGCAATTCCAAATTCTGTACTTTTCTTTCCTGAGTAGATATCCCATCCAGCTTTTGTAACAGTAGTTTCAATTTTATTATAATCAAGTTTTTTAGCAGTATTTTTTAAGAAGGATTCTAACGAAAATCCATTTATACTAACCTGAGAAAATACAGCCATTTGGGAATCTCCATGCTCACCTAACATATATGCTTGAATAGATCTAGCATCAATATTTAACTCATTGCTAAGAACTCTACAAAGTCTAGCTGAATCAAGTCCAGTTCCTGTTCCAATAACATGATTATATGGTAATCCTGATAGCTTTTGAACATAGTATGTAACTACATCAACAGGATTTGTTATAACAACAAAGTAGCCTTTAAATCCAGCATCCATAATTTCAGGAACAAATGATTTGATAATTTTAAGTGATCCTTCTAGCTCTGAAAGACGGTTTTTAGAAACATTATCAATAGTTCCAACACTAATAACAACAATATCAACTTTTCCTAAATCCTGATAAGTTCCTTTTTTTACTTTGACTCTATGTGGTAAAAAACTAGCTGTATCCATACAGTCAAAAGCTTGAGACTGAGATTTTGCTTCGTCAATATCTACAAGTACTAACTCATCACAAACTCCTTGAAGCATTAAAGATAAAGCACAATGGCTACCTACATGTCCTGTTCCTATAATTCCAACTTTTCTTTGTTTAAACATAAAAATCTCCCTCTATTCGTATTGTGTATTTTTTATATAAACATTCTCTTTTAGTTTTAAATCTTTAGAGAATATATTAGCCAATAATGAACCAGAAATAAGATGTACAACTACTGCAATAGCAGAAGGTAAGGCAGTTAATGGATTGTTAAATTGAGCTGATAACCCAATCGCTAATGAAGCATTTTGTAAACCAACTTCAATTGAAATAGTTTTTCTTTTTTCAACTCTCATCTGAACAAACTTAGCAATTATGTATCCCACAAAATAGCCAATCCAGTTATGTAGGCATACAGCTACAATCAAAATAAAACTAGAACTCAAGAAATTCTGTTTATTTGGTGCAACACACATTCCATTAATTAAAATCACAATTACAATTGGAAAAATTACAAAAAATTTTGTAAATTTTTCTAGACGATCTTTTACAAGAAATCTAACCAAGATTCCTAGCATAGATGGTAACAAAACGATTTGAAGAATACTGAAAAACATAGTTTTATATTCTATATTTAACCATTCTCCAGCTAAATACATTGTTAATAGTGGAGTTAATAAAGGTGAAATAAAAGTTGAAACAGTTGTCATAGCTACAGATAAAGCTACATCTCCTTTTGCAATATATGTCATCACATTACTTACAGTTCCACCAGGACAAGCACCTAATAAAACCAGTCCTATTGCAAACGTAGGAGGAAGATTAAAAGCTTTTGCTAAAACAAATGCAACTAGAGGCATCACTGTATATTGAGCTAAACATCCAACAAAGACATCTTTGTACTCAGTTATAACTAATTTTACATCTTTTAAATTTAATGTAAGCCCCATTACAAACATTGTAATTCCTAATCCAATATTAATAAGAGATTGTCCTATTAGTCTAATTTTACTCATTTGAACAAAAGGCTCTGGCTTTAAAAGTGAAAATACCGAGACTCCAACAACTAACAAGATAAAATATTTGCTTAAAAAATCACTCAACTTATTTACATATTTCATTTTTATCAACTCCTTACAGATTATTAAAATAAAAAAAGCTTAAACCAAAGGCTTAAGCTTAAAATTTCTTTAATCTGCTCAAGCCTTGATTGTTAAAAACTAAAACAAGGCTTGAATTTTAAGAGGAAATAATCCTACTAACTTCAAACCATAGAGCATATTATTATTATCAGAATAAGAGTTGCTAATGTTTTTTTGTTAGTATTCATAATTTTTTCCTCCTTTTTTTATTTTTGTTAAGAGTTATACTATTCTATTTTTATTCAATTGTCAAGAAAAAATAAAAATATTTTTTCATTTTAAAGTTAGTATAAACTTTTTTTACTTTTTTCTAGAATTTTTAAAAGCTTTTGGAATATTTTTTTATCATATTCTAAGGCAAAAATTCCGATAGCTTCTAGATATTCCCTTATAGATTCATTTCTACTTAAAGAGCAGAGCCCCAAATCTTGAAATTCTATTAGACAGTTTTCTGATGATTTTGTTATTGAAACTTTTCCGTTTTTTTCTAAACATTCTTTTATGAATTCATATGTTTCAGTTGATGAAAGTATATCAGTACTTTCATTTTCTATATCAATTTTTAAATTTTCATCTAATTTTATTATTTTTTTAAATATATTCATAGCTACTCTCCAGTAAATTTATTTGTTATCTAATAATATCTATTATCTTATTTAACTTTTGTGTAAAATATGTGTAAAGTAAATTTTTTAGTAATTTTTTGATAACATTATATTATAAATATAACACCTAAAGTAGGATAATAGTCAAGGTTTTTCTTTTTCCTTCTTGAAATTATTTGAAGAAAATGATATATTATTAAACTATAATAATTTTATTTTTTTTAGGAGTGGAGAATGTTTATTTATACAGTTGTTAATATTGGAAGTGAAAAATCTTTAAAAGAGGAGGTGGCTTTAAAATATCCTGAGCTCAGCTTTGCATATTCTAGACCTGGATATATAACTTTTAAAGATAATAGTGGAAAATTTAATATAGATAGCAAGCTTAACTTAGTTTTTGCTAGAGCGTATGGAATCTCTTTAGGTAGAGTAAAACCTGAAAATTTGGAAGAGGAAGTTTCAAAATATAAGGCAGATGTAACTCATAGATTCTCTCTTATATCAGACGAAAAATCTGGAGAAACAGCTAATTTAGGAGATACTATTTTAGATATTATAGAAGTTAAAGAGGGAGAGTTCTGGTTAGGAATGAGAAAGGTTTACCCAGAATCTTGGAGAGTAGTTGGAGCTAATCCAAACCTTCAGCTTCCTGAGGCTGCACCTTCAAGAGCATACTTAAAAATAGCTGAAGCTCTTATTTGGACAAACTATGAGTACAGAGGAGAGGAAAGCGTTCTTGAGTTAGGTTCAGCTCCAGGTGGAGCGAGCTATGCGATGCTCGAGAGAGGGTTTAAAGTGTTTGGTGTGGATAATGCCCTTATGGATGAAGCCCTTTTAAAAAATCCTAATTTCAAGCATATAAAAGAGCCTATGCAGAAGGTTCAAGATGCGGATGTACCAAGACCTTGTCATCTTTTAGTTTCAGATGTGAATGTTTTACCATCACTGATTTTGAGTCAACTTAAAAGATTCATATCGATAAGACCAGGAATTCATACGGTATTTTATACTTTAAAAATAGGAGATAAAATCTCTGTAAAAGAGGTTTTAAAACATATTGATACATTTAAGACATTTGGGTTTAATGAGGTTAGAGCAACTCAATTGCCAAGTAATAAATCAGAAATCATGCTTTATGGAAAAAAGTAAAAAAATAGGGAGCCCACGAGGTTCCCTATTTTTATTAAAATTTTATTTTAAAGCTACTCTTATTTTTTCGATTCTTTTTCTATTTACTCCAAAATCATACCATCCAGTTTGAGCTGCTGATCTCACATCTATTATTTTTTTCTCTGGGTTAATTTCAAAGTCTGCAATATCTTCAAATTTGAAAAGCTTACTATAAAAAGCGACTCTTAAAAAGTTTTCGTTGTTTTCTAAAATTTTTCCATCAAATTTTTGAACTACATCTATAAGCTCTTTTTTTATATCTCCATTTTTATTATCAAATGATATCGGTTCAATATAATGTTTTGAATCTTTAGCCTGACTAGAAACACAGTTTGGTTTATTAGGGCAATCTTGTAACATAGTTTTACCACTTCCTTCTGCTAGTAAAATTGAAAAATAGCAAGCAAAAATTATTATTAAACGTTTTTTCATAATTTTTCACCTCTTTATTTCTAGTATAACCTATTTCTCAATTAAAAGACAAATTATTATTAAAAGATTTATTTTCTTATATCTAACCACTTTTTATTAGTTTTTGGAATCACTCCAAAGAATATTGGATTTGTAATAACAGCGATATCGTTATTTATATACCCCTCTATTCTAAAATAGCCATTTTCAGGAAGGTTTATTTCAAGATTAAATTTATCACTTTTAATTTCAAATTGTATCTCTCCATTTATAATTATCTTCCAAGAGATTTTTTCTTTTGCTGAAACATTACATTCAATAAGATTGTCATTTGAATTTTCACCAAAGAAGATCTCTTTCTTTTTATTTTTATCATCAATCTCATTGAAAGAAAAATCAACCTCCCCAATAGTTGAGATATAACTTTTTCCAATTTTTAAATTTTGAAGTAGATTATTTACAGTGAAGCCATTCATATGTACATAGTTTAATGGTTTTCCTAAGAAACTTGAATCTCTGTCAATAAAATCACTATGAGAATCACTTCCACCAACAGCAAATATTTTATGCCCGTTCATCAATAATCCATCAAAAGCTTTTAAAGCGTCAATATTAAATTGAGTTTTTTGATTGTTATATGGAGAGTTTAGAACTTCAATTAAGTCAAAATCATTTAAATCTAGATTGTAATCAACTCCCATTGTAGCATTTAAAGGGTGATTCATAACAAGAAGAGCATTTTGTTTTTTGACCCATTCAAATATAGTTTTTAAAAGTTCAGGATTTACTTTTTTTCCTTTTAAAAAATTGGCGTAATCTGGTAAATTTTTTAATCCTAAAAAATTAAAATGTCCATTCTCCATTAAAGTCAGCTCAGTAGATGGAATAATTGGAGCTGAAGCCAATGGAGTTTTAGTAGAAACTACGTTATGATCAGTTAAAAATATAAAATCTAGATTGAGTTCATCAATTCCTTTTGGTAAATTTTTTAATTCAAGTAAGCCATCAGAAAATTTTGTATGAGCATGTAGCTCACCTTTATACCACTTTTTTTCTTTTGAAAACTCTTTTTCATAATCAAATTTAGATATATCCATAAAATCAGAGTAGTTATTCATATCAACATCTTTTAGAATCTCTAAAACAAACATTCCTTTAAAAGCGTAAGGTTTAGTTACTTCAAGCTTCCAAATCCCATCGATAAGTTCCCCAGGAAGAGAACAGTTAGAACTGCATTCAAAACTTTTACCGCTGTAGAAAATTTTTTCTTTCGCTTTAAAAGTTGTTAAAATTCTAATATTTCCATTTGGATCTTTTAATGTCACAGGGAAATGCTCGTCGGGACAACTTTTCAAAAATAAAATTATATTTGTTTTAATATTTCTAAAATTTAAATTAAAAGTTAGAACTTCACACTCTTTTTCTGTAAAAACTCCATTTAAAATCATAGATTTTCCTCAATTTTATCCGACATAGAAGTCATATATTCCATAGAATCATATGCAACAGAGATATTGAATTGTAATTTTTTAACTAGCTCTTCAATCTCCTTATGAGTTTTCATAGGGTCATGTCCAAAATGAGTTATAACTATGGGTGTTTTAGAGGTAATAGAACCAAAACTTTCAAGCTTTGTTAGAACCTCTTTTAAGCTTTTCAAATCTAGATGGTCAACATTATTTTTGTTACAATCTAGAAAAGTACACTCGATAATGACACTATCCAATTTGTAGTTTTTTATAAAATTAAATGTTTTTTCAGAGTAAACACCAGTATCAGAAGCATGAAGCCTTGTAGAATTATATCTATCTTTGATTATAAAGTTCATTCCAGATTCCCCAATATTTAGACCAGTGTGTCTAGCTTCTATTGGAGTAAATTCAAACCCTTCAAATTCGAAGGGTATAAAATTTTTCATAGGAGTGATATTTAGATGTTGTGTTCGCTCAGCTAATTTTGCTATATGCTTAGGTTTAATTCCAGATTTAATCTGAGTATTAAGCCAATCATAAGAGGCTTCATTGATAAAAATATGAATAGAATCTTTTATTTTTATTAACTCTTGGATATCTAAATGATCGTTATGAGTATGAGATAAAATTATTCCTTTTATATTGTTAAAATCTATTTTATTTTCAATAATTTGAGTTCTAATATCTGGAGAAAAATCTAGTAGAATTCGATCCTCTAATAAAAAAGATGATCTTTTTCTCAAATTTTTCCCACCTAACTCTCTCACTTTTTTACAGTACTCACAAGAGCAGAATGGATCAGGAATTCCACTAGCAGACCCAGTTCCTAAAAATATAGTTTTCATATGAATTAACCTCTTTCTGTATAGTTTTTCAAAAGTGCTCCAGAAACTTCTACGAACACCGATATAGTAATTAATGTTAAAAGTGCTGTTCCAGCAGCATTAAAGTCATAGGCTTTAATAAATTTAGAAACGATATACCCAATTCCTCCAGCTCCAACAACTCCAATCACAGATGATTGAGCCATATTAGATTCAAATCTTAAAGCTGTCCAACCAGTAACAACTCTTTTTATATTTGGAACCACAGCAGCTTTCATTATATTAAGCCAAGAAGCTCCTGTTGATTTTATTGCTAAGATACTTTCATCTCCTAAATCTTCAATAGATTGTAAGTATGCTTTTGTTAAGTAAGAAACTGTATGAACAGATAAACCTAAAATTCCAGAGAAAGGTCCAAGTCCAATTGATGAAACAAATATAACTGCCCATATTAAAGAGGGAACAGCTCTTATAAAAGAAAGATAAGCTTTTATTCCCATTGCTAATGGCTTGTAAGGTGTTGTATTAGCAGCAGCTAAAAATGCTAATGGTAAAGAGAAAATCATTCCAACTAAGGTAGCGATAAAAGCGATTTCAAACGACTCCCAAACAGCAATTAAGACAAACTTGAAAACAGTTAAATCAGGTCTTCCAAAATCAGCTAGAATACTACCAAGTCTTGACATTCCTCTAGAGAATCTATAAAAATCTAGATTCAGTTTGAAAAATGAAAATATAAATAGAAGCATTATAGTTAACATAATTCTATTTAAGAATCTATCATTTTTATGATCTTTAATTTTAATTTTTCCAAAATAGTTTTTATTCATTTATATTATCCTCTTTCTTAAAATATTAGAGATTATCTCAGTTACAATAACACAGACAACAATTAGAATAATTCCCATGGCTGCTGTTTTATATTTCATTAAGCTTAGATTGTTACTGATGTACATTCCTACTCCACCAGCTCCAACTAGCCCAATGATAGATGATGACCTAATATTGTTTTCAAGAGAGTAGATTGTCCAAGATATAAATCCAGGCAAAGCTTGTGGAATAGCTCCAAATCTAATAACTTGGATATAAGACATACCCGTTGCCTTTAAAGATGTTAACAGTTCTAAGTCAACCTCATCAATAGTTTCATAGTAAAATCTAGTCATACTTCCAATATTTCCAACAGTTAGAGCGATAACTCCAGTTGTAATTCCAACTCCGAAAGCTGGGACTAACATAAGAGCCCAAATAATATTAGGCACATTTCTAATAACTGTCATAAAACCTTTAACCGCAGTTCGAATCCATTTTATATGCATAGTTTTTTCTGAACATAAAAATCCAAGTAAAAACGAGATAATAGATGAAAAAACTAAAGATACAACAGCTACACAGAAAGTATCAAGTAAAGGTGTTAAGTAGTCACTATAACTCTGCCAGTTTACAGGAAGCATCTCTTCGGTAATGAAAAATACAGCCTCAGGTAGTTGTTGTAAAAATACTGGGAAAGAGAAATCCATTCTTCCAGCAATTAAAAGATAGATAAGAGAGATTCCACCTAGTATTAATAAATCTGTTTTATCATTGAATCTATTAAATGCATTAAATTTGTTAAATGTTTTGTCCATAAATCTCACCTATCTTTTCCTCTGTAAGATTTTCAGGGATATCATCGAAAACAATTTTTCCTTTATTCATACCAATTATTCTAGTTGCATATTGCTTAGCAAACTCTACTTGATGCAGATTAACTATACAAGTTAGATTATCTTCAACACAGATATTTTTTAAAGTTTCCATAACTATTTCAGATGATTTAGGATCTAAACTTGCTATAGGTTCATCAGCTAAAATAAGTTTTGGATTTTGAGCAAGAGCTCTAGAGATTCCCACTCTTTGCTTTTGTCCTCCACTTAATTCCGAAGCTTTTTTATAACAATGGTCCTCAAGACCCAATCTTTTTAATATATTTAGAGCTTTTACTTTGTCCTCTTCAGAATAAAGTTCGAAGAATCCTTTTAAGTTAGACATATAACCAAGTCTTCCATGAAGAACATTTTGAACGACTGAAAGTCTTTCTATTAAGTTATAGTGTTGGAAAA
This sequence comes from uncultured Cetobacterium sp., assembly GCF_945952365.1. Lineage (GTDB taxonomy): Bacteria > Fusobacteriota > Fusobacteriia > Fusobacteriales > Fusobacteriaceae > Cetobacterium_A. The sequence continues at coordinate 8,658 of NZ_CAMFHX010000039.1, forward strand.
TCATTCCCATCTCTCTTCTCACTTTTCTTAAATTACTACCAGATATTTTAGATATATCTTTTCCATTGAAGATGATTGCTCCACTAGAAAGAGGGTTCATTGAGTTAATTGTTCTTAATAAAGTTGATTTACCAGCTCCAGATGATCCTATAATAGCTACAAATTCACCTTTTTTTATATCTAAATTTATATCAGATAAAGCCAAAAATTTATTATCGTATGTCTTGTTACCATTTTTTATTGAAACTATATTTTCCATTTTTCTCCCTTTCGTCAACTGAATTGTTTATTATTTTATAAAATTAATCTGTATTGATTTCTGTTAAGTTAAGATTTTTCATAACTTGTCCAATAATATCAAAATCTTTAAGTTCCACTTTGATATGCTGTTCTCCATCTTTTTTACCATAGAAGTTTTGCATAAAACTAGGGTCGTTATAGTTTAAGAAGAAGTTTTCTAACTTTTGCTTTAACTCTTTTGGTAAATCTTGTTGTACTAACCATAAATTGTCTGGAATAACAGAACTCTTATATATAATTTTATGATTATCAGGTGTAAAGAATTTTCTATTTTTAATATATGAGTTTGATGAGATAACTCCAATATCAGCATCTTTATCAAGTAAAGCTCTAACGGTATTTGTTGTTGAACCTGTCTCATAAGGCTTAAATTTAGTGTTGAAATCGTTTGTATCTTTTATAATTTTACTAGTAATAAGGTCGTTTACTGGCCAAAGGTATGTAGAACCAGATGATTGTTTTGTATAAGCAAAAGTGTATGGTCTAGTAGGATTGATTAAATCCTCTTTTGTAAATCCATTGATATTTGTATCAGGTCTTGTGATGAAATATGAGAATTTTCCCCAGTGTTCTTTTTTTCCATCTTTTGCAAAAGAAACAAGAGGCTCTATCTTAGTTCTTTGAGAAGTTATAAAGTAAGGCATAGCACCAGTGTATGCAATATCTGTTCTATTTTTCTTAGCTCTTAAAGATTCTCTTAATGCCATATCAGATGATGGTTCAAACCATTCAACTTTCATTCCAACACTAGCTTCTAAATCTTTTAAAAACTGATCTTTAGCTTTAACTTTCATCTCAAGGTCTTCATCGATTCCAAAAGCTATAACTAACTTTTGTTCTCCGTTATCTTTTTTTCCACAACCAGATATAAATAAAGATGTTCCTAATAAACCAAGTGTCAATACTTTTTCAAATCTTTTCAATTTAATTCCCTCCAGATTATAGATTATTTTAATTTTGATTCGTAGAAGCTCTTAACATCATCCCATTTGTAATATGGTTTCATAGAACTATTGATAGGTAAGTTAACCTCTTTTTCATTATGAAGCATTTTTACGATAACTTCATTTTTGTCATTGTTGTAGAATAACCATTGAACATTTGTAGACATTCCCGATATATCTCTACCTAGCCAAGTTTTATAAACATCTTCAACTTTATCTTGCTTAACAGCCATTCCATTAATTTCTAAAAGAGTTATAAATGGAATCATTGTTTCAGCATGAGCAAATCTTAAATTTGCAGATATATTTTTATTAGCAATAGCATCGTCAGTTGTTGTAATAAAATCTTTAAGTAAAGGTAGAGCAATTCTAGTGGCGATATCTTCTCCATTTTTCCCAGGACCTTTTTCATAGAAATCGTATAAGTTATCAACTTCTTCATACCATTTTAGTTGATCTTGAGAGAATAGATTTCCAATTCCTAAATCTACCCCGATGTTAGATTGGATAATATAAAGATCATAAATATTTCTGACAGCATCTGTTGGAGTTTTTAAAACAGATTTTCCTTTAGCATCTTTCAGATTGAATTCACCTTTTTCAAGTCTAGCTATAAACTCTTTTGAGAATAGTTTGTTTAAAATTTCATTATTAAAATCTTTACTCTTAGCATATTTTTCAACATCTTTTCTCCAAGTTCCGTGGTCTGCAAACTCTTCATATTCAGGAGATAGATCATAAAATCTTAAAATTTCATCTTTTTTTCCATTTGTAGATATTTTAAAGTTAGTTGCTGAAGTATATTTTGCTAACTCTTCCATAAAAGCGTCTCTACTTTGCTGAGCTCTTTCAACATAAGTAGAACTTGCTATAATATCTCTTCCAAATATCTCTTTATTGTTTTCATAGAATCTTTTAGCAATTCCTCTTTGCTCTTCTGCTCCAACCTCAGTTAAAAGTCCATAGTTTCCTTTTTCAATCTCCATAATTTTGGCAACATTTTCTTTTAATTTAATACCTTCAGGAGTAATACCTCCATCTTTTTCAGCTATTGAAAGAAGTTCAAAAACAGATATATCATACTTAGGTGACGAAAGATGTCTAGATCCGTGTCTTCCTAAATGATTGATGAAAAGTGGTTTGTATCCTGTAGGAGTAGGTGTAATAGTTGATTTTTCAAAGTGATAAGGTTGTTTTGTTCCTAAGTATTCAAAGTTTGAAGCATAAGCCATAGATGTAGAGGTTCCAATTAAAAGTAAAGTTGCTTTAATATTCATTTAATTTCTCCTTTATATAATTTTTTTATTACATCTATTATATAACTAAAAAGTTAAGAGAAAATTAAAACAATGTAAAAAGTATGTTATTTTATATACATGAGAGTAAACAAAAAAGAGCTATCAATTTGATAGCTCTTGTAATTTAGATTTTGATTAGATGTTTAAAGCTAAAGCAATAGAACCTAATAAACCAGCATTGTCTCCAAGACCAGGAGAAACAATGTAACTGTCGATATTTTCTAAAATCTCTTTAGTTTGAACATAGTTATTTAACAACTCTTTAACATTTTTTCTAATTAAAGGGAACAGTTGCATCTGTTTCATAACTCCTCCACCAAGAATTATTTTTTCAGGTGAAGCGATTAGAATATAGTTAACAAGAGCTTGTGCGATGTAGTAAGCTTCAATTTCCCAAGCTTTGTGGTCAACAGGCAGCTCATAAGCTTTCACTCCCCATCTCTCTTCAATAGCAGGACCTGCAGCTAAACCTTCAAGACAGTCGTGATGGAATGGACATTTTCCAGCGTAAGCATCTTCAGCATGTCTTCTAACGAAGATATGTCCCATCTCAGGATGTAACATTCCATGAACTAATTTTCCAGAGGCAAGTAAACCTCCACCAATTCCAGTTCCAATTGTTAAATATAAACAGTTTTTTAAACCTTTTGCAGCTCCCCAAGTTGCTTCTCCAAGTGCAGCTCCGTTAACATCAGTATCAAATGCCATAGGCACATTTAGATTTTTTTGTAATTCACCAATTAAATTGAAGTCACTCCAATATTTTTTAGGTGTTTTAGTGATATATCCGTAAGTTTCAGATTCTGGATTTGGGTCGATTGGACCAAACGAACCTACGCCAATAGCTTCAACCCCTTTATCTTTAAAGAAATCATAAACTTTTTGTAAAGTAATCTCTGGTGTTTCAGTAGCAAAGCTTACTCTTTCTAATATCTCCCCATTTTCAGTTGCAATTCCGCAAACAAATTTTGTTCCTCCAGCTTCAATAGCTCCTAATTTCATTATACCCTCCATTAAATTCTAAAAAACTTTATCATAGGTATAGTAAACAACATTTTAGTCATAATTTCAATACCTAAACTACTTTTATTTGGATAAATATTGGCTGTGAATACCTCTTCTCCATCATTTAAAAATATTTCAACTGAAGATTTATCCATAAAGATATGAATTTTTTCCAACTCTTTTAAAGAGCAACTTCTAGTTCCAGTATAACCAGCTCCAGAATGATTTCTATCTAGAGTAGCTTTTTTCTTTTCATAATTATAAGAAAAAGTAGTTTTTTCAGTTTCGCCAACTCTTAAATCTATTTTAAAATCTGTATCTAAATTTTTTAAATCTATAATCAGTTCGTAAGTGTCTCCACAAATTCCAAACTCAGAAAGATTTAAACTATTTTTAATTTTAATTCCTTCAAGTTGAATTTTTTCTTTTCTTAATTTTTTTAAATTAGGGTGTGGAGTTTGTAAAATTTTATTTTTCGTTATCTCTAAAGTTCTTGGTAGAGTTAGAGAGTGTACCCAATTTTCTTTTTCAATAGTGGGGTGGTCTAACTCCTCAGGCATTCCCATCCATCCTATTAAAACATTTTTATGAAACTCATCAATAAAAGTTTGAGGAGCATAGAATTCAAATCCACGGTCTAATTCAATAAAATTATTTTTGTTTATCTCTTCTAACTCTCTTATGATATAACCAGATTGGTATCTATTATTATATAAATCTCCATCTGCTTCTATTCCTTGAGGAGAGAAAAGTAAAGCTGAGTTCTTTTTATCAGTTATAAAATCTGGACATTCACACATAAATCCAAAATCTTCATTTATAACCTCTTTGTCAAAAGTCCAATTTATTAAATCTTTTGATGAGAACACTACAACTGTACCAGTTAAATCAACTCTTTGAGCACCTATAACCATCTTGTAAGTTTCGTTTTCCATGAAAACTTTAGGGTCTCTGAAATGACGTGTATACTCTTTAGGAATGTCGTTATCATGTATAACAGGTCCCTTTTTTTCAAAGTTTACTCCATCTTTTGAAGTTGCTAAGCATTGATAGCTTTCTCTAACTCCATTATTTTTAACATTTCCAGTATAGAAAAGATAAATCTCTCCATCTTTTTCTATAGCGCTTCCAGAATAGCATCCATTTTTATCAAACGAATCAGTTGGACTCAAAGCAACAGGAAGAGTTTCCCAGTTTATTAAATCCTTACTTCTTAAATGTGCCCAATGTTTTGCTCCGTGTTCACAAGCATTTGGATTCCACTGGTAAAATAGATGATACTCACCCTTCCAGTAGATAAGACCGTTTGGATCATTTAATAATCCGTATGGTGGTGCAACATGAAATCTACTTTTCCACATATTACACCTCATCTTTAAATCCAAGAATGATTGTAGCAGCAGCGGCTCCTATAAAGCTAATAATTAGTGCAATTATATAGTTTATCATAGACTCTGGTTGAACAATAGAGATTCCAGGAATTCCAGTAACTCCAACAGCATTCATAGATACCTTAGTTAAAGTTATATATGCTCCTCCTAAAGCTCCACCGATAATAGCTCCAATAAATGGTTTTCCAAGTCTTAAGTTGACACCAAATAGTGCTGCTTCTGTAATTCCTAAAAGACATGAAAGAGCAGCAGGTAGTGCGATAGATTTCATAGTACTACTTTTAGTTTTAAAGAATACAGCCATTGCAGCTCCACCTTGAGCAACATTTGCCATAGACCAAAGAGGTAGTAGGAAATTTTTTCCAACGTTTGGATTAGCTAAAAGATTAGCCTCTATAGCATGGAAGCTGTGATGCATTCCTGTTATAACGATAGAAGAGTAACTTCCTCCTAAAATTATTCCAGCAAAAACTCCTAAAGTTGTGTATATATATTGTAAACCGAAAGATATTCCATCTCCAACAACTCTACCTAAAGGTCCAATAATAGTTATGCTTATAAATCCAGTTATAAGTATTGTTAAAAATGGAGTTACAATGATATCTAACATATTTGGTACAACTTTTCTCAGATTCTTTTCAATTAAACTCATAACCCACACAGCAATAAGTATAGGTAAAACAGTTCCTTGATAACCAATTTTAGCAAAGTTCATTCCAAACAGATTGAAGTATCCAGATATTCCATTTCCAACAGTCCAAGCATTTTGTAGAGCTGGATGTATTAAAATTCCTCCAAGAGCAGCAGCAAGATATGGATTTGCTCCAAACTCTTTTGCAGCAGAGAATGCCAATATGATGGGAAGGAATACAAAGGCCGTATTTGAGAACATATCTAGAAGCTCAAATAGTGATGAGTCTCCAGCAAACCACCCAAAAGTTTTCCCCATTCCTAAAACTCCCATTAGAAGTCCACTTGCAACAATAGCGGGAATAATAGGTACAAATATATTTGAAAGTGTTCTAGCAAATCTTTGGAAGGCGTTAAGATTTTTCATTTGATCTTTTTTAACATCTTCTAAAGATGACTCCTCTATTTTAGCTTCACCTAAAATAATAGCACAAACTTTATTGACAGCTCCTTGACCCAATATAATTTGTAGTTGTCCATTAGAGAAAAAAGCTCCTTTGATATCAGAATTCTTTTTTAGGTTGTCTAAATTAACAAGAGTTTGATCTTTAACAACAACTCTTAATCTAGTTGCACAGTGTCCAACAGTTGAAAGGTTATTTTCTGTTCCAATATTCTCAAGAATAAATTCAGCAGTTTTTTTATAATCCATTTTGAAACCTCCAAAATATAAAATTATTTTTATATATGGGACCGTTCCCATATACTGTTTAATATATTACATATTTTGCAAAAAGTCAATTTTTTATTTTTATAAAATGGTTATTTTAAACTAAAATTAGTCTGAAGGGTTGTTTTAGGAACAATGTAAAGTATATATTGATTAAGAATTTTGATTGTATATATTTTTTAAAAATTGAAAAGTTGAAACCAATAGGTTATAATTTATAAAGAAAGATCAAAAAAGAAAAATAGAGAGATGTGGGATAAGAGATGAAAAAAAAATTAACAATAAAAGAGATAGCTGAACTTTCAGGTGTAGGAAAAAGTACAGTCTCTCGTTTTTTTAATGATGGATATGTGAGTGAGAGCGTTAGAGAGAAAATAGAAAAAGTAATTTTAGAATATAACTATGAACCAAATCTTTTTGCAAGAGGAATAAAAGCTAGAAATAATCGTTTTGTAGGAGTGATTGTTCCATGTTTAGATTCAACAATAACTTCAACAATTTTAATGCAGTTAGATAATAGATTACGGGAGCTCGGGTATGTTCCATTGATAATAAATACAAATCACGATATAACTTTAGAGTTAGCAAATTTAGAAAATCTGTCTAGATTAAATGTAGAGGGAATTGTACTTGTGGCAACTGAGGTTAGAGATGAACATAAAGAGTTTGTAAAAAAAAGTAAAATTCCTGTTTTGTTTGTAGGACAGATTTGTGATGAAACATATTCGATAGCTAACGATGAGATAGAAGCTGGAAAAGTAATAGGAAATTATATAGGAGAATCAGGACATAAGGATATTTTGTATATAGGTGTAGATGAAAAGGATATTTTAGTTGGAGCAGTTAGAAAAAATACTGTTATTAGTGAACTTGAAAAATACAGTTCGAAAATAGAAGTTCTTGAAAGTGATTTTAGTTTTGATAAAACTGAAAGGTTAGTGGTTGAATATCTAAAGAACAGGAAGCCAACGTGTATAATATGTGCAACTGATAATATGGCGTTTGGTGCAATCAAAGCTTTGAATAGTTTAAAAATAAAAATTCCAGAAGAGATTTCAGTAGTTGGATTTGGAGGATATAAAGTTTCAGATTTAATTGTACCCTCTCTTACGACAATAAGATTTTTTAATGAGTTGACAGGAGAGTTAGCAGCAGACAGTATAGTAAAATTAATAATGAATGAAAAGATTGAAAAGCTTCAAAAGATTGGTTTTCAATTTTTAGAAAGAAAAAGCGTTGCAAAAATTTAAAATTAGTTGTATTATACGTACAACTTAAAACGAATCTGTTAACTAAAGATGAAAAATAGGTCCAGTTCTTTGAAAAGGGATAAAGA
>NZ_CAMFHX010000040.1 GCF_945952365.1 uncultured Cetobacterium sp.
ATGGTCAGGAAAATCCTTAGCGTTGTTATTCCGCGTTTTCCTGATGGGACCCCTACTACCCAATAAATCTTGAGTATCTATCTCTTCACTTTCATTTACAAATGCTGTTTCTAAAGTGAGTTTTACAACTTCTTCTATATCTGCTCCACAATATCCATCTGTGGCTTTAGCAAGTTTTAAAATATCAAAGTCCTCTGTATTTTTTCCTCTTTTTTCAAGATGAATCTCAAAAATTCTCTCCCTTTCCTCTTCATTAGGGAAATCTACAAAGAAAACTTCGTCAAATCTTCCTTTTCTTAAAAATTCAGGTGGAAATGTTGAGATATCATTGGCTGTTGCTACCACAAATACTGTATTTTCTTTCTCTTGTAGCCATGTAAGGAAATGCCCAAATAGTCTTTTTGTTATATCACTTGCTCCACCGCTTTGGTCTATTCCTGAGAAGGCCTTTTCTATTTCATCTATCCATAAAATACAAGGACTTATTGATTCTGCTGTTTTTAAAGCCACTCTCATATTGTGCTCTGACTCTCCAACATATTTTCCAAGCAATCTTCCTATATCCAGTCTTAATAGCGGAGCATTAAATAATCTTGCACTTGCTTTTGCTGCTAAACTTTTTCCACAGCCTGGCATTCCAACTAAAAGAACTCCCTTTGGAGTATCTACACCATAACTCTTTGCTTCATCTAACTTTCTAAAAACTTTTGCTTTACTTTCTAGCCACTCTTTTAACCCTTCTAATCCTCCAATATCGGTTATTCTTTCCTTAAAATCAATAAGTTCTAATACTGCGGATTTTTTTATTATCTGACCTTTTTCTCTTATGATTATGTTTCTATCTGATATGGATATGTTTTTCTTGCTTTCTATCATCATATTTAAGACATGGTCTATCTCCAGCTTGCTTAATCCCTTTAGAGAGATTGCAATCTCTCCTATATCCTCTGTATCTATTTTTACACCATGAATTTTTCCAAAATTTAAAATATAACTTTCGATCTCTTCTTGACTCATATTTTCTATTTCTAAAATACTTGTAAACTTTTCAAGTTCTTTTGGAACGCTGTTAGAATCACTTACCACAAGGACCGTAAAATTATAGTTTGGATTAGAATATCTAAGTTCTGCAATCTTTTTAAGATAAGCCAACACTTCTGGTTTTTCCATTTCATCTTTAGCATTTTTTACCAGAAGAAATATATTATTCTCATATCCTTCTGAATAAATCATATCTAAAAAATTATATAAACTCTTTACTTCTTCGCTTATCTCTTTTGTTTCAAAATCTACTGCTCCTAAAGCTCTAAATTCATAGATTACTTTATCATTAATCTCTTTTGTTGCTGTTTTTAATAGATCATCTATCTCTTTATAATCTGAAGTGTTACACCAAATTATTGGTCTTCTTGCTCTTAAATATTTCTGTAAATTTATCTTCATTTCCCCTTCTTTTCCTCCATCTGTTATTAAATCTTTTTACCAACCAAAAAAGCTAGCCACTCCTGAACAGAAACTACTTACTGCTGAACCTATTCCACTTGCTACACTTTTTATACCATTCCAAGCTGCACTTGCTACACTTTTTACTGCATTATATCCAGCTTTTACAACTTCTTTTACTCCGCTTGTTACAGTTGATGCTACTTCAGCTGCTCCTTTAGCTATGTTACTGGCTATAGTAGATCCTGCAAAATATCCAATAGTTCCAGCCACTGCAGCAACCACAGGAGCTAAAATAGTTCCAACACTTGCTATAACTCCACCTGCCAAAGCTATACCAGCAAGGCTTCCTTTTATTCCACCATAAGTCCCAGCTAATATTGCACCTGTTTCCTTCATTCCATCTTTTAAACTTAAATCTCCACTTCCAATTGAAGATGCCACTCCAATTAAAGATAGTGCAGAAAATGCTATGGTTCCAACAACTGAATTATTTTTTAAAATATTAGCTGCCCATCCTGTAATAACTTTCTTCTCTACAGCAGTTTTTAATCCTCCAGCTATTGCAGTTGAAAGTCCTACGCTACCTCCTGCTTTTAATCCATCTATTATAACTTCTTCAGCCTTTATCTCTTCACCCTTAGCTAATTTTATTCCTGTAGATAAAGCCATCCCCATTCCCACGCCTATAGTAGCTGATGTTAAGGCTTGTTTTGCAATTTGCCTTGATAAACTTTTTACATCTACATTATTTTCAAAAGTTTGCTTTGCAGCATCTAAATTTCCTTCTTGAACCTCTTTTTGTATAACTTTTGCATCTGATTTAGATAAAGCATCACTTTCTATCCCTTCATATTCAACTTTTGTATTTCCAATCTCTTCATGCCCTTCACCATAAAGTCTTCTCTGGAACTTATAATTTCCATCTTGAAAAAGCTTTTCAGGATTATCACTAAGTTTAGCTTGATACTTTCTTACTATATATTCTGTTTCCCCTCTTTTTACTTTTACAACTAAATCTATAGAATTTTTCCCATATCCTGTTCCTGGTTTAGGAACAAGTGCTTCAGCTCTTATCCCAGATATATCTTTTATAGCAGCATCTATATTAAATGTATTTTCATGAAACTGCTCAAATATAAAACCATCAAGTTGAGGATTTTGATTTATATTTCCAGCTTTTGTTATTAATGAATCTACCATTTTTTGATTCCCTTTTGCGATAACTTCATTGATGTTGTCAAAATATCTTGTCATTTTATCAAAAGCTATTATATTTGGTGCAATCTCTATTCCTTTAGTCATTTCATACATACTAGAAATATTTTCTTTTTCAATAGCTTCACTCCTAGATTTTAACTCCTCTTTAACCTCTTTTATTGAAACTCCCTCTGTTGTTTTACTAATATCTTTAGCTAATACATCGCTTGGTGATATTCCTAAAGCTCTTTTTTCCTTTACCAGCTCATATTTTTCTTTTCCTAATTTAACGCCAGCTATCAATTCTTGAGACTCTTTTAGCAATTGATCTTGAGTTTTTTCTGGAAATTCCTCTTTTAATCTTTCTATTAACCATTGTGTTAAATCTTGATTTTTATTTTTTATATACTCTTTAACAAATCTTTTTAAAATATCAATTAATTTTTCGTTATCAATTGCTAGTTTTTCATTTTCTAAATTTTTTTCTACTACTTCAATTTCAATTATATCATCTTCAATTTGAGAAAACTCTTTTCTTTCTACAATTAATTGATATCCATTTTCTTCACACAAAACCTCTTCCCAAATTTTTTCCATGAAACCCTCCCTATAAATATCTATTTAATGATTTTTTTAACTCTTCTTTAAACCACTCTCTCAAATCAACTGGCTCTAAAATTTCTATATTTGATAAAAATTGTGGGAAATAAACTTTAGCTAATCTATTTGTACATTCTAATATCCAGATATCTCCATTTTTTTCCAATACTTTAGGTCTATTTAAAATAGCACTTTCAAATAATTTTTGTCCGTTTTCATTTATTTTGATTTTTATATTCTTTCCAAAAGATAAAAATGGATCAAAGTTTTTATCAATGCTTTTTATATAATCTAAATTCTTAATTTCAATATCATATTTTGATAATGATATATTTTCGATATTAGCAATTCTATAATTTCTATAATCTTCGTTTTTTTCACAATACGAAAATATGTATGATCTATCTTCAATAGATGAAGTCTTTAAAAGATAGGGGTTAATAGTTCTAATTTCTCCATTATATTTAATATTAATTTTTTTTCTTTCTTTTAAAGCTGATTCTATTTTTTGAAAAATCTCAAAAAATAAAATTTGTTCTCTTATGTACCTAGGATTATCTAGATACTTTAAAAAAATATTTCTAAAGAATTCCGCTTCATTTTCTACTTCATGCTCCTTTAGAACGGTATAATAAAGTTCATCATTTAATTTATTTAAATTAAATTGAATAATTTCGCCTTTGGCAGAATTTATATTTAAATTTTCTATATCTTTATTAGAATAATAACTAAAAAGTTTATTTCCAATCTCTCCTGTTAAAAGATTAAAGTGATTTTCATCTTCTTTTATTTTTTCTTTTACAAAATATGGCGCTATAAATCTAACTTTCTTTATCTTAATCCCCCCTTTACTTGCTTAAAAATAGTATACTTTAAAATTACAAAAAAATAAAGGAACATATATCCTAGATATTTTGTTCCTTTTTAAAATTTTTTAATATTCTTAAACTTTCTAACCAACTAACCTTGGAAAGAACCTAAAAAAAGTTGTAAAACACAAAAAAGCCCTCTTTATAAAAAATGTGTGGGCTTGGGCCACACTTCAATTCCCCACCCTCCCTCTACTGCTATCTTGTCGGGGCATTCCCATTTTTTGTAGAGATGAGAGGCATACTGTCTATCATCAATAATAAAATATTGTGAGAATTCCTTTAAAAGTTCGCTGAGCGAACTTTTAAAGGAATTCTCACAATATTTATTGCTACCTTTTTTTAAAATTGTTAAATGTATAAACTTTTGCTGAGGATAACAGATGATTTTATCTATAAAGGTAAAATTTTTTCTATGAATATATTTAGCTACTAATTGCATATTAGCTCCAGAGATTGTAAAGTCTACGGCTGTTCCATCTTTATGCTGAGAGTTAGTTGCACCTTTTACAGCTATATTCAATTTCTCATCTCTATAAAAAGATAAAATAATCATAGGTTTAGCTAGATCATCTCTTATTATTTGTAATTTTTCTAAAGTGTGATTGATATTATCTATTATAAGTTCATCAGTAGGTAAAATAGCTAAATGTGGATATGATGCTGATACAGCAACTTCTTTAATTTTGAAATTTTTAGTTTCTCTTATCTTCATAGTTTTGCCCTCCCTTTCTTTTGTTATTCAAGCTAAAAAGTAATTTTCCTAAGTTCGACAAGCGAACTTTTTTTAGTACAAAAAAGGGAGGAACCTCTGTAGGGGGGGACTACAGAGGTTCCGGGGGGATTAAATTATATATTATTAGCATTTTATATAATATTTAGACATAGGTTTTTGGAAAAAAGTTTTAAATATTTTTTAAACAGTTTTGTTAAAAGAAGAGATGATTTAAAGAGACTTGGGAAATAAAGAAAGAGTATGGTATTAACGGACAAAATAGCAAAAAACCTATAAAAATAGATGTCAGAATAAAGGCTCTTAAAAATCGGGGTATACTTTTATACCTAATCAATTTTCGAATGGCCTTAAAATCGATTTTAGAGGGTCGTTTTTGAAGGGAATTTTTTGGTGATTTTTAAAAAGTCCCAATAGGAGAGGGATTATAAAAAATAGTATTTTAGAAATAAAGTTAGACGTAATAGATATGAAAATTGGTGATTTAAAAGTCTCTCTATTTGAGGGGTTATAAAAAGATGGTGGATTTTTAATCCATCATCTACAAGTTTTTACTTTTATATCAGCATTTTGTAAATTATTAAGTTCCTATATCTGAATTTACAGGAATCATAATTTTAACTATCCAGCCCACCCCATCTTCAAATTGGAAAATTTTTTCATTAGAAATCTCTATCGGATCTCCATCAATTTTAAATCTGGATTTTTGTATAAAATCAAGTAGTTTTTCATAACTTTTAGTTATATTTTCATAAGAGTCCTTATGGATAAGAGTGGCGAACTCTCTTCTTTTAAAAAGTAAATTATTTTTTCCATTTTCTTTCTCTGAAATAAGTATTCCAACTTTTTTGATACTATGAGCTTCTCCTCTCTCTAAGGATTTACCATCTATTATTCCAAGACATTTTTTACTATTGTAATCCAAAGTTTCAAAAGATTTTAAAACTTCGTTGTAAGCCTTTATTATCTCAGGTTCACCATAAGGTGGTGGAACCTCCTTAACAATCCCGAAAAATGGACCGTCTACCTCTATTGATAGATCTTTATCCAAAGAATATGCAATCTCTTGAAACTCTTTTTTCTTTTCCAATAAAAGTTTTTTTGTTTTTTCTAATTCTTTTATTTTGATATCAATCTCGCTGCTCTTTTCATCTAAGAAGGCTATACTTGCTTCAGCAGTCTGGCTTTCGGTATACTTTTTTATCTCTTTTAATGTAAATCCTGAATTTTTAAGACTTATGATAAATGCGAGTTCTGCCATTTGAAGAAATGAATAATATCTATATCCACTTTCTTTATCTATATAATAGGGCTTAAGAAGTTCTATCTGTTCATAGTGGAGCAGAGTTTTATTGGAGATATTAAACATTTTTGCAACTTCTCCTATTTTATAACCATTTTTCATTCGAACCTCCAAAATTTTTATTGACTCCTACCTTAAGGTATAGGTTTATAATAAAGCATATAAAGTTTTTTTTCAACTAAAAAAATAAAAAAAGGAGGGTATGGTATAAGATTCTATTTATATCATACAAGATAATATGAAGTTACTTTTTGAAAAAACAAATTTAAAAAACTTAGAACTTAAAAATAGATTTATAAGATCAGCTACATGGGAAGGTCTAGCTGAAGAAAATGGGCATTTAAATGAAAATATTTATGAGTTTTACAAAAAACTTGCTCAAGGAGGAGTAGGACTGATTGTAGCAGGCTATGCCTATATCAGTAAAGATGAACAGCCAAATATAAAAATGCTAGGTATTCAAGATGACTCTTTAATAGATGAATATAAAAAATTAGTTAATATAGTGCATGAGTACGATGCTAAAATAGCATTGCAAATAGTTTACGGGGGCTCTCAAAATCATCATCCAGAAAAAGATAGTATGGAGATTTTAGGACCATCTGCTGTAGAAAATATAGTTTCTGGAATAACTCCCAAAGAAGCTACAAAGGAAGAGATAAAAAAAATCGTTAAATTGTTTGGAGATGCAGCTGTAAGAGCTAAAAAAGCTGGTTTTGATGCTGTTGAAATACATGCGGCTCACGGGCATATGCTGAGTCACTTCTTAACTCCTTATTATAATAGAAGACAGGATGAATATGGTGGTGAAATCCACAACAGAGCTCGTATAATATATGAAGTTATAGCAGAGATTAAAGAAAGAGTGGGAGAAGACTACCCTATAATGATAAAGCTTAATCACAATGATTTTATGGAGAAAGATATGGGGTTAACAGAAGCAGAAGCTTTAGAGGTTCTTAAAAGAGTTGATGAATTAGGTGTCGATTTAATAGAAGTAAGTGGTGGAAGTGCACCTTCTCCTACATTTAATATGGGGAAAAATTTAAATCTTTTAGAAAATCAGTCTTATTTTAAAGAAGCCGGTGAAAAAATTGCTAAAACTATAAAGGCAAAAATCAGTTTAACTGGAGGAAACAAAAACTTTTCTCTAATGGAAGAAATATTAAATACAACAAATATAGAATACTTTTCTTTATCAAGAACATTGATTAGTGAACCGGATCTTATAAATAAATGGAAAAATGAAAGTAAATATAAACCTAGATGCGTATCTTGCAATTATTGCTTACAAACCATGCCTGTTACATGCATCTTAAATAAAAAATGATACCACCCCTTAAAATACTGGGTTAAATATATATAAAAATAGAGGGCAACCATCACAGATCCCTCTATTTTCTTACATATTTAATTCTTTGAAACTTATTCCGTTTAAATAACCTTAAAACTCGTAAAACAATGCCTTAAAAAATAAAACAAAACTTACTAAACTTTAAATCTATTTCTTCTAATAGTTAGATTACAACCTCATGATTTGTTTAATAAACAATAAACATCTTTGAAACTGTGTGATGGCTTTTTTAACTACTAAAACTTTAACTCTTTAATTCTTCTAACTATTATTATAATATTTAGACGGTTTTTGGGGATAAAAAAGTTTGATTATTTATTTTCTCAAAATCTATATGTTTATAATATCTATTTCCAATACATGCTTCATACTCTCTAAAATACTTAAAACGTAAAGTAAGTCATTAGTTATATTTTGTAACATACACTATCTCCTTTTTGGCTCTCATAAGAACAATAGGGTTTGCATATTTTTCAATCATAATATCTAAATTAACCTTAATTATTGGTTCTAACTCCTCTTTCAGTTTTATCCATTTTTTAAAATCAGTATCATCTACAAGGATATCGATATCATTTCCATCCTCACCTCTAGCAATAGAACCGAATATTCCAATTTTTTCTATATTGTATTTTTCAAAGATATTTTCTTTTTTTAAACTAGTTTTAAAGGCATCTAATGTCATAGCATCCTCCTTTAGATTTTATTAGCTTTATTATATCATGAACATAAAAAAATAAAAAAGAGATTAATCTTTCATCTCCTCGATTAGGTTATAAAACATAGCCTTAGAGCACCCAACCATCTTTATAGCATCTTTCACAGGAACATAGTTTGGATTGTCTTTATTTCTTGTGAGAGGATAGATTTCCTTGAATTTTTCTCTGAACTCATCATTTTTAGTTCTTCCAAATTTCACACCTTTAGCTAGGGCTCTTTCGATTCCCTCTTTTTGACGTTTACGAAGCTCTTTACGCTCCCATTCAGCTTTTAGTAAATCCACTTGTAACATGGTGTCTAGCATCACATTTAGCATCGCTTCAGCCAAAGAGTCAGCATCCCTCTCCACTAACTTCTCTTTTAAAAAGTTATTTAGATAAGCTTGGTCCACTGATTCCACACTTACACCACGAGCAGCTAGATTAACTAGGCACTCACGGACCTCTTTGGCATTACGTCCTATTCTATCCAAATTTTTAACAACGATAACATCGCCATCTTTAACCCATTCATTTAAAAGTTCGTTCCATACTTCTCTATCTTCAAAATTTTTCCCAGATTTTTTTTCCTGGAAGATTGTTCTAGGATTAGCTCCTAGCTCTTTAAAATATTCTACTTGTCTGTCTAAGTTCTGCGTCTCAGAAGAAACTCTAGCATAATAGTATTTCATGAGTATATCCATCCCTTCGTTTTAAGTTCTGAAACTATTATACTTTCTTTGTGAAAAAAATACAATAAATATTTAGAATAAAGTAGACTAAAGTTTAAAATATGAAAAATGGTATATGATAGACTAAAAATTTTGGTAATAAAAAAAGTACACAAAAGTCTACTTTGTTTTACTCTTGTTGAAACTTTGAAAAAATAAAAAGGGATGATTTTTAAGTCATCCCTTGAAAATATAAAACGTTACTCCAAATTTAATCGACCGAGCATTTAAGTGAGCATTTTATCCCTTGATTTTATTAGGTTTATATAAATTTGTTTAAATAAAGTGAGCATTTAAGTGAGCATTTCTTTAAAAAACGGTCATTTATTTTTTTAATAGATATTTATTTCCTCTTCCTTTTCCTATTTGCATAATAAAGTTTTTTTCTAAAAGTAAATTAAGAGCATTTAATGCTGCTGTTCTCTTAAGATTTAATAAATCTTGAACATCTTTATTTTTAATCTCTCCATGCTCTAATATAAATGCTAAGATAATTTTTTCATTTTTGTTTAAATGAGCACTATCTAGAATTAAAGTATCTGGCAGGGTAAATTTTATTCTATTTTGAGAAACTTCTATAGTTGGATTTTGTAATCCTAATCCGTTTACTGTTTGAAGAATTGTTTTAATTCCACTTCCAGCTCTTTCTGACAATTTTATAAATCTAAAAAGATCCATAATAAGAGGATTACGAGGATCTGAATACAGCTTTTCTGTTAAAATTTCTTCAGGAGTAAGTCTAAGCAATCCTGGATTTTCAAATACATATTCATTTTCTAACTTGCTAATAATAACTCCAACCGGAAACTCATAGTCAGCATGTATCAACGTATTTAAAAGAACCTCTCTTATCGCAACTTTAAAATCATTAGAATCGTCTCTAGTGACTCCATCTCCCATTAATTTAAATGGTGTTTTTATAATTGCTTCTAATTTTGTGATAACAATATTATAGAAATTATAAAGGTTCTCCTCTCCCCAAGTTCCGTCATAGATAATTCTATCAACCCATCTATCTACGTTAGAATCGCTTTTATCGATATACTCTAAATGAAAATGTGGCAAATAACTCTTTATGCTCGTGGTCTTTCCAAACATTAGAAGACCGCCAAGAGTAAGTTCAAAGTTTCCTGTAGTTCTATTTTTTAAAAGAATACCAATACTTTTTAAAAACTCTTCCAAGCTCCCTATTTTATTAAAATGGCTTTCAGGAGAAACTTCTTTCATT
Organism: uncultured Cetobacterium sp.; assembly: GCF_945952365.1. GTDB lineage: Bacteria > Fusobacteriota > Fusobacteriia > Fusobacteriales > Fusobacteriaceae > Cetobacterium_A. The sequence continues at coordinate 10,160 of NZ_CAMFHX010000040.1, forward strand.
CTGAGTCTATATTTTTCAACCGTTATAACATCTAAGTCATTGATATCATAATTTTCAAGAATCTTTCTATCTAAAGCACTAACACTAGAATCTCTAATCATAGCGTTAATTTCATTTATATTGCAAAGCTGATCACTCTCATGTAATCTTTTATAGGTTGTTGCAATTTTTCCTCTTAAGTATATAGGTTTATCTCTATACTCAACTTTCGGTATAGTTACAACAATAACCGTTTTATCCTCTTCTGTTATAAATTTAATATCATCACTTCTTAAAATATTTTTATTAACAAGATCTTTATTATTTGCTCCAGTAACAATATCTTTTGCTATTTTGTCAGGATTATTAACTCCAAGAATTTCGTTTTCTGTTTTTCCCTCTTTAACTCCTAAAATTATTAACCCACCTTGAGTATTTCCAAAAGCTGAATATGTTTCCCAAAAACTAGATCCAAGCTTATCTGAAATAGTTTTAAACTCAATTCTAGAACTTTCTTTCAAATTTCTAATTTGTTTAAAATTTTGTATATCTATATTATTCATAAAGCCTCCTAGTACATATATTCAATGTATAAATTATACTTTAGTTAACAACAAAAATCAAGATACACACCAGTAAGAGCAGATATAAATTTATTAATTTTTTATTTCGTCACCTTTTTATCAACTAAATTAAAAAATTATAAGGTTGTGTTTAGAGAGTTTCAATTCTATTGTATATTTCTTCTATTGGAAGTGTTAAAATATTTTCTTCATTTCCAGGATTATTAAAAAACTCAGTTATTTTAATTAAGAAATCTACATATTCTGTTTTTCTATCTGTGCAGAATGTTATTATAAAAGAACATTCTTTATTTTTTATAAAAATTGGATTTTTTAATTTTAAAAATGAAAGCTTTGTAGAAAAAACACTATTATTACCTATTGCATGAGGAAGAATAGTTTGATTTCCTATAAATAAATTTGGATTATTTAAAGATTGTTTTGACAAGAGAGATTCAATATAATCCTCGTTTATATAACCTTTTTTTAAAAGTTGATAGCAACTTACCTTAATAGCTTCTGAAAGATTTGAACAATCAGCTTCACTAAATAAATCTTTTTCAATTAAACTCAGATTTTCATTTTCATTTTTGTTATTTTCTATAAAAAAATTAGAAAAGTTACTAAAAATAATATCTTTTAAGTTTTTTTTATCTATAGAAATATTGTTATTTTCTAAGGTATTTATAAACTCATCAAAACATATTTTTTCTCTTTGCTTTTTAAAATTAAAATTTTTTAATAGTTTTATATCCTCTTCAGTTAGAAGTGGATTTACTTTAATTAATGGAATATTTTCACTATAATCATTAATATCGATTGTGCTTATAATCAGGTCATATGACTTTAAATTACTCTTATAAAAATCATTAAGAGAATAAGTCTTAGTATTTTGAATATAAAAAACTTCATTTAACCGCTCTTCTAAAAATTTTGAAGCACTTAATCCATAATTACATATAATGGCAACATTTTTTACAGTTTTATTAGATGTATTTCTTTTTAAAGCTCTATGAAACATAAGAGTTATAAATGCAGTTTCATCATCACTAATTATAATATTAAGATTTTTTTCTAAATTTTCAAAAGAATATTTAACACTGTAAAAAAGCTTTTCGTATAAATCCATAATTTCATTATAAATAGAATTTTCTAAAAATATTTTTTTAGAACTTCTGTAAAGCATTGGTTTTATATGATTAATTAGTTCATTTAATAAAATTTTATCTTTAGATAAATCAATTGAATACAGTTGAGAGAATTTTTTTATTGATTTATATATCTCCATTTCGATATTAATCCAATTACCAAAAATTAGTAATGGGTTACTTTTTGTATAAGATAATCCTATTAAGAAGTCTGTAATTATTATTTTTTGATTTTCTTTAAAAATTGACATTTTAGAAATCATTTTTTTATATTCAATTGTATTTTTATAAAAATTATTATTAATTTGATCTTTAAATTCTGGAGAAAATTTAATTACAGTTAGAAGAAAAGATAAAAATAGATTAAAACTATTATCAGAAATACTATAATTAAAACATCTTTTTAATTTTTCAAGAGTTTTATATGATTCTTCAAAAAATTCTAAAAAAGTTTCATTCATTTCTTTATAAAAATAATTAATTCTTTTAGGATATATTTTATTTAAAGTTAGAATTTGGTATTTGTCTATATAAGAAGCTAAAAAATAACATAAATCCAATTTATTGTATTCTAAATTATATATTGAATTTTCTTGCTGAATAATATGAATATTAAATTTCTCTAAATATAATTTTGCTTTTTTTAAATCATTTCTAAGAGTTGGTTTTGTCACTTCTAAATCAATTGAGAGTCTATTAATGTTTATTGGTTCATTTTTTAAAACAATTTTAAATATAATTAAATCTACTCTTTCCAAAGAAGAATAGGAATAAAATATTTTATTTAAATCTTTAAAAATATCATTTAAACTATTAAAATTATTCTCCCAAATTATATCATTTTTATTAAATTTTATTTGATATTCCCTCTTGAGCTCATCATTAAGTTCATCGATCTGATATCTTATATTTCTCTCTGATAGATTAGTTTTTCTCATAACTTCTTGAAGTGTATTTCTTTGTTGAAGTAATTCTAATAATTCAAAATGCTTAAAACCTAAACTCATACTGTTCACCTCCATTATAAAAAAGTATACCATCTTTATTTTATAAAAAAAAGTAAAAAGTGTTTCAAAAAAAAAAGAAATGTTTTTTATCTTTAAAAAATGTCTGATATGTTATACACTTATATTACAAAACACAGGGAGGTAAAATTATGATTCGTAAAATATTAAAAGAAGAGAATATTCATTTAAATATTGAATCGAAAAATAAAGAGGATATAATCAATATTCTTGCAAATTCTCTTGAAAGAACTGGAGATTTAATAAATAAAAGTATTTTTATAAATGACATTTATGAAAGAGAAACTCAGGGGTTAACCGGATTAGAAAATGGATTAGCTATTCCTCACGGAAAATCTTTTGGAGTAAAAAATACATCTTTAGCTGTAGCTAGGTTAAATAATCCAATTGAATGGGAAACATTAGATGGAGAACCTGTAGATTTAATTGTTCTCTTTGCTGTAACTTTAGAAGATAAAAACGATGTTCATATAAAAATATTATCAAAAGTAGCTGGAAATTTAGCTGAAGATGAAAATGTTAAAAACTTAAAAAAGGTTCAAACGAAAGATGAAATAATAAATATTTTAAGTAAGGAGTGGTAAATATGAAAGTAGTTGGAATTTGTGCTTGTACAGCTGGAATAGCTCATACCTTTATGGCTCAAAAAAAGTTATTAAATGTTGGAAAGGAAAGGGGACACGAAATTTTTATAGAAACTCAAGGCTCTATGGGAGCTGAGAATATTTTAACAGATGATCAAATAAATCAAGCAGATTTTGTAGTAATAGCAGCAGATATTAAAATAGGCGTTGAAAGATTTAGAGGAAAAAAACTAATAAAAGTTCCCACAAATGTTGCAATAAAAGGGACTGTTAAACTTTTTGAAAAATTAGAAGAAGCATATAACAATTTTTAAGGAGGTTTGATTTATGAAGTTAAAAGAATTACAAATAAAAAAGCATTTATTAACAGGTATTTCATTTATGCTTCCATTGGTAGTTGCAGCAGGATTATGTATCGCAATTGGTCAAATTATTCCTAGATTTGGAATTGAAACAAAGATAAGTGAGGTTTTAGTTAACTTAGGAGTTTATGGAATGACACTTTTAGTTCCAGTTTTCTGTGCATCAATAGCATATTCAATTGCAGATAAACCTGGAATTGCTCCAGGACTTGTTCTTGGATATTTAGCTAATGAAATAAAAGCAGGATTTTTAGGAGGAATTTTATTTGGATTTGTTGTTGGTTTCTTTGTTTTATGGCTAAAAAAGAGATTAAAAGTTCCTAAAACAATGGAAGGATTAGTTCCTGTAATGTTAATACCATTAATTTCTATTGCTGTTTGTGGTTTAAGTGCTTATTTTGTAATTGGAGTACCTATTGTTGCATTACAAAGTTTTTTACTTGATTTTTTAACTTCGTTAGATGGAAAAGCAAAATTTATTACAGGAGCAATTATAGGTGGTATGGTTGGTTTTGATTTTGGTGGCCCTGTTAATAAAACAGCTTCAATATTTGCTGATGGTTTAATTCTAAATGGAATATATGGTCCGGAAGCTGTTAAAGTTATGGTTGCAATGATTCCACCAATTGGATTAGGGATATCCGTTTTATTAACGAAACATAAATATACAAAGGCTGAAATAGAAGGAACTAAAGTAGCATTTCCTATGGGACTTTGTATGATAACAGAAGGAGTAATTCCTATAGCTGCTAGAGATCCATTTAGAGTTATTGCTGCTAGTACAATTGGAGGAATGGTTGGTGGTGGACTGTCTATGTTCTGGGATGTAGGTTCTTCAATTCCATCAGGAGGTGTTTTCATCATTCCTTTTGTTGAAAATCCATTAGGGTTTGTGGCTGCACTTATGATTGGAAGCTTAACAACAGCGGTTATATTATCTGTTTCGAAAAAAGTTCCAACAGAAGAGGATGAAGGAGAATTGATTATAGAACAAGATATGGAGCTAGACGATTTTAATATAGAAACAATCTAAAAAATATAACAATACAGGAGGAATATAATGTTAGTAAATATGAAAGAACTATTAAGTGTTGCACAAGAAAATAACTTTGCAGTTGGTGCCTATAATATTGGAAGTGCTGAATTACTAAAGGTTTCATTAGAAGAGTGTGAAAAGAATAATTCTCCAATTATACTTGCTGTTCATCCCGATGAACTGGAATATTTAACAGATGAATTTATTGAATATATCAAGATGAGAGCAAGAAATAGTAAAGTTCCTGTAGTACTTCACATGGACCATGGTTCTAATAAAGCTCAGATATTAAGAGCTATTAAGTGTGGATTTACATCAGTTATGATTGATGGATCTCATTTAAGTTTTGAAGAAAATGTAAAATTAACAAAAGAGATTGTAGATATTGCTAGACCTTTAAATGTTTCGGTTGAAGCAGAGTTAGGAACAATTGGTAATTTAGGAAATTCTGCTGAAGGAGGAGCTGCTGAGATTATATACACAGATCCAACAAAAGCTAAAGAATTGGTTGATAGAACAGGGGTTGATACATTAGCCATTGCAATTGGAACATCTCACGGATTATATCCAAAATGGATGAAGCCAGAACTAAATTTAAAATTATTAAAAGAGATTAAAGAATATGTTAATATTCCTTTAGTGTTACACGGAGGATCAGCTAATCCAGATAATGAGATTGCTGAAGCTGTTAAATTGGGTGTATGTAAAGTTAATATTTCAAGTGATATTAAAAATGCATTTTTCCAAAAAACAAGAGAGGTATTAAAAAATAATGAATCAGCTTTGGAGCCATTACTTATATTCCCTGAAGCTATTGAAGAAGGTAAAAAAGTTGTGAAACATAAACTTGGCTTATTTAATTGTCTTGATAAAGCATCTCTATATAATAGATTATAAAATATTAAGGAGAGGGATTTCCCTCTCTTTATAATATAAATCTTAAAGTTAATTAATAATTAAGGACTTTTAAGGCCTCTTCTAAAGAAAGAAAATGTCCATACCTTAACCTTTCATTATTTTTTTTACCCAGTATATATGTTATATTTTTTATTTTTTCAGGAGGGGGTCCCATCAGGAAAACGCGGAATAACAACGCTAAGGATTTTCCTGACCATCTATGCCCCCTTTATTTTCAATGTATTTCGACCATTTTTCATTCAAAAAATTTTCTCAAGTAATCTAATTAGAGTTATTTCCATCTTTCCTTGTATTTAT
>NZ_CAMFHX010000041.1 GCF_945952365.1 uncultured Cetobacterium sp.
TAGATTATACCACACAAGGAACTAAACCTCTTCTTAGGTTGACGGGCATGGACGGGACCCCTACTTAAATAAAAAAAGACTACTCCCTAACGAGTAGCCGTTGATTTTGTTGAGAAAAATGCAAATTTGGTGCCAAAGGACAAAAAAACCGACGCGAGGCCTATTACCATAAACAATAGGGGTATAAGACTACCAATTGTGGGTAAGAGGCTACTTGAAATTTGACAAGTAGCCTCTTGTGTGGTAACCTAGTTTTATAAAATGTTTAATTAAGGGATAAGACTACTATTTGTGAATAATTAAAAATAAAAATGGAGGGGTACAATTGCCTAGAGATGTTGTAAAATATCATAATGATATGAATAAAGTCAATCTTGGAGTTTTTTCAACAAAAGAGTTGGATTTATTTTTTTCAATTTGTTTTAAATTAAAAGAACAAGGAACTAATGAAATAAAAATTTCTTTTGATGGACTCGTGTCAGTTTTTTTGTCACTTAGCACCAAATTTACAACTTTCTCAATAAAATAAATGGCTATCCACAAGGGTAGCTTTTTTTATTCTAAATTTTTTTAAGATTCGTTTAAATAAGGTGTACCCTAAATAGATAATATATTTTTTATAAATCTCAACTCTTAAATATATTTTCAGACATATTTTTCAGATAACAATCTGTTATTTACTTCACATAGATAATCATATATAATATACTCAGAATTTTACTAAAATTTAATCTTAATAAAAGATTAAATTTTTATACATGATGGAGGATAGAAAATGAAAGTTGGATACGTCAGAGTTTCTACTATAGACCAAAACGAAGGTCGGCAAATGAAGAGAATGAAAGAGATGGGTATCGAGAAAATATATCTTGAAAAAAGTTCAGCAAAAGATATCGAGGGCAGACCTGAACTTAAAAACCTATTAGAGTTCGTGAGAGAAGGTGATACAATCTATGTTCATGATTTCTCTAGATTAGCTCGGTCAACAAAGGATCTTCTAAATATCACAGAGATTTTAGCAAAGAAAAAAGTGGATTTAGTTTCATTTAAAGAGAATATAGATACCTCAACTCCTACTGGGAAGCTTATGTTAACTATGATTGGAGCTATAAATGAGTTTGAAAGAACCAACCTTTTAGAGCGTCAGAAAGAGGGTATATTTATAGCTAAAGAACTTGGTAAATATAAAGGACGTAAACCCATTCCATTTCCTGAGAACTGGGAAACTATATATCCTAGTTGGAAAAATAGAGAGATGACTGGTGTTGCTGCTATGAAGCTTTTAAAACTTAAAAGATGTACCTTCTACAAGCTTATTAAAGACTGGGAGGAGAGAGAAAATTCTTGAACTTAATCTTTATTGATTGAGTTTTTTTTATTTAAAAAAAAGCTTGATTATATGTCGTATATAACATATAATTATAAAAAGAGGTGATACTATTGTTTGAAATTAGTTTTTATGAAAAAGAAAATGGAAAAATTCCTGTAAAAGATTTTTTATTAGACCTTGAACTAAAGATGAGAGCTAAAGCTTTAAAAGAGATTGAAATTTTACAAACATTTGGTAGTGAACTTCGTGAACCACATGTAAAATACATGCAAGATGGAATTTTTGAACTTAGAATAAAAAGTGCAAATAACATATCAAGAATTTTTTATTTCTTTTTTACCAAAGAAAAAATAATACTTACAAACGGTTTTATAAAGAAAACTCAAAAAACACCAAAAAAAGAGATTGAAAAAGCTATAGAATATAAAATTGACTATGTTAGGAGGAATGAAAATGAAATTTAATGATTTTTTAAATGATCAGTTAAAGAATAAAGAGTTAAAAAAAGAATATGATAAACTAACTCCAGAATATGAGATTATATCAGCTATAATAAAAGCTAGAAATGAAAAAGGTTTAACTCAATCAGAGTTAGCAAAAACAATTGGAACTGACCAAGCCCGTATCAGCAAATTAGAAAAAGGAACCTTAAATCCTAGTCTTGATTTTTTAAAACGTATAGCTGATGGACTAGGGCAAGAACTTCATATCTCATTTATACCTAAGCAAAGTTAAAGCCACAAAAAACTGGAGATCTCAAAACCTCCAGTTTTTCACATTAAACTCTTAAAAAAACCTTAAATCTACTCTTTTTTCATAACCCCTCTAATAGAGAGCCTTTTGAGCCTTCATTTTTCATATCCCCTACATCTATCTTTATTTCTAAAATACGATTTTTTACTATCCCTCTCCTATTGGGACTTTTTAAAAATCATCAAAAAATACCCACTAAAAATGACCCTCTAAAATCGATTTTAAGGCCCTTCAAAAATCGATTAGGTATAAAAGTATACCCCAATTTTTACTAGCCTTTATTTTGACATCTATTTTTACAGGTTTTTTGCTATTTTGTCCGTTAATGATGTATAAACGAAAAAAAGTTCGACGAGCGAACTTTTCCCATTTTTGTACTTACTACAATAACAAAGCTTATTTGTAATACTTCATTATACCACACTCTTTCTTTATTTCCCAAGTCTCTTTAAATTCTCTCTTCTCAATAACTCCTCCAACAGCTCTTTAGATGCAAAAACTCTCAAAGGATTCTCTTTGAAAGAATACTGGAACTCATAATTTTCAAAAACCACTTCAATAACTTTTTCCAATATCTCAATCTCTACCTTCTTTTCTAAAAATAACTCTGTCAAAACTACTTCATCCATTCCAATTTTCTTGGCCAATCTTCCTACACTCAAATTTTTTAAACTCATCTCTTTTCGAATATTTCCCATAATATCAAACTTTTTCATCCTGCACCTCCATATTTTTAAAAGTATTACTAGGGTTTTTCCCTAGTAATACTCCACTAATCCATTTTCATAAAAACTGAAATACTCCGTCTCTGAAATAATGAAATGGTCCAACAATTTCATATCTATTTTGTCAAAAATCTCTTGCATCTCAAGAGTCAATTCTATATCTTTTTTAGATGGAGTCAAATTTCCACTTGGATGGTTATGTACAAATATAGCTCCCTTGGCACTTGATAGAATAGCTTTTTCTATTATCAATCTTGGATAAACAACACTTCTATCAATAGTCCCACAAAATAAAGTTTCATCACTCACAATTTTATTATTACTATCAAGAAATAAAACTTTGAACTCCTCATGCTTCAAATATCCCATTTGCAAATTTAGATAAGATATTAAATCAGCCTTGCCTCTAAGCAAAACATTTTCTGATTTAATCCCACCTTTTAAAAATTCAGTCATTAACTCCACAAACTCAAGAGCGTTCACATCTCCAGCTTTTACAGCCTTTCTCAACGCACCAACACTTTTAAAACCTAAAACACCTAAAATATTTTTCATAACCTACCTCCTTCAACATCTAAATGAAAAGTTCTTAGCTTCGCCGCCGGGGGGCGAGACCCCCGACCCCAACAAACCCTACAGGAGGCGAGAGAGAAAGACAAAAAACCCGGAGAGCCCCTACAGAGATATAAATTTTTAATGACCAAAATAAAAAGTTCTTGAGCTAAATATGCCTAAGCATGAATTTCTGAAAAATCAAGGGTGCGGTAGCACAGAGCTTGCCCTTGATTTTTTTAAGATAATTCATGCTACACACCGACTGCTCAAGAACTATTTTGGTCATTAAAACCATCTCGATAGGGGCTCCAAAAAATTTGTATTTCTCTCTCTTCTTTTCCAAAACTGTCTAAAAAATATTTAAAACTTTTTTCCAAAAACCTATGTCTAAATATTATATAAAATGCTAATAATATAATTTAATCCCCCCCGGAACCTCTGTAGTCCCCCCCTACAGAGGTTCTTTCATTTTTTTCATAAAAAAAAGAGACTACATTTGTAATCTCCCAAGTTTTACTATTTTAAACTAACTGTTTCAATCTATCTTTTAAAAATCTAAGGCTTTTCAGCCACTTTACCATTTTCAAAGCTGTTTCGTAAACATTTAGTGTTCCCATTTCATCAATTACTAAACAATCTTTTATTATAGCTTGAGTCATCCAAGAACCTCGTGCAAATCTTGAAGGCTTTCGGATAGTGTCCCCATAACTCTCATTCAATATATCCAATCCTTTATATAACAACGAGATATCTTTCTTATCACTCCAAACTTTAAAAACAAATTTTAAATTCTCATAAATACTTTTATCATGTTTTGAACTAGATTCTATTTGTAAATAATATCCATACTCTTCAAAATCAAGAACATTCTGGAAAAAATAACACATGAAACCACCATTTTGATTAGCTGTATAATGCCAATTAAATTCAATTTCTTTTGGCATAACACCCTCTGATTTAAGTTGGACAAAGGCTTTATCTAACTCATTATAAAACCCAATAATCTCGCTCCAGGTAAGAGTTTCCCTTCGTAAATCTCTATGTTTAAAATTTTCTCTTTCATTTTGGATATCTTTTAAGTTTATTAGATAATCTTCAAATATAATATTACTGCCTTCATAGTTTCCAAATATTTCAATAATCTCCTCTCTTAAAAGAGTCTTAGTATTTTTTCCCTCTTGAATCCGTGAGATATAGGTATAACTCTCATCTCCAGTTTTATAATAGATACAATAAACATTCTCCTCTGTAACACCATAACTTTTTATAACCTTTTCTCTGTAACCACTCATCTGATTTTCTCTTTCAGATGTGAAAGTTTTATCCTCTATTATTATATAGATACTTTTATTTATAATTAACAAAATATCAATCGACATATGTTGTTTTTTTACTTCTAAACTATTTATCTGAAGATTTTTAATTTCTAATTTTTCCAAAATTTTATCTATAAAAACTCTAGCAAACCTATGTTCAAACGGATATCTCTCTTTAAATCCATCTTCATAATAATCTAAAATATAGCATATAAAAGCATCTTGAGATAACTCAGTCGTTGCAAATTTAAATATATTTGGTCTCATTCTAATCCCTCCACAGTTATTTTTCTAGATTATATTCCTTTAATATTTAGATGTAAAATATATAATTTGAATCCTCTATAACAGCGTTTTAAGTAACTCCCAAACGTTAATTCTATATTTACCTTTCTAAAAGTTCGCTGAGCGAACTGCTGGCGGAGATTGCAAATGGAGGAGAAAAACCTAAATTCCCGCCACATTTTATTATTGATGATAGACAATATGTCTATTATCTCTACAAAAAATGGGAATGCCCCGACAAGATAGCAGTAGAGGGAGGGTGGGGAATTGAAGTGTGGGCGTAGTTGCTACCTCTTGCCCGTGAAGGCTCTGCTGAATCTAGCTTTCAATCTTACTAACTCAGCAAAAAAGAGCCTGATTCTATCCCAGAGGGAGCAAAATGAGGGAAAGGCATTGGCCACCCCCAAGAGCGGTCCCCCCAAAAAGGGAGTACCGAGGATGGGGGATGCCGGAAGGGGGGCTTGGGGGGAAGAGCGGCGGGGGTGGCCCAAGCCCACACATTTTTTATGGAAGAAAAGAGCCTGTGGCCTACATCCCATATCTCTGCCCCAAATATGTGCCTGGCCACAGGCTCGGTCCCGCCGAATACCGGCTCTCACAGGAGGCGGGATTTCTGGAATAAAAAATTACCTTATTTATATCTCATTTTCATATTTTTTAAAAACATCTCTATACTTAGGAATTTCTAGCAATAAATAATTTATTGAATCTTCCCACAATTCCTCATTATATATATCAAATTCCACACTTTTCATAATCATACTTGATTTATTATTTTCTAAATTTCTCCATTCTAATTTAGAGCCAATTTGATCTTCTATTTCTAATTTTTTATTTTCAAAAAAATTATAATACTTTTTATTACTATCAATATAAACCTTTATAGTTAAAATTTTTTTTCTACTATCTATAGAAATATATAAGTGATAATCTTTACAAATAGCAACATCTATACCTACTGTTTTAATTAGTCTATATTCATTTGAAGATAACTTTCTTTTTATTAAAGCTATTTTTATGAAAGTACTCCAATATTTTTGTTGTAAATCCTTTAAGCTCATATTATATATAATTCATAAATACTCAAACGTATCTACTTCTTCCTCCTTCTTATATTTTAATTTTATAAGATCATCAAGTATTACTCCAATTTTTTCTGATTTCATTAATATCTTTCTTGAATTTTAAATCTTTCAAATAATATTCATACATCTTCTCTGTAGAAAGTTTAAGCAACTCTATTTTCTTTCCCGGGAAAATCTCAAATGAAACTTCTCCTATATAACTATGTTGTGTTTCTTCTGTTGGAAACAGAAAAGCATTGTAGTATCTACTTTTTTTAATATCTGCTTTTTCATAGTATGCTCTATATGATTCTTCATATAAAAATTGTTTACTTATATCTCCTATTCCAGGAATACTATTTTTTAGTTTTCCTTTTTCATCAAAATCAGTCTCATAATACTTGGCATCATAGATATGTAAATCATTATCTTTTTCAAGTACAATATCAGGAACAAAGGTTGTACTATAGTTATCTTTTTCTCCGTTAGTAGACCTCCAAATTGGTTTAGGAATTTTATTTCTAAGAGATGAATCATGTCCTAAAACAATCTGACAAACATTTTCCCAAACTGAATGATAGGATGTGGTCCCATAGATATTAATATCTTCATAACAACTATGTATTTTCTCTTTTAAAATAGCTTTCATCAATTTTAAAAGATTAATTTTTCTTTCTGAAAAAACTTCTCTTAACTCTAATCCTATTTTAAATATTTGATACTCTTCATCCCCTATTAAATCACCATCAAAATGAAAATCAAATTGAAATCCATCTAATCCAAATTTTCTAAACTCTTCAAAATATACTGCTGCATCTGTTAAAAGTTTTTTCTGAATACTTCTAATATAGTTTTCTTGCTCCTCTTCAATATCATGAGTATAGTAATTTACATAAATTGGATTCTTCGAACTATTAAAGTGATTATCTAGTTCATCTATAGTTTTATTCCATTCAATCTCTCCATCTCCACAAATAGTATAAATATCTCTATCATTTGCATATAATCCATATTCTAAATAATCATCAATTAAACTCTTATATAAAGAGAAAAGGTTCAAATACTCCTTTTTATCATTACAATCATTCTCTAACAATGAACTATTAGATTTATTATACTTCTCAAATACTCTAAAGATATTTTTTACATACTCTCTCTTTTCCTCTTCAGAATAATTTTTTTGAGGATTTTTTTTATATTTTGGAAAAACTATAATTATACAATCTGTTAACGCAATCATTCCAACAAATTTAAATCTAAAATATTGAGAGTCTAAAATTAAAATATTGTTATCTATCAAATTATTTAAGAATTGACTATTTTCAAACTGTGAATACTCGTTTAAACTATATCTTTCTAACTCTTTAAAATATAAGATTTTCATAAAACTACGCCTGCTCTTCTATATTCAACTTATCTAAAAACTCTTCGGAGTAGATACACTCTCCTGTTTTATATTTTTTTATAAGTTGAGAAAAACTTAAAATATCTTCTGTAAATAATCTTTTTCTAACACTTATTTTATGCTTCAAAACATCATCAAATATATACATCAATAGTTTATTAAGATAAGGAGCTTCATTTATCCATAAAGTTGTAGTTTCATTTTTATCTACATCTTCACTAAATTGTTTTAAATTTATAAAAAATGGAGCTATCAATCTATCTTCATTTATTCCATTTTCAAGTAAAAACTCATTTAATTTCTCTCTAAATTTATTCCAAGGAATGTGTTTAGAAACTTTTTTTATATCATTATCATTTTCAAACTTTAAATCAACGTAATATTCTTTTCCAACTTCTCCAAATTTTTCTGCATTATCATCAAGACCTACATATTCAAAGCTCCATCTTCTTTTAAAAGCTGTATCAAGAGGATAAACACCCTGATCTGCATTGTTCATAGTCGCCCATATATATAGATTATTCGGTAAAATTAAACCTTTTCCAAAATACTCTTGATATTGATTATCATCTTCAAATTGCTCTTTTAAATATTTTTCCACTTCTGTTGATATAGCTATTGGATACTCACTTTTTCCATCTTTATCTCTATCTAAAAGCTGAAATATATTTCCAAAAACTCTGTCTGCTTTAGCTCTATTTATCTCCTCTATTATCAAAAGAAACTTATGCCCTGGATTTTGTAAAGCTTTAACTAGAGTTGTCATCAGTGGCCCAGGAATATATTTATATACTATATTCTCTGAATCCATCTCACTAGGAACTGGTTTATATGTCCCAACAAACTGCCCATATGTATATCCATCATAAAAAGTAACTCTTTCAATTGGATTTATGATTTCTTCTATAACTTTAATTTTTTTTCCATTATTTTTTTCTAAATCTACTAATGGAGTAAACATATCAGTTCTAGCTCCAGTTATTTTATGAATTGTTGCACTATATCTTCTATTCGAATAGGCTTTCTCTTCTTTTATAAGCCAATTAACATCAATTTTACTTCCATCATTATAGTTTTTTGTAACTATCCCAAGAGCTCTGACCACTGTTTCGTTTGTATGTCTATTTAAAGTCTTAATTCCAATATAATCTCCAGATTTAATCTCTTTTACTTTATTTAAAAATTTATCTTCCCAACCATTTTGCCAATAACCATTTTTTATAAATTCATCCAACTTATTATCATTTCCCCAAAAAGCTCCAACCAACCAATATTGTCTATCACTTGTATTATCATTTCCATCTGAATCTATAATAGTTTGTTCTATGGTGATATCCTCAAATATCTTTTCACTTTCTTTTTTTAACATACAACTCTTCCCAGTACCAGGTGCACCATATATAATTCTTTGATATTCCATTTTATCCTCCCCACTTTTTAATTCAATATCATTTTGATCCAAAATCTCTATAAAATTTTCTCCAGTTTCTATAAATTTTTTAAATGCTATAAAGCTATTAAAAGTAAACGAATAATCTTTTAGTTTTCCAACTTTTTCTTCTAATTTTTGCTTTAATTCTAATAAATTATTAGAATCTAATAAAAAGAAAAATATTTTATCCTCTATTAACTTATTCTCTAGCATCCTTTCTATATTCCTATTTAATCTGTAAATACTTGCATCTACAGTTATTTTATCGAGTTTCGTATTTCTTCTAGTAACATATTTATTTTCTAACCACTCTTTATACTTTCGTAAAATATTTTCTTTTAAGTATAAAGTTGGAGTTTGCTGACCTTTTGTTATAAATGAAATATCTGAAGATGAATATTTTTTTAGGATTTCTTCTTTGACTAAACTACCTTCAAAATATTTTCTCCCTATATTTTCTCCATTATACTCTAAATCTGTTTCATCTTTCACCTCATTCCAATCATAACACTCAAACATTCCAACGATTTTTGAATTTGAAACAGCAAAAACATATTTTAGAGTTGAGAGTTTACTAGATGAAATTCTCCATGATTTTCTTGCAACACTATAAACTTCTTCTTGTGTCATTCCTTCTCTATAACTTTGATTAATAATAACTAATAAACACTCTTCTTTCACTTTTACACCCCTCCATATTTTTAATTAATTCTAACACAAAAATGTTTTTACTGCTAGTACAAGAAGCCTCGCTCCCACGCCTTAGCTAGTCCGTGGTTTACGGCGTGCTCGCTCGGTGGCCGGGCCTTTCCCCCCGCCGGCGTCGCTACAGATGTTTTTTTAGTGCAGGCCGGCCCGAGTAAGGATATAAAAAAACATCTTCCGCTAGGCATCCCCGTTTAGCGGTACCGTTTTTTTTAAGCCGCCTCTTGGGGGGAAAGTCTTTGCTCCTCCTTAGGTCGTCGCGGCCTCGGCCACAGTGCCGTATCTACTGCAATTCTTAGCTCATATGAAAGCCATATTATCTATCCCAATGAAAAAAGTTATGGCGGGAACCCACCTCTCTCTCCTCTATCTGCAACCCCCGCCATCAAAAAAAGAGAGCTTCCGCTCTCTTGAATTTTAACTATTCAGAAACTTTGTTTCTTACAAATTCTACTATCTTATTATCACACTTATCTAAAATCACCATAATGTCCAAATCACTATCTTCATTTGGTGTTCCCCAAGCATATGAACCAAATATATATATCTTTTTAGGATGAAACTCTTGAACCAATCTTTTTTTAACCTCTTCAATTTGTTTTAAATTAATCATATTAAAACCATCCTTTCAAAATCTATCTATACTATTCCAATTTTCTAATTCGGGTAGAAATATTTTCGAGTCTTTCGGGTTGCCCGAAAGACTATTTTACACCAGAACCTAATTTAATTTTTTCAAATTAGAAAGCTCTAGCTCCATCTCTTTTAAAAGTTTTTTATATTCAAGTATCTTTTTTTCTAAAACTCTAATTTTTCCACTCGGAGTTTCTAAAAAATCCACAACTTCAATTTCGGGTACAAACTCTTTCGGGCAACCCGAAAGACTCTCTTCAACCTTTTTCGCTTCTATCACAGGCTTTTCAGCATTAATAATCTCTAAAATGTCCTCTATTCCAACTCTATCTTTTATCTTTGAAATCGTTTTTATAGCCTTTTCGGGTATTTGGAAAACCCTTTCATTTTGAATCGTCATAAAAAGTTCATTTCTCTTTAGCATCATATAAACAAGATCCTTTTTAAATCCCAATGCCTCATACCATTTCACAAAAGACCCTGTTCCTGCTGCTGCCAAAGTTTTTTGAGCCTCATAAAACATTTTTGACAACTCAATAGCATTTTTAGAAAGCTCATTTGCATGATAAATCGCCTTTTCTTCAAATCCAATCATTAACTCTTTTTGAATCTCATCCAATTCAAATTCATCATAATCTACAATTGGAACGTACTGCTCTTTCAGCTCAGAAACCTTTATAACTTCAACTACCGGTGTTTCTTTTACAATATTCGTCTCTTTAAATTTTTGCTCTAATTTATTTGCAATTTTACTATTTATTTTTTTCATTCAGAAACCACCTTTGCAATATGAATCAGAATATTTTGAACCTCATCTATTTTCTTTGAACTGCTCTCTAGTATAGTCTTTCCTTGATGTGTTAACTCAGATAAAAATGCCATCTGAGGTATCGGCTCTGCAAAATATATTGAATTCCCTTTTAAGAAATCTCCTAAAATATCCTTCCAAAATTTTTCAGCTTTTGTTTTAGAAAATTTATTTGGTACAATCGCTTTCACTTTTGATAAATCCACTTCGTTTGAAAGATTCAATATCCCCTTACAACTCGCAGTGTCTAACATTGTTGGAATAACAATCGTATCAGCAAGTTCTAAAAAACATTTATCAATATTCAAAACAGGAACCGAATCTATTAAAATATAATCATATTCCTCTTTAAATCTCTCTATTAAAACTTTTAGTTTTTTATCAAACCCTCTTTTAAAACTGCTGTCACTCAAAGGAATGTAGTATAAATTATCTCTAAGAGCTATTAAATCTCCATCTCCTTTTGATAACCAAGTTTCTAAACCTTTATCAAACTCAACATCAATTCCAGCATAAAGCATCACATTATTTTGTGAATCTGACGTTAAAACTAAAACTTTGTTCTCATCTATATTTGAAATTATATGGGCCAGTTGTAAAGTCAACCAACTTTTTCCAACTCCACCTTTGTTGTTTTTTATTGTGATAACTTTTCCCATTATTCCTCCCACTTCAATATTACATCACTTTTTTATAAATTATAGATTTAATATCCTCTAAGGTCAACGAATTATTTAAGAATTTTTCTATTAACTCATTAACAATCTCTCTTTTAATCTCTAAAATCTTTTCATCCGAAAGATTCAAAACAACTTTATAAACCTCTATTGCAGTATTTATAAATTCATTCAACTTTTGAATATCATTCAATGGAGTCTTCTCAGAAGTCGTTGATTCTTCTAGGTGTTTATTCTCTTCAACCACTTTCGGTTGCTGTGTCTCATCATTTTTCTGAAGAACTTCAACCTCTTGAATCTCCTCAATTTTTGAATTTAAATTCTGAATCTCGCCCTCAGAGCTTTCAGATAAAACTCTTGGATACTTAATCAAAAATTCTGTGATAATAGATTTTCTTCCAGCTAAAAATGCTAACTTTTGAACTTTTGTTTCTGCCCCACACCGAGCAATATATTCACGATACGCATACGATTCAATTCCATTTCTAACTTTCTCATCTAACTTTTGAAACTCATTAAAAACATTTTCAGAAAATCTATTTTTTTGAGAATCTTCATTTGATGGGTTAAAACTATTTTCCGAAACCCCATCAGAAAGCTCTAAAACTGCTTTTTTTGGCGTTTGAATAATATCAGCTATGTCTTCGTACCATTTTTTCTCTAAACTCTTTAAAAAATAGGCTCTAGGACTTTTTAAGTTTTTTTGCTTTGATAAATAAATTGCAGCAGCTTTCACAGATTTAAATCCATACTTTGGAATTGAATCTTGAATCGTCTTTGGCATTGATTTTAATTTTTTAGCAACACTCGGCAACAGTTCAAAAATTTCTCGAACCATTTCAACTGTCACATCCTCAATAGTTAAAATCTCCTCTTCCTCATCTTCAGCTTTAAGTTTTTCAATAATCCTAGAAGTTGTATTCAGAGTTTCAATTTTCGATTTCAAATCCTGGATCTCTTGCTCTATTATCTCGTGTTCAGTATCACTGATTGTCATATCAGTTGATAAACTTCTAAAATCATTGAAATCCTCAAAAAATCTTTCCTGTTTATCCAAAATTGTAATCTCAGAAAAATCTATTTCAATCTCTGATTTTTCCCAAGTAGTTTCTTTTAAAAATTTAAAATTTTCAATCAAATTTTTATTTTTTAACTCTTCAAAAGCTGACTCCAAAGTTTTTATAGTTTGATGTAAATTTCTTTTTTCAAACTTTAACGGAATTCTTTTTATTAAAAAGACTGTATCAATTGTCAATTTAGACTTATTAAATCTAAGTTTTTCAATCAACATATATATTGTTCTAGCAACAGAAGAGTTTATCTCTAAAAGAAGATTGCTATCGTAAACTAGATATCCTTTTTTTATCATGTTATTGTAAAAGTGGTCTGAAATCTTTATCCAGTAAGCTTCTTTTATTCTCTTATCATTGAACTCATTTCTTAAATGCTTAAATTTTTTATCTAATAAATTTCGTGCTCTAAAACTTAAAATAGATGTATTTACCTCTTCTGACAAAATACCTTTAAAATCACTCGAATACATAGTATTTTTAAAAACATAATTTGTCGAAGATAGTCTAGCTAATGAGCTTTTTATTATACTTCCATAGTTTTTCGAATGAATTTTAGCTTCAGATTTTATTTCTGAACTTGTTGTATAAAACTCTTGCTTCATTCCATTTTTTTTCATAATTGACATCAATGCAATAAAGATAATCTCCTCTGTTTCCCCTGGAATATATTCTCCTGCTGATGGAGTGACTGTAATAAAGGTATCTCTATTTTTATTAAAATAATAACTTGTTATTTCATTTTTTCTCTTTTTAGTATTTTTAGAGAAAATTGGAAATTGAACAATATTTATATCAACTCTCACAAGAGATTTATTTTTTATAGAATTTTCATCTACATAAAGTTCCTCTTCTAAATAAAAGGTTTCTCCTGTATCAATTGTTTCAACATCTAAATAATTATCTAAATTTTTTTTAATTTTTTTCACAAAAATAGACTCCTTTTTCTTAGATATAAAAAATGCTTATTACTAAGGTATATCTCCAAAAAAACGTCATTTTTTTCTTAAAAATAGATCGTTTTTAGCCAAACTATACCTCCGTCATAAGTAAAATATCAGTTTTTTTGGAAAATATCAAGTTTTTTTGGAAAATATACCTCTTTCACAAGTAAAATGCAAACTATACCTCAGTAATAAGTAAACTATACCTCAGTAATAAGTAAACTATACCTCAGTAATAAGTAAACTATACCTCAGTAATAAGTATACCCTCAAAATCCATCTAGCCCAGTAAAATCAAAGTCTAAACGCCTAAATAACACATGTTTTTTTTGTACATAACAATATAAACAATATTTACAATATAAACAACTATATACAATGTGTTTTTGTATATAAAATTATTCTTAGTAATTTATAATAATTAGTTCAATTAATTTTAGAGATTATACTCTTTACTTTTTTGTAAAAAATAAAGAGAGAAGCATTAAAGCTTCTCTCTCTTAACAAATTCTATTTGAGAATGATTAGTTATCCTAGGTTTAGGATAATTCATATCTCCCTTTTTTATATATTCATCTTTTGTGCTATAAAGCGTATGAGTATTCTTAACAGACAAAAGCGTTCCAACTAAATTTAAAATAGCAAATATAATCTTATACACTTTTGTCGAATTAGACCACATACTATTCTCCAACTATTGGTACATTCTCTACGAAGAATTCAAAAGCTCTAAGCTCTGCTCTTTCAGTTTCAATTCTTACTAAAGAGGTTTCACTAGATTTAATCTCCTTCTCCAATTGAGTTTTCCACTCTGTGAACGAATCATATCCAGATCCTGCTGGAAGAGGTTTCCCTTCACTTTGTAAAACTTCAACATACATAAGAGCTGACCTATCATCTGTAAGCTCTCTCAAATAATTCTTTTCGTTACTAATTGATTTCTTTTTCTTTTCAATCTCAGCCTCTAAAATCCAAATTGCTTCTTGATTAGTCATAATAAAAACCTCCTAAAATTTTTTATTATATAAGGAAACTATAGAAAAAATTTATCCAAAAAATATTGAAAAA
>NZ_CAMFHX010000042.1 GCF_945952365.1 uncultured Cetobacterium sp.
GGGCAGCCCCCTGGGAGGATAGGAAGTTGCCAATCTTTTTTTATTTTTTGTAAAAATTTTTTTTCAAAGAAGGAAGAGGATGAAAGTATCGTATATTATAAACATAAAGACTATATATTTTTATAAAATGTTTCTTGGCTGATTTAAATGTGTAATTAGTAAAAAAAGGAGTGATATTATGAGAAAATTAATGATGATTTTTTATTTATCAACAATTGTTTTAGCAATGACAGCTTGTACAGGAAGAGGTTCTAGCTCTGAATTAGTAGATAAATCAGGAGTAATTAGCGATACGAGTGGTCAAACTTTACGAGGAATTGACGCTATAGAAGGACATGATCAATGAGATTATATTGTAGGATAAGGAAATCATAGAAAAAATTTATACAAAAAATATGGAAGTTTTGAAAATACGTTCAGCCCAAGAAATTTTGTTTTTAGAAAGCTTAATTTTCTTGGGTTTTTTCTTTTTATATCTTCTTGAGTAAAGTCCAAATCTTCTAATCATTTTAAAATCTTCGGGAGGAATATGCGATAATAACCTTTCTATGAATTAATCTATGGGAAGAGTTAAATAAATTTTTTGAAGAGTCAAGTTTTTAGTACTAAAAAGTAATCGTAGAATCCGTAATATTAGTTATTCTATATTTGACGATAGCTGGGCGCTAAATATCTTAGCAATTTCTAAAATATTATTAATCTTTTTATCTGAATTAACATAAAAATTAGTTTTGTATCTATGATAACAAAGTGAAATTTTATTTTTTAAATTTCTATGATTTTTCAGTTTAGCGTATTGAGCAATGATGTCTAATGTACATTTTTGCTAAGACTTTCTAGGTATGGTTTTAATATTTTTATATTTTTGATTTTTATCGTATCCTCTAAAAGTAAAGATACAATAGATATGAGGATTCCAATAAATAATGATTAAAGCGAATGAATACCAAGTTTTTTAAAAAAGTACTTAAAATATTTGTGAGTTGGGATTTATTATATTTATAAATTTAAATTTAACTTCACACATTGTTTGATAATCAAATTTTTGTGAAAAAAATGTATTTTTTTCAACCAAAATATCTTGACTTTTTCCATTTTATTAGGTATATTACTTAGTATAAAGAAACATAAAAATTCAGGAGGTATTTGGTTATGCATATAATAGATAAAGACACTTGTATTGGTTGTGGAGCTTGCGAAGGAACTTGTCCAGTATCAGCAATATCAGCTGACACAAACGGAAAATATGAAATTGGAGAGGCTTGTGTAGACTGTGGAGCTTGCGCAGGAGTTTGTCCAGTATCAGCAATAACAGCATAGTTAAAACGATACTTTAAAGCTTAGGGAAAACCTAAGCTTTATTTTTTTTTGATTTTTTTGTATACTTAAAGAAAAAGGATGGTGTTCTGATGAGTTTAAACAAAAGTCAAAAAGAAGCGGTTCAAACTATTGAAGGGCCATTATTAATAATAGCCGGACCTGGGTCTGGAAAAACTAAGACCTTAGTTGAAAGAATGGTTTATATGATAAAAGAGAAGAATATAAAACCAGAAGAGATTCTTATTTCAACTTTTACAGAGAGGGCAGCAAGAGAACTTTCAACTAGAGTTATAAATAGATTAAAAGATGAAAATTTTCATATTGAAGGTATGTATATAGGAACCCTTCACTCAATCTGTTTAAAGATTATAGATGAAAATATAGAATTATGTAGATTAAAAAAAGGGTATAGAGTTTTAGATAATGTCGATCAAAAGTTTTTTATATTTTCAAAGTTAAAATATTTTAAAAACATAGATGGTTTTAAAATGTTTTTTGAAAAAAAAGAATATTTAACTAATTGGAAAATAGGTGAAATTTTAATAAAATGGTTTAATAAATTTAGTGAAGAGGGATTAGAGCTAACTGATGACAGCTTTTTATCAAAAGCTTATAGAGATTATGAAAAGATGTTAGAAGAAGAGAATGTTATTGATTTTTCAAGTATTCAAAAAGAAGCCTTTAGAGTTTTAAAAAATAATGAAGTCGCTTTAAAAGCTTTTACAGATAAGATTAAATATATAATGATTGATGAATACCAGGATACAAATACAATTCAAGAAAAATTAATTTTTTTAATAGCAGGAGAAACACAGAACATCTGTGTTGTTGGTGATGATGATCAGGGTATTTATAGATTTAGAGGAGCTACTATAAGAAATATACTTCAATTTGAAGAAAGAGTTGGAAAAGAGTGTAAACTTATAAAGCTAGAAGTGAACTATAGATCAGAGAAGGATATTGTTAGGTTCTGTAAAGATTGGATTCATAGTTTATACTGGGATAAATTTAGACATTCAAAAGAGTTAGTTGTTCCAGAGGAAAAAGATGAGGATAAAACAAGAGTCGTAAGATTATCTGTAGAGGATTCGGAAAGTAAATGGCAAGAGAGAGTTGCTAACTTTTTAATATTTTTGAAAAATTCTAAAAAGATTGACGATTACAATCAAGTTGCATTTTTATTTAGATCTGTTCGAAATAAAAGAATTATTTCGTTGGCTCATTATTTAGAATATAGAGGCATCGGTGTTTATTCTCCAAGATCAAATCTATTTTTCAGTAGAGATGAAATTATAATGGTAGTCGGAGTTTTTTTATACATCCTATCTAGACCTGAAAGCAAAATTTATAATAACGAGTATAAATTGGATATTTTAGATTACTATAAAAAATGTTTAAATGTTGTGGAAAAAAAAATAAAATCAGATGAACTTTTTAAAGATGAAATAAACCAATTAAAAGAGCAATATAAACTAGAGAGGAATAATGGAGCTTTGTTAGAGCTTTATTATAAAATTATTGGATTAAGTTTATTTAAAGAGAGATTTGAAAATAAAGCAGAGGGAGTTCTAGGGAATAGAGAGCTTTATAACTTTGGAATATTTTCAAAAATAGTTCAAAAAGCAGATCAAATATCTGGAGTTTTAAAAATAAAAAATGACAATATATTAAAAGTGGGAGATTATTTTTTCACAATGCATTTGAAATTTTTAAAACAAAATGGTGTAGATGAGTATGAGGATATTAAAGAGTATGCCCCAAAAGGAGCGGTTTCATTTTTAACAATCCATCAGTCAAAGGGATTGGAATTTCCAATTGTTATAGTTGGGTCTTTAGAAAGTGTTCCAGAGGGAGATAGAGAAGAGGATGAAGAGTTAGAAAAAAGATATATTCCTTATAATGACTTTGAGCCAGATTACAGAATAAAAGATTTTGATTTTTGGAGACTTTATTATACAGCGTTTTCTAGAGCAAAAAACCTTTTGGTATTGACGGCAATCGAAAGTAATAAAGGAAAAAGAGTAGTTCCATCTCTACCTTTTAAAAGAGTGTATGAAAGTACTCCTGATATACTTTCAGGAGATTTAAAGTTTGGAGATTTAGAGATAGAGGTAACAAATAGTATTCATTTAAAAGAAAGCTACTCTTATACAGGTGATTTATTAAAATATAAAGAGTGTCCGTATAAGTATAGGCTAAATAAAATCTTAGATTTTCAGAATATTAGAACTATAGATAATTTCTACGGAACATTAGTACATGAGACACTTGAGAGTCTAAATAAGTCTATTTTAAAAAAAGAGGTTTTAGATGAGACGCTGTTGTATGAGGAGTATTTAGAAATCTATGAAACTATGAAAAAAAGAGATAATTTACTTTTAAGTAAAGAGATTTTAGAGAAAGGGTTTTTACAAGTCTTGAATTATTATCGTAGTGAGTTTGTAAAAAGAAAATTCCGAGACGTTGAGAAAAATATTTTTGCATTAAGAAAAGATTACACAATTGAGGGAACGGTGGACTTAATTGTAGAGGAAGATGAAGGATTAAAAATTATAGATTTCAAAACTGGTTCAGATGAATTGAGTGAAGAGATAATGAATAAGTATATTGAGCAAATAAAGTTATACTGCTATTTACTGTCTGTAAACACTACTGAAAAAGTGGTTGGTGGAGAGATTTATTTTATAAAAAACAATAAAATTATAGAGGTTGATTATAGTTTAGGTGATGAGGATAAAGTTTTAAAAGAGTTTGATACGATATCAGAACGAATATCTAAAGGTGAATTCTCCGAAAAAAGTTCGTCTAAAGAAAAATGTTTAAAATGCGAATTTAAAAATCACTGTTTTGGTATAAATATGATATAATAAAAATAAAAAATAGGTGATAAAAATGTATGTAGTATTAAAAAAATCTGCTACATCTGGAGAGATTTTAGAGTTAAAAAGATTTATTGAAACAACAGGTCATGGAGCTTTAGAGATTCTAGATGGTGGTATAAAAAAAATTGGTATTATGGGAAAAAAAGGTGGATTAACAAAAGAGGCTTTAAAAGAGTTTCATATAGTTAGCGATGTTTTACAGATTGGAAAACCTTTTAAATTTGTGAGTAGAGAGTTTAAAAATGAGGATACAGTTATAGAAATAAAAGGAAGAAAAATTGGAACTTCTGATTTAGTTTTAATGGCCGGACCTTGTTCTATCGAGGACAGAGAGATGATCTTAGAGATTGCTAAGGTTGTAAAAGAAAACGGTGGAGAATATCTTAGAGGCGGTGCATTTAAACCAAGAACATCACCATATGATTTCCAAGGGTTGGGAGAAGAGGGCTTAAAGTATATGAGAGAAGCTTGTGATACTTACAATCTTTTAATGGTAACAGAAGTAATGGATACAAGAGATATAGAATTAATTTCAAAATATACAGATATTTTCCAAGTTGGAGCTAGAAATATGCAGAATTTCAGTTTGTTAAAAGAACTTGGAAAAACTGATAAACCAGTGCTTTTAAAAAGAGGGTTAAGCGGTACGGTAAGAGAGTTTTTAATGGCTGCAGAGTATATCGTTGCATTTGGTAATACAGAGATTATTCTTTGTGAAAGAGGAATAAGAACATTTGAAACAGCAACTAGAAATACTGTAGATATAAATGGAATAGCTCTTTTAAAAGAAAAAACACATCTTCCTATAATTATAGATGCAAGTCATGGAACAGGAAAAAGATCTTTAGTCGAACCTGTGACATTAGGATGTGTTTTAGCAGGAGCTGATGGAGCAATGGTGGAGATTCATAAAAATCCATGCTGTGCTTTATCAGATGCAGACCAGACTCTAAGCTTTGAAGCTTTTGAGATGCTTTGTAAAAAATTAAAAAAGACATTAGAGTTTAGAGAGAACTTAAAATGTTTATAGATAAAAAAAACTATTGGGAGTTAGAGGAGTTTAAAGAGTTTAATTTAAAAGCTATTTACACGACAAAAACTTTTGGAGATGTTCGAAATGAAGAGGATAGAAAAAATATAATCTCCACATTAAAAATAGAAGATAAAAAAATCTATTCAGGTTATCAAACACACTCAGATAATATAGTAGTAATAGAAAAAGGAACGCCTGAGTATTCTGAAGATACAGATGGTTTTTTAACGGATAGAGATGATGTTGTAATATTTACCAAATATGCAGATTGTTTACCAATCTATTTTTATGATAAAAAAACATCAGCTTATGGGTGTGTTCACTCTGGTTGGGTTGGAAGCTATAAAAAAATTGGTGTAAAAGCTGTGCAGATTTTACAAGAGAGATTTAAAGCTGATTTAGAAAATATAATAGTAGCTTTTGGAATAGGGATATCTTCTGAAAATTATGAAGTTTCAGAAGAGTTTTATGAAAAATTTAAACTACAATTTTCTGAGAAAATATTAGAAAATGTATTTTATAAAATAGATAAAAGATATTTTTTTGATAATCAAAAATTTAATTATAATCTAATGATAGATTACGGAATAAAAAGAGAAAATATTATAGAGAATCAACTTTGTACATTTGAAGGTGATTTTCACTCTCATAGAAGAGAAAAAGAGCTTTCAGGGAGAAATGGAGCGTATATATTTGTTGACATTTCTAGAAAATAGTGGTACAATAATTTGCTAATAAAATGCACATTGATTATTTCTAAACAAGGTGCCCTTAGGGGATGTTTAGTTTTGAGATCAATGGAAGAAATAACCAAAACTAGGAGGAATTAAAAATGGCAGTAATTACTATGAAACAATTACTTGAAGCTGGAGTTCATTTCGGACACCAAGCTAAGAGATGGAATCCAAAGATGTCAAGATACATCTTCACTGAGAGAAACGGAATCCACGTAATCGATTTACACAAATCTTTAAAGAAAATAGAGGAAGCTTACGCTGTAATGAGAGAAATCGCATCTAACGGTGGAAAAGTTCTTTTCGTAGGAACTAAAAAGCAAGCTCAAGAAGCTGTTAAAGATCAAGCTGAGAGATCAGGAATGTACTACATCAACAACAGATGGTTAGGTGGAATGTTAACAAACTACAAAACTATCCAAACTAGAGTAGAGAGATTAAAAGAGTTAGAGAGAATGGAAGCTGATGGAACATTAGATACAGCTTACACTAAGAAAGAGGCTGCTAACTTCAGAAAAGAGTTAGTTAAACTTTCTAAGAACTTATCAGGAATCAAAGATATGAAAGAAGTTCCAGCTGCTATATTCGTAGTAGACGTTAAGAAAGAAACTCTAGCAGTAGTAGAAGCTGCTAAATTAGGAATCCCTGTATTCGCTATGATCGATACAAACGTAGATCCTGATTTAATAACTTACCCAATCCCTGCAAACGACGATGCTATCAGATCAGTAAAATTAATCGCATCTGTAATGGCTAACGCTATCATCGAAGGAAACCAAGGAAAAGAAAACGCTGCAGTAGCTTCAGACGACATCGCTGTTGAAGAAGGATCAGCTGAGTAATTAATACTTGAATTTATGGAATTGAGTGCCTAGCCCTCAATTCCTTGTACTATATAGATATGAAAGAATTCTAAAAAATTAGGAGGAAAAAATGGCAGAGATTACAGCAAAATTAGTAAAAGAACTAAGAGATAGAACTGGTGCTGGTATGATGGATTGTAAAAAAGCATTAGGAGAAACAAACGGAGATATCGAAAAAGCGATAGACTTACTAAGAGAGAAGGGAATTGCTAAAGCAGCTAAGAAATCAGGAAGAACAGCTGCAGAAGGTTTAATATTCGACGGTGTTTCTGCTGATAACAAAACAGCAGTAGTATTAGAGTTCAACTCTGAGACAGACTTCGTTGCTAAGAACGACGAATTCAGAGCTTTAGGACAAGCAATGGTAGAGCTTGCATTAACTGCA
The DNA here is from genome assembly GCF_945952365.1 of uncultured Cetobacterium sp. Lineage (GTDB taxonomy): Bacteria > Fusobacteriota > Fusobacteriia > Fusobacteriales > Fusobacteriaceae > Cetobacterium_A. Next base: position 7,218 of record NZ_CAMFHX010000042.1, read on the forward strand.
GGAATCAACACTGTTGAAGACTTAAAAGCTGCTGATTTAAACGGAATTACAGTTGAAACAACAATAACTAACTTAATCGCAAAAATCGGAGAGAACATGTCTCTAAGAAGATTCGAGAAAGTTTCTGCTGAAGGGTTTGTAACTACTTACAATCACTTAGGAGGAAAATTAGGAGTTATCGTTGAAATGACTGGAGAAGCTACAGAAGCTAACGTAGCAAAAGCTAAAGATATAGCTATGCACGTTGCTGCTATGGATCCTAGATACGTAGACAGATCAGTAGTTACTACTGACGACTTAGATAGAGAGAGAGAAATTTCTAGAAAGCAATTAGAAGCTGAAGGAAAGCCTGCTCAAATTATCGAAAAGATATTAGTTGGAAAAATGAACAAATTCTACGAGGACAACTGTTTAGTTGACCAAATCTTCGTAAAAGCTGAAAACAAAGAAACAGTTGCACAATACGCTGGAGATATTAAAGTAGTTTCATTTGCAAGATACAAAGTTGGAGATGGAATCGAAAAAGAGGAAGTAGACTTCGCAGCAGAAGTTGCAGCTCAACTTAACGCGTAATACAACAAAAATTATAGGGGTGCGACTTAGCACCCCCTTTTTTTAAGCTAAATAAAAGATAAAAGAGGAGAGTTTTGACATGAAGCCAGTTTATAATAGAATTCTATTAAAATTAAGTGGAGAAGCTTTAATGGGAGACCAAGAGTTTGGAATCTCATCTGAGACAATCACTTCATATGCTAGACAAATAAAAGAGATAGCTGATTTAGGAGTAGAAGTAGGAATCGTAATCGGTGGTGGAAATATCTTTAGAGGATTATCTGGAACTGAACAAGGTATCGATAGAGTAACTGGAGACCACATGGGAATGTTAGCAACAGTTATAAACTCACTGGCTCTTCAAAATGCAATTGAATCATTAGGTGTACCTACAAGAGTACAAACAGCAATCGAAATTCCAAAAGTAGCAGAACCTTTCATAAAAAGAAAAGCTCAAAGACATTTAGAAAAAGGTAGAGTTGTAATTTTTGGTGGAGGAACTGGAAATCCATACTTCACAACAGATACAGCTGCAGCTTTAAGAGCTATCGAAATCAATGCTGATGTTGTTATAAAAGCAACAAAAGTTGATGGAATATATGATAAGGATCCTGTGAAGTTTGCAGATGCAGTTAAATATGTAGATGTAACTTATACAGAGGTTTTAAATAAAGATTTAAAAGTTATGGATGCAACAGCAATCTCTTTATGTAGAGAGAATCAATTGCCAATCGTTGTATTCGATTCATTAACAGAAGGAAACATTAAAAAAGTTGTTTTAGGTGAAAAAATCGGAACAACTGTAGTAAATGGTTAATTTTAGGAGGGTAAAATGAGCGCACAAGTAGTAATTAACGAATGTAAAGAAAAAATGAGTAAAGCAATAGACTCAACAAAGCACAAGTTTGCTTCAATAAGAGCAGGAAGAGCATCTGTATCTATGTTAGATGGAATAAAAGTAGAGCAATATGGATCTTTAATGCCATTAAACCAAGTTGGATCAGTATCAGCTCCAGAAGCTAGAATGCTAGTAATCGATCCTTGGGATAAGTCAGTTATACCTGTAATTGAAAAAGCTATAATGACTTCAAACTTAGGATTAACTCCAAACAACGATGGAAAAGTTATCAGACTTATGATTCCTGAGTTAACAGCTGACAGAAGAAAAGAGTACGTAAAGTTTGCTAAAACAGAAGCTGAAAACGGAAAAGTTGCAGCTAGAAACGTAAGAAAAGATATGAATAACTCTCTAAGAAGATTAGAAAAAGAGGGAGAGATAACTGAGGACGATTTAAAGAGATTTGAAGATGACGTTCAAAAGTTAACAGATGCAACTATCAAAACAATTGATGAGCTTTTAGCTTTAAAAGAAAAAGAGATCACAACTGTATAGTTGAATTAAAAGAGAGTTTTTCAACTCTCTTTTTTTGTTATAAAAATATATAATGATAAAAAAATTCCACTGAAAATTAAAAGAATGATTAAGATTTTATTTGCCTCAATATAATCTCCAGATTCTATAGCAGAGTATAGTGCTAGGGGAAGTGTCGAAGTCTTTCCTGGAATATTACCAGCTATTAAAATAGTAGCTCCAAACTCTCCAAAAGCTCTTCCTATACCGAGGATAGTTGCTGATAAAACTTTTTTATAACCCAGTGGTAAGTAGACATATCGTATCATATTTAGCTTTGATACACCTAGACATTGAGCAGTTTCAATATATGCTTTATCAATAGTCTCAAAAGCTACTTTTATACCTTGATATAAAATAGGTAAAGAAACTATAATTGCAGCTAAACAAGCACCTTGAAAAGAGAAGATAAACCTAAAATTAAAATATCTAAAGAGTATCTTTCCAATAAAACTGTTTATGCCTAAACCTATGATTAGCATATAACCAATAACAGATGGTGGTAAAAAAATTGGAAGAGTAAGTAGAAACTCAACTATTTTTTTAGATTTTTTCTTTTTTTCAAAAATAAAATAAAGTGAAATACTTAAAGCAAGATTAAAAATTACAGCTATTGTTACGATAGAAAGAGAAAGTTTTAAAGCATGAATCATTCCCAATCCTTTCCTTTTAAAAACTCAATAAACTTTCTAGCTTCAACTTTATTTTTAGATGTTTCAGCTATTCCAATTGAATATTCAATTGGAGAGTGTAGATTTTTATCAAATATCTTAACAATCTCTGAATTTTTAAGAAGCTTAGTATCAGTTAGATAAACTATACCAAAATCAGCTTCACCAAGTTCAACATAAGATAAAACACTTCTGACATCTTTAGCATATACAAAAGAGTAGTTTTTAGGTTGGAGTTTATCAAAAATTTCTGTGGCGTATGCTCCAGCAGGAACATATTTAGGGTCTCCAATAGCTAAAACTCCACTTTCTGATGTAACATTTTTGTTTTTTATTAAAGCTAATGAGTTTTCTAAAATAACCTCTTCGTCTTCAATATAGTTATTTTTTTTTAAATCAGTCATATAGCCTCTATCAGCTAAAAAGATAATGTCGATATCGCCACCTCTTTCGAGTTGCTTTTTAAGCGTACCAGAACCTCCTAGATTTAAAGTTATGTTAGAATCAGGTTCTATTTTTTTATATTCAGTAATATTTTTTTCCAAATACTCTTTTAAAGAAGCAGCTCCACTTAGAAGAAGTTCTTTTGAAAAAGAAAATTGAAAAAGCATTAGAAACATTAAAAAACCATTTTTCATAAATCTCCCCCAAAAATATTATTTGTTCATATTGTAAAGAGTATAAAGACCTCTGATACTAAGCTCAGGACAGTATTCATCTATCTCTTGAATCTCAGCAAAAAGAATTTTTCCAAGTCCCCCTGTAGCAATAATATATGGATCAGGAACTATTTTTTTAATCTCTTGAATTATATTTTTAAGTTGTCCAGCATATCCATAGAAGATACCAGCTTGAATTTGTTCAGCAGTATTTCTACCTAAAACACTTTCAGGAGTACTGAACTTAACTTTAGGAAGTTTAGCAGTATTTCCAAATAAAGCATTAATAGACATCTCTATTCCAGGTAAAATTCCTCCACCGATATAAACTCCATCTTTTAAAACCTCATAAGTAGTTGCAGTTCCTAAATCAAAAATAACAAGATTTCTATTTGGGTAATCGATAACAGCCTGCGCAATATCGATTATTCTATCTGCACCGAAACCATTTATTTGAAGAGTTTCAGAGAATGTAAATGGAAGATTTAAATTTAAATCTATAACCATTGGTTCAATCTCAAAATATTTTCTTCCTAAGAATTGGAAAATTCCAATAAGGTTAGGGACAACAGAAGAGATAACAATTCCATTTAACTCCTTGATTTCAATTTCGTTGAAATCACATATATTTTTTAAGTATGAAAAATATTCATCCTCAGTTAATTTTTCGTTTGAAGATACTCTAAAAGTAAGTAACACCTCTCCGTTTGGGTTAAGTAATCCAGTAACAATATGAGTATTTCCAATATCTACAGCTAAAAGCATGTAATCACCGCCTAATAAAATTTTAGATAATCCATATTATAAACTATAATTAAAAAAATGTAAATTTTTCTCGGATAAATTATGAAAATTTCATATAATATAGTAAAAATAAATATGAGGTGTCAAATGAGAAAAGCAGTAGGAGTAGTAGTAGAATATAATCCTTTTCATAATGGACATAAATATCACTGCTTAAAGGCTAGACAGCATGGAGATTTAGTTATAGCTGTTATGAGTGGAGATTATGTCCAAAGAGGAGAACCCGCGTTAATAAATAGATGGGAGAGAGCTGAGTTAGCTTTAAAAAATGGAGTGGATATTGTAGTAGAGCTACCAATATTTTACTCAACTCAAAGTGCTGAGATATTCTCTAGAGGTGCAGTTGGATTATTAAATTTAATGGGAGTAGAAAAGATAGTTTTTGGCTCAGAGAGTGGAGATATCCAAAGTTTAAAGGAACGAGCAGATTTAGAGGAGCTAGATGAGTTTAAAGAGGAACTAAAAAAACAGTTGAAAGAGGGACACTCATATCCTACAGCATATTCAAATACTTTGAAAAAATTAAAGCAAGGATTGGAATTAAATTCTAACGATATTTTAGGAGTTGAATACATCAAAGCTTTAAAGTTTTGGAAAAGCGATATAGAACCAGTAGCGATAAAAAGAGAGAAAAGTGGATACTATTCAGAGGGAATAGAGGATGGAATTTCTAGTGCAACAGGGATTAGAAAAAAATTAGAGTTAGGTGAGGAGATAAAAGAGGTAGTTCCAGCTTCAACGTATGAAGTTTTAAATGCAGCTTTAGAAGAGAATAGATTTGCAAGATTAAAAGATTTCTATCCTTTTATTAGACATAAAATTTTACTAGAAAAAGAGAGTTTAAAAGAGATTCAAGATTTAGAAGATGGTTATGAAAATAGATTGTATGAAGCAGCTTTTAAATATTCAAACTATGAAGATTTTTTTAAAAGTATTCAAAGTAAAAGATTTACAATAGGTAGAACTCAGAGAATACTGATTCATATTCTTTTAGGCATAAAAAAAAGTGATATTGAGATAGTAAAAAATAGAATTCCATACGTAAGGGTTTTAGGATTTACAAAAGATGGACAAATCTATTTAAAATCTTTAAAAGAAAAAGAGGTTGAGATTCTAACAACACTAAAAAATATTCAAAGAATACTGAGTGTGGAAGATTTAAAGTTTTTAGAGATGAATGAGATTGCTAGTAAAATATATTCAATAGTCAATGAGTATGAAGAAAAAAAAATACCTATAATGATAAGGTAGGTTCATATGATAGAAAAAATAAAATTAACAGAGGATTTGAAGTGGATTTTAGAGAGATTGAATAGCTATGGTAAAGGTTATATTGTTGGTGGATATATCAGAGATTATTTACTAGGAATCGAACCCAAGGATTGTGACTTTTGTACAGATATAGAGTATGAGCAGCTAAAAGTTATATTTAAGGATTGCTCTCCAAAAGAGATAGGAAAAGCTTTTGGGATTATTCAAATTATCTATAAAGGAAAAAGCTATGAGATAGCTAAATTACGTAAAGAGTTGGGATTTACAAGTAGTAGAAATGTAGTTGATATAGAATTTGTATCTGATATATATGAGGATTTAAAAAGACGAGATTTTACAGTCAATGCAATAGCATTTGATGGAAAAAACCTTTTTTATCCTTCTAGTCTTGCTTTAGAGGATATAGAGAATAGGATTTTGAGATTTGTAGGAGAGGGAGCTAAAAGAGTTAAAGAGGATCCTCTTAGAATTTTAAGGGGAATAAGAATCGCTGGAGAGAAAAACTTAAATATTTTAGACAGTGTTCAAGAGATAATTCTTAAAAATAAAGAGGAGATAAAAAGAGTATCGATTGAAAGAGTTCAAGATGAGATTTTCAAAATGTTAAAAGGGAAAAATCGAGAGAACTCATTTTATCTATTAAATAAATTAGGGATTTTTGAGGAACTTTTTCCAGAAACTAGTAAAAAAATTAATTTAAAAGAGGTTTTAAATAAAATTAAAATAGTTAAGAGTTTAAACTTGGAATTAGCAATTATATTTTTTAAATCTAAAGAGGAGCTTTCAAAATTAAAATTGGATAATAAAAGTAAAAAATCTATTTTGAATATAATCAATCAAAAAGATAATTTTAAAAATATTAAAAGTAAATATGAGGTAAAAAAAATGATATCTCTTATTGGTTTAGAGGATTTTAAAGATATTTTAGTATTAGAAAAAATAGAGAGAGAGATTTCAAACTTAGAGATATTTTTAAAGGATATTTTAGATAAAAATGAACCGATATTTTTAAAAGATTTAGCAATTTCAGGAAAAGATATTATTTCTGAAGGAGTAACTGATGGGAAAAAAATAAAGTTAATTTTAGAGAAATCATTAGAAAGTGTTTTACAAAATCCAGACTTTAATACAAAAGATTATTTGATGAAAATAATAGAGGAGGCTTTTAACAGTTAAAATAAATCTATAAATTTGAAAAATAAGTTTTGATTTTTATAGATTTTACTATTAAACTAAGTTGAGGTGAAATAAAATGAAGTATTATTCAACTAGAGAAATGGTAAAAATTTTAAATGTAACAGGTCAAACATTAAGAAATTGGGATTCTAACGGGAAGCTAGTTCCACATCATAAAACAGATAGTGGATATAGATATTATTCAGAAGAGCAAGTTAATAAATTTTTGGGCATAAACACTGTTAAGAAAAATAGAAAAATAATTGGATATTGTAGAGTTAGTTCTAATAAGCAAAAAGATGACTTAGAAAAACAAATAGATAATGTGAAGCTATATATGTTAGGAAGAGGCTATCAGTTTGAAATAATTAGCGACATAGGAAGTGGTGTAAACTATAATAAAAAGGGGTTTAATAAACTGGTTAATCTTATAACAGATGGAGAAGTTGAAAAAATAGTTATTCTTTATAAAGATAGATTACTTAGATTTGGTTCAAATAGTTACTGTTTTTAGCTGTAGGCTTCAAGGTAAGAGAGCC
>NZ_CAMFHX010000043.1 GCF_945952365.1 uncultured Cetobacterium sp.
GGTGTGGAGCAGGGGAAAAGGTGGAGATAACTTCAAATCCTTACCTATTGCTATAAGTCCTGCTATTCCTCCTGTCGCAAGAATTATAGCTTTAGTATTAACTAATAATAACTCTTCATTATTCTTTTTAAATATAGCTCCACTAATACAATCATTTTCCTTTAAAATTTTAATTATTTTAAACTCTTCTTCTATTTTAAGATTAGGTATTGATGAAAAAATAATTTGTGCTTGTTTTCTCGCTTCTTTCCAATCTTTTATTAAATATATATCTCTAGGGTGTTTTGCAAAACAAGCCGGTCTTTTATCAGCTCTTAGCCATGGACTAAAACCAATTTCATTTAAAAAACCAATACTATCTTGAATGTTTTCGATATATTCTTTTACCATATGTGGATTATCCATTCCAAGACCTACTCTACTTATATCCTCTGTAAAAAGTAATTTATCTTTTTCATAAAACTCACCTGATGTAGCTTGAATTCCTAAAGTTCCTTTCAAAGGAAAATAACTTGCTCCACCACACAATTTAGAACTAGTTATAAGTAAAACTTCTAATCCTTGATCGGTTGCTTTTTTTGCAGCAACCAATCCTCCTATTCCACTTCCTACCACAACTATATCTGCATTTAATATTTTCTTTCTATTCATTTTAAACCCCCGTTTATTCTCTTTGATATTTCTTATTAAACTACAATTTCAAGCAATTTTCAATCTATAAATAAAATTTAATTTTTAAATATATCTTGACTTTTTGTTCTAAAAAAACTATTATTTAATTATGGCATATGCTAAAAACTTTAAGTGAGGTGTTTTATGAAAATCGCAGTTGTTTCAGAAAATAATAAAATCAGTCAACATTTTGGAAGAGCAGAAGGATTCTTTGTTTATGATGGAACTAATAAAGAATACTTTCTAAGTAAGGGACACGGTGAAATTCCTAAACAATTAAAAGAATTAGGAATAGATTTTGTTGCTTGTGGTGGAATAGGTGAAGGAGCTATAAACAATTTAAAATCTTTAGATATAAAAGTTTTTTCTGGATTACAAGGCTTCTGTGATGATATTGCTGAAGGATTTTTTAGACATATTTTAGTAAATGGAGATGCTATTTGTACTAGTCACTCTCATCACCATGGAGAACATCATTCAAGTGGTCACTCATGTAACTGTAAGTGTGGTAAATAAAACATGTCAAGACCAACTAAAGTTAGAAGTGTGGAATTTATACCCAGTGAAACTAAATTTATTCCTGAAGGAAGTAGTAATTGTAATGTTCATTTTAACGAAATTAAAATCGAAGAGTTAGAAGCTTTGAGATTAAAAGATTTGGAAAATTTATCTCAAGAAGAGTGTGCTGAAAAAATGGAAGTTTCTAGACAAACTTTCCAAAATATATTAAACTCAGCTAGAACCAAAGTTACTGAAGCTTTAATTATGGGATATGGAATTGAATTAAAAGGTGGAGATTTCAAAACACCACATTGCCAGTTTATATGCAACTCTTGTGGACAAACGTTTATTCCTACTTTAAAAAAAGATTTAGAAGCTTGCCCTAGTTGTAATTCTGAAGATATCTTCTGCACAAAGAAAAAAATAAAATGTAAAAAAGTTTGCAAACTAAATATAAAAGAGTAAACTAATCAATCGGGAGAAATACTATGCAAATAGAAATTTTAAACTCTGCAAAAGATGTTATTAATAAAAATTTAAAAGGTAAAAATATAGTTGTAATTGATGTTTTAAGAGCAACCTCTGTTATGGTAACTGCCTTTAAAAATGGTGCACAATCGATTTTTCCATTTGAAAATATTGATGATACAAAACAAGCATGTTCTTTAAATAATAATGGACTTCTTGCAGGTGAAAGAAAAGGACTTAAAATAGAAGGGTTTCATTTTGGAAATTCACCATTAGATTTTACACCAGAGAAAATAGATGGAAAAAATATTTTTATGACTACAAGTAATGGGACAAGAGCTATTAAGAATGCGAAAGGTTATGATAATCTTTATATTGCTTCATATCTAAATCTTTCTGCAGTTGCAAATATTTTATTAAAAGATGAAAAAGATACTGTTATTCTTTGTGCTGGAACAGATGATGAATTCTCTTTAGATGATGCTCTATGTGCTGGAATGATTGTAAATAAGATTTCTGAACAAATTAAAATACAAACAAATGATGCAACATTATCCTTACAAATATTAGCTAATTTATCTAAGAATATAAAAACAACTCTAGAAAATAGTAAACACTATAGCTATTTGAAAAGTATTGGATATGAAAATGATTTAGAATATTGCATTCAAAAAGATATTTGTAATGTTGTTCCATTTTATAAAAATGGTGTTATAAAATATATATAATAAATCTGGTGGTACCTTCTAAATTTTAATTTTGAAAGGTACCACTTTATAATTAAGGTATATTTTTCCCCATTCCTGTTACAAAAATTTCAAACCACTCCTCTCTAGTTAATTGAACATCTAAAGATTTTACAGCTGATTTCAATCTATCAATTTTTCCACTTCCACAGATAGGAATCATATTTGTTGGATGAGCTAATAGCCAAGCATATGCTATCGTATCGATAGGACAAGAGTATTTCTGAGCTAATCTATTCAATACCATTCTCAACTCTACTGCTTCTTTTGTGTCGGCAGTAAAAATGCTTCCTCCCGCCAAAGGTGACCATATCATCATTGATACTCTTTTTTCTTGCATTAAATTTATCGTTCCATCATAAAAATGTCCAGTTTTTAATGGTGATAGTTCTATTTGATTCGTTACCAATTTAAAATCTAACCTACTTTGTAAAAGATTAAAATCTGATGGTAAGAAATTAGAAACTCCCCACTCTAAAACTTTCCCTGACTCTCTTAAGTACGTTAATGCCCTAGCTGTTTCATCCGCATCCATAAACATATCAGGTCTATGAATTAAAACTAAATCTAAGTAATCTGTATTTAAATTTTTAAGAGATTTTTCAACACTTTTTACTATATGATCATAACCTGTATCGTAACAACGGTAAATATTTTCTGGCATATTTGGTGATACTAACTTTATTCCAACTTTACTAACTAATTGCATTTTTAATCTTAATTCAGGTTTTAATGCTAAAGCTTCTCCAAAAATCTTCTCACAAGTATAACCTCCATATATATCAGCGTGATCAAATGTTGTTACACCCATCTCAAGAGCTGCCTCTATATAGTTTAGTAATTCCTGCGAGTTCATTCCCCAATCATTTAAACGCCAAAAACCTAAAGCTATTTTCGACATTTTTAGTTTATCAGTTAAATCTGTAAATTTCATTTTATCTCCCCTTTAACTCGTTTTGTTATAACTAAGTATATTCTCTAACTAGTCTTTTTGTCAATTTTTTATAAATATATCTCTTTTAAAAACTTATTGATAATATAAACAAAAGGTTATACAATAAAAATAGATTATTTTAAAAGGAGTCAAAAAAATTATGAACAAAAAAGGTTTTTACATTTTAAATATTTTTCTAGTTTTATCTTTAAAAATATTTGCATTAAATTTTATCGAAAACAAAGAGATTGAAAATATTTTTAAAAAAAATAACGTTAAAGGAACTTTCGTTCTTTACAATCCAGAAAATCAAAGCTTTATTGGATATAATGAAAAAAGAGCTAATGAAGGCTTCTACCCTGCATCTACATTCAAAATATATAACTCTTTAATTGCTTTAGATGCAAAAGTAGTTCAAAATGTTGATGAGGTTTTCTATAAATACAACGGCGAAAAAGTTTTTCTGAAAAGTTGGGCACAAGATTCCAATCTAAGATATGCAATAAAAGTATCACAAGTTCCAGCTTATAAGCTACTTGCTAAAAAAATAGGTATGAAAAAAATGCAAGAAGAGATAGATAGATTGGATTTTGGAAACAAAAAACTTGGAACAGAGATTGATCAATTCTGGCTTAGAGGACCTCTTAAGATAAGTGCTATCGAGCAATCAAAAATACTTGCTAAACTTGCAAAAAAAGAGCTTCCATATTCTGATAATATTCAACAGCAAGTTAAAGATATTACACTTTTAGAAAACAATCAAAACTGGATTTTATATGGTAAAACTGGTTGGGCAACATCAAATATTGATATACCAGTAGGTTGGTTTGTTGGATGGATTGAAAAAGATAATTCTATCTATAGTTTTGCTATAAACTTAGAGATGAAAGATTCTAAAGAACTTCCAAAACGTGAAGAGATAGCAAAAGAAAGCCTAAGAGTTTTAGGAATACTTGATTAATATACTCAGACCCTCTAAAATTGATTTTAAGACCCCTCAATTTTTTTTATGTTAAAAATATACAATCCAAAACTTCAAAGCCTTTTTATAAAGCCCCTACTATAGGGGCTTCTTAAAATACATTTTTTTATATATTGTTATTTATTTAACTAAAGCAACTTTTTTTGTTGACATATGTAAATTTAAAGCATATAATCTCTCTAATTATCTATCGAAAGGAGAGATTATATGAAGTTAATTAAACCTTTAGCATTAAAAAAAGGAGATAAAGTTGCAGCTATAAGCCTCTCATGGGGTGGAGCTGGAAATCCTGAAATACTTTGGCGTTATGAACAAGGAAAAACACGATTGCTTGAAAACTTTGGTCTCAATGTAATTGAAATGCCCAGTACTCTAAGAGGTGAATCTTTTATATACGAACATCCTGAAAAAAGAGCCCAAGACTTAATGAATGCTTTTAAAGATGAGTCCATCAAAGGTATTTTTACCTGTATAGGTGGTGAGGACAGTATTCGAATTCTCCCTTTTATAGACTTTGGCGTTATCAAAAATAATCCTAAAGTTTTTATAGGATATTCTGATTCGACTGTTACTCACTTTATATGTTTAAAAGCTGGAATATCTAGTTTCTATGGTCCCTCTATATTAGCAGAGTTTGCAGAAAATTTAAAAATGTTCGATTACACAAAATATTGGTTTGAAAAAGCTGTATTTGATAAACTTCCTATTGGAGATATCCCTTCATCTAATATGTGGACAAATGAATATCTTCCTTGGGACATCAAAAATAAATCAATTGCTAGAAGTATATTTGTTAATAACGAATATGAACTTTTACAAGGAACTCAAACTGTTAAAGGCCATTTAATTGGTGGATGTATGGAAGTTTTAGAGATGATAAAATGCACAGAGATTTGGCCATCTAAAGAAGCTTGGAAAAATGCTATTCTTTTTTTAGAGGTATCTGAATCAATTACAACTCCCTTACATCTTGAATATTGGCTAAGAAATTACGCTGCTCAAGGAATATTTAAATCTATAAATGGTATTATTTTTGGAAAACCTCGATACTCAAAATTTTATGATGAGTATAAAAAGACTTTATTGAAAGTTATCAGAGACGAATGTAATTTAAAAGATTTACCAATTTTATATAATCTAAATTTTGGTCATACATCACCCATAATAACAATACCTTTTGGTGCTCAAGCTGAAATTAATTGTGAGGAAATTAGTTTTAAAATTCTAGAGGCTGGAGTAGTATAGAATTTAGAAAGGAAGAATATGTTTTTAACACCTGAAGAAAAAATTGTTTTTTTAAGAAAAAAATATAATATTACACAAAAAGAGTTAAGCAGCTCAAATCTTACCAGACAATTTATTGGCATGATTGAGATTGGAAAAAGAGGCCTCACCTATAAAACTGCAAAAATAGTCGCCGAAAATTTTAATACTCTTTTGAAAAGTAAAAATTCTGAAACCATAATTACTCCTGAATTTTTACTAGAAAGTAAAACAGAACAAGCTTTGAAAAAACTAAAAACAGTTATAGAGTCAAGACAAGTTAATGACAATTTAGAAATAGAAATTTGCTTTGCTGAATTAGATACCCTTAACAAAAAGAATTTATCAATTTTATTAGGAATACTTTACTTCGAACTAGAACAAATTTCAGCTTCAAAAAAATATTTAGAAATCGCTTTGACTTTACATAAACCTTTGGAAAATTTAGAAATCTTGCTTTACTTAGGTCGAATATTTTACTACGAAAACAATTTTTTTAATTTTGTAGATTTAATATCACCTGATTTAACTAAACTTTTAAAAAATAATACAGAGATAAGTACTAAAATTCTTTATAACTATGCTTACTCTTTATATAAAATCAAAGATATTGAAGCATCTAACAAGATTCTAAATACTCTTTTAAAAAGAAAAAATGAGTCTGAAATAAACTTTAAAATTAATAATTTAATAGCCGTTATCTCTTATTCTGAATTCAATAAAGCAAATAAGGCTATCAAAAGTTATAAAAATATGCTAGAAAACTCAACAGTTGAAGAGAAACTAGTTATTTATGGTAACTATTTAGAGATATTTTTAATCAATAGAGTAAAAATAGATTTTAAAGAAGTTAAAAACAATATTTTAAAAATTTTAGATTTTTATGAAACTTCTACAGATCATAAATTTAAACTATATATATTGATTGCCAAATGTTATCTAGCTTTAAATAATCACAAAATGGCATATTATTTCTATATACTTGGGTTAGAGTTACCTGATAACAACCTAATCTCTTTCGATACTAAATATGAGGTAACAATAGATATTTTAAAAAATATATCATTGGATGAAATACAAATGAATGAGATAACTGAAATGTTTTTAAAATTTTTTAATCTAAATAAAAATTATAAAATGGCTTTGACTTTTATTAAAAATTTAAAATCTGAAGATAGAAAGTTAGATATACTTTCTAAATTAGAGGAATAGAGGAGGAATTAACTATGTTTAAAGGAAAAAAAATAAAATTAAGAGCTTATAAATCAAGTGAAGTACAAACAGTTTTAGATTTAATAGAGGAAGAGGGATTAAGAGATACACTTGTTATTGATAGTGTTTTTCCAATGTCATATGAATCTGAAAAAAACTTTATTGAAAAATGCTGTAACTACAACGGCGATCTTTTCAATTTTGCAATTGAATCGCTAGAAAGTAAGGAATATATCGGAGGATGTGGAATAAATAACATCGATAGAAAAAATAGTAACGTTACTATTGGAATCTGGTTAGGAAAAAAATACCATGGGAAAGGTTATGCTTCTGATGCTTTAAGAGTTCTTTGCAAATTTATTTTTGATGAAATGAATATCCACAAAATAAAATTAAACTATTTTGATTTTAATGAAGCTGGAAAAAGATGTTACGAAGCTGTCGGATTTAAAGAGGATGGAAGACATAGACAAGAGCAATACAGATATGGAAAATATCACGACACTATAAGTATGAGTCTTTTTAAAGATGAGTTAAAATAGATAATAACGTTCATTTGATTTTATATGTAAAATAAGATATAATAAAATGATTAAATTTTTAAGGAGAGTTTAGATATGGATAAGCAAATTTTGGATAATATATATAGAATATGTCAAGAAGCATCAATGACTAATGATGAATTCTTTTACCTTTTAGAAAACTCTAAATCGGAAGAGGAAAAAGAGTTTTATGTAAATATGAAAAATTTCTTTTTACAAAAAGGAATGGAAAAAGTAATAAATCAAAATAAATTTTAAGGGAGATACATATGTTAAAACCTACATATACTATCTTTGCTGGAGTTAATGGTGCTGGAAAATCCAGCTTATACAATAATTTAATTTTGACAACTGAAAAAGATTATTTAGGTAAAAGAATAAACACCGATGAAATTGTTAAAGAGATTGGAGATTGGAAAAGAGATACTGATCAAATGAAAGCTGGAAGAATTGCTTTAACTAAAATTAAAGAATTCTTTGAGAACAGAATTACTTTTAATCAGGAAACAACTCTTTGTGGAAATTCAATTTTAAGAACAATAAAAAAAGCTAAAGAGTTAGGTTATAATATTGACTTTCATTTTGTTAGTGTAAACTCTTCGGAAATAGCAAAGCAAAGGGTTCACCAAAGAGTTTTAAAGGGTGGACATGGAATTCCAGAAGAATCTATAGAAAGAAGATTCTTTGAATCTAGAGAAAATCTTACAAAAATAAGTAAATATTGTGATAAAATAACAATTTATGATAATACTGATATTTTAACTACAAAAGTTTATATCAAAAATAATAATATTTTATATAAAGATTCTGATTTAGCAACTTGGTTAGATGAGTTTATAAAAAAATTATAACTCAAATCTAAAGTTAGAGTTAAAGGATAAAGAGTAAAAATCTTTATCCTTTTTTTATTCTTTACTTCAATTTACCCTCGTAGACTCTAGGGCTTCTAATCCCTGGTTTTATCTCTCCATTTATAGAATAAATCGTATCTCCTATTTTAACTAATCCCTCACCACAAGGTGCCATAAATGGTATCTCTCCCATTGATTCCCAAGTATTCGTTTTAGCATTATAAACTAACATATTTTTATTCCAGTTAAAATCTTGAGGATCTTTATTAAAATAACTCTCTCTATAATTTTTTAAAGCCTCTCCTTTTAGTGAACCTAATTTTAAATTTGCATCATCCCAAATCTCCTTATTAAATCCACCTATCACTAACATTTTACTGCTATCTAATTTAACTGAGTTTGCACCTAAAACAGAAATACCATGATTATTTAAGACAACATCTTTTGCTTTTGACCAACTATCTTGAGAGAAACTATATGCATATCCATCCGTAAATGCAACCCCTGTTCCACCACCAAATACATACAACATCTCCTCTTTACCATTATGCAAAATTTGACCAACTGGCTGACTTCTTTCTGTTCCTGGGAACATTTTCAATTCTGAAGTTTTTCCAGTGCTTAAATTATACTTATAGAAATTTTTACTATCTTTTCCATTTTGTTTTCCTGCAACTATAAAGATATCATCACCTTTTAATACCGCTACACCACTATGATATTCAAACGGTAACTTCCCTATTGTTTTTACTTCTATATCTGTTTTATCTTTATTTAGTCCTACAAAAATAATTTCGTTTGATACACCAGTTTGATAAGTTCCACCGATATAATAGATTCCTTTCTCTGTTGAGATAGCACTTCCATATCCTATCTCTTTTGGTAGATGAGTGTGCTTAACTAATTCCAATCCATCTGATGTTTTTTTCATCAAATATAAATCTGAATAGACAACCTTTGCTCCACCTTCAAGAACTGGTTTATATGGAAAATTCGCTCCACCAGCTATAATAACATACTCCCCAATATGTCCAGCTAAAGGCCCAGCTACTCCATACTGCTTCTCAAAACCTTTGGGTACTGGTAAATCCCCAATGTGTTTCCAAGTAATCTCTTTCATCTCCTTATTTTTTATTGTCCCAGTAGAGCATCCCGTAACTCCTAAACTTAAAACCACTAAACCTAATGCTATTTTTTTCATACATACCTCCCGCCAACGTTATCTAATAATGATATATACTTTATTTTATCTCTATTGTCAAAATTATTTTCATATAAAATTCTTATTTTGAAAATAATTTAATCTATTGAAATTTAATACCAAATCTTATCAATCTTTTTTCAAGTTCTCAATAACTGAAAGATATGATAATATGTTCACATGCTTTAAATAAATATTTCAAAGGAGTTTAGAATGAAAAAGCTTTTAATTGCTATATCAGTACTAGTTTCTACTAATCTATTTAGTGCTGAATTCAAAAGTGTAAACGGAAGTATGGATTTTCCAAATTTAAAAATAGAAAAAGTTGAAGGTGCTACTTACATGGCTTTAGACAGTAAATCTGGAGAGGCTTATGTTTTTGGATTAGCTAATGATGTTATTTTAGATGCTAAAAAAGGAATATCTCAAAAAGAGGTAATCGGATTTTATGATAGCTTAGAGGAAAATGATTTAGTTGTTGAACTGTATGATGTTGATTTTACAGGGGATATCTTAACTGTTTCACCAACTTATGAAGATTTCAAAATCACTTTTACAAAAGAGGAATCAAAGAAAATTTTAAATACTGTAAAGGGAGGAAAGTAATATGAAGAAAATTTTAGCAATTTTAGGAATTTTAACTTCTATGAATCTTTTTGCAGCGGATATTGTTAAAAATGATGTAGCTACATCAACTGATAAAATAGGAATGTTTATTCAAAATAGTAATGCTTACTTTGCTCTACAAACTAAAAATGGAGCTGTTGTAACTTTTGGTTTACCAAAATCTGTTTTAGTAAATACATTTAAAGATGGAGAAGCTAGAATACAAATTCCTGGTATTATAGCAAATGCAAATAATCCCGAAGAGAGTGCTTTACAATTTTACCACATACAATACGATAAATCTAAAGGTGTTCTAGTTTTAGATTTTGCTGGAACTGAAGATTATATTGTATTTAATAAAGACGAAGTTTCAAAATTTGGAGAAACATTAAAAAAGGACGGTAAATAATTATGAAAAAATTTCTTGCTTTAATTATGTTAATAGTATTAACATCTACATCTTTTGCGAGATACCATAGACCAGTACACCCTGTTGTAAGACATGAAATTGTAAAAGCTCATGTACGTCATGAAATCAGACAGGAAATTAGAAGAGATATCAGAAGAGATATTAGAAGAGAACAAAGAAAAAGAGAGGCTATTGGAGCTGCAGTCGTTGGAGCTGTTGTTGTTGGAGGAATTATAGCTAATAACAACAATAATAACTACAGACCAATCCCAACTCCATATAACGGATATTAAAAGGAAACTGCCAAGAATTTTTATTGCTTGGCAGTTTTTTTATTGTTTTTTATTTTACTTTGAATTTTTTTTATTAAAAATAAAGAAAAAATTACAAGCACTCCCAGTATACTATAGAACTCTAAACTTTCTATTATTTTATCTCCAAATATATAAAGCAAAATTGCCTGAGGTAAATGACGTAAAACTCTACTTAAAGTAACTCCTAAAAGAAAAGTTTTAAAATCAATTTCTAAAATCCCAGCTGTTAAAACATATCCCTCAAAAGGAATAGGTGTAAATGCAGATGTCAGCAATGTTATAAACGCATTTTTCTCGTATAATTCTTTAATTTTTTTAAATCTATCATTATTTATATACTTTTTTTTAAAAACTCGCCCCACTCTTTTCCAAAATAAATACCCTATAATACTTCCTGTAATTGAAGATAAAAGCAATATTATAAATAGATAAAGAATTTTATCTTTTGAAGCTAAGTACGCTGGTAATGATATTGCTTCCATAGGTAAAGGTAAAACTGTTGCCTCTAAAACTCCAGCTAAAGCCAGCCCAAATATTCCTAATTTTTTTAATAATTCAAACATTTGTCATCCTTTTATTTTTCTTTTAAGTATATCACAAATTTATAGAATTTTGTATTTTACTATTGACCTTTATAAAAAAATAGGGTATATACCAATACTAATAAAATATTTTCTATTACGAAAGGACTACGGGAGGGCTTTATGAAAAGAGTTTTAGGACACATGGGAATTTTATTACTTTTAGGATCTTCAATCACTTTTTCACAATCAAAAGATATCACAGTTGCAGTTAATGCAAACTTTATCTCTTTAGACCCACACAATTTATCGGATACACTTTCTGGAACGGCTGTCGCTACTATGTATGAAGCTTTATTTAGCTATAACGACGATATGACTCTAAAACCAACTTTAGCAAGTGATTACACTATATCTGAAGATGGATTAGTTTACACTATTAAAATTAGAGAAGGTATCAAATTCCAAGATGGTACACCTTTAAATGCTGATGCTATTAAATTCAACTTTGATAGAGTTATGGATGAAAAAAATAACTTGAGAAGAAGAAGAAACTTTGTAGCTGTAGATAGAGTTGAAACTAACGGAGAATACGAAATCAAAATTATCCTAAAGCAACCTTTTGCACCTATGCTAAATAGAATCGCATCTTTAAGAATGATAAGTCCAGCTGCTCTTCAAAAGTATGGAGCTCAAGGAATTATAACTAACCCTGTTGGAACAGGTCAATATACATATGTAAATTGGACTCAAGGTGACAAGTTAACTGTAAAGAAAAATGAGAATTACTGGGGAGAAAAACCTAATGTTGATACTATAACTTTCAGACCTGTTATGGAAAATGGAGCTAGAATAGCTATGCTTCAAACAGGAGAAGCTGATTTCATATACCCTATGCCAACAGAACAGGTTAAAAGAATAGAAAACTCTAAAGATATCGAAGTAGTAAAAGGCTTCTCAACTATAACAAGATATGTAACTTTAAATACAACTAAAGATATTTTCTCTGATAAAAAAGTTAGACAAGCTATAAACTATGCTGTAAATAAAAAAGCATATGCTGGTGTTGTAAAATCTGGATATCTAGTACCTTTGACATCTCCAGTTCCTGCAGCTTTAGAATACCATGTAGATTTAACTCCTTACACATACAACTTAGAAAAAGCTAAAGAGCTTATGAAAGAAGCTGGATATCAAAATGGATTCAAAGCTACTATCTGGGGTTCTAACAATACCGAAGATATGAAGGGAATGCAATTTATTCATCAACAACTTGCTCAAATTGGAATTGATGTAGAAGTTATGCCTATGGAAGAGGGAACTCTCTCTAGTTCAATCTATAATGTTCAAAAGCCTGAAGATGCTACTATAAATATGTGGTATGTAAACTGGTCATCTTTTGATATTGATGGAGCTACAAAAAATCTTTTCCATAGCAAGTTTACTCCACCTGTATCTGCTAATACTGCTTATTACAACAATCCAAAAGTTGATGAGCTTTTAGAAAAGGGAGCTACCGAGGTAGATTCGAAAAAAAGAGGAGAGATTTATTCTGAGCTTCAAAAAACTATTTGGGAAGATGCTCCTTGGATTTTCTTAGGCTCTGACGAATTAGTTTCTGCAAAAAGAAAAACAACAAAAGGCGTTTATGTTATGCCAGATGGCTCTATAAACTTTACTCAAGCTGACACTACTAAGTAATCTATATGATTTTTAAACTGGTAGTTTCTTAGCTACCAGTTTTATTTTTTCTATCAAATCTAGTGAGGAGCGAATATGAAAGGATATATTTTCAAAAGATTAATTAATACTATTCCAATTTTAATTATTGTTTCTATTTTAATATTTTTATTTATCCATATGATTCCAGGAGACCCTGCCAGATTACTTGCTGGACAAAATGCAACAATTGATGAAATTCAACTTATGAGAGAACATTTAGGATTAACAAAACCACTTTATGTTCAATATTTTAATTTTATAAAAACTATATTTAGCGGTGAGCTCGGAAACTCAATAAAAACAGGGTTGCCTATAAAAGATATGTTAGCTCCAAGATTCAAACCTACATTTATGTTGGCTATCTTATCAATTCTTTGGGCCACACTTTTCGGCGTTGTAGCTGGAATTATTTCAGCCGTAAACAGAGGAAAAGCATTAGATTATTTTATAATGATTGGTGCAATATCAGGTATATCTCTACCTCTTTTTTGGTTAGGACTTATGTTAATTCAAATTTTTTCTGTAAATTTAG
Organism: uncultured Cetobacterium sp.; assembly: GCF_945952365.1. Lineage (GTDB taxonomy): Bacteria > Fusobacteriota > Fusobacteriia > Fusobacteriales > Fusobacteriaceae > Cetobacterium_A. The sequence goes on from NZ_CAMFHX010000043.1 coordinate 13,477, forward strand.
GTTGGTTCCCAACTGGTGGCGTGGATTCATTTAAAAGTTATATCCTACCAGCTGTCACATTAGGAGCTGGAATAACATCTATGATTGCAAGATACACTCGTTCATCTATGAGTGAAATTTTAAAAGAACCCTACATAAGAACTTCTAGAGCAAAAGGGATTCATGAATTTTGGGTTATTATGAAACATACTCTTAGAAACTCTCTTATTGATGTTGTTACTATTGTTGGATTACAATTTGGATTTCTTTTAGCTGGATCGGTTTTAGTTGAAACTGTATTTACCATCCCTGGTTTGGGTAGGCTTCTTATCGATTCTATCCTTTTTAGAGATTACACTGTTATACAAGTTATTTTACTAATCTTCACTCTTCAGTTTATTTTAGTAAATCTTGTTGTTGATGTATTATATGGTGTTTTAAATCCTAAGATTAGATATGATTAAACTGAATCTGTTAACTAAAGATGAAAAATAGGTCCAGTTCTTTGAAAAGGGATAAAG
>NZ_CAMFHX010000044.1 GCF_945952365.1 uncultured Cetobacterium sp.
AACGTGCGGTTTGCTTCTTTCAAATTTTTCTTTAGCCATTTGAAATTTCCTCCTAATTGTTATTTATATTTTATAATTTATGTTGTAACTCTACAAGAGTAGAGTTACAACATTATTAAACTTTGTACAGCTTCAAAACTTAGAAAAAGTAATTATTACTTTCCTCTTTGCTCTTGAATAGCTTTTTGAACTGATGCAGGAACTTGTGCGTACTCTTCAAACTCCATAGAGTAAGTTGCTCTTCCTTGAGATTTAGATCTTAAGTCAGTTGCATATCCGAACATTTCTGATAAAGGTACTTTAGCGTTGATTATCTTCGCTCCGTTTCTATCAGTCATTCCTCCGATCATTCCTCTTCTTGAGTTAACATCTCCTATGATGTCTCCCATGTACTCTTCAGGAGTAGTTACTTCTACTTTGAAGATTGGCTCAAGGATGATTGGTTTTGCTTTTACAGCGGCTTGTTTAAGAGCCATAGATCCAGCTATTTTGAACGCCATCTCTGATGAGTCAACCTCATGGTATGATCCATCATATAGTGTAACTTTTAAGTCTACCATAGGGTATCCAGCTACAACTCCAGCCTCAAGAGCTTCTCTACATCCTTTTTCAACAGCAGGAATATATTCTCTAGGAATAGCTCCTCCTGATATTTTGTTTACGAACTCGAACTCTTTTCCAGGGTTTGGCTCAAGAGTGATCTTAACGTGTCCGAATTGTCCTTTTCCTCCAGATTGCTTAGCGTACTTAACTTCTTGATCTTGAGCAGTAGTTATAGTCTCTCTGTAAGCAACTTGTGGTTTACCAACTGTTGATTCAACTTTGAATTCTCTTCTCATTCTATCAACGATGATTTCTAAGTGTAATTCTCCCATTCCTGAGATGATTACTTGTCCAGTTTCCTCATCAGTTTTAACTCTGAATGTAGGATCCTCTTCAGCAAGCTTAGATAAAGCTAGACCCATTTTCTCTTGGTCAACTTTAGTTTTTGGCTCAACTGCAACTGAGATTACTGGCTCAGGGAATTCCATTTTCTCTAGAACGATTGGTGCATCCTCAGCACATAGAGTATCTCCAGTAGTTGTATCTTTTAATCCAACTGCTGCAGCGATATCTCCACAGTAAACAATTTCGATTTCTTCTCTTTTGTTTGCGTGCATTTGAAGAATTCTTCCCATTCTTTCTTTCTTACCTTTTGTAGAGTTTAATACATAAGAACCTTTTGTAAGTACTCCTGAGTAAACTCTGAAGAATGTTAATCTTCCAACGAATGGATCTGTCATAACTTTGAATGCTAAAGCCGCGAATGGAGATTCGTCAGCGATTTCTCTAGTTATTTCTAACTCGTCGTTCTTAACATCTGTTCCTTTGATTATTCCTTTATCTGTAGGAGCTGGCATGTAAGTGATGATAGCATCAAGTAATGATTGAACTCCTTTGTTTTTGAAAGCTGTTCCACAAGTAACTGGTACTATTGTGTTAGCTAAAGTTGCAGCTCTTAAAGCAGTGTTGATTTCGTCTTGAGAAATCTCTTCTCCTCCGAAGAACTTCTCCATTAACTCATCAGAAGTTTCTACTACTGATTCGATCATGAAGTTTCTAGCTTCTTCAGCAGCTTCTGCTAATTCAGCTCTGATATCTCTTAACTCGAAGTTTTGTCCGTTATCAGAATCTTTTGGCCAAACGATTTCTTTCATTGCTAATAAATCGATAACTCCTTCGAAGTCATCCTCAGCACCGATTGGTAATTGAATAGGTACAGGATTAGATCCTAATTTTTCTCTAATATCGTTTACGCACATCTCGAAGTTAGCTCCGATTCTGTCCATTTTATTAAAGAATGCTATTCTTGGTACACCGTACTTATCAGCTTGTCTCCAAACTGTTTCAGACTGTGGTTGTACTCCGTCAACTGCTGAGAATACAGCAACTGCACCGTCAAGTACTCTTAAAGATCTTTCAACCTCAACTGTAAAGTCCACGTGTCCTGGTGTGTCTATTATATTTACTCTGTGATTTTTCCAGAAACATGTAGTAGCAGCAGAAGTAATTGTTATACCTCTCTCTTGCTCTTGCTCCATCCAGTCCATTGTAGCGGCACCTTCGTGAACCTCTCCAATTTTATGAGCTACTCCAGTGTAGAACAATATTCTTTCTGTTGTAGTAGTCTTTCCTGCATCGATGTGAGCCATGATACCAATGTTTCTAGTCATTTCTAAAGAAACGCTTCTAGCCATTTTGTTATCCTCCTGAATTTTAAATTAGAACTTGTAGTGTGCGAAAGCTCTGTTAGCTTCTGCCATCTTGTAAGTATCTTCTTTCTTCTTAATAGTAGCTCCTTCGTTGTTTGCTGCTGCAATTAACTCTGCTGCTAACTTTTCGATCATTCCGTACTCTTTTCTTAATCTAGTATAAGTAGTTAACCATCTGATAGCAAGAGTTTGTTGTCTCTCAGGTCTTACTTCTACTGGAACTTGATAAGTAGCTCCTCCGATTCTTCTTGATCTAACTTCGATTTGTGGTTTGATGTTCTCTAATGCTTGCTTAAATACATCATACCCCTCTTGACCAGTTTTCTCTTTTATTAAATCCATTGCAGAATAGAAAATTCCTTCAATGATTGATTTTTTTCCATCTAACATGAATGAGTTGATAACCTTAGTTACAACTTTATCAGAATATCTTGAATCAGGTAATACATCTCTTTTTACTGCTGCTCTTCTTCTTGACATTTGCTGTCCACCTCCTTAATAATTATTACGCTTTCTTAGCTCCGTATTTAGATCTTGATTGTTTTCTCTTAGCAACTCCTGCTGTATCTAGAGCTCCTCTGATAACTTTATATCTAACTCCTGGTAAATCTTTTGTTCTTCCTCCTCTTACTAGAACGATTGAATGTTCTTGTAAGTTATGTCCTTCTCCTGGGATGTAAGAAGTAACTTCGATTCCGTTAGTTAATTTTACTCTGGCAACCTTTCTTAAAGCTGAGTTTGGTTTCTTAGGTGTAGTAGTATAAACTCTTACACACACTCCTCTTCTTTGTGGGTTTCCTTGTAATGCTGGTGATTTTTTACTCTCTTCTAGAGTTTGTCTTCCTTTTTTTACTAATTGACTTAAAGTAGGCATTTTACCCTCCTTCCTCTGAATTTTTTTATTTATTATTTTTAAATAATATTTAACTTTAGTATTATAATAGCTTTATTGCAAAAAGTCAAAGATAATTTTATCACATCTTTATTTTTTTACAACTATTTTTTCAATTCTTCTAATTCAAGTGCTGTTTCATCCCAGTTTTCCATAGCCTCTAAAATCTTTTCATCCTTCTTATCTAACTGCTCTTGAATTTTCATTAACTCGTCTAAATCATTGGTTTTACCGGCTATTTCATAACTTTTTTCCAAAGCTATTTTTTCACTTTCTAACCTTTCTATTTCCTCTTCTAATCTTTTATATTTCTTTTCTAAATTAGAAATTTTATTTCTATTCTTTTTTTGCTCTTCATAGTTTAAACCAGCAGATTCGTCCTTTATTTTGACATTATCTTTTTGAGACATATAACTTTCGTAGTCACCTTTGAATAAAGTTGCTCCATCCTTATTTACTTCATAAATACTATTTACAACATTCTCTAAGAAATATCTATCATGAGAGACAACTATAATAGTTCCATCATAATCTTCTAAAGCTTCTTCTAAAATCTCTCTCGAATAAATATCTAAATGGTTTGTTGGTTCATCTAATATTAAAAAATTAGGCTTTGATAATATAAGTTTCATGAAAGCAACCCTAGCTTTCTCTCCACCAGAAAGTGACTTTATTTTTTTATCTACATCATCTGCAGAGAATAAAAATCCTCCTGCTATACCTCTAGCCTCTTCATCACTTAATTTAAAGTTATAAAGCAACTCCTCTAAAATACTATTTTCCATTTTTAACCCTTGATGATTTTGGTCATAGTATCCTATTTTTACTCTTTCACCTATCTCAGCACTTCCACTTTTTGGTTTTTCCAATCCGTTAACAATTCTTAAGATTGTTGATTTTCCAACACCATTTTTTCCAATTATCCCAACTCTATCTCCTCTATAGATTGTTAAATCTAAATTGTTGAAAAGCTGTTTATCTTCATAACTCATAGTTAGTTTTTTCAATTCCAATACTTTATCTACACTTACATTTTCAGTTTCAAATTTAAGTTTTATTTTTCTTACACCTATGATTGGATTATCCATTTTTTCCATTCTATCCAATAACTTCTGTCTTCCTCTTGCTTGTTTACATTTTTGACCAGCCTTATAACGTCTTACAAACTCTTCCATCTTTTTTATTTTATCTTGCTCTTTTTCAAAGGATTTCACTGCACCTGATAAATATGCTTCTTTTTGTATTATATAATCTGAGAAATTACCTTTATAAGTTTTTAAAGTCTTTGCTTCAATTTCAAAAACTCTATTTATTATATTATCTAAAAAATATCTATCATGTGATATAACTATAAACGCTTTCGGATAATCTTTTAAAAACTTCTCTAACCATTCTATCGCTACTAAATCTAGATGGTTCGTCGGTTCATCTAATATCAATAGTTCAGGTTCCTCTAACAAAATTTTTCCAAGGGCAACTCTTGATTGTTGTCCACCAGAAAGATCATCTATTTTCGTCTTCCACATCTCTTCTGGAATACTTAATCCTATTAATATTTGTTTAACTTTATACTCAATAGCATATCCTTCCTCTTGCTCATATCTACTGCTTAAATGCGCTAATTCGTCCATATGTTTATCAAAGTTTTCTAAGTCTGTTGCTATAAGATTATTAAGCTCTTTTATTCTCTCATAATCAGCTTTTAAATTTGAAAAAACTCCCATAAGCTCATCAAAAATAGAGTTTTCCTTATTTAAATTTATATTTTGTGAAAGATAACCAATTTTCAAACTACCTTTTTTAGAAATTATTCCTCTTTCATTTGTTTCAGGATTTGGATCACTATCCTCCATATCCATTAACATTTTTATCAAAGTTGATTTCCCTGCACCATTGACACCTATTATTCCTATTCTATCTTTTTCATCTATAGAGAATGTTATATCTCTTAATAAAGACTCTCCTGAAAAGCCTTTATATAAATTGTTAACACTTAGCAAAGCCATTTTCTAATCTCCTTTTTAAATAATTTATCCTTTTTATTATATCATAACTCTAAAAAAAAAGAGTGGTTAATCCACTCTTTTATTATAATATTCTAAACTAAAACCTGTTAAAATTATTAATCCCGATAGAAGTATAATTGGATAAAAATAATTATATATGAAACTCAACTGAATACACGTCGCTATTAAAATAGGACCCAATAAAGCTGTTATTGAAAATCCTAAAGAGTAGTCTTGTAAAACAGGTGTTTCTAATTTTGGATCACATATTCTCAATAATAATAACCCTGTTATAAACACTCCAGTTGACGTTCCAAACATAGCTAAACTTCTTTCTAATTCATAACTTTTAAAATATCTTTTCGAAAGTTTATAAATTAATATCCAAGTGATATAAAAACCAAATAAGCATACTATTAATATTGGAAATATATAACTAGCTACAGCTTTTATAGGAATACTAACAACTGCTGAAACTATAGCAAACTCTGTTAAAGTTCCTGTTATTCTACTTTTTACCTTTGAATCAATACTCCAATCAATACCTTTTTTTATAAACATTTTCCAAATACCAAACATCAATAACATTCCATATGACCAAACTGTCACTTTTGATAAAACTGGGATTTTATAATATTTAAAGATATCTAAACTAATTATTGCTATGCCCGACACTCCAAATATTATTGCAATATGATAAGCAAGAGTGTCTACGGTCGTATTTAACATTGTTTCTTTTCCTATTGAAGGTTGCTTATCTTTCTCTTTTATATATCCATTTTTATACTCTGATAAAATTTCTGTTTTCAAAATTTTATTACTATTTATTTTAATTTGATATATACCAAATATTATTCCTAATACAAGTCCAAAAGTTGCTAAAGTTACAGTTACCCCTTGTGCTAATTGCCAATATTCTGCTCCTAATTCTTTTAAAGTTCTAGCTACAACTCCTGCAGTTCCATGTCCACCTGCAAAAGCTGAATTTAGCTCTGCTCCAAAACTTTTATAAAGCTTTATATTAAAAACTTTATCAAATATAAAATTGACAATATAACCTAACAATAACTGTGTAAAAGTTACTAAAAATAAAATTCCACCAGTATTTATAGTATTTTTCATAATCTTTGTTTTTTTACCAAACTCCATACCTAAAGGAATTGAAATCAAAATAGGTATAATTAAAATTCCTGGAACACTTCTTACTATAACTTCCCATTCTTTTGGAATTATAGTGTAATACTTTCCAAGTAAATCTGATCCTAATATAAGACCTATCACTCCTCCAATTATAGATGCTGGAATAAATAACTGTTGAAAAATTTTCACTTTACTTTTTACAAAAACTCCAAGAAGCAACAATGTACTTAAATATGCAAGAATACTTAAAAAATTATTCATTTATAAAATCTCCTGATTTTCCACCTGACTTCTTACATAACCTTACATCTTTAATTACCATAGTTTTGTCCATAGCTTTACACATATCATATATTGTTAAAAGCGCTGTTGTTGTGGCTGTTAAAGCCTCCATTTCTACTCCTGTTTTTCCTGCTGTCTTTACACTTGTAGCGACCTCTATTGTAAGTTCATCATCAAAAAAATTAAATTCTATCTCTACACCAGTTATAAATAAAGGATGACACATAGGTATTAAATCACTTGTTTTTTTTGCTCCCATTATTCCAGCAACTCTTGCAACACCTAAAACATCACCTTTTTGGATAGTTCCCTCTTTTACTTTAAGATAAGTTTCCTTGTTCATAGAAATCTTCCCTTTAGTTAAAGCAACTCTTTTAGTTTCATTTTTTTCTGTTACATCAACCATTATTGCTTTACCATCTTTATTAAAATGCGTTAACACTATTTAGCCTCCTATGTACCAATTCACCATTGTTTTTTACTTTTAATATTTCTGCCATTATCTCTATCGCTATTTCAAATGGACTTCCATCTGACACCTTTAAGCCTATTGGTGAGTACAATTTTTGCTCTTGTAATTCAATCCCTTTTTCAGCAATACTCTTTTTTATTTCAATTACTTTTTTTCTACTTCCAACCATTCCAATATATCTACTTTTTTTCTTTAAGGCAGCTTCTAATGATTTTTGATCTGTTACATGCCCTTTTGTTACAATTATAAAATAAGTATTTTCATTTTCTGGAAGACTATCTATTAGTTTTTCGTAATCTCCTATCAATATATCTGAGAAATGATTTTTATACTCTTCTCTATCATCTAAAATGATTTTTTCAAAATCCGATCCATCTAAAAGATTATATAATTTTTGACCTATATGTCCAGCTCCGACAATTACAATTCTATTTTTAGGATTTATGACCTTTATATATCCTTCCACAGTTCCACCACAACTCATACCTAGTTCAGCTTCTTTTGTTAGATCGTATTTAAAATCTATATTTTGATTATTTTTAATAGCTTTTCTAGCATCATTTATAACTCTATACTCTACTAAACCTCCACCAATAGTTCCTATAAAATCTTCATTCCAAACACCCATTAAAGTCCCCTCTTTTCTAGGTGTTGATCCACTCGATCTCGTTAAGGTTATCAATGCTACTTTTTTTCCTTCTTTAACAATTTCAAAAATCTTCTCCAAAATACTTAGATCCATTTTTTCCTCCCATTTTTTGAAGCTCACTTAAAATTCCTTCAAGTACAGAGCCACCTAAACTTCTGGCTTTATCCGATATTGTAAAACAATTATCATATTGATTCAATCTAGGGTCTATATCAGCTATTTTAAATTTGGATTTAACAACATATCCATCTGAAATTATTCCTCTTAACAATCCATCTATCGTTGCATAAATTGGAGTATTCTCTACATATCCTAAAATTTCATCCCTCTTTATAAAGTCTCCTATTTTTTTTATAGCTTTAAAAGTTCCTTCATTATTCGAATATATTACCCTTTCTTTAGTAACTCCACCTATCTCTCCCGGCTCACCTGTATTAGCTAAGGCTTCCCCTTCAAATATCAGTCTACCTAAATTATGACCTCTCATTGTTTCTATAACAATATTAACATCTTTTCCAGCTATAAATCCTGGGCCTAAAGCTATAGTAATTGGAGCCATTTTTATATTTGTTCCATAATTTTTTTTAGCAATTATTGCATCTACAACAATATCAGGTTTTAAAATATCTATATATTGAGCTTTAGGATCAACTACTATTGGAATCTCTTTTTTTTGCCAACACTCTTCTATCTCTTTTAAATTATTTACTTTTTTTGCTTTTACACCTTCTATATTTTGCTCTATAGTATAGATACACTCTGAAAATGCAACGCTACGTCTTATTGCACTTGGTTTCTCTGCTTCTAATGCTAAAATCTTAAATCCACTTTTGTATAATCTATAGATAACTCCTGTTGCTAAATCTCCTGCCCCTCTTACAATAATCAACATGTTTTCCCCTCTATTTTTCAAAAGTTTTATTTTTATATTCCCAATAAGACTTCTCAAGTCTTTTAGCTATTTCTCCAAACATTCTACAAGTATTTTCAATAAAATATTCATCTACAACTATTCTCTTTCCCTCTCTCAAATTAAATATTTTAACTATCTCTTTTTCAATCGATTCAGGTATCTCCGTCATATAATCATGTAAATAATCATTTCTTATTTTTCTAACAATTCCTATAAAGTTTCTCTCATTATCAGATAGCGAAAACTTTATTTTCATTTTATCCTCAATAAATAAGATGTAACTATTTAAATATGACATATTTTTATTTTGAATCTCTTCTAAATCTAAATTTTTATCATAAGCTAAATCTTTTGTTATATTTTTTAATAGAACTTCAAAAATCATAAAAATATTTAAAAGGTTACTCATATGATGAATTTCTTTAAATGCATTATTATTTATAAAATAGCATTTACTATATTTCGAAAACTCTTTTTCATTCTCTCTTGTATCACTCAATGACTTTCTTGAAACTTTTTGATACTCTTTTAAAAATATACTATTTATTTTATACATTCTATAAATAGTAGTCATTCTAATTTCAAACTCTTCAAAAAATTTAGCACTTTCATCATTGCCTGTAAAATAAGGATTCGGTTCACAAGGTATTGTTTCTATTTGAATACAAATATTTTTCAAATAGTCTCCATTCTTTTCCTCTTCGTGCTCACAACTTTTACATCCGCAATTATCATTATTACACTCTGTTTGTATCTCACTTTTCTTTTGGATTTCTATATTTTTATTTTTTTTAATAAAAAAATTTTTGAAAAAATTCATTGTTCACCTCTATATTTTAAAGACTTTTATACCAATTCCAAGCCGTTTCTATTATTTTACTAACATCTATATATTCTGGTTTCCACCCTAAAACTTCTCTTGCTTTTTCACTAGCTGCAACCACAGATGCAGGATCTCCGGCTCTTCTCTCTATGATTTCTGATTTTATATCTATTCCAGTTACTTGTTTAGCTGCATTTAGCATCTCTAAAACAGAAAAGCCAGTTCCATTTCCCAAATTATATATTCCACTAGTATTTTTTTCTAGCGATGGTAAGGCTGCTATATGAGCTTTGACTAAATCTACAACATGAATATAATCTCTTATTCCAGTTCCATCTGAAGTTGAGTAATCATCTCCATATATACTTAATCTCTCTCTTTCACCTTTTGCTGTTTGCAAAATAATTGGAATTAAGGCTGTAACACCCTCACCTTTTTGCCCTATATGATATTTTTCATGTGCTCCACCCACATTAAAATATCTAAATATTGAATAGTTTAATCCAAAAGCTTTTGCAGCATCTATAATAACTCTTTCAGCCATAAGTTTGCTCCACCCATAAGGATTAATCGGATTAGTTGGATAATCTTCATATACCAAGCCATCGCATTTAACTTCACCATAAACAGCTGCTGTTGAAGAAAAAATTATATTTTTAACATTATATTTTTTCATAACTTCAATTATATTCATAACGCCATAAGTATTATTTAAATAATACTTATTAGGTTCATTTACACTTTCTCCAACTTTTATGTACCCTGCAAAGTTCATAACTGCATCTATCTTATTTTCAATAAATATATTTTCAAAAGTCGAAATATCTCTGATATCCCCTTTATAAAATTTGGCTCTACTATCAACTAATTCTATGTAACCATTTTCTAAATTATCTAAAACAATAACATCGTATCCTGAATCTAGCAGTTCTACTACTGCGTGACTTCCTATGTATCCCGCTCCACCTGTAACCAATATACTTTTCATAAAACACCTCTCTATGATTTAATTTTACTAATTAAATTATAGCACAATTTTACAAAAAATAAAAAAAGATTGGCAACTTCCTATCCTCCCAGGGGGCTGCCC
>NZ_CAMFHX010000045.1 GCF_945952365.1 uncultured Cetobacterium sp.
CTTTCGCGCTTCGCTGTCCCTCACGGACATTAATAATAATATCATAAATTATAAATAAAGTCAACAAGTTTTTTTATTTTTTTATAAGTTTTTTTTTGATAAAAAAACACATGCTAAAAAACCCTTATTTTAAAAGGGATTCTAGCATGTAGCAAGATTTTATTTTTTTATAAATTTTTCATATAATTTTCTTACTGGTTCTAAAATATTTAAAAAAATTAATAAATTTATTAATTTTTTTTTATATCCTTTTACTGTTTTAAACTCTAAAAAATAAAGTTTTTTATTATTCCCATGCCAACTTTTTCCCCACCAATGTATACCATGAGTATTTTCAGTTATTTTTTCATAAGAAAACTCCTCTGTAAAATGATATGGATAAAAATATTCAAATGGATATATTTTTATTCCATCATCTAATGTGATAACTTTATTTTCTCCTTTAAATCCATATTCTTTTTCCAAAATATATTGAAGAATTGCTGGAATTGTATATATATTTATATTCCAAATATCCTTTTCATAGAATTCTAACATCTTTTTAAAAAAGATATGCCCTTTTTCTGATCCTATTATTCCTGCACTAGCTTGTTTTTTATCTTCCATTCCTAAAAAAACTCTATCGTTTAAAAAAGAATCTAACGATTTTAAAATCTGCATATCAGAATCTAAATATATTCCACCATGCTCATACAAAACTTTAACTCTAAAATAATCTGATAAAAATGCCCAAAGCTTCCTTTTGTAACACTCTTCTAAAAATTTATTTTTTTTAATTTCATTATAAAAATCTAAATTTTCTTCATTCCATTCAATAATCTCATATTCTGGTAACTTTTCTCTCCACGAATTTATACAAATATCCATCAAATTAGGTTTAGGACTTTTTCCTAGCCATATATAATGTATTTTCTTCTCCATAGCCCCTCCTAAAACTTAGGTATTTTCTGAGTATTCCCTATCTCTTTCCCTATAATTTTTCTACAAAAATTAGCAACTGTTGGTGCAAAATAAATAAAAATCTCCTCTAAATTTTTATTTTTCACAGCTCTAACCTCTTTAAAAATATCTCTATAATTTTTTAATTTTTCTTTGTAGTCTTTCCCTGAATTTATATATCTATACAAAATAACTTTATAAAAACTTGGTAATAACTTTGAAAGAGCCTCTCTTCCATACTCATCTGTTTTTGAAAATTCACTCAATAACATATAACAAATTTTTTCTAATGACTCTATACTTTTATCATTGACCACACTCATAATACTTCCATTTCTTTGTCTATAGTAATAAAATGCAATGTCAATATACTTTATTCTCTTAGCTTTTAAATAGACCATTGGAGTAAAATAACTATCTTCATGAATTAAATTGTCGTGAAAATAAAGTTTATTTTCACAGATAAACTCTCTTTTGTAGATATCATCTACAACCTCTTCTCTGAAACACTTACTTCCTTGAAATAATGTTAAGAAAAACTTGGTTCCTTTACTCACAGTAAAATCTTTTATCTCTTGAGACCTAAAAAGTGGTTCTCCAATTTTATTCTCAGAAAAATACCTCATATTTCCAACCATTACATCTAAATCTAATCTTTGCCCCTCTTTAAAAAACTCTTCAAATCCTTTTGGATCAATTACATCATCACTATCTACAAAAGCCAAGTATTCACCTTTAGCTTCTTTTATGCCTATGTTTCTTGCAGAGGATAATCCTCCATTTTCTTTATCTATTATTTTTGTTTTTGTTGGATAAAGCTCTTTGTATTTTTTTAAAATATTTAAACTATCATCTTTTGATCCATCATTAACTAGAATAACCTCATAATCTATATCACTCACTTTATAAATACTTTCTAAACATTCAACTAAAAATTCTTCTACGTTATAAACAGGTACAATTATCGTAAGTTCCATAATTTTCTCCTATATATCTCTATTATTATTTTTTCATCAAACTCTCTTAAGATTTTTTCACGACCTCTTTTCCCCATAGATATTCTTTCATCTAATGATAACCCTATAAATTTTTCAATTTTATCTGCTAAATCATCAGAATCTTTCACATTTACTAAATACCCATTGATACCATTATCTACAATCTCTTTACATCCTGTTACATTTGAGGCTATAATTGGTTTTTCCATACTAGCAGCTTCCATCAATACTTTTGATATACCTTCTCTATACGAAGGAAGAATTACACAATCAGAAGCATTTATAACTGCATCTACGTCCTTTCTATGGCCTAAGTACTCCAATATACCCTCTTTAACATATTCATCCATTTTAAGCTTATCTACACCGTTTGCTGCGTTTCCACCTAAAGCACCTAAAAAGAGAAAATTAACTTTGTAGCCTTTATTTTTTATAATTTTTGCCGCTTCAACATACTCTCTAACACCTTTATCATAAAAAGCTCTTGCTACCATTAAAAAATTCAACTCAGAGTTTTCTACCTTTTCTTTTGGAGAAAACTTAAAAGTATCAACTCCTTCTCCTGGTAAAATAAAGATTTTTTCTGAAGAGGTTATATTTTGCTTTATCAAAGCTTCTTTATCATCACTATTTAAAACCCAAACCTCTTTAGAATATTTTAAAGAAAATCTATATAATAATTTCGCTATATTTGAAACTATTCCTCCTTCTACAAAAGAATAGCCTAATCCTGTCAAAATAGCTACGCTCTTAACTCTTGATATCTTTGCAGCCAAAGTTCCGTAGATATTAGGTTTTATTGTATAATGAAAAACTATATCTGGCTTTTCCATTTTATATATCTTCTTCAGTTGTAAAAAAAGATTAAAATCCTTTAATGGATTTACACCTCTCATGCTTAAATTTATAGGGATATGTTTTATTCCTAGCTCTTCTACAAAATCAATTCTTTCATCAACTGGAGCTACTACTACAACTTCATGGCCATCACCTATCAAAGCTTTTATTACTCCATATCTAAATATATAGATATCCCAAAGTACATTAGCTGTAAAAAATATTTTTAATTTTTTCATAAATACCTCACATCAATATTGAATTAACAACTCTTTTCCATGACTCTCTTTTAAATAAATTTTAGATTTTTTTATTTCTAATTCTCTCTTTTTATAATCTAAATCATTAAAAAGTACATTTTCATATCTATAGTTTATACGATTCCCAGGGAAAGTGATACTTCTATAAATTCTAGTTAAAGATAAAAATAGAATTATAATTATCATAATATCTTTTCTTTCAACTTTTTCTATCCCTCTACATAAAATTAACCAAGCACTATATATAAAAAGAGTCCCTATTCTTAATGAGATTACTGATAATTCAGAGGTAAATAAAAAAATACCTATCCAAACATATAAACTATTCTTTATAACTTTATCCTCTTCATATTTATAAGCTAAAAAAAATAAAATTGCTCTTTCCAAATAAAAAATATTAAAACCTCTTTTCAAATCTTCAGGAATAATACTTTTATAAGTAGAAATTTTATTTGCAATCGCTATTGAGAGCGAAGTCCATTCATAGTTTAATAGTAATTCAATCAATTTAATATTTAAAAGATAGTAGAAACTTCCAGCTATAAACATTCCTAAAATAATATTTTTTTTATAGTCATAATTTAAAATAAAGTACATTGGTAAATAAAATATTGCACTCATGTGAAAGGAGATTCCAATTATATTTAAGACTAAAAATGGTATAATTTTACGCTCTTGAATATATTTCAAAGAAAATAAAAACAAAATTATAGCTTTCATATTTCTTAAAAGTTCAACCTCCATATGAAATCCTTGAATACTAAAAAAAATAGCGAATGCCATTATAGGATATTTACAATATCTTTTAAAAATATAATATAACGCTATAAAATCAACACTTGTCGTTATAAACTGATAAAAAATATAATTCTTATAAATCCCACCTATAAAAGATGTATAAAGCATATAGCCTTTTTCATAAATATAAGTTCCTTCCATAAAAGATGGATAATAAAAATACCAATCCCAACCTAAAAAACCTCTAGTTCCTAAGAATAAAATCATACAAATTATTATAACTTTTAATACTACTTCTTTTTTTTCTTTATCTTCAATAAAAACATCATAAACTCCAAATAAAAATAGTATTATAGATATAATTAAATAGATCATTTTAATTCCTCTTTATATAACTCTATATATTTTTTAGCCGTAGCCTCTATTGAATACACTAAACTACCCCTAATACCAGCTCTACTTTTTTCAGAGTAAACTTTAGCATCTTCTAAAAGTTTTATTTTTTGAACTAAATCATTTACATCTCCAGCTTTAAACAACAACCCAGATCCTGAAACTATATTGGCTAATCCTTCAACATCACTAGCTATTATAGGTGTTCCAGATGCCATAGCTTCTAGAGCACTCAATCCAAACCCTTCAAAATTTGATGATTGAATAGCTACATCAGCTCTTTTTAATAGCGCTGAAACAGAGTTCGAATACCCTAAAAATTGTACTCTATCTGCTAAGCTTAGCATTAATACCTCTCTTTTAACTGCTTCTTCTGTTTCACCTTCACCAACAAACGTTAACGAGTATTCTTTTGGAAGTTTTTCTAAAGCTCTTACAACAGTTATATGATCTTTAGATGAATGAAATCTAGATACCATAATTAAGTTATTTCCTTTACGCTCTTTTTGTTTTCCCATAAAAGCTCTCAGTGAAACCCCATTTGGTATAACATCTATTTTTTTCAAACTTATTCCTGTCCATTTTATAAGTTCCCTTGCCGTAGCTTCTGAAATTGCGATAAC
The DNA here is from genome assembly GCF_945952365.1 of uncultured Cetobacterium sp. Lineage (GTDB taxonomy): Bacteria > Fusobacteriota > Fusobacteriia > Fusobacteriales > Fusobacteriaceae > Cetobacterium_A. The sequence continues at coordinate 4,789 of NZ_CAMFHX010000045.1, forward strand.
TTTTACAAAAGAGCTATATATAAATTTGTCTAAAATTTTATATATGTAGTTCTCTCTTCTTCTGTTATGAGTGCTGTGCTCTGTCGTTATATAAATAGTATTTTTATTTAAATACTTTGCCAAACTTGTCCAAATTTGAGAGTGAACAAGATGAGCATGCACAATTTCTACTTTCTCTTTTTTTATTATTTTTGCTATTTCAAAAATATTTTTAAAACTTATTTTATTGTTAATTTTAGTTTTATGAACTTTTATCCCTCTTTTTTCATACTCATCCAAAAATTTTTCACCATTAGTGTCTAAAACTAATAATTCTACATCTACACCCTGTCTTTTTTGAGCAGGAATTAAATCTAACAATAACTTCTCTGCACCTCCTAATTCTAAAGAGGTTATTATATGAAGTATTTTCATGTGTTTCTCCTATCTTTTTTTCTTTCGTAATAAATTGATTGAATCAGTCTAATCAAAAATTTTATTTTATTTTTTAACGGAATATCTTTTTTTAACATATAAGCATAATAAAGCTTCATACCTTCTGGATTTTTTTTTATAATTTCAGAAAATCTTCTTGTGTATCCATCAGCTAGATATTGGTAATAATATATCCCTTTATCTATATATCTAAATAAATAGTTTTCTCCTATTTGATTCCAAATATATCCTTCAGGAACAAATTTTTCTCCTTCAATTTCTGGAAAAGGATACTCTCTCATTATTGAAGTTTTTACTATTTCAGCTTTATCTCCTAAAATTTTTCTTCTATAAAAAATATCGATTGGAGTACTATCTATTTGATCTTCACCAAAACTTTCTTTTTCTCTTATAGGAAAACCATTATCTAATACTTCAACTTTTCTAAAAACTAATCCTGCATAATCTACAGGAAGAGTAACAATTTCCTCTTGAATTATCTCTACTGCTCTTTCATCTAAATAATCATCACTGTCCACAATAAAGAAAAATTCTCTTGCTGATAAAGTTACTCCAACATTTACAGCTCTCATTTTTCCACCATTTTTAGTTTTTTTATAGATTATTGAAACTTCTTGCTCATCTATAAAATTTTGTACAAGTTTTTCAGTATTATCAGTTGATCCATCATCAACAATTATCCATTCGAAATTTTTTAATGTCTGACTCTTTAAACTTTTATATAACCGCTTTAAAGTGTCCTCCCTATTATAGGTGGGTGTAAATATAGTTAACATATATCTCTTACCGTCCCTTTCCAAATACAACTGTTTTAAGCGTTTTAAACAGTATAATAATATCTAAATACAAACTGTAACATTTTATATAATATAAATCATATTCTAACTTATTTTTTGCGTCCTCTACAGTTGCACCATAAGGATACATTACTTGGGCCCAACCTGTTAAACCAGGTTTTACCATATGTCTTAATCCATAGTATGGAATTTGTTTTTCAAGTTCTTTTATAAATACCATTCTTTCTGGTCTTGGCCCTATAAAACTCATATCTCCTTTTATTACATTTAAAAGTTGTGGAAGTTCATCAATTCTTGTTTTTCTCATAAAATTTCCAAATTTTGTTACTCTAGGATCATTTTTTTGGGCCCATTTTGCTCCATCTTTTTCAGCATCTTGTCTCATACTTCTAAATTTATAAACAAAAAACTCTTTTTCATTCTCTCCAACTCTAGCTTGAGAGTAAATAATAGCTCCAGGGCTTTCAAGTCTAACTATTATTGCTGCTATAATCATAACTGGAAAAGTCATTAATCCTATAGTAATAGACATTCCTATATCAAAAACTCTCTTAATTTTATTTTGAAACTTACTTCTCAATATTTCAAATCCATAAGCATTTAATAACCACTCTTCATTTATATACGAAACCTCTATCTTCTTTTCAATTTCTAACATATAGTCTAAATATCCCATTACATGAGTATTTCTTAATTTAATTTTTAATATTTTTTCAATCTCGTTTTCTTCAAGCCTCATTTTTCCTAAAAGTAACAGTTTAATATCATTTTTTTCTACGAACTCTTCTAATTCATCAATATTTCCAGAAAATTTTAAATATCTGTATCCCTCTAGCCTTCCTAAACTTTTTTCTAAGTTTTCCTTCAACTCTCCTTCGCCATATATTGAAACAGGTTTTATTCTATAAGTAATGATATTTATCATAGATCTTAAAAAAATAATAATTGCTGTAAATAAAAAATAAAAGATTATCAACCAAAAATCTGAACTTATTAAAAACCAAATAAAGAAAAAGAAACTATTTAAAAATATTATTGTTAAATAATTTTTCAAACTATATCTAGGAATATCAAAGTTCATTAAATCAAATAAATAAAGTCCTAGTAGTATAAAAAACAACACTCCTAATCCTATTACGCTTGTTTCTGTTGTTAAGTTAAAAACACTCATCAAAACTGAAAATATGGCTCCTAGAGCCCCCATATAAAATAATCTTAACATTAATTTTCACTATCTCCTTCATAAAGAATTACTCTTTCTCCATCATCTATTATATTTTCATCAGCTCCATCTTTATCGTAAAATATAATGGCTTTAAAAACTTCATCTTTAGAATCTAACCCATATTCAGAAAATAAAGCAGATGGATATACCTCATCTTTGTAAGAAACAACTGTTAATACATTATTATTCCTAACTAAATACTTAGTTTTTTTATTTTTAACAGCACTATCTTCATCATCTCTTCCTATTCTTCCTAAAATTTTCCCTAATATATTCAACTGAAACTTATCTTCATCATTTTTTACTTCCCAAACACCAGAATCCTCTTTTTCTATTTTTACTTTTCTCATTTCCTTACCCGTTTTTAAAATATATCTAATATTTCCCATACTATCAAAGGCAAAAGGTAATCCCTCATCTTTTAAATTATAAGAAGCTAAATTAAATCCTGGTTGTATACTACTCGGAACTCTTTTTTCTATATAAATTGATGGTAATCGATCATCAACTGCATATGTTTTTAATTTTAATCTTTTATTTTTTATAACTTTTTTGTCACTTGGATTTAATTGTTCTAATAAAACTATATTTTCAATTTTGGGATATAATCCTACTATTGGAAATAACTCTCCTGGAAAATATTTTTTTTCATAACTAAAATTAGGCATTCCTCCTACTCCTATTACAGTTACTCTTAAAAGCTCTACTTTTTCATTTTCACCATATTTCATTCCATAAGCTAAGGGTGTTCTTCCGTAAGGATTATATTTTAAGTATGGTGTTTCAAATGTATAACTTCCATTCTCAAACTCTTTTCGTATTTGTTTTTCAAATTTTTCATCCTCTACATATAAATCTCCATAAAGAGCAGCTTTTCTTATATCAAATCCCTCTAACATATTGTATATTTCAATCGCTAACATCGGATTTATCTTTCCAATTTTATAAAGAGTCTTACTTATTTGAGCTACTTCTTCTAAATTATATTTTTTCAAATCTTTTTTTTCTACAAACTCTATTGTGTTTGGAGATTTTGATAACATTTCACTTATTTCTATCAAACTCTCTTCTGATAGTTGTTCAAATATAGATTTACTATTTTTTATAGGTAGAAGCTTAGTTATCCTATCTTTTATTTTGATAACCTCTGGTCTATTTTCAATAGTTTTAACAAAGCTATCAAAATTATTTTGTACTACTTCTTCCTTGAAATACTTTCCAATTTCTGGAGATAGTGATGATAAATCTTTCAATCCTTTTATAACGCTACTATTTTCTAAAGCCTTACTATAGTCTATATTTTTTAAATATAAATCTACTGTCGGATTATTTATAAAATCTACCAATCTTCCATTTTTTAAAATTGATGTTGCTATTTCCATTTTATCTGATGATAAGTTTTCCAATATTCTTCTTAATTTATCATCTTTTAATTTAACATAAAAAATCTTTTCATTTTTTCTCTTTTCATTTTTTTGATATAACTCGGCTAAATTTTTATTATTTTTTATGCTTTCTTCTATTTTTTTCTTATTCATTATTAATCCTAAACTAGTGATTATTATTATTGCTGAAATCAATAACACAATTATTTTCTCTTTTTTTAGCATTTTTCACCTCTTTAAAATTTTATTAATTCTTTATCATTATACACTATCTTGAAAAAAATGTATAAAAAAAAGAGCAGAACTGCTCTTAAAATTTATTTTTCCAAAAAATAAAAAAATGGCGCTTCTTGCTGGGCTCGAACCAGCGACAACACGATT
>NZ_CAMFHX010000046.1 GCF_945952365.1 uncultured Cetobacterium sp.
ACTGGTGTTCTATTTAAAAGTTCAGCTTTTAAATAATCACCTTTTTCTAAAGCAATCTCTCTTTGTTTCTTTAAAGATTCGCAAGAAACTCTTTCATTAAAGCCATTTTTTTCTAATGCTTGATTAGATAAAACTTCCCATGATTTTCTTATATTTAATAACAATTCTTTTTTTATCCAAATATCATTTTTTTTAGCTCCACCAAGTTCGGGTTTTTTAGAATTTGCTCTTCTAAAAAATTGTTCTTTAGTTCTTAAAATATTATCTAATTCTCTTTCAGAAAACATAAGATGGCAATGAAGATTTTTCTCTCCATCTTTACTATGTGATTCATGGATGGCAAAAGAATATGGATGTTTATTTCCTATCTCTTGTTTCACAAAATTTTTAACAAGCTCAACACCTTCTTTATGTGTTAATTCATTAGGAATATTCAATTCAAATTCTCTATATGCTCTCCCATTAACTCTTTCAAAATCATCAGCACTTTTCCAAAAATCAATCGCTGATGTTCCATCAATAACACATTCCATATTCCCCGATTCTTTATATACTAAATCTTCTTTTTTGTTATATTTATTTTCTCTTAGAATGTACTCAGCATGAGCTTTTGCCATTCCTACTTTTCCATATTTATAATGTAATCTATATTCTGCCATGCTAAGTACACCTCCTTATAATCAAATTTTGAAAAAATTTACCTTGTTAATAACCTTATTTTAAGGTTATTATTTTCTTCACGCGGTTTCTCATTTATGAGAAACTTGTAAGCGTGCACTGTCTTTTAATTATATCATTTTGATTTAGAAACTTCAATTGAAATATAAAAAAAGAGGGATTTATTTTCCCTCTTTTATTCTCCAATTATTTTATCTTTATATTGAATTTTTATATTTTCATCTTTTGCTATTTTTTCTAATCTTGCAACTAATGCACCACCTTTTAATGCGGTTCCTTTTTTAGATAATAATTTTTCTGGTTCAATATCTTCTAATTTTTTAACTTCAATTTTATTTTTTTTTGTATTTAAAATTTGTTTAAGTTCTTCTAATTCTATTTGATTTTTTAACCATGCTAAATTATAATCTTCTCTATTTTTAAATAGTTCTGAAAATTGCTCTCTAATTTTAATTTCTTCTAATAAAGTTTCATCATTCAAAGGTGTTCTTTGTTCTTGAAAGTTTTCTTTTAATGATTCATTAGATAACAGAACTTCTCCTAAAGAATTATAGTCATCGTCAGTTTCGCTTTCTAAATGCTCTTTATATTCATCATATGTTAAATCTTGATTTAATTCTTTTGTTGTTAAATATCCTTCTTTGTTTAAAACCTCATCTTGAAACTCTAAAAAATTATTCCACTCTTCTTTACTTTCAAAATCATTTGTTAAAATATAATTTTTTTCTAAATATTCATCAAATAATTTCTTTGATTCTAAATTCTCTTCTAACTCATTTTCTATCATAAAGATTTTATAAATAGAACTTACTAATTCTTCTTGAATCTTTTGTTTTTTATTTTCTATAATTTCATATCTATTTTTATTAGCAATATCAAACCCTTTTCTTGTAAATAAAGTATGCTCTGTTTTTTGATCTTTTAAATACTTCTTATAGAGGTCTTCATATTCAGCTTTTGTAACTTTTATTTTTTCTATTTGATTAGTTTGTTTTATTTCTTCTTTTATTTCTTGAATTTGTTCTTGATGTTCCCTAAATTCTTTTTCTCCAATAGAATCTCTTTTCTTTATAGCTTGGATTTCTTCGACTTTTTTCTTCTTTTTAGCTCTCCAAATAAATTTTAAAGAATCAACTTTTACCCCTTTTTTTATTTTTTCTAATTTTAAACCTGAAAAATAAGGTTTTAATTGTTCTATGATTGGAGATAAAACTCTTTTATCAATATCTATCATTTTATAACTCTTTGGAATGTCTAACATTACTTTAAAATCATCTATTTTTATTTGATACCAATTATAGCTATCTTCATTATCAAATTGCTTTAGCATTTTAAACATATTTTTTGCATATGAACTTTTCAAACTTACAAATTCCATCAAGTCAAATTTTGTAAATTTTTCAATATCATTAAGTAAATATTTACCATCCTCATGTATCTTTATTTTTACTATTCTTTCTTCTTTTTCAATATTATATTTAGTGAAAAGTATTATTTTTGTTATAGTTGTTTTTGTTTCTGTTCTAATCTTTATATTTAACATTTTATCATATGTACTCTCTAAATCTTTTATAAATCTATCTAAGTTTCTATTAGAATAATTAGATAATTCTTTTAGTTCCTGAAATGTTAAAATAACTTCATTTAATCCTTCATTTTTCATTTTGTAACAAATAGAAAAAAATAAATCCATTTCTTTTTCTTTAAATTTGCCAAAATTCAACTCATTCATTTTACTATCATATTCAACTATTTTTCCCATAATTCCCCCTTGTAACAAAAAGTTATCTAGTTCTATTATAGAACCAATAATATCAGACATTATTTGTATAAGTCAATGACTTTTTTTATTTATGACCTTTTTATGTAACAATATGACCTCGAATATGTAACAATATGACCTCGAATATGTAACAATATGACCTCGAATATGTAACAATATGACCTCGAATATGTGCTCAAAATTCTCTTGTAGAGAAGACTTTCGACTACCTAATACTCTTTAATATTATTTAATACTTTTTAATAAGAGAGTAAGTTAAAAATTTACATTAAAAAATATTAAAAAATTTAATTTTAAAATTTTAAAATTAATTGATTTTTAATTTTAAACCTATATTTCAATCTGCATTTAAAACCTATAAAATAGCCTAAAAAACGATTTTAACACCATTTGCTATAAAATACTAGTAAAAACAAAACAACCACATTTAAAAACGATTTTAGAAAGAATTCGATATTTAAAAATTTAATAAAAAAAATAATTTAAACATAAAATTTTTTAATCAATATTCTTAGATTTCTTATTGATAATAAAATAATATACTGTATAATTTAAACATAAAAAATTATATTTAGAAAAAGGGGGAAATTTATGACACAAGAAGATATAATATTAAATATCATGGAAGAACCTTGTAAAGAAATTGGAAATGCAATATCTCAACCTATTAAAGCTATTAAATATTTTATATTAGATCCTATTATTAAATATAATATTGCAAAAGAATCAGAATATAAAGAATTAGAAAAAGAATTAGAAAAAAAAATTCAAGGAATAAAAAAAGAAAATTTAAAAGAAGCAAAAGTTAGAGTATTAGCTAATATTAACGAGGGACTTAAATATTCGATTGATGATTCAGAACTTAAAGAAGCATTTTTAAATTTATTAAAAAGCTCTATAGACAAATCAAAAGAAAATGAATTTCATGTTTCTTTTTCTGAAATTTTAAAACAATTAGAACCGGATGAAGCTAGAATTATTGAGTATTTAAATAGTGGAGATGTATTTAGATTTTTGATAGAAAATAAATTACCATTACCAACTAATATGATATATCCATTTTCTTTTATAGAAAATGGTCGTATTCCAAAAATAGATGTGTTTAAAATGACTAGTAATGGAGCTCATAATCAATATATTAAAAATTTTACATGGTTATCATTTTTAAATTTTATAGAAACCCCTGAAAAAATTAATATTTATTTAGATAATTTACAGAGATTAAATATTATCGAAATAGAATCGCAAAAATATATTGCAAATGAAATTTTCTATAAATCAATTTTAACAGAACATCCTAAAGTAAAAACATTTATTAATGATCCCAATTATCAAATAGAAAAAGGATATATTCAATTAACAACTGTTGGAAAAAATTTAGCAAAATGTTGTTGTAACTATGATAAGTTAAAGGAATATAAAATTATTGATGAAAGATTTTTTGATGAAAAAATTTTAAACCAAGATTGATTTTTTAAAAAGAAGAGAGTATAATAAATTTAACAACGATTAATATTCAATGTTTGTAAAGCATTGTACGAAAAAGAGCTAGGAGTGAGAAACTAGCTCTTTTTTAATTTTTTGCATTATGATATAATTTTTAGCAGTGGTTGCCTACCCTAGAAAGGGGGTGCTTTACAAATTGTTAAGAATATTAATCGTTATAGTCCTTTTTTTTCTACTAAGTAAAAAAGGGTACTAGGTAATCACTGGCTAGGTGTCTCACTCACCTAGTCTTTAATTTTTATTAAAAAATTAAATAGTTAATACTAAGAATATTATTATATAAATTAATATTATTAAAGCTAAAAAAATTCTATAAATTTAAAAATGGGGGGTATATGGAAATACAAAATTATTTAAAAAAAATAAACGATAAATATATTTTAGGAAATACTACAGAACATTCATTTCGTGGGGAACTACAAGAGTTAATAGAATCCTTGTTTCCTAAATTGATAGCAACAAATGAACCAAAAAGAATAAAGTGCGGAGCTCCAGATTATGTAGTAACTAAAAGAAAAGAAAATATTCCAATAGGGTATATAGAAGCTAAAGATATTGGAATAAAATTAAGTAGTAAAAGTCTAAAAGAACAATTTGAAAGATATAAATCTTCTTTAGATAATTTAATAATAACAGATTATTTAACTTTTGAATTTTATAAAAAAGAAGACTTATTAATAACTATTTCAATAGCCAAAGTTGAAAATGGAAAAATAGTTCCAATTGAGAAGAATTTTATAATGTTTAAAGACCAATTAAAAGAATTTTGTAATTATGAAGGGCAAACAATAAAGAACCCAAAAGATTTAGCAATCTTAATGGCAGATAAAGCAAGAATGCTTCAATATATTATTGAAAATGCCATTGTAGAAGATAATGAAAATCAAGAAAATACAACATTGATTGATCAAATGAAAGCATTTAAAGAACTATTAATTCACGATATAACACCTAAACAATTTTCAGATATATATGCACAAACAATTGCTTATGGAATGTTTGCGGCACGTTTAGAAGATACAACATTAGATACATTTACAAGACAAGAAGCAGCAGAATTAATACCAAAAACAAATCCTTTTTTAAGAAAACTATTTCAATATATAGCAGGCTATGATTTAGATGAAAGAATTATATGGATTGTAGATTCGCTAGCAGATATTTTTAGAGCAGCTGATATAAATGAAATTTTGAAAGATTTTGGAAGAGAAAAGAAAATGCAAGATCCTATAATTCATTTTTACGAAGATTTTTTAAATGAGTATGACCCAAAGTTGAGAAAAAACAGGGGAGTTTGGTATACACCCCAACCTATTGTTAATTTTATAGTCAAAGCAGTTGATGAAATATTAAAAAAAGATTTTAATAAGGAAAATGGAATTGCTTGTTATGACACAACAAAAATAAAAGTAAATCAACAAGGACATAAAGCTGAAAAAGTAGTTCATAAAATTCAAATACTTGATCCCGCTACAGGAACAGGAACATTTTTAGCAGAAACATTAAATTTTATTTATGAAGAGTATTTTAAAAATAATAAATCAATGTGGAGTTCTTATGTAGAAGAACATTTATTACCTAGATTACATGGGTTTGAGTTATTAATGACGTCATATGCTATGGCACATATTAAATTAGAAATGCTTTTAAAAGAAACAGGATATAATCCTAAAAAAAATAAAAGAATAGGTGTTTATTTAACAAATTCCTTAGAAGAACATCACCCTGATATGGCAACTTTATTTGCAAGTTGGCTAAGTCAAGAAGCTAATGAAGCTAATTATATTAAGAGAGATACCCCTGTAATGTGCATTTTAGGTAATCCACCATATAATGGAGAAAGTTTTAATAAAGGAACTTGGATTATGGATTTAATGAAAGACTATAAAATGGAGCCAGGTGGAAAAGAAAAGTTAAAAGAAAAAAATCCTAAATGGCTAAATGACGACTATGTTAAATTTATAAGATATGCTCAATCGTGTATTGATAAGAATAAAGAAGGAATTGTAGCCTTTATTAATCCTCATGGTTTTTTAGATAATACTACATTTAGAGGAATGAGATGGAAGCTATTAAAATCTTTTGATAAAATTTATGTAATTGATTTACATGGAAATGCCAAGAAAAAAGAAGTAACACCTAATGGAGAAATAGATCAAAATGTTTTTGATATTCAACAGGGAGTTTCAATAAATATTTTTATAAAAACTGGTAAAAAAAATAATAATCAATTAGCTGAAGTTTTTCATTATGATTTATATGGAAAAAGAGAGGAAAAATTTGATTTTTTAAATAATAACAAACTAGAAAATATAAACTTTAAAAAAGTTGAAAATATAGGACCAGAATATTATATGGTACCTATAAATTTTGAGTTAAAAAAAGAATATGATAAAGGATTTTCTTTAGATGATTTGTTTATAACAAAATCAATAGGAATAGTAACTGGAAAAGATAAAATATTGATTAATACAGATAAAGAAACTTTAAAGAAAAATATTAAAGAATATTATGGAGAAGAGGATGAAACTTTTATTAAAGAAATTTCCTATAGACCATTTGATAATAGATATATATATTATGATTGTTCAAAATTAGAAAGAGCAAGAGAAAAAAATATGAAAAATTTAGTTGATAAGGATAACCTAAGTTTAATTTATAGAAGACAACAACCTGAGTCAAAAGATTTGTATATATTTTCTTCAAAATTTATCGTTGCAGATGGATTCATAAGATCGGATAATAAAGGTGGAGAAACAATTGCTCCATTATATACATATACAAATATTGAAAACGATAAATTTGCATTTTTAAATAAAAATAATAAAGTTTCAAATTTAAATAGTGAAATTGTTGAAAAAATATTAAAAATAATAAAAGAAAATACAAGTGAAGACATAGAATTAATAATTTTTGATTATATATATGGATTATTACATACACCATCTTATAGAAATTTATATGCAAGTTATTTAAAAATAGATTATCCTAAAATTAGATATCCTAAAAATAAAGATGAATTTTATAAGTATGCAAATTTGGGAAGAGAATTAAGAGAAGTTCATACTTTATTTAAAAACAATTATGAAACAAATATTAATTTTCCAGTTTGTGGAGATAACAAAGTAGAAAAACCTGTATATAAAAATGAAAAAATTTATATAAATGAATATCAGTATTTTGAAAATGTAAGTCTTGATACTTGGAATTGTTATATTGGAGGATACCAACCTGCACAAAAATGGTTAAAGGATAGAAAAGGAGAAGAATTAAAATATGATGATATTAAAATTTATAGTAATTTATGTCATATTTTAAAAGAAACCTTAGTTATAATGAAGAAATTGGATGAAATTTAAGATTATCTTAGTTAAATAAGCCTTGAAAATTTAAATTTAATATTTTATAATTTTAGCACAAAGCTGGAACAAAGGAATAATAAGTAAAAATAGGGAGCATTGCACAGCTCTCTATTTTTTTATAAAAAAATCTTGATAATAATTTATTTCTACAGTAGTATATATTATAGGCTAATAACCTATAATATATACTGGAGGTGTATGATTTTATGAAAAAAGCTTCAGAACAAAAAATTTTTGCTAAAGCATATGAAATTAAAGAAAAAATTATTAATTCTAGTAAAATTATAAACGAAATAAGATATCAATATTTAAAAACATATGTTAGAAGGTCATATGAAATTTTAGATGAGAATATTTTTTATCAAAATTGTCAAAAGCTTATTGAATTAGGGGAAGAATATCAAAATATATTTAAAAATAAAAAATTACCTAAAATATTTATTCCACCAATTTTACATAAAGATGTACTAAGTGTTATAACATACATTAATACGGCATATTCTAAAAAAATTTTGAAATATGAGGATTACGCAAGTAGAGAATTAAAAAAATTATATTATGAATTAGAATCTAGTAAAATTTCTGCTCAAGAAATAAATTTAGCAGTTGAAAATCTTAGAAAAGACTTAGAAAATCTACAAAAAAAATATAATGCAAAATTTGCTATCATCAGATTATCTTCTTGTGATTTTAGGGCAAAACTAAGAGATCAAGAAAAAGAAATTAAAAGAATTACTTTGAAAGAACAGGGAACTTTTTTTCTTGGAACACCTAAATTTTATGAACAACCTCCCAAATCTCCAAGAAATGATTTATTTGAAAATAAAAATGGAGTTTATAAAATAAATGATGAATTTTATCTTTCAGATTTAGATGACATATCTTTATTATGATAGAGGTTATTAACCTATAATCTAATAAAAAATAAAAAAAATATTTAACTAAAATTTAAGAAACTTTTTTTAATATATTTCTTTTAAATAAAATTAAAAAAATATTCAATTGCTTAAAGTGAGTTGAAATGAAAATCACGAGAGTGCACGCTTAATAGTTTCTCTTTTTTGCTATGCAAAATCGAGGAAACTAGCGTGTTTTGACTTGTCCAAAGTGTCTTCGACTTTTTGAATGATAGAACTTGATATTTTAATCTAAATCTTTTATAATTTTAATACAAAGCTGAACAAGGAATAAAAATCGAAGAAAATAGAGAGATGTGCAAATCTCTCTATTTTTATTTATTTGACCTAAATTATCCATTTTATATATTATAGGTTAATAACCTATAATATATAAAATAAAAATAAAAAAATAGCTAGAAAAAATCTAACTACTTTTTTTTGCTTACCAGTATAATTTTATTAGTATTAGTATACTTTATTTTTTATTTGAAATCAATATTACCTATTAACATTTTTTATGATTTTGTGAGGGTGAAAAAATAAGTTCCAATGAGTGTAACGAATGGATCTTTTTTTTTCATCCAACAAAAAAGAGGGAATTTTTCTTTTTCCCTCTTTTTTCTGTACTTGGGGTTCCGTCAGGAAAACGCGGTTTTACAACGTTAAGAAAATTAAAAAATTA
>NZ_CAMFHX010000047.1 GCF_945952365.1 uncultured Cetobacterium sp.
CTTTTAACATGTCGTAACTTTTCATTACGAAACGTGTCGCACCATTAAAATTATCGTAAACTTTATCAATCTCATATTTTTGTGCAAATTCAAGGGCTTTACTGTGTGTTCTATTTCCTACTGAATATATTTTTTTCCCAGCTTTTTTTAAAGCTACAGCCATTTCGTTAGCAACTACTCCCGTTCCTAAAATTCCCCAATTTAAATCCTTTTTCTGCATTTTTTTTATTCTCCCTATTATTTAATCAGTTCTATAGCAGTAGTATAAAGGAATTTGCTTTTTAATACAAGAATACATTTATAATTTTTCTATTTATTATCAATGAATTTTAAAATCTTAGCTGGGACACCAGCAATTATACAGTTAGGTGGAAAGTTTTTTGTAACAACTGCTCCTGCTGCAACTATAACATTATCTCCTAAAGTAACTCCTGGTAAAATTGAAACATTTCCACCTATCCAAACTCCTTTTCCAATCTCTATCGGTTTCGGATACAGATTTCCTCTTTTTTCTGGTTCTATTCCATGATTTAATGTTGCTAAAACAACATTTGGACCAATCAAAGTCCCATCTCCTATTTTTATTCCCCCTTGATCTTGAAACTGACAATTTGAATTGATGAATACATCTTTTCCTATTGTAATATTTTTTCCACAGTTAGTATGAAATGGTGGAAATAGTGCAAACGAGTCATCAACCTTTTTTCCAATTATTTTAGAAAATATCTTACGAACCTCTTCGGCTGTATGATATTTATTATTTAATTCTGAAGTTAACTTCAAAACCTCTTGTGTTAAATTAATCATACATCTATGCACATCTGAATTCGCAACAACCTCTTTTCCACTATTCATATATTTTAAAAAATTTTCTAATGTCATATGTACCTCCATAAACTCTATTTTATTATTTAAATATACTTTATCAAAATATATTTAGAATAACAAATACCTATTTTAAATATATCATTATGCTTGAAAAGCATATAAAAATATTATATAATTTACCAAAATAATTTTAGGAGGTATGAATGGAGCTTAGAATTTTAAAGTATTTTTTAGCAATAGCAAGAGAAGGAAGTATTATAAAAGCCGCTGAAACTTTATATATAACTCAACCAACACTTTCAAGACAAATCATAGATCTTGAAGATCAACTCGGAACTAAACTTTTAGTACGTGGGAATAAAAATAAAAAAATTACTTTAACAGAGGATGGTATTAGGTTTCGTAAGAGAGCTGAAGAGATTGTAGAACTAGCTGAACGAACAGAGATGGAGTTTAAAACTCAAAGTGAAGAGATTAGTGGTGATATATATATTGGTGGTGGCGAAACCGATTCTATGAGATTTATTGCCAAAACTATGATTAAACTTCAAAAGCAATATCCCAATATTCATTTTCATTTATATAGTGGAAATGCAGATGACATCACTGAAAAACTAGATAATGGACTATTGGATTTTGGAGTTTTAATTGGACCAGCTAGTTTAGAAAATTATAACTATTTAAAGTTTCCAACAACAGATATCTGGGGATTACTTATGAAAAAAAACTCTTCTATGGCCTCTAAAAAATATATAAAAATAAATGATTTAGAAAATATACCACTTATTGTATCTAATCAATCTTTAGTTGAAAACCAAATAGCAGGATGGGGAATAAAAGATTTTAGTAAACTTAATATAGTCGGAACATATAATCTTGTTTTTAATGCATCTCTTATGGTTGATGAAGGTTTCGGATACGCTCTTTGTCTAGATAAGCTTGTAAATACATCCTGCGAAAGTACTTTATGTTTTAAGCCACTTAGCCCTATTTTAGAAGTAAATTTAGATATAATTTGGAAAAAGAATCAAGTCTTCTCTAAAGCTGCTGCAAAGTTCCTAGAGTTTTTAGCAATTGAATTTAATCAAAAATAAATCTAAAAAATTATATGCTTTAAAAGCATTAAAGGGTATTCGATATAAGTATTAGATATGTTAAAGCTCATATTATATAATATCTTTAAATCAATAATTAGATTTTTAAATATTTATATTAATGGAGGTTAAATTGAAAAAAATATTTTTAACTCTTATGAGTGTTTTGGTTTTAAATTTAGGAGGAGAAGTGGTTATGGCAAAAGATGTAAAAATGAATGATGTTACTGTTACGACTACTTGGGATAAAGTTTTCCAAAAAAGTAATAAAGTAGACCATAAAAAAGTAACATTTAAAAATCGTTACGGTATAACTTTAGTTGGAGATTTATTCATGCCCAAAAATATTACTGGGCAAAAATTACCTGCAATTGCTATTAGTGGACCATTTGGAGCTGTGAAAGAGCAATCATCTGGATTATATGCACAGACAATGGCTGAGCGTGGATTTGTTACAATCGCATTTGATCCATCATATACTGGTGAAAGTGGAGGAGAACCTAGAAATTTAGCATCACCTGAAATAAATACTGAAGACTTTAGTGCTGCTGTAGATTTTTTAGGATTACAATCTTTTGTTGACCGTGAGCGTATTGGAGTTATTGGAATCTGTGGATTTGGTGGAATGGGATTAAGTGCTGCTGCTATGGATACAAGAATAAAAGCTGTTGCTACGTCTGTTATGTATGATATGAGTCGTGCTATGGGACATGGTGTTGGAGATGGAAAAGATCGTTACGATCTTGCACAACGTAAAGCTGTTTTAAACTATTTAAATGAACAGCGTTGGGTAGATGCTGCTAATGGAACTTTTGCAACTGGACCTCATGATATTTTTGTTGATGAGAATGGAAATATTTTACCAGGAGAAAACCGTATACTACCTGAAAATTTACCTGAAAATCCACATCCAGTTTTAAAAGAGTTCTTCGATTACTACCGTGAAAAATTAGGATATCACAAAAACTCTTTAAACTCAAACTCTGCATGGAATGCTACAATGCCTTTATCATTTATGAACTTCCCTCTATTAACATATATTGATGAGATATCACCTCGTCCAATACTATTTGTTGCTGGAGAAAATGCTCACTCTCTTTACTTCAGTGAAGATGCATATAAAGCTGCTGCTGAGCCTAAAGAGTTATTTGTTGTTCCTAATGCTAATCATGTAGATTTATACTTTGATATGAATAAGAT
The DNA here is from genome assembly GCF_945952365.1 of uncultured Cetobacterium sp. Lineage (GTDB taxonomy): Bacteria > Fusobacteriota > Fusobacteriia > Fusobacteriales > Fusobacteriaceae > Cetobacterium_A. The sequence goes on from NZ_CAMFHX010000047.1 coordinate 3,123, forward strand.
TCCATTTGATAAGTTAGAAAACTTCTTTAAAACTAATTTAAAATAATTTACAAATATAGTATACAAAATAAGAAAGGTAGGCTCTAGTGAATTAGAGCCTACCTTTTTTATTTTCTTAATTTTTTAACAGCCTCTCTTGTAACAATAAGTTTTTTCTCAATCTCTTCAAAGTTATCTCTTGCAATACCTATGAACAACATATCTATTATAGCCAGTTGAGAAATTCTAGAGCTCATTGCTCCCTCTCTCAAAGATTTTTCTACAAAAGGTATCTTTAAAGTTATATCTGAAAGTTTTTCTAGCTCATTATTTACACTAGCTTTAGTTATCGAAATAATTGGTATTTTATTTTTTCGAGCGTTTTCTACACAAGTCAATACCTCAGCTGTCTCTCCAGAATATGATATTGCTACTGCTACATCCCCTGGCTCCATCAATACAGAAGAGGTTATTTGAAGATGTGTATCTGTATGAAGAGTACATCTTTTATTAATTCTATTTAATTTATAGTAAAAATCAAGTCCAACCAATCCAGAAACACCGATACTATATATATAAATATTTTTAGCATCTATCAAAAGATTAATTGCTTTATCTAGATCTTTTTCATCTATCAGCTTTACAGTTTTCTCCATAACACTATCTATGGATTCTTTTACACCATATATAATATCTTTTGTTTTTAAATCTTTATCTAAATATTCGAATCTTGAATTTTTTTCTATCTCATTAGAACTAAGTTTTAAACTTAATTTTAACTCATTCAAGCTTGAAAATCCTAATTTTTTTGAAAATCTCACAACTGTAGGTGCTGAAGTCTTTGTTAAATCTCCAATCTCTTTAGCTGATAATTTTATAATACTCTCTTCATTTTCAAGAAAATATTTTGATATTAATTTTTCTCTATCTGTAAAACTATTATAGTTTTGCTTTAAATATTCCAATATATTCAATTTAATCACTTCCTACAAATATACAGATGCTCATTAGATTTTAAAATAAAATCTTTTGCCATCTTTTATATATTTTAACAGATAAAGGTCTTCTTGTAAAATAGATGCTACCACATTTGTTCTTTCATCTTCTTTAAGATTTGATAAAACTATCTGAAGTTCTCCCATATATCTAAAATAGCCAGAGTTATCAATTGTTATATCTCCATATTTTTTATCACTTGTGTTATCGGCTTTTATTTTTTTCTCATTTAAAAGCAATCTACTTTCATTTGCTCTAATAGCATCTCTAGCAGAGTCTGTTCTTGATGAGTATATATTTTTTAATAACTCTATACATGTCTGTTCCCCTGTTTTCAGTTTTATTCTTAACTCTACTGCATCTTTATTCAATGATGAAAGCTCTTCTAACTCTTTCATACTTGGTAAAGAATCACCTATAAATACACCATCATTTCCCATTGCAAAAAGATGATTTGCAGCAACTTTAACCTCTATTCCTCTATGATCTTCTAAGGTAGGAAGTCCATCTTTCATTGGACTTCTTTTTCTGTTGTTGGATTGAACAAAAGCTGATATCTTTATTTTACGATCTTTTAAAAGATTATTTTTTTGAATCATACACTCTTCAGATATCCCTGTATTAACTCTTAGATAAAAATTATGAAGAGCATCTATATTCTTATAATCAGGATTTAATTTATCTAACTCCTCTAAAAATTCTTTTGTCACTGTTGAAGCATTGAGTTGTATTCCTATATCAAAATCATTCTTACTCATAGTTGATATCTCCTCAACCGTATAACCAAAATCTATTCTTATAGTTTTAACCCCAAGTTCTTTTAATCCTTTTAAATCCATATTTTCTAGCTCTAAAAACTTAAATGTATTTGGAGATATATCACTTATTATATCCATATTGTACTCTTTAGCTAGTTTAAAAAAATCTTTAACTTCGGTTTTTAAAACTTCATAGTTTGCTTCTGGAATATGTAAAGATGAAAAAATTCTAGTAAATCCTAATTTATAAGCTGATTTTAACAATTCAATATTTTCCTCTTTTGTATTATCTAAACCAAAATATACTGAAAATCCAAAGCACATATTTTTCTCCTTTAATCTAATTATTATTCAGTTGGATCATCAAATCCTAGCATTCCTGTAAATATATACCCAGCTATGTAAGAAACTACAACTCCTATTAAAAATACAAACATTTTACCATCAGCTATCAATAATGCTAAAGGTAATCCTGAAACTCCCATAGCGACAGCTCCAACTTTGAAAAATGCCATAACTGCTCCACCAACACCAGCACCTAAACATGCTGCTGTAAATGGTTTTCCTAGTGGTAATGTAACCCCATATATCAAAGGTTCTCCTATCCCTAAGAATCCAGCTATTAATCCATTTTTAGCTATTTTCTTTAATCTTTCATTTTTTGTTTTTCTATAAACAGCAATTGTTGCTCCTACTTGGGCCATTCCACTAGTTGCTAGAACTGGAAGTAAAACTGTGTATCCAACATTGCTTATCAAATCAGCATGAATCGGTGTCAACGCTTGATGCATTCCTGTCATAACTAAAGGTAGGAATAAAGCTCCTGAAATAGCTCCTGATAAAACAGAGATAAGGATATTCTGTGATGATAATGTTTGACCTATAATAACTCCTATAGAATCAGATATAAATCCACCAATTGGTTGTAAAATTAATAAGGCTGCCATAACTGATATTGTTAAAGTTAAAAGTGGTGTTACAAATAGATCTAAAACATCTGGTACTATTTTTTTCAATGATTTCTCTATGTAACAAGCTATAACAACAACCAAAATTACAGATATAATTCCTCCTCTACCTGGAGTCAATTGAGAACCAAAAAGAGTTATTCCTGCTAAAGCAGATGAAGATAAAATACCTCCAAGAACTCCACCCATCATAGGCATTTGAGAACCAAACTCTTTAGCTGCATTCACACCCACAAGAACAGAGAGTATTGAAAATACACTACTTCCTATAAGAGAAACTATTTTTGCTGTTGTTGTAAGTTTGTATGCATCACCAAAATATACTCCTGCTATATTATTTATTGCTAAAACCAATCCACATGAAACAAATAATGGTATCAAAGGAATAAATGTTGCTCCTAATTTTTTCAAAATATTTTTTACAGCTGTATCATTTTTTGATTTAAGTTTTTCTTTTGTTTCCTTTACAGCATCCTCACCAAATTTAGTTTCATTTATTTTAGTTAAATTTTTTACTTCTGCTGTCACTTTACTAACTTTTCCAGGACCATATATAACCTGAAGCTGTCCTTCAGCTTCAACAACTCCTAAAACTCCTTCTGATTTTTCAAGAGAAACCATATTGATTTTTGAATAATCTTTAAGCTCTAATCTGCAACGAGTCATACAACTTTGAACAGATAATATATTTTCTTTTCCACCAACTAAACCAACTAAGCCTTGAGCAATCTCTTTATTTGTCATCTTTATCTCCCCTTATCAATATTAATTTAAATCATTTAAAGCTTTTGCAATATAACCATCATGTTTTTCTAACTTATTTTTTGCTTCATCTAAACTTAATTTTGACAAAATCATAAATATTGCTAATTTTACATTTGATTTTGTTTCATTTAAATATTCTGCTGCGATATCTGTATCTACCCCTGTTGCTTCTGATACTATTTTCTTTGCTCTTTCAACTAACTTTTCATTTGTTGACTGCACATCAACCATTAGATTCCCATAAACTTTTCCTAATTTTATCATTGAACCAGTTGATAGCATATTCAAAACTAATTTTTGAGCTGTTCCTGACTTCAATCTTGTTGATCCTGTTACAACCTCTGGTCCTACTACTGGTGAGATAGCTATTTGAGCTGTATTAGCTACTAGAGAATTAGCATTACAAGTTACTGAAATTGTAAGTGCTCCTATTTCGTTTGCATACTCTAATCCACCTATTACATATGGGGTTCTACCTGATGCAGCCAATCCTACTATCACATCTAATTTTGTTATATTCTTTTCTTTTAAATCATTAATAGCCAACTCTTCCGAATCTTCAGCACCCTCTTGGGCTCTAAATATGGCTTCTTGTCCACCAGCTATTACTCCTTGAACTAACTCTTCTGAAACACCATACGTCGGTGAGCACTCTGATGCATCTAAAATTCCAAGTCTTCCTGATGTACCCGCTCCAATATATATAAGCCTTCCACCTTTTTTTAATCTCTCAACAATTCCATCAATAGCTTCAGCAATTTGCGGTAACTCTTTTTCTACTGCTTCAGCAACTTTTTTATCCTCATCATTTATTTTTTTTACCATTTCAATTGTAGAAACTCTATCTATATCTAAAGTATTTTGATTTCTACTCTCCGTTGTTAAACTTTTTAAATTTAATCTGTCTTTTTCCACTATTATCCCTCCAAAATGTAAAAGTTTAAATCACTTTCTTATTATAAAATCATAATATCACTTTTAAAACGTTATTTCAATATTTTTTTTATAAAAAGAAATAACGTTTCTTGTTTTTGCTTTTTAAACTCTTATTTTATCTATAATTAAGTTGTTATTTTTCATTGTAATAACTACTCTATAGATATTCTCATCTCTTTTAGGATAATCTTCTCTATAATGAGCTCCTCTACTTTCATTTCTTTCTAACATTGATTTTAAAAGTAATTTTGCAACTTCAATTTTTAAATATATATCAATATAATCAAATTTAGTCTCCTTATCATAATTGAAATACTGTTTCAAATTTTCTAATTTTAAAATCCCATCTTCTAGGTTTTTAGCATCTCTTTTTATCCCACCATGTGCCCCCATAATTTTTTTTAATTCTAAAATAATCTCATCTCTACTCTTTATTTCATTGACTTGAGTTTGAAAAGGTAAGATTTCATCTAACCATTTTGTAAATTCTTTTAAGTTTTTATCAGTATCAAACTTTTGAATATCTAATTTTTCAATATACTTTTTAGCTTTTAATACGGCTCTATTTCCAAAAACTAAAGCTCCTCCAACAGAATTTCCACCCAAACGATTTGCACCCTCTACACTTGATGATAACTCACCAATTGCATATAATCCATTTACACAAGTCTCTCCACTATCACTAACTAAAATTCCACCATTACAACCATGAGCAAATGGAGCAAGTACAATCTTATCTCTACACATGTCTATTCCCATAATTTCTTTTAACCATTTTAAATAAACTACATAAAACTCTCCTGAATCTTTATATAAATCTTTACTAAATTTTAATTCGACACCTTTATTACTATTGTTTATAGATTCAATCATAGTTAAATCTATCTCAGAACTTTTAAAATCACAACTAAATGGTGCATATTCGCTTCTTTCTTCCCACATTTTTTTTGTGTCACTATTTTCTATTCCTGGATATATCAATTTTCCAAATAAATCATACATTCCTGTAACATATTTAGCCGTATGTTCTCCATAAAGTGTATTATACTTAGGTGTTATAAATGCTGGAATAAATTGAATAAATTCCATATTCGTTACTTTTGCACCAGCATCTAAAGCAACTATATGCCCTATTCCATCAACATCTTCTGGATATAGATTATTTTCATAGTGCGACACGTTTCGTAATGAAAAGTTACGACATGTTAAAAGTAGC
>NZ_CAMFHX010000048.1 GCF_945952365.1 uncultured Cetobacterium sp.
GCTACTTTTAACATGTCGTAACTTTTCATTACGAAACGTGTCGCACTATGAAAATCATTTGTATCATAACCTGATATAACAATAACTTTAATTCCAAATGGTTCTAATTTTTTCTCGGCTTCTTTATATGCTCCGTTTGCAGGAATAATAACTACTTCAGGCGAAAGCGAGATAATTTTTTCGTAGTTTAAATCGTTTTGATTTTTACCAATAACATCTTCAACTTTGAATTTACTCCAATATACTCGATCTTGGGCAGTGTTCATATCAACAGCCACAACATTGTCTATAGCACCACAAGCTCTGATTAGCTCGTTGTTATAACGTGATATTACAACAGCTTTTTTAACAGGAACAGATAGTTGAACAGCTCTTTCAACATTGTCGGTAATTAGAATTTTTTGAGTTTTGTTTTCTTGAGAGAAAAGAGTGGTTGTAAAACATAGGCTTGTAGTTAAAACTAAAACCTTTAGAAATTTTGATTTGAATAACATGAAATCCTCCTAAATTAAATAAGTCTCCTGACTTAGTTTCAATCTACTTCTAACCCTTCCCAGATAAATCTCCAGTGGTGTATGTTAGTTTCGTCCACAATACAGTAGCTTTCGGCTGTGTGGGATTCTCACCCATCTTCCTCTATTAAGCCTTACGGCATTTAAAATACATTATTGAGTATAATATGCATAGTATATTTTGTCAATTATTACAGTGATAGTATTTATTTTTTGAATAGAAAAAGTATTACTTATAATGAAAAAAGGAACTGCGTATTAAAGTTTGTAAAATTGTTGTAAGCCTTGAAGGCGAATTTTCTTATTAAAAAGTAATAGGAGGAAAAAATGAAAAAGTTATTTATATTAGGAACAATTTTATTATCAACATCACTATTTTCAGCAGGAAATATGGGTGGTATGATGCAAGGCGGAAAAATGGAAAATATGCCTATGATGCAAGGTGGAATGCAGTGTCAATGTCCTATGATGGGAGCTGGAGGAAAAGGTATGATGGCTTCGAAGATGATGACACCTGAAATGAAAAAAGATATGCAGATGCAAAAGATTGCAATTCAAGAAAAAGAACTTGAAATATCGAAAACTCTAGCTCAAGATAAAATTGATTGGGCTAAGGTAGAGCAGTTGAATAGAGATATAGCTCATATAAGAGCAACAAATGAAACAAAGATGATGCAGATGCACTATGAGATGATGCAAAATTCAGGTCCACTTTATGAGGACAAGGTAAATTAGTCTATACTAATAAGTTTTGGTAGAGGGATAAGTTCCCTCTATTTTTATTTGTTTTAATGCTTAATAGCACATAGCTTAATTAATTCATAGTCTGAGTAATTTTCTAATTCGAGAATCTTATCATAGGGATTACCCTCTAATTTTAATAAAAAGGCAAAGGCTGGTTCTGTTTTCATGCCATCTTTTTTTAGTTCGATTATTTTTTGACGGAATTTAGAGTCTGCTAATTGTAATATTCTATCTTCGATTATCATATGTCGATAACCATTTGTTTGGGTAGAGTATATATGGCTACCATAAATCTCTATTTCCATTTCGTCTATAAAAAAATTAGCTACTAATAGATTATTTTTAAATAAATCCTCTCTTATAGAAAAGTTTTTTTGTTTTGAAAATTTTTCTTCTATAAGCTTTCTGAAATCTAGAATATTTGTAAAACAACAGACTATATCCAAATCACTTTTTTCGTTATCAATACCTAAAGGAATAGTCCCAACTAAAATTGGAGTGAAATTTTTAAGCGTTTCAAAAATATCTAACTCTGATAATATTTTGTAACTTTGTTTCTGTTTTTTATTTCCAAAAGAAAGATATTCTATATTTTGGAAATTGATTTTAGTCATTATAAATCATTTTTTTACTCATACCACCATCAATGATTATATTTGCTGCATTTATAAAGTCATTTTCAATATTAGATAAAAATAAACATGCATTAAGAATATCCCGAGGAGTTCCAACTCTTCCTGATGGATGTTGTGAATGATCTGTTGCAGTCAAAGTATCATAATTATCAACTTGTATCCATCCGGGGCTAATAGCATTAACAGTTATAGGTGTTTTGGTTAAAGAAACAGCAAGGGTGTTAGTTAAAGAGACTAAACCGCCTTTAGAAGCTCCGTAAGCTTCCCAATTAGATTCATTTTGATTCCATCTAGTAGAAGCGATATTTATTATTCTACCATAAGTTTCTCCTTTATTTATTTTTATAAACTCTTTACAACAGATAAAGCTTCCACGTAAATTAACATTTATAACATCGTCGAACTCATCTATAGAGATATCTTCAATATTTTTATGAAAAGTTGAGATGGCAGCATTATTTATAAGGATATGAGCATTCCCATATTTTTCAGCAATTTTAGAAAATGAATTTTTTATCTCAGTTTCAGATCTAAGATCAACTTGTATGAAGTCTATATCTAGAGATAGTTCATTATGTTTTTTTATATCCAAAACAACTACTTTATATCCTTTTTGACAAAATCCTTCTGAAAGATGGTAGCCAATACCACCAGCACCACCAGTAATAATACATATATTATTTTCATTTTTTATTTTCATTTTCTCACCTATTTTTTTATTTTTTTTATTCCAAAATATACTAAAGTTAACCCAACACTGAGATTTAATATAGATAAAATATTTTTATTTAAAAAGTTGTTGCTCAAAGAACCTATAAATCCAATAAAACTTAAAAATATTAAAGTAGCTAAAAGAGAACCTATTGAAAATAGTAAAATTAATTTTTTACTTAAAGAGCATTCATTTAACTTAGTACTAAAAACACCTATCCAAAAAAGAATCGTCATAGGGTTAGCAGCAGTTAAAAAGAAAGCTTTTCCAAAAGGTAGATTAGAATTAAATCCCTTAAATAGATTGATACTTGGTAATATAGAAAGATTAAAATATCCTAAAATCAATTGAAGTCCAAAAATAATAACAATACAGCCTCCTAATAAATTAAAAGATTTTTGAGTTTTTTCATTTTTTATAAATGATGAAATTCCTAAAATAGCTAAAATTATATACATTGCATCAGCAAGAATGACTCCGAAAACTCCAAATAAAGTATGTATAAAACTTTCGTTGACTCCTAATGAAAATATATAAAGACAAACAGGTCCAATAGCAAGTTGTAACAACATCCCAAATTTAAAACCTTCAATTAGCATAAAATCCCTCCATTATGTAGAATTAATATTCTATAAATAATAACAGAAATATTTTTAACTGTAAATTAAAATAATTAAAAGATATTGCTAACTATTTGAGTATTTAAGGGCAAGAGAGTATTGAATTGAAATAGGAGAGAATACTATGAAACTAAAATTTTTTATAGGAGTTGGAATTATGATTGGAACTTTAGCTTTTGGAGATTGGAAAGACTTTAAAAAACCGAGTGATACTGAATTGAAATCAAAACTTACTAATGTACAGTATGAAGTTACTCAAAAAAATGGTACTGAACCTCCTTTTGAAAATTTGTATCATGATAATAAAAAAGTTGGTATCTATGTAGATGTTATTTCAGGAGAACCTCTTTTTTCATCTAATGACAAATATGAATCAGGAACTGGTTGGCCAAGTTTTACAAAGCCTTTAGTTTCTGAAAATATAGTTTTGAAAAAAGATTTTAAACTTATCTGGCCAAGAACAGAGGTGAGAAGCAAATATGCGGGGTCTCATTTAGGGCATGTATTCAATGATGGACCAGCACCTACAGGAAAGAGATATTGTATGAACTCTGCTGCTCTTAGATTTATTCCTTTAGAAGAGTTGGAGAAAGAGGGATATGGAGAGTTTTTAAAAGAGTTTGAGGTGAAAAAATGAATAGAGCAAAATCGTTAGCGATATTGATGTTGAGTTTAAATCTATCCTTAATGGCAGAGATGAAAACAGCTTATTTAGCTGGAGGATGTTTTTGGTGTACAGAGTCTGATATGGAAAAGGTTCCTGGAGTTACATCAGTAATATCTGGGTATTCAGGTGGCCACGTAGCAAATCCAACATATAAAGAAGTATCTAGTGGAACTACTGGTCATGTTGAATCTATAAAAATTAACTACGATAGTGATAAAATAAGTTATTCTCAGTTGTTAAATAGTTTTTTGAAAAAAATAGATCCGACTGATGGAGAGGGACAATTTGTGGATAGAGGATATCAGTATTCCCCTGTTATCTTTTATCAAAATAAAGACGAGGAAGTAGAAGCTAAAAAGGCTTTGAATAAAATAAAAGAAGAGGGTAAATTTAGAGAAATCAATGTGAAGCTTATTCCGTTTGAGAAGTTTTATGTTGCAGAAGAGTATCATCAAGATTACTATAAGAAACATAATCTAAAATATAATTATTATAGATATCGTTCTGGTAGAGATCAGTTTTTAGAAAAGGTTTGGGGCAAGTAGAAGGTTATAAAAAAGTGCCATTTAAATTTGGCACTTTTTCATTTATCTTTTATCAACTTTATAATATCTATGCATTCCACTCGGATGAGGCTCGAAGCCAGATATATTTTTATTAACTCCTGCAATAACTTTTCTTGTAAATGATATTGCCATAACACCATCCTCTTGAATAAGTTTTGCAGCTTTTTGATAGTATCTCTTTCTTTTTTGATCGTCTATCTCCTCTTTAGCTAACTGTAAAAGTTGATTAACCTCTGTATTTGAATAGAAAAATCTATTTCCAGCTGGGCCTATAAATTTTTCATTGAAAACAGTTAATGCTTCCTCTGCATCCCCAGTTGGAGATGTCTTACCAAGATGGAAAAGCTGATGTTTTCCATTTGATGTTTCACTTATAAAAGTTCCCCACTCTAAAGGATTTATAGTTAAATTTATTCCAATCTCTTTTAATTGAGCTTGAATTATTTGAGATATTTGCATACTGTCACTGTTACTGTGGATTGTTATAGATAGATTTAGATTCTCTTTGTTTTTAACTTTTTCTAAGTACTCTTTAGCTTTTGCAATATCTTGGTTGTAAACAGCTCTATCATCTGTATATCCAAACATATTTGAAGCTAAAGGAGAGTTGATACTTTCAGCGTAAGTTCCTAGAACTGTACCTAAAATCTCATCAGCATTTAAGGCATAGATTATTGCCATCCTTAAATTTTTATCTTTTAATTTTGGATCATTCATATTGAAACCGATGAACTCTATTGCTAGAGGGTCAACTGTCATAAGGGTTAAGTTTTGATTATTTTGAACTTGTTCAGCATCGATAGGTGAAACAGCATAAGCTACATGGAGCTCCTCTGTTTCTAGTCCAATAACTCTATTGGTAGCTTCAGGAATACTTCTGAAAACTAATTTATCGATATTTGGTTTTTTAAAGGGATGATTGACATTACTTTTTAAGGTAATTTTGTCTCCAGTTATCCACTCCTCTAAAATGAAGGCACCTGTTCCAATAGGGTGTTGTCCAAAACTAGTTCCAGATTCAGTGACAGCTTTTTCATTTACAATAGATGCTCCAGGGTCAGCTAAAAACTTTAAAAGAGTTTTTGTAGGGTACTTTGTATTAATATCAAAAGTTTCATCATCGACTTTTTGGATATTTTCTATACTTTCACCAATAACTCCAACTATTTTTGAGTTTTTGACTCTATTTAAAGAGAAGATAACATCTTCAACTTTTAAAGGCTCTCCATTATGGAAGAACACATCTTTCTTTAGCTTCATTCTAATTTTAGTTGGAGTTATATACTCCCAACTTTCGGCTAATCCAGCTTTTAAATTCATATCACTATCTACTTCGATCAAAGTATCGTAAAGTTGAACGATAACCTCAAGTGATCTTTTGTCATTAGTACCTTGAGGGTCTAAGCTTTTTGGTGCTCCAACTTGAGCTGCAACAACCTCTTTTTTAGATGTTTCAGACTCTTTATTACCGCAGGCGGTTAGTAGTGCTATTAATAATATTAAGCACAACAAGTTTAATCTATTTTTCATAATTAATCTCTCCTTTAAATTGTTCGTAAAGTTTATTCTATCATTAGAGAAATAAAGTGTCAATATAGATAAATATGAAAATATCTGTTCGCTGAGGTGCAAAGTATTATGAAATAAAATCTATAATATATTGAATTTAATAGATAAATGTATTAGTATTAAGATATATTTTATAAAGTATACGAGGGGGATTATGAATAAAATTATTTTAATTTCGATATACATTTTATTTTTATCTATAGTTGAAGCTTCAGCAGCTATATTTGAAGATAGAAGTTTAATATTGAAAAATGACTTTTACAGTATTGAAGCGGTTTATATAAAAGATAACAAGATAAAAACATACAAAGAGTTTTCCAAAGAGCTTGGAATTCAAATTCAAATCAATTTTGATGCCGAAGAAAATCCCGAAGAAATTTTAATTTTAGATGGTGGAGAGCAGCTTACAGCAACAGTAAAAAATTATGAAATTGAAAGTTTGTATATAAAAGCAGGAGAAGATAAAAGAGTAGTTCAAAAAGAGGAAGTTGATATGAGTATTATAGAAAATATAATGGAACAAATAAAATCTACTTTTTTTATAGATGAACTATGGTATAAAATTGAAGAGGGGGAAAATGTTGAAAAATAATATGTTTTTAAAAAAAGTTGAGTTAAGTAGTGATGAAGGGTTTTATTCAATTTATTATTTAAATAATGAAGAAGAGATAGAGTATTTAAATATTTCTTATAATAGTTTTACTAGTCGAAATGAAGATGAATGTAAATATGTAGAATACTATTTAGATGGCGAATATGCTTTGGAGCATTGGGAGTTTTCTTCGGAGAATGTAGGAGTTATTAGAAGTATTTTTGACGAATCCTCTTATGAAGATATAACTTTTGATATAATTAATAAAAATATAATAAAGATAGAAGTTTTTGAGAATACCACAAATAATTTAATGTCTCAACGTATTGTAACACCTACTGGATACAATACTCTTGTTATTAATCCAGCTTTAAAGGAGTATTGTGTTGAAAATTTTGAATTTGTGAAAAATGGTTATTGTTGTCTTTATAATGAAAAGGATGTCTTATTAGAAGAGCAGGAGTATGTTAACGGTGAAATTGTAGGAACTTCTAAATATTATTATGAGGATGGAAGTTTAAAATTTTTAACAAACTTAAACCAAACAATAGAATTTTATGAAACAGGTGAGTTGAAAAGTAAAGTATATAAATTTAAAAAGTTTTCAAAAATTGTGGAATATTATTTAAATAGAAATCTAAAGAGTGTAGGAACCTTAAATAATAGTAATGAATATATAGGAATGGGATGGACTTTTTATGAAGATGGTCAGTTAAAAAAGATCTGTTCTTATGTGGATAATTTAATAGATGGAGAATATAAAGATTATTATAAAAATGGAGTCATAAAAACAGATAGTTTTTATAAATTAGGAAAAGAGAGTTGTGAGTTTAAAAGCTATTATGAGAACGGTCAAATAGAGTGTATCATAGACTTAGAAGATGGAAAGCGTTGTGGAAAGTTTTTAAAATATTATAAATCTGGTCAGCTCCAGGATGAAACTTATTATTCCAATAATGCTCCAATAAATGATTCATTAATTTATTATGAAAATGGGAAACTGTATGCCAAATTAGCGTATAAAAATGGATTAAGAGTCGGAATATCTGAGTGGTTTTATGAAACCGGAGAATTACAATCAATTAATAAGTATGATTTAATTGATGGATCTTCATACTTAAATTATTCAAAATCATACTATAAATCAGGAGGAATAGAGAGCTATATTCAGTGGGAAGATGCTCTTTGTGAACATAATCAAGAGGACTATTCATACAATGTTGTAGGTGGATATGAGAAATTAAATATCTCTTACTATGAGGACGGAAAGTTAAGAAAAAAACAGAAAATGATTGAAGAAAATAAATACTCAATAGAGCGTTATGACGAGAATGAAGTCCTAACACAAAAGGGTGTTTTCTTTAGAGATCAGAATATATTTTATTGGATAGGAACATTATTAACATTTAATAAAAATGGATCTTTAAAAATAGTGACAAATTATTCAGAGGACGGAAAGTTTATAGATACACACAACTATTTTAATGGTGCGACACGTTTCGTAATGAAAAGTTACGACATGTTAAAAGTAGC
>NZ_CAMFHX010000049.1 GCF_945952365.1 uncultured Cetobacterium sp.
TATTGGTGCCTGGGGCCGGAATCGAACCGGCACGCTATCAGATAGCTCGGGATTTTAAGTCCCGTGCGTCTACCTATTCCGCCACCCAGGCTGATCGCTTTCGCTCTCAACAAAATAATAGTACCATTTTTTCTACTAAAAGTCAACAAGTTTTTTTATTTTTTTTAAAAATTTTTTTGTTGCAAGTTTTTTTCTCTTATGATACTATGAATTGACTCTATATTAAGGAGAATTAAAAAGAAAATAAGCGCCAGAACTTTTTAAGTTGACGAGGACTGGAACTATCGAACATTCGGCGGATATTCCAGAGGTTACTACAACCTTAGACCTTCTACAAAACTAAAAGGTGACTTTTAGGACAAAAGAGGGTAAGTAGTAATTCTTCTTAAATATAAAGAACATTGAAAATTAAATATTTTAAGGAGGATTTTTTTATGTGTGGAATTGTTGGTTACATAGGAAAAGGAGATGCAAAGAACGTTGTTTTACAAGGACTAGAAAAGTTGGAGTATAGAGGCTACGATTCAGCAGGTATTGCCGTTATAAAAGACTCTAAAATTATAGTCGAGAAGAAGAAAGGTAGATTAAAGAATTTAGAGTCTCATCTAGAAGGACTTGATTTGAGCTCTCATATCGGAATTGGACACACTAGATGGGCTACTCATGGAGAACCCTCTGACAGAAACTCTCATCCACATTACAGCGAAGATTTATCTATAGCTGTTGTTCATAACGGAATTATAGAGAATTATTCATCTCTAAAAGAGGAGTTAGTGGAAAAAGGATATCACTTCACATCTGACACAGATACCGAGGTAGTTGCTCACCTTTTACACTCAGTTTTCAAAGGAAATCTATTAGAAGCTCTTAAAGAAACAATCTCTCGTTTAAGAGGAAGCTTTGCTCTTGGAGTTATTCACAAAGATTTTCCAAACGAAATTGTTTGTACTAGAAAAGACAGTCCTCTTGTTATCGGTATTGGAGAGAATGAAAATCTTATAGCTTCTGATATCCCAGCTATTCTAAAATATACAAAGGATGTGTATTTTTTAGAAGATGGTGATATAGCTAAACTAACTGAAAATTCTATTCAAATCTTTGATAAAAATTTATCTCCTGTAGAGAGAGAGATTAAATTTATCGAATGGGATTATGAGCAAGCTACAAAAGGTGGCTACCCTCATTTTATGATTAAAGAGATTTTCGAACAACCTAAATCTATCGAAGAAACTTTAAACAGAAGAATTCATGATGGTAAAATTGATTTTTCAGATGTTTTATCAGATGATGAGATTAAAAAATTTAATATGATTCATATTGTTGCATGTGGAACTGCATACCATGCTGGACTACAAGGGCAATATGCATTAAGATCAATCTCTAGAACTAATGCTCTTGTTGAAATCGCTTCTGAATACAGATATATGAATCCATTTGTAGATGAAAATACTTTAGCTATTTTCGTAAGTCAATCTGGAGAAACTCTGGATACTTTAGCGGCTTTAAAAGAGGCTAAAGCTAGAGGAGCTAAAACTCTAGCAATTACAAACGTTGTTGGTTCTACTATCTCTAGAGAAGCTCACAGCACTATCTACACTATGGCTGGACCTGAAATTGCCGTTGCATCAACTAAAGCCTATACGACACAGGTTATCATTTTCCAACTTCTTTCTATCTACTTAGCAGAAAAGAAAGGGTTACTTAATAACGAAGAAGTAAATAGATTAATTAAATCTCTTTACACTATTCCTTCTAAAGTTCAAAATGAACTTCAAAATACAGACCTTCTAAAATCTGTTGCTAATTTTATGAAAGATAAAAGTAGCGGATTCTACATTGGAAGAGGAGTAGATTTTGCCACTGCACTTGAAGGATCATTAAAAATGAAAGAGATTACGTATATACACACAGAAGCTTTTGCTGCTGGCGAATTAAAGCATGGATCAATCGCTCTAATAGAACCAGGAACGCCTGTTATAGTTGTAGCTACACAATCTAATCTTTTAGAAAAAACAGTTTCTAATATGAAAGAACTAAAGGCTAGAGGAGCTCATATCACAACTATTGCAAGAAGAAGTTGCAAAGAAGCTATTGAAGCATCAGATGAATTTATTGGAATTGATGATATAGATGATGTATTCTCTGTTCTTTTAGCTATTATCCCACTTCAACTTTTATCATACTTTACATCTGTTGAAAAGGGAATTGATGTAGATAAGCCTAGAAACCTAGCAAAATCAGTTACTGTTGAGTGAATTTAAAAAGAGTCTAACGACTCTTTTTTTTATACTTTTTAAGTAGAATTTAACATTCTTTCATGATATAATATTTTTAGAATCAAGGGAGGATATTTTATGAACGATAGATTAAAAGGTACTTTGTGGATGTGTGTATCTGCTTTAGGTATGGCTTTAATGGGAGCTACCGTTAAATTTATAGGTAGTGACATCTCTACTTTTGAAAAACTCTTCTTCAGAAATCTAGTAGGAGTTGTGATGCTACTTTTTTCTATAAAAGGAAAAAATATAAATATTTGGGGTAGCAGTAATAAAAGTAGATTATTTATGATTTTTAGATGTGTTACTGGTTTAACTGGAGCAGTTTTAAACTTTTATTGTATAAATAAACTTTATTTAGCTGACTCAGCTTTACTAAATAAACTTTCACCATTTTTTGTTGCTATATTTGCAACTCTATTCTTAAAAGAAAAATTGGAAAGACATCAAATTCCAATACTTGTTGTTGTTTTATTTGGAGCTTTACTTGTTATAAAACCTAAGTTTAGTTTTGAAATGCTACCAGCTTTAGCAGGCTTTTTATCTGCTATTTTTGCAGGGGGAGCATACACACTTGTTAGATATTTAAGAACTATGGAGGAACCATCTACTTTAGTTTTATGGTTTTCCGCATTCTCAATGGTTGGTATGATTCCACCCATGCTTATACAAGGTTTTATCGTACCAAATAGAGTTCAACTTTTTTATCTTATTTTAACTGGAGTTTTTGCTACAGTTGGACAAGTAGGTTTAGCTTACGCTTATAAATATGCTTTAGCTAGTGAAGTTTCTATTTATCAATATCTAAGCATAATCTTCTCAGCTATAATTGGATTTATGGTTTGGAAAGAGATTCCTGATATATTTAGCTTAATTGGTGGCTTTATAATTATCGGTGCCGCATTATTCAACTATAAACTATCAAAAAAGTGATTGCTCTCGCAATCACTTTTCTATTTCATCTATTATACTACTTAACCTTAAATTTTGAGTTTTTTTATATTCTTGATATTCCGATATTATATTATCATCTATAAAATAATATTCTTCATCATCTAAAAAGAAACTTTTCAAAGGTATCTCTTTTGTAAAAACTCTATTCTTTTCAATTTTTATCACTGTTGACTTTCCTTTTTTACAAGGCTCAAAAGGAGAACAAGTTTTATAACAATCATCTTTTTCATATATTTTATAAGAAATATATCTACAGCATATAGGTCTTAAATCATATATCAAACAAACACCATTTTCTTTATCACGAAAATAACAAGGCGATTCTTCTAATTTATTTTTTAAAGCTTTTTCTTTAACCCCACTATTTGACTTCACAAATTTTAAAATCTCTATTTTCTCTTTTAAAGAGATGAGTGCATAATCACCACTGCAGCATCCACATCTATTACTCGTTTGATTACAAATCCTTTCACCATTCAGCTTCACAATCTTTTTTTTAGCATTCTCTAAAATATCCCTTAACTTCTCCATAATCAATTAGAATTTATATGTTGCTTCAACTGTATAAATTCTCCCATCCCCTCTATTGTATTGTCTTGTATTATCCCAATATCCAACATAAGTTGCATATTTTTCATCAAATATATTATTTACTCTTCCTGTAACTGTTAAATCAACTATCGGATTATATGATAACGATAAATCTACAGTTGCATAGTCTCCCTGATCTTTTTTCCTAATATTTGTAGGATCATCTGAATCAAAGTAGTTCCCATAGTATATAACATCCATATTTCCAACTATTTTAGATGTAAACTCATATCTTGCACCAAAACCTAGTTTCCAATTTGGAATAAATGGAACCTCTTTACCTTCTAAACTTTCAAATTTTGATTCTTTTATTTTATGATATATATAAGTTACAGAAGTGTTTAAGGTTAACTTTCCGAAATAACGCTCTGCAAAAAGTTCAACTCCATATCTCTCTGTATCTCCTATATTGTAATACGGGAAATTAGAATACTCTTCACCACTATAGTAAATCTCATCCCTTGTCATCTTATAAAACGTCGATAAACTTATATAGGTATCATTTAGATAATCTTTTATACCAAATTCTACCGTATCCTGTGTTTGAGGGTTTAATTTTTCAGCATTCACTGTATAACGCATCTCTGAAATTAACGGAGTTCTAAAATCTCTAGATAACTTTCCATAAACAACACCTGAATCATTGTAATTATACCTTGTTTCTAAAGTGTAAGAATAATCTTCATATGTTGTTTTATTTTTAATGCTCCATTTTTCAGTTGGAATTGGTTCTCTATTTCTAAAATAGTAGTTATATTCAGCTTTATTATATCTAATCCCTTGTAAAAATGTAAATTTACCTCTTTTATTTTCATTCATTAAGAATATTCCGTAACTATCTTTTGTTGAATCATCTAATTTTTTCTCTTTCTGGGGAGTCGCAATCTCTTTAGTTAAATCAGTTCCTAACATAAAATAATCACTCTCTGTATAATTATGTTTCACTTGAACTTTTCCATATATTTTTTCTTGATCATCTTCATGCTTTATTTCCCCCTTTTTAGGGTTATGTGTTTCAAATTTCTTTTCATAAAAACCTAAATAAGAGTATAGTTGAGTTTTATTACTCAAATCATATCTATATCCTAAGTGATAATCATTACTATACGATTCACCTCTAGAAATATTTCCAGGATTTTTACTGTCACTTTCATAAATATCCTCTGACACATCTCCATCTTTAGCATACTTTTTCTCATCTCTTGTATATCTTAAATCGATCTCACCACTATTTAAATTATATTTTGTACTCAATACAAAGTTTTTTCTTTTACTAAATATATCACCATACTCATCGCCTCTTTTATCACTTCTTTTCAAACTAGAGTTATATCCGACGCTTGTAGCAACTTTTTCTGTTATTTTTGTATTTACACCAATGCCAAACTTATTCGACTCATGGCTTGAAGCTGATCCTGTTATATATCCTGAATAATTTTTTCCTTCTGCAAATGAATCAATCTTTTTCAATCTAATATTTACAATTCCTCCAATAGCACCATCTCCATATAAAATCCCTCCACCTCCGGGAACAACTTCAACTCTTTCAATACTCGCTATCGGTATATTTGTTATCTGGTCTCCTTTAATCGGTATCCCATCTAAAGTTACTATTGTATTCTTTTCTGCATGAACAGGACTACCTGCCCCTCTCACGTCAAATCTAATGCTATCATAGTAGTGAGAAACAATAACTCCTGGAGCCATTCTTACAACATCCACAAGATTTTGCGCTCCTTTTTCCTCTATCTCCTCACTTGTTATAACAGTTATATTTGCTCCAGTCTCTTTTATACTCGATTCAAAGTTATCTGTTGTTATAACACTTTCCTCTAATTTAATAACTTTCTCATCAAATTTTGCGTACGTTAAAACTGTGCAAACAAATACACTTAGTAACATAAATTTTTTATTCATTTTTCCTCCCTCGAAGTAATGCTTTAAAAGTATCCTGACTCATCTCATCCTACTCACACCTCTTCCCAAGTTTCCTCAGTGAGTTTTTGTGCTTTCATCAATTTTACAGTGGCGGGGCCGTCGTGGAATTTAACCACACTTCCATATTAAAACATCTTTTGTTCTGCTTTCTATGTTATCACACCTTACATTCCCTTTACCAATATAATTTTTGTATAACAAAAAAACTATCAGTACATTAAAAAAATACTAACTAATTAAGTATACAAAAAAACTGCACTGATAATTCAGTGCAGCTAGTATCCAACTAATTATAATATTTTTTTTACCATCCACAAATGATTATTCCAATAACCATTCAGATCTGAAATAATAACTCCTCTTGATGTAGAAGCATGTAAAAATTTATTGTCTCCCACATAAACTCCAACATGGCGTACTTTTTTTCTTCCAATTTTAAAAAATACCAAATCTCCGACTTCCCATTTTTCACGTTTTTTTACTTTTTCACCATGTAAAACCATCTTCTCAGTTGTTCTTGGTAATTCCACTTTAAATCTTTCTATATATAATTGTTGCATAAAAGCAGAGCAATCAATCCCAGATTTACTTGTACCTCCTAAAACGTACTTTGTTCCTTTCCAATCTCCATAAAAACTAGAAATTTCAACAATTCTGTATTGTCTTTCCTTTTCACTGATCTTAGCTGCTGAACATCCTGTTAATATAAGCAAACACAGCAAAAATAATACTTTTAACAATTTTACCCTCTTAAACATATATTTCGTCCTCTCTAGATCCCATTCTAACTTTTCTATATTTAATTTTCTATATAGAACTCTAAATTAACAACTTCAATCAGATTATCTTTTTCATCCAAAATATTATATTCAAATTTTGTACCTTGAGTTAACTCATTTGGTCTATCTATACATATTGAAACTCTTCCATCCTCAACTTTCATCCTTATAAACTTTGAGTGAATCTCTTCTGATTCTCCAAATATATCTATCTCCTCTTCAACCTCTCCCACTTTTATTTTAAAATTACTATATTTTCCAGTCAACTCTCCTTTATGTTCTAAAAGATAATACCCTCTTGTATTTTTGAAATCATCAATATATATCTTCTGTCCAGGGATATACCATTTATCTAGCGCAACTTTTTTTGTAACTTCATTATTTGCAGGTAGTAGTATTACTTTTTGAAGTATTCTTCTTCTTATTCTATTGTAACTTAAATTTAAAATCTCCTCTTCAATTTTATAACTTAGATTCAGATTTAAATCTGTTGGTAACTCTAGCCCTATGTAAAACTCTTTATATTCATCTATGATATTTTGATTTGAAATTTCAGTATATATATTTGGATAACTCTCTATCAATGGCACAACTTTAACTATTCCCTCATACCCATCATCTTCAACACCTTTTATAACTACTTCAGATTTCAAATCTAACTGTAACCCATTTGAATTTACTCTATTTTTAGTAATCTCCAAGTCATAGTCATTCATTATAACTTTTTTTACTATTAAATATCTTTTACCATACTCTTGTTTCTTTAAAATCGGTGCTTTATAATCAAAATCTAAATAAATGTCAGGATTAAACTCTGGCATACTTATATTCAAATTAAACGCTTCAGTTTTATCTGGATATTGGTATTCAATTTCTAATTTATAATCATTTTTTACTAGATTCCATTCACTTATCATAAGCTCTATCCTTTGACGGTTTAAGCTTTTCCATCTGAAATTTACCTTAGTTCCTCCTAAGTCAATATCCTCTAATTCAAATATATACTGCTCCCACTTTACATCTTTTCGAACTATTATTTCCCCATCTTTTTTTATAGTAACTTTCTCTAAATCTTTTTGAATCGGAGTCACCTTTCCCTGAATATCTACATTTGAAAAATAACCAACTGTATTAGCATATGTCGCTACTGGAACATCTGATAATATAAGGTAATGCCCTTTTCCTAAAAGAGGTTCATTCGCCTTATAATTAACTTTTAAAAAATTTTCTTCTGCAAATAAATTTAGAAATATAAAAAACATCATAAATATTTTCTTCTTCATTTCGCTCCCCCATTTACATATTAATTTATTAATTCCTATTATACCTTAATTTTTCAAAATCTAATATATAAAAAAAACTCCAATTATATTGGAGTTAAATGTCTAGTGGTGCCGCTTATCGGAGTCGAACCAATTACCTACTGATTACAAGTCAGTTGCTCTACCAGGTGAGCTAAAGCGGCTTGTAAATAAAAAAATGGTGGTGAGAGAAGGATTCGAACCTTCGAAGGCAGAGCCGTCAGATTTAC
>NZ_CAMFHX010000050.1 GCF_945952365.1 uncultured Cetobacterium sp.
CTTGCGGCCCCCTGCTCCCAAGGCAGGTGCGCTACCGGACTGCGCTATATTCCGAACTATTTTGTTTTGCATCAGCATTTGCTGCTGACAAAAATAATAGTACCATAAAAAATGTTTAATGTCAACAAACTTTTTTTATTTTTTATCTTTTTTTTATTTTTTATAAAATACTACTTCTTAATATATAATATAAAAAATTTAAGTTTAATTAAAGTTGTTGAAATTTTAATTGATAATAATATTATATTTTATGAAAAATATTATTATGTTATTTTAGAATCATAGTATTTTTAAATTAAAATTTTATATATTAAGTAAATATATTAAGAAGTTTTAATTAATATTATTGGATTCATATATTTAATTTAAAAATTAATTTATATATTTGAATTGGTTAATTAAATTTATTTAAAATATAATATTAATTTAGTGTTTAATATATACTAATTTTTTTATTTTAAGTTAGAATTGTTTATAGTTGTTTTATTTGTTTATAGTTGTTTATATTGTTGTACGGAAAAAAATAAAAGAAAAAATCATAATCTATCTTAAATAAATCAATGCTTTATATCAAATTTAAACCTAAAAAAATATAACCGTAGATGTTGTATATCTATGACCATTAGTGTTGTATATATATAGACGTAGATGTTGTATAAAAAAGACGTAGATGTTGTATATCTATAACCGTTATTGTTGTATTTTTTATATTATTTTAAAAATAACCGTTATTGCTTACTATTTTAAACCAATATAAATTTATATGGATTTTTTATACAATACATGTGGTAAAATTTCTTGAAAAAGCTTTACTTATATTGTAATATATACAATATAAAAGGAAAAAAAATAATAATATACAACATTTAAGGGCTGGTGAAAATGAAAAAAATAAAAAAATTTGAGATTCCAATGAATCAAGTTATAGATACAGGTCCAAGTGAAATAGTGGAAAAATTTTTAGATGTTTCTGAAATTGAAAATGAAAAAAATCATAGTTTAGTAAGAATAGATATAAATATGATTGAATATCCACTATTTACTAAAAGTACAAGTAAGAAAAAAAATCAAATAATAAGATACTTTTTTAATAGATCTAAAGAGGCATATATCCAGGTTAACCCGACATCAGGTGATTATATTCCTGGAGAATTAGAAGAGAGAGTTTTTATAGCTTTATTAAAAATAATGAGAGATAAAAGATACAATAATATGTTTTATACAACAATTAGTGAAATTTTAACAAATATGGGAATTGCTCAGGATTCTTTTAAAGGATTTTATGGAAGAATATCAAAAGCGTTGATAAGACTTTCGCAAACAAGTTATACGTTTAAGAATTCATTATATTCAAATAAAATTAAAGGAATAATAGAAGAACAGATAAACACGAATATCATGAATATTCATATGATTTCAGTAAAACAAGCTCAAGAATCAGAAAAAGAGTTATTTACAGATAGAAGAATAAAAGAAGTCATAAAAGTATCTATATCAGAGCATTTTTATGACAATATAATTAGAAAAGGATATTTAGTATATGATTCTCAACTGCTTTTAAGTATGGATAATCCAATAACAAGAGCATTATATATGCTAATTAATAAGTTGAGATTTAATAGAATGTATATTAAAGTTTTATCTATAAATTTAATAAAAAGAATTCCGTTAAGCGAAAATATTCAAAAAATTGGAAGAACAATAAAAGTTATAGAAAAAAGTTGCCAAGAATTGAAAAAAATGAATTTAATAGAAAGTTATACAGTTATAAAAAATAGTAAGTGGATGGAATCAGAATTTGAATTTTATTTTAATGAAAGTCATAACGAATTAAAACAAACATATTTTTATGATGATAAAAATCATTTTGATAACTTATTAATAACACATACAGATAGTGGTGTAGATTTAAAAAATGATGGGAATCATCATTTTGAAGCCGTAAAAGCTGAAACTGTAGATAGAATTCCTACAAATGAAAAATTAGAAGAAATATTGAAGGTATTGCCATCTAAAGCAAGAGAGTTGAAAACCTTACCAAAAGTAATAAAAGATGGAATAAGGCAATATGGATTTGAGCATATAAAATTTGTAGCTGAGTATATAAAAGTTCAGAAAGTTAGTAATATAAGAAGTTATATGATACAAGCTCTATCAAAAGGCTGGGCTGAAGAGTATATTTTACAGCAAAAAAATAATACATCAGAAAAGGCCAAAAGCGTTAATTTAAAATTATTAGAAATAGATTCAGATATTTTAAAAGAGAAAGAACCGGATGAGGATAAAAGATTAGAGGTAAAGAATTTTTGGGATATTTCTTCATTGGAAATAAAATCTGAAATTGAAAAAGATGCGTATAAAGATTATATAATTATGTGCGGTGTAGAAGGAAAAATTCAGAAAATGGCCTTTAGTGCAGCTAAAGATAAAATAATAAAAGATTATTTAATGAAAAACCTCTCAAAATATACAGCAGAAGAGGTCAAAAAAGTAGAAAGTATACCTTTTGAAAAATTATATACAGAAAACATAGAAATTATTCAAAGCTCTTCAGCAGAAAAGTCTAAAAATGAAAAATTAGAAATAGTAAAAGAAAAAGCAAAAGAAGTTACAGAAATAAATACAGCAGAAGAGGCCAAAAATATAGAGATAACAAAGATATACAAAAATATGTCTATGTTCCAACTAGATTTGTTAGATTTACTAGAAGGTGAAAACATAAAAGAGGTTAATAAGATAATTAGATTATTAGGAATAACAAAGTTTTTTGAAGGTGAACTTGGAAAGTTATATTTAGTTTTAGAGTATAATGAAGAAGAGGAAAGTATTATAAAAATAAAGGCATTAATTTAACAGACGTTAGTGTTGTATAAAAAAATGGATTTATCTTAATAGAAAGATAAATCCATTTTTTGTTATTCAGTTACAGAAAGAATATATTCTTTTCTTTCTAGAGATAATTTATATTCGTAAATTTTCTCTTCGCCATTTGGAGTTACTATTAGTAAATTGAAAATTCCTTCAGAAGTTTCCTCCATATTAGTAATATTAAAATCTTCAAGATCTAATTCTTCTGAAATTGAATCTAAAAAGTCGCTTTCAATTTCAAATTCAAAATATTCATTATTATGTTCAATAACATAATAAAAATCTGAGTAGTTAAATAGTTTCATATTTTTTTCCTTTCGTACGTTATATTAATTTATTTTTTCAATTTCGATTAATAAATTTTTAATTTCTTTATTTAAAAGTTCAATTTTTTCATACATATTTTTAGCTTTATCTGAGTCAATAGAAGATGTCTCAATTTTATTTTCAATAAGTATAGAAATATTTGAATTTAATTTTTCAAATAATTTCTCAATAGAAAGAACATCTGTTTTTTTTGGAGGAATAATTTTATTTTCATTTTTAAAATTAATATATTCTTTTCTAGTTTTTATTTGTCTATTAATTACAGCATTTATCAATTCTTCATTTGCATGTGGACTAGAAACTTCATATGTTAAAGATAATGGTAGTGTTTCAAAATAAAATTGGTCATCAGGAGTTAGACAATGATTTGATATAAATTTAAATCTATTAATAAGACGCTCAGCAGTTTTTTTTCCAATTTTCATATGCTCTAGCCAAATTCCAAAAGTTCCACTTTTATTATTTGAATATTTTTCATTTGCTTCTAATAATATTTCACCAGCTCTAGTATGATAATTACTTTTAGCTATGTGAAGAAGTGATTCATATCTCATAAGATCAACTTTCATTTCTGAATCTTGAATATTATCATAGTTGAAGACAACGTCAGTATCAGGTAAAAAATCTTTTTCAATGACAGTAATTTCAAATTCTTTCTTTTCACTAATAGGAGTTATAGTAGCTTCTTTTTTCTTAAAAGAATCCTGTTTTAGACGATCAAGCACATTAAGTTTTTTAACCATTAATAATTCCTCCAATAATTTCTCCATATAAATTTTGAAGTTCTTCTGCTTTTTTAGCTTGAGTTTCCCAAATTGTTTTTCCTTTTTCTGAAAGCTGTTCTTCGATAACACTTTCTGGAATTGGAGTAGTAAGTATTACTCCTGTATTGCTAAAGAAATTAGATAAACTATTGAAATACTCACGAGAAATTTTAGTGTTTCTATATAAATTTGGAACAATTTGTGTAATCTTCTTTCCCTCTGCTTTTTCAATTAATCTAGTTATTCCAGCAGTACTCAATTTGTCTAATTTTATAGGAATAATTATCTCATCTGTGATATCAAGAATAACATCATTAAGAACATTAAAAACAGGAGCACAATCAACAATAATAAAATCATAATCATTTTTTAAAGATTCGAATGCTTTTTTAATTTTATTTTTTAAATTTATTCCAAAAATATCTGTTTCTACAGGAAAATAGTCTAAATTTTCTCTGATTTTAATTTTAATATCTTCCCCATTTTGAACAAAAGACTTGAATCCCTTTCCTCCTTCGAACCACCCGCCTAGAAGAATTAGGCTATCGTTTTGAGCATCAGAGGTTATTAGTGCAGTTTTGTAGTCGAGCATAGCAAGTCCATGAGCAATATTTTTAGATAGAGTTGATTTTCCAACGCCACCTTTATTATTTTTTATAGTTATTATTTTCCCCATCAATTAACGTCACTTAAAAAAGTAACGTGTCTCACCTCCTTTTTTAATAATTATAGTATAGTTTAAAAAGGGAAAATAATCAATTTTTTTATCCGGATTTTCCGGATAAAAAAATTAAAACACGACAATTTGTCGCAATAAAATTAAAACACGACAATTTGTCGCAATAAAATTAAAACACGACAATTTGTCGCAATAAAATTAAACCTATGTTATAATAAAAATAAAAAAAGAGGTAGATTTATGAATTTTAAAGTAATAGAAAAAAATGAATTGATGAAGTTTTTGATAGAAAAATTAACAAAACAAAGTAAAAATAATATAAAAACACTTTTATCAAAAGAACAAATAATGGTAAATGGTAAGGTGGAGAGACAATTTAATCTTGCCTTAGCTGTAGGAGATGAAGTAGTAGTAAGTTGGGAAAAAAATAGAAATGATAAAACACCAAAAGGAATTAAAATTCTATTTGAAGACTCAGATATTATAGTAATAGAAAAAGAATGTGGATTACTATCAATTGCTACAGAAAAGAAAAGTAACGAAAATACAGCTTATAAATTATTAATGGATTATATAAAATCTAAAAACAAAAAAGAGAGAATTTTTATTGTACATAGATTGGATAAAGATACTTCAGGAGTTATGATTTTTGCTAAATCGGAAGATATAAAAAATAAACTTCAAGAAAATTGGAATGAATTAGTCTTAGAAAGAGAATATGCTGTTATTGTTGAAGGCGTTGTAAAAGAGAAAAAAGGACAAATAAAGTCGTATCTAAAAGAAAATAAAGCTTTTACAACATATTCTGTTAAAGATGATAAAACAGGTGGAAAATTAGCTATAACAAATTATAAAGTTGAAAAAATAAAAGGAAAATATACTTATTTAAAAGCCTCACTTGAAACAGGAAGAAAAAATCAAATAAGAGTTCATATGAGTGATATTGGTCACCCTGTAGTAGGAGATAAAAAATATGGAGCTCAAACAAATATATTAAAAAGATTAGGGCTACATGCTCATACTTTAAGAATTCAGCATCCTACAACAAATAAAACAATGAGCTTTGTATCACCTACACCAAAGGAATTTATAAGAATTATAGGAGAGTAGTTATGAAACTAAATGACTTAAAATTTTTAAAAGTAAAAATCGAAAAACACCCAACAAGAGATATCCAACTTGAATTTTTAGAAAAACCTAATGCTATTGCAGCATTAATCTTAAATTCGACAGAAGATAAAGCTTTATTAGTAGAACAATATCGTCCAGGTGTAAATGGAAAACTTTTGGAAATCCCAGCGGGTATAATAGAAAATAATGAAGATCCTAAAGAAACATTAAAAAGAGAGGTAAGAGAGGAAACTGGTTATGAGATTGAAAGCTTTGATCTTATATACGAACCTAAAAAACCACTTATTTTATCGCCAGGATATACTTCAGAAGAGCTATATATCTATATAGTAAAATTAAAATCAGAAAATGAAAAAGTTTATGAAAAGCAACTTGATGAGGGTGAAGATTTAGAATGCTTCTGGCATACATTGGAAAATATTCCAAAGCTAACAAATGATTTTAAGACATACTACGCACTTTCTTTATATAAAAATTTAAAAAATATAAAGGAGTAATTATAAATTACTCCAAATCACCTAGATTTAATTTTTGAAAAAAATCAATAGCTAATTTCAAATGAGATATTCCTTCGGGGATATCTTTTTTTTCTATTCGAGAGAAATTTAATTTTATAAAGTTATCAAATTCATAATTTACCCCTGGAACAATTCCAATTTTTTCTCGAAGTAATTTATTATAAATACTTTTTGAAGAGATATTGTCGGGTAATTGAATCCAAATAGAGCATCCACCAGAGGGTATTTCAAATTTAATATCTCGGATTTTTAAGAGCTCTTTAACTATTTCTGCTTTCACAGAAGCTAATTTTTTTCTACAAAAACTCATATGTTTTTCAATAGATCCATTATTTAGAAGTAAAGCATATGATTTTTGATATAAACTAGAAGTATTTGTGTCACTCAAAAATTTATTATTTAAAAAAGATGCTAAAAGAGCATTGGGGACAATAATAAATCCAAGTCTAAATCCAGGCATAAATATCTTTGAAAAGCTCTTAATATAGATAACTCGATCATCTTTATCTAAAGCTTTTAGAGGTATTGGTGGAAATTGAGAATAATATAAATCAGAAGAGGAATCGTCTTCTATTATAAAAAAATCAAATTTTTTAGCT
Organism: uncultured Cetobacterium sp.; assembly: GCF_945952365.1. GTDB lineage: Bacteria > Fusobacteriota > Fusobacteriia > Fusobacteriales > Fusobacteriaceae > Cetobacterium_A. Next base: position 6,887 of record NZ_CAMFHX010000050.1, read on the forward strand.
AAATACAGCAGTTTTTTTCGTTTTTCTAAAGATAGATTAATGCCTGTAGGAGTTTGGAAATTAGCCATTAAATATATAAATTTAATTTTTCTTTTCAATAAAATTTTCTCTAATTGTGAAATACTAAGACCATCTTTTTCTACCTGGATTGTTTCAATATTAAAATCTTGAGATTTAAAAGATTTTATTGCACCTAGATATGTTGGTGATTCTAGAACAATACTATCCTTAGAAAAAGCTAAAGTTTTAGAAATTAAATCGATTCCTTGTTGAGCTCCAGATAATATATGAATATTATCAATTGTTGTGGAAATATTTAAATTTTTTAAAGATGATTTAATAGCTTTTCTTAATTCGAGATTACCTAATGGTCCTTCATTTATTAAAGCCATCTCTTTATCTCTATCAAGAATAAAATTGATAGCGTATTTAATATCAGAAATAGGAAGAAAGCTAAAGTTTGGAGTAGAATTAATGAAATCAATTTTTAGAGAGTGATTGATGTATAGCAATAGGTAAGGATTTGAAGTTATCTCCACCTTTTCCCCTGCTCCACACC
>NZ_CAMFHX010000051.1 GCF_945952365.1 uncultured Cetobacterium sp.
TTCTTTAGAATTTTTAAGAGAGCTAAATATAGATTAAGCATTGAAAATAAAGGGGGCATAGATGGTCAGGAAAATCCTTAGCGTTGTTATTCCGCGTTTTCCTGATGGGACCCCAAGAAGAAGAATAGTCCATCTGTAAATATTTATTTAGTAATAGTTTGTTTCCTTTAGATTTATTTTCTTGATATATTCTTACACTACCGGTTACATTATAAATTGTTTCTGCTTCTTGTTTTTTTATTGTATGCACTTTATTTATTATTACTTCATCCTCAAATAATTGCTTCATATTTTCCTTTCATTAATTATTATTTATTGTTAAATTTCCTTGGATATTTATAATATCTCTTTGTGCTTTTTGACTGCCTATATTTATTTCTGATTGAGTTTCCTTTGAATCTAATCCTTCTTTTAATACTTTACTATTAGCTTTTATCCACTCTATTATTTCATTTAATACTTCCCCTGAAGGTTCACTTCCTGTAATTTTCTCAAAAATATCCTCAATATCTCTTTTTGGTTTTTGAGGAGACTTCGATTTATCTTCATAAATTTTTTCTATAAACTCTTCAGATTCTTCTATAGTTCCAAACTTTTCTTTAAATGCTTTAGAAAAAGTTTCTTTTATTTTTTTAAGTACCACATCACTACCTTTTGATACCATATTTCCTGCAATAGTTACCCCTAACCATTCTAACACTTTAACTATAACTACATCGCCCATATTATTTATTCTCCTTTTTCTTATTTGTATATTTTATTTGACTTTCAATCCGACCCAAAGAAAAATATTTATCTTCAGGATAAATACTGTTAAAAGTTTCTGGCACTTTTAATAAATACTCTAAAAAATCTAAACTTTTCCAACTTTTAAAAGGAATATTGACTTTTTTTAATCTATGGTGGTATATCAAATTACATATTGCTTGATATATTATTGACTCTTCATGCTTTTCTCTCAATAATTGAACTTGCTCCTCAAGATATCCTTCATATAAAATTTTATCTAAAGTTAAGGGATAAAAATATTTTAAATTTTTTTTACGTTTTGATACTTCTTCATCCGAAGTTTCAAACATTATTTTTTTATTTTTCTCAATCTCTTTTTTTATATTTTTTATGAAATAACTTTTAATCATTGGATATTCTCTTGCTTCTTCTTCTGTTAAAACTAATATATTATTGGAGATAAATCCTTCTTTTGAAATAGGTATCACTCTTCCCAAAAGTCCTCTATATGAATGAGTTACCCTAATAACACTATCTTTATTTTGCCTCTTATAATTTTTAAACATTAAAAATTCTTTACTTTTTTTTGGAAAAAATAATGGTTTTGTCATACCTGTACAAATAGGAGTTACCCATGGTTCTAAGTATGAAGGTACCACATTCTTTATTAAAACATTTGGATTTTGTGCTATAAAAACTTTATATCCTTCATCTATTTCTACAAATATTATATCTATTATCTCACTTGTTTGGTGTTTATTTATACTTTCTATAAATAAATCATACGAAATTTGAGCTGAGTTCTTATCTTTAAAAACTAAACTGATACTAGATGAAGTTATTTCCTTATCATAATCTCCTTGTAACAAATAATAAATAGCTTCCCAATTATTTAAAGAATTAATTAGTTCAAAATTTCCTATAACCATAAATTTAGGTGATTCCCCATAATCTAATTCAATCATATTATTCCTCCTATTAATTAAAGTTCTCCTCTTTCTTTAAGAACCTTTTACCATCTATAAATAATAACTCTTGGAACTCCAAACTCTTTTGATAGTTCAGTTTTATTAAAAAACATCTTAAATCTATTTAAGCTATCTCCCTTTAATTCGATGCTGCCTTTATATTTCCCCTCAGCCTTTACAATAGCAACACCTTCTCTGACTCTTTCATTGATATTTTCTCTCTCTAGTTCTGCAACTGCTCCAATTATAGTTAAAAGGAATTTACCGATGACTGTTCCTCTATCAATATCTTTATCTAAAACTTTTAGAGTAGCTCCTTTTTCCTCAATCTCTTTAGCTATTTCTAATAAATCTATCGTACTACGACTTAATCTATCTAAAGAGTTTACCACAACTACATCATTTTTTGTAATCCTTCTAACATATTTTTTAATTGTGGTCTTTCTTTATCTTTTCCAGATACTTTATCACTATAAACAACATCAGCTTTATCATAAGCTAAAAGTTATCTATCTAATTTTTGCTCTACTGTAGAAACTCTAACATAATACTTAATCATAAAATCCACCTTTTGTCTTATTAAATTTATATTTAATTTAAAATACAATACATACCTAGAAAAAGCAAGAAAAACAGTTAAAATTAGGCATGGTTTATATAAATTTAACTGTATTATCTATAATATAGTCTAGATAAAACACTAACATACAATACAAAAGAGAGTCCAAGTGGACTCTCTTTTAGTTTGGTTATTCTATTTCTTCTATTCTATCTTCAATCATTTTTGAAATATGAAGTTTTAAATCTTTAATTAATGTGGTAGCTATTTTATAAAGTAGTTTATAATCTACACCATGATATTCATGAATCAAAAAATTACGAGTCCCTTTTATATTTAACCAATATTTTTTATCATTATTATATTTTAATAGAGTTCTCATGTCTATTTTTGAAATAGCTTCTCCTATAATCATGATATTATAATTAACAATTTCGTTCAAATCACTATCTTCATAAAAATCTGAATAAGACTTGTTTTCCATTTTACTTTCGATTCTTTCTATCTTTTCATAGATATCTAAAATATAATCAATCTCTCTTCTTTCAGCTTTATTAAACATATATAACACTTCCTAGTATCTCGTTCTTAACTTTTTCTTTATACTTAGCAACTAATGGATTTTTATATTTATAGTCAAATTGCCCCGAAGTTACTAAATCTATTTTTTTACTAAAAGTAGATTCTAAATAAGATTTTAAATTATAGAAATTAGTTAACATTTCATCATTATCAATTAACTCTACAAAGATATCTATATCACTTTTTTCTGTTTGTTCATCTTTAGAATAAGAACCAAATAATCCTATTTTACTTATACCAAACTGACTTTTATCAATAGCAGATAGTTTATTTAGTATTATGCTTTTATCAATCATTTTGATTCACTCCCTTTTTTTATTATAGTTAAACTATATCATAAATTCAAAGGAAATGTAACCACCTCTATACAATTGAATACAAAAATAAAAATCCAAATATTCTATTATTAACCATTATTTCTTCAATACTGATTTTAAGGTTTTTATGTAAATACTGGGTGATTTTTTTTTTGCTCATTCAAAATCTCATAGCCAATACCTTGTTTTTAAAGAATCTCTCTCGCTTCTACTTCCTCTTCTAAAGTCAGTTCAAGCTTTTTCTTTTTAGTTGTCTCAGCTTCAAAAATAGAGAAATAGCTTTCTATCTTCTCAATCTTTCTACGCCCCTTTCCCTTCAACTCTTCGGGGAATCTATATATCTTTTTCTTTTCTAACTCAGCTTTAGCTGGCTTAATAATTTTATCGTTAATTCTTCCTAATGTATATGTTTTTGGAATTTCTAAAACATCACGAAACTGCTCTATCTCCATGATAAAATAACCTGTGCTTTCAAACTGTTTTAACAACATATACAGCCTTTTAGCATACTTTCCATTTATCCCTTTTAACTCTGCATCTTCTAATAGCAAAATCTCCTGTTTTTTATGTTTTAACTCATTATCCCAATAGTCTAGCTCTTTAACTGTTAGAGGTTCTTTTTTCTTCGCTTTATCTATTATATGGATATCATGTTTGTAGAAAAGAAACGGGATAAATAGTGATGGTATCTCTATTTTCAAGGTTTCATCATCAATCTCTTGAGTTACGAAAACACTTCCAGATATTCCATAACCTTTCTCTTTGTCTATCTCATATCTTTTCGAAACCGTCAATCCACGAATGAACTCTGAAAACTCCTCTTTTGTGTAGGGTCTAGTCGTTGAAGCTTCCCATATCTCACGTTTTTTTATTGTGATAACTCTCTCTTTTATCTCAAGCCCTTTATTCCATTTGTTAAACTCTTTTAATAACCATCCAAAAGCGTTTACAAAAATCTCTTTTTCAAAATAAATTGGCAATCTATTTAATTTTTTATTAAATCCAATTTTCCCCATTTTTCACCTCAAAAATATAATAATAATTTATTATAATATAAACCCATTTTTAAATCAAAAGTGTTTATAATTCTCACTACAATCTGGGGTTTATGTTACTACAATATAGGGTTTATAATTTTATACGCCCCCCTTCAGACCATTGATTTTATTGGGCTAAAACGGGATCGATTTTTCTCTAATAGTCTTTAATAGTCTTTAAGGGTATTTAAATAGTAAAAACTTTAATAAAAAAAAGAGTTTCCCAATATGAAAGGACTATCTCTTAGAAACCTTAGGTATATGAGGCTTTTTGCTGAAAGCTATCCGGCGGAAATTGTGCAGGAGATACTTGCACAATTAAGTTGGTACCACAATCAGGCTCTATTAGATAAAGTTCCACCAGATAGAAAGTAATTTCTACGAAAGAATGCTTTATAAAAAACCTAATTAAAAAAATAGGCAAAGGCCCAGCTATTTGTTATACTTCAAAATAGAAGACGCAGTCAAGAGAAAAAAATTTAGACTGATGATAAAATTTATCATCAGTCTAAAAAAATAACCCTTCTTTCTTTTTTTGAATAAATTCCTTTCAAAAATATTTTAAAGCACAACTCTTTGGCTATTTATTAGAAATGAGTTCCTCTTCCTACATAGTAATCAACAGAATAGTTAAATTTGTTTGCATCAAAGTTCAGATAATCTTTATTTTCAGATGGTGATATCCCACGTCCAATGATTTGAACTATAGTTTTTTCTGAACTTTCATCTAAAAACATATTGAATACTCCAATCCCAACTTTAAAGTTTAAAAATCTATAAAGATAATTTTCATCAATTTTAAAATTTAATTTATTTAAAATTGTAGTCATCTCTTTTAAAGGCAATATCATATGTTCATTTAAAATTCCAGAGATTACTCTTCTAAGTTCAAATTCATAATTGATAAGCTCTTCGTTTTCATTTAGATAATTAAACAACAGTCTAGCAAATTTGTCATCAAATTCATAAGGGATAAAATCTCTTTCTCCTTTGTAAGAGGTATGTCCTTCCTCATCTTCATCATCTTCGTCAATTAATCCATTAATAGAGCTTATAATATAAATATCATCTGCTTCTAATTTAGCAATTCCAAAATTTTGAAGCTCATCTGTACAAAACATTAAAACTTCTTCATTGGGTATATTTTTTTCATTTTCAAAATAATTTTGTAAAACTTCATGAGTATAAACTGGTAAAAAATTATAAATTTCCTTAGTATTCTCAAAATAAAAATTACTAAGGTCATTGGGACTTAATTTAGCTTCATGGAAGCCTAATTTTTTTAAAAGTTTTTCATACTCACCAACTTGTTGTAAAATTTTAAAATTTTCTAAAATTGTCATCTAATCCCTCCGTTTTTATGTGATGAAAATTATTATTTTTTAAAATTATTTTTTCAAACGTTTAATTTAGTTAAATTCGTATAAAAATTTGCAACTGGACTATTGCTAGGTAAAAACTCTTCTACGCATTTTTTAAGTGCTTTTAGAACTTTTAAATAGCCATATTTCTCTATTGTCGGAAGAACAACTTTATTATAAAAGTTTTTAGCTGTAGAAAATGATTTTTCAACTCGTTTTTTGAAAATAGAATTCTCAGAGATAATCTCTTCAACTTGATTTTGAATATCAAAGTTTAAAGAGTCAAAAAAACTAACTTCAGAATCAACTTCCCCTTTTATTTTTTCTATTGTTCTATTTTTTTCTATAAGGTTTCTATATTCTATTATTATATCTGCTAATTTAGCATCAAGTTCTGTTGAAATCAACAATACATCTGTTAATTTCGACAGGTCTTCTGCTATTTTCAACAGATGTTCTGTGCATTCTGACAAAAGGGTATTGTTGAAATTAACAATACTTTTATTAAAAATTTTTCTATCACACTTTTTTTCTAAAGCCATCATTAAAATCCAGCCTTTCAGAGTAAATGAATATGTTAGAGAGTTACTCACTCTTTTATTTTTTTGTACTGTTTCTATTATGTTTAAATCTAAAAGATTTTTTGTTATTCTTCTTATCACAGCATAACTAAAATATTCTTGAAACTCTCTTATTCTAGTTCTCGACATTGTGATCGAAACAATTAAATTACTATCTACGTTTTCTGCTAATAATCTGCCTTTTAAAAGAAAATATAAGTTCTGTAAAAAAATAGATTCTTCGATTCCAAAAGTACTCGCTAAATTTGCGTTAAAAAAATGCATAATCCCTCCTCGATATTTTCAAAATATTTAAACAGGAATGTAGCGTAAAAATGTTCTAATACTATATACCTTGGGATTACGGAATTGTCAAAATTTTTTATAGGGTATTTACTATACCAAAAAACGTAATACGTTCCTCTAATACTATTGACTTTTTGTAAACTGCGAGGTACCATTGTAATAATACGGATAAGTGTTACCTACAAAGTAAAAAGTTTAATAATTTTTTATCAAAAATTTTATATAAAAAGTGAAATTGTTTGGAGGTAACATGGAAAAAAAAGAGAATAGTATTTATTTTAAACCTATCGTAACATTCAGAATATCTAAGAAAACATTGGAGAAATTAGAAGAGAAAGCTAAAATTGAAAATAAAACTCGAACTCAACTGTTAATTCAAATTATAAATAGACACCTAGACCTATAATCAAATACTTTTAAAAAATAAAAAAAACGTAATACAAACTAGATTTTTATTGAACTTTCTAATATGATTTGTTATAGGTAATCTAATCCCCCCGATTGATTCCTAAATAAAAAATAGCAGCTCACAAAAATGACGTGAGCTGCTTTTCTTTTCCCTTCA
>NZ_CAMFHX010000052.1 GCF_945952365.1 uncultured Cetobacterium sp.
TCTATCCAACCCATTCCTTCTGTTAATAATAAATGCATTGTATTTTTTCCTCCATCTACAACTATTTTTTACCTATTTTCTATTATAACATAATTACCACATCAAAACAAAGTTATAAATTCATTGAAACAAAAAAGTGACTCTAAGAGCCACTTCTATTTTTCTTATCTTTCTTCTACGTATCCTAACTCTTTTAAGAATGGTTTTTTCTTTCTCCAGTCATCTTTTACTTTAACCCAAAGTTCTAAGTAAATTTGAACTCCTATAAGGTTTTCAATATCCTTTCTAGCATGAACTCCAATCTCTTTAAGCATACTTCCTTGCTTTCCAATTATAATACCTTTTTGAGAATCTCTTTCAACATAGATGTTTATATCGAATTTATCTTTTCCATTGTTTCTTCTTGTAACGTTTATTATTTCGATAGCTACAGAGTGAGGAATTTCATCTCTTGTTCTTTCTAATATTTTCTCTCTTACAACCTCAGTTATTACTCTATACATAGGCATATCTGTGTACATGTCATCTGGGTAATACTTCATTCCATCCTCTAAGAATGGATCAAGTGCATCTAATAATTTTGGAACTCCTATAGCGTATTGTCCTGCAATCTCTACTATAGCATCAAACTCTCCAAGTTTTTCTGCAATCTCAGCTCTTTTTAAGATTAACTCTTCATCGTTTATTTTATCTATTTTATTTACGATTAGCACTCTTGGAGTTTTTTTTGCTTCTTTAACTTTTTCTAAAACAAATAAATCTCCTGTACTTATCTCTTGAGAAGCATCTATAACCATAGCTATAACATCTACATCTCTCAGAACTCTTACAGCACTATTAGTCATATGTTCTCCCAATAGATGCTTTGGCTTATGTATTCCTGGAGTATCCACGAATATATATTGGTTATTGTTAAAGTTTAAAATTCCCTTTATCGTATCTCTAGTCGTTCCTGCCTTATCAGAAACAATAGCAACTTTTTCATTTACAAGTTTATTTATTAGTGTAGATTTTCCTACATTAGGTCTTCCTACAACAGCTATAAATCCAGCTTTCACTCTTAATCATCTCCTATTCCTATTTTGAAGTACTTTTCTTTTAAATCTAAAAGAAATTGCTCTTCGTTACTCTCATCATTATATTTTACCATAGTTTTCAAAGTATTTCTCAACATATTTGGAGTTATTTCTCTTTCAATACCACATTTTTTTCCAACAGAGATAAATCTCGCTCTAAATGCTTGTCTACTAAATCCTGGAAATACTAGATTACTCCTTACCGCTAAAAGTTTATCTCTCGTTTCTTTTACATATAACTCTAACTCTGCTGAGAGCTCTTCAGATATTTTTATTTTTTCTCCTTTATCCTCGTTAAAAATAAATGCGTATGAGAAAAGCTCTAAATCTGATAATCTAATTTTTAAAATATCATTTATAGATAGATTTGTTTCTACAAGTAGCTTTATTACTAAACGATCTCTAAGACCTTTCGAATCTTTATTACAACTATCTAATATATTATTAATCTCCCAGAACTCCAATATTTCTAACTCTTTTTCTGGAGCTTTCTCTATAACTATTCCATCCGTTGGGTTATCATCTATCATTCTCTTTTCTAAAAGATATTTATAAAAAGTTTTCAACGTACTTATCTTTCTTAAAATAGAGTTTGGTTGATAGTTATTTTTTAAATATTCAACGTATTTTAAAATCCCTTCTCTCGTTACATCTAATAAATCCTTACTTAAAAACTCTTGAAAATCTTTTATATCTCCACTGTATAAATCTAGTGTTTCTTTTTTTAATCCTTTTGAATCAAATTTATACTTTATAAAATCCTCTAATAATCTCATTATATATCACCCAACAGTTCTTTAGCATGTTCTATAACAGCTTCAGATATATTTTTTCCTGCTAACATTCTTGCAATCTCTTGAACTCTCTCGCTTTTATCTAACTCTTTTACTTTTGTAATCGTCTTATTATCTACCAAGACTTTTTCTATATAAAACTGCTGTGAAGCTTTCGCTGCTATAGCTGGTGAGTGAGTTATACTCATAACTTGAGTTGTTTCTCCTATCTCTTGAAGTTTATTTGCTATTTTTCTAACAGTCTCTCCTCCAACACCAGTATCTATCTCATCAAATATCAGAATTGGAATATTATCAACTTTTGAGAATATAACCTTTATAGCTAGCATTATTCTACTAACCTCTCCACCTGAAGCAACTTTCCACAGTGGCTTTAAACCTTGCCCTACATTTGTAGATATCATAAACTCAACTGAATCCACTCCATTTGAAGACATCGAAGTTGACTCTCCAAAATTAATCTTAAAATTAGCATCACCCATATTTAAACCTTTAAGTTCAGCTTGAAGATTATCCTCTATTATTTGGGCTTTTTCTTTTCTAATAGTAGTTAACTCTTTTGCTAAGGAGTAGTATCTAGTTTTTGCTTCGTCACGTTCTTTTTGTAATTTTTTAACTTGGAAGCTATTCTCATCAAGTAGTTGTAACTTCTCTTCAATTCCGTTTCTATACTCTATTATATCTGAGATTTGATCTCCGTACTTTGATTTTAAACGATTTATAGTATCTAATCTTGAAATAACTTTTTCTAATCTCATATCATCGGCTTCGATATCATCATTTAAATCTTTAATTGAATCCACACAGTCTTGCAAATCATAATAAACTTTCTCTAATCTTTCTAAATTCTCTTGAAACTCTTTTCCATATTTTGAAATTATTTCTAGATTTTTTCTACTATTATATATAATACTTAAAGCATTTTTTTCATTGTCTTTCAATAAATCTTCTGTCATCGATAGTTTCTCTTTTATTTTTCCAGCATGGAAAAGTTTCTTATACTCCTCTTCAAGCTTCTCATCCTCACCATCTTTTAAAGCAACCTTATCAATCTCTTGAAGTTGAAACTCATAGAACTCTTTTTTCTCTATAGTTTCTTTTTTATTTTTTTCAACATCTTGAATTCTTCTTTCTAAACTCGAATATTCGTTATATATGCTCTCTAGTTGTTTTTTTATTGAAACACCATCATCACCTAAAAATCTATCTAGCAATCTCAAGTGATTACTTCTATTTAAAAGCATTTGATGTGAATGCTGCCCAACTATATCTACTAAAGTTCCCATTATCTCTTTCAAACTAGACATTGGAACTCTTATATTATTTACAAAAGCTTTTCCTTTTCCATTTTTATCTATGTGCCTTCTAACAATAACCTCATTGTCCTCAGCTTCTATTCCAAGCTCTTTAAGTTCAGCTTCTTGCTCTTCATTTACAGCAAATACACCTTGAGCTAACAGATAATCCTGCCCATCTCTAACCATATCAGCACTAGCTTTTTCTCCTATTAGAAGATTAATTCCACTTAAAATTATCGACTTTCCAGCTCCTGTTTCACCAGTTAAAACGATTAAGCCGTTTTCAAATTCTAAGTCTACTTTTTCTATTATAGCTAAATTTTCAATTTTCAACTCTTTTAACATAGATTATCTCCCCATTTTAATTTATCTCTTAAGATTCCATAATAATCTCTTCCCTCTGGTAGTATAAGATTAATTTTTTTATGAGAGTAGTAAATTTCAATTTTTTCACCTTTTTCTATCTCTCTCTCATTTTCTCCATCTATTATTATACTACCTTTTTGCTCTGGATTTAAAGTTAAAATTAATCTCTCTTTTCCACTTATTATTATTGGTCTCGTTGCTAAGTTATGAGGAGCTAAAGGAGTCACCACCATCGCTTCAATTTGTGGCATTACTATTGGTCCCCCTGCAGATAATGAGTATGCTGTTGAGCCAGTTGGAGTTGCAACTATTATTCCATCAGCTTTATAGCTACAAATTTTTGTATTCTCCATACACATCTCTATATTTAAAATTTTTGAACTAGCCTTTTCTTTAGATATCACTACCTCATTTAAAGCATCAATTTTTTCACCTTTTAAAAAAACTTCTAAAAGTTGTCTACTTTCTATTTTAACTAAACCTTTTAAATAGTTATTAAACGTTGGCTGAAACTCCTCAGCTTTTATCTCTGTTAAAAAACCTAATGAACCTGCATTTACAGCAAAAATATCTATTCTTGAATTTTTTATTAATGTTTTAGACGCTCTCAGTAACGTTCCATCACCACCAATAATTACAGCAAAATCTGCATCCAATATTCTATCAATAGGAACTATCTCTATTTTTTTTATTTCAAAGAACTTTAAAAGTTCTTCATAAAGCTTTATAGCTTCAATTTTATCATCGTTGTAAATTATAGTTCCTTTCATCTATATCCTCCTTAAAATAGAGTTTCTGGATTTATTGGTTTTAAATTAAATCTAACCTCATAATAAAGGTTTGCTTTACTTTCCGTATTCAATCCTAAAACTCCAATATCTTGTCCTTTTTTTACCTGCTGATTCAATTTAACCCCAACAGCAATTAGATTTCCATAAACACCTATTGTGTTATAACCATAATCTACCATTACCACATTATTTAAACCTTGGAACTTATCTGCATAAATTACTTTACCATTAGATGAGGCCTTAACTTTTGCTCCCATTTTTCCTGCGATTTCAATTCCATTACTTATAACTTCCCCATTTTTTTTCTCTCTAAATTTTACAACTACATTTCCTGTAATTGGTTTTAAAAACTTCCCTAAATTTGCTACAGCTGTATCTAATTTTACAGTTTTTGCTGCAACACTTCTAGCTTTAATAATTCTTTCTATCTCTTTTTCTATATTTTTCTTTTGAACTTGTAACTTACTTATAGTATTTACATGAGAACTTTTCTCTTGATTTAATCTTGTTATAAGTCTATTTTTTTCTTGCTTTTTAGTTTCCCCAGATTTTCTATTAGAATCCAATCTTCTTTTTAAAACTGTAAGTTTTTGTCTATCCTTTTCAATATCTTTTTTTACTTCAGTTATAGAGGTTCTAACAGTTTTTATATGTTCCATACTTTCTAAATCACCATAAAGTAATCTTGAAAAACTTCTTTTTGCCATACTTCTTTCTTTTGTATCGCTTTCTAAGCTAGATTTTCTAGTTACTTCTATCATCTTTGCCTTAAATTCCGCTTTTCTTCTATCTAAAACTTTATTACTTACATCTAGGTTAAGTTCACCATACTGTATATTTCTATTTACAACCTTTATCTCTTCTTGGATTTTTTCAGCTTCTTTTTCAATATCTTTTATCTCGTTATTTATATTTTCAATTTGTTTTTCCACACTAATTTTTTCTGAGTTTATATTTTCAATACGAGTATTTTTCTGTTTTATTTCGCTCTCTATTTTTTTCATACGATTTTTTAAATTATCAACACTATCCGCAAAAATAAAATTTGAACAAATAAAAAAAATCATCAACGCTCTCATAACTAGACCTCATTCCTTTTCAGTCTAGCCGTTGATTTCCAAGCAAATATTATTACAACTAGTGTCGCTACTATTTCTAATACAACTATCTGTTTAAAGCTTTGTAAAATTAAAGTCGAAAGAATTTGTTGATATCTTTCTCTTAAAATTATATAAATATTAAAAAATATTAATCCACCAACAACTGCACTTCCTAAAAATGGAATTAGATTTTTATTTCTAGCTACAAAAAAATTCTTTTTATTTTGAGGATTTTTTATTGCATATAACATATAATCTCTAATAACAACACCTCTTAATATTGTAGTTATTTGATAACACATCCCCACTGAAAGAAGTATACATAAAAATAACGAGATATTAACTGCACTAACTTTTCTTTGTGTTGATTGTAAAAATTGATTATCTATATATATCTCTCTTACCATAGGATTTACATCAAGTAACTCCTGAATAGCATGAAGGTTTTTTTCATCTTTAAAGTATATTATTATTGAATTTGGCAACGGATTTTCACTTTTAGGTATAACTATCTCCAATTCTTTTTGTAAATTTCTAAACGCTTCCTCTTTTGATAAAAATTTTATCCCTTTAACATTTTCATTTTCCAAAAGAAATTTTTCAAACTCTTGTACTTTCTCTTTTACCCCATCATTTTGTAATTCTACAGTCATAAAATAATTATTTTTTAATATTTTCCCAATAAAATAGCTATTAGAAGACAATGAAATAAATATATTAAATATCATAAAACTTAATGCTAAAGCTATAAATGTTCTGTTTCCTTTTCTATTTTCCATCTCTTCTCCCTAATTAAAATATAGAGGCCAGTTTAACTCGCCTCTATACTATATATTTTCTATAAGTTTTCTTTTACTACTGATACTAACTTGTCTGCTGTTAACTCATACTTTTCTAATAGCTCTTCAGCT
>NZ_CAMFHX010000053.1 GCF_945952365.1 uncultured Cetobacterium sp.
TAGGGGTCCCATCAGGAAAACGCGGAATAACAACGCTAAGGATTTTCCTGACCATTGATGCCCCCTTTATTTTCAATGTATTTCGACCATTTTTCATTCAAAAATTTTCTCAAGTAATCTAATTAGAGTTATTTCCATCTTTCCTTGTATTTATTAGCTTTTTATCTTGCTGCTCCGGAAAACGCGGAATAACAACGTTAAGACCCTCAATTTCATTAAATTTCAAGTTTTTATGAAAATTTAACAACGCTAAGGAATTGTCTAAATTGAATCTAACCCTTTAATTTCAAGGAGTTTTCGATATATCGAAGCTCGAGAAATATTTGTAATTTCACAGATTTGTTTTACTGTCATTTCACCCTCTTGATAAAGTTTTAAATGTTGCCTGAAATGTCCTCTTAGTATTGGGGGACTTTAGTCCTGTAGGACTTTTATTATTAGAAGAGTTTGTTAAAGGGGGAGTTTTTTATGGATAGCTTAGATTTAGGAACTTTATTTTGGGATTATAAAAATGTAGATCGTGATACAGCATATAGAAGTTTAGTTGCAAATAAACCAAGGACACTGTACAAATACAGATCTGGTAATAAAAATTCTATAGATGATTTTAAAGACGAACAGTTATGGTTTAATGATCCCTTTGATACATTTGTAAGTGGGGCTTTATTTGATAATTCAATTGAGGACTTAAAAGAAACTATATTGAATAGAAAAAGTACTATAGATAAAATATTTGGCAAAGCAGAAACAAATATTGAAGAGGATGAATTATTTATAGAAAATTTCAAAAAAAATGAAGAAGCTCGTTTGAACTTTATAAAAACAGTGAGAAGCACATTTCGAGTAAGTTGTTTTTCTCAAAAGAATGATTCAATTTTAATGTGGAGTCATTATGCTAATTCGCATAAGGGGTTTTGCTTAGAATATGATTTTAAAATGTTGAAAGAATTAATTACACTGCCTTTACCAGTTAAATACTGCAATGATTTGCCTAACGATATAGATGATAAATTAAAATTAATTTTTACTAAATCTAAAGAGTGGAGTTATGAAGAAGAATGGAGATTAGTAAAACCTGCGGAAAAATGTGTAAGTCAAAGTAATATTATAGCTCCTATAGCGATTTACTTAGGAAGTAATATGGATGAACAAATTAAGAAATCAATAATGGATATTGCTAAAGGTAAAAATATAAAAATTTATAAGATGTATTTAAATCAAAATGAATTTAAATTAGAGGCTAAATTAATATGGGAGCCAAGATTGTAAGATATAGAATAATGATAAAGATTATATACATATAGTAGGTTATTTAGATTATTTGTAGAATTATTCATATAAAATATATTTTAGGGGGATATTTTATGGATTTAAAAATGAGTGATCTACCTCCACAATTTGAAAATATAGCTATGAGAGTTGGAATAGATATAACTAAGGTGTTATTTGAAGAATTTGGGGGGACATCTGTGTATTTTCCTACTGAAAAGATGATATATAAAGAAGCTCGTGATAGAGATATTATAGAAGAGTTCAATGGATTTAATGTAAAGGAATTAGCGAGTAAGTACAGAATGTCTGAAAGTTATGTTAGAGCTATTATTCGGAAAAATAAATAATCAAGTTGAATTTTTAGAAATTAAATTGTATTATTACGACTTAAATAAAGTTTTAGATTTTTAACAAAATACTAATAAAAAGAGCTCCATAATCTATTTTTAGATATGGAGTTCTTTTTATTTTAAGAAGTTAACAAGCTAAATAACAATATTAAAAAATTAAAGAGAATAATTAAAAAGACTGGTAAATTACTAAAAAAGTAAAGTTAACGTATTTTAGAATTTAAAACTATTAATTTAAGATTAACTTTAAAAAGTAAAGTTTCAAAAAAATAGAAACAAGTAAACTTATTACAATCACTTGCTTGTTGTCATTAATTAGTGATAACAAGGTCTTAAATTTGATTATTATTGAAATTTCATAAAATACAGCTATTTCAATGATTTAGATAATGTTTGGTGCTTTTTTTCGAGAATATGATAGTTAGGCCTATAATATTATACAAATAATCTTTCATTCTCAACATATATACCAATTAGTGCATTAATTTATCATCTATGTACTAATTGGTATTACTAGATTTGAACAAATTTTGGTGCAATTTTGCAGAAAAAACGCAGGTTGGCCTATAAAAATTTAACTTATCTATTTAAATTTAATCTCTAATTGCGTTTAATTTATGAAGCAAATACTCTTTTTTATTCAATGGATCATAAGTTGTTTTTTGGCGTGCTTTTGCAAATCCAGCGGAAACTTCCTTATACCCATAAAATTTTGTCACAAACATTCCCCTACCTTCTGTATATGAAGCTATTTTCATTTTATATTCTTTTGAATTTTCTACTGGAATTAATCCCTTTATTGAGAATTCATCCCCTATAACAATAGGATTATCAAAGGTTGCCCTCATAGTTTCTAAATCCCATACCGCTTTACTTAAAGCATTTTGAGGAATCCTTAAATCAAACTCATGTAATGGCTCTAATAAAACAGTTTGTGCTTTATATAATGCTTCCATTAATACCATAGGTGTCACATTTCTAAAATCTGCTGGAGTGCTGGCTGGACTAAAAAATTCACCACAGCTAAGAGTGACTTTTACATCTGTAACCTCCCATCCAAATAATCCTTGTTTGCTTGTCTTAATAACTGCTTCTTCAATTGCATTTTGAAAAGATTTTGGCAATGACCCTACTGAAACATTAGAAATATACCTAAGACCTTCGCCTCTCCCTGCTGGTTCTATTTCTAAGCCTACTGTCGCCCAAAATGGATTTAAGTCTTCCTGCATATGCATTATTGATGATCCAAAACCTTTAGGTGTTTCCTTATAGATAGTCTCAATATTCGAAAACTCTACTTTTATTCCATATAAATCATCTAAGATAGAACTTAGTATTTCCATTTGAACTTCACCGAATAAGTTGACATAAATTTCTTTATCCATGTCATTCATCTCTAATTCTAGTAGTGGATCTTCCTCTGCAAGTAATATTAATGCTTTAAATAGCTCTGGATTTTTTTCTTTATCAATTGCAGAAATTGTTGTTTTTAATGCTGGTTTAGCTATAGATATATTTTTAATTTTATTATTTGAAATTCCAATAACATCTCCCACTTGGAAACTTGTAAGTCCATATAAAATACCTATATCCCCTGCTTCTATCCTCTGTGCTTCAATAATTACACCATTTTCTAGCCTATTAATTTTCTTTACTTTTTCTGCTAGCTCCTTATTAGGTACTTGAATTTTATCTCTTACAGATATTTTTCCTCCAAATAATCTTACATAAACCTTCTTTTCATTTTTACTTGCTCTTTCGATTTTAAACACTACTCCAGATAAATCACTTTCACAATCATCACCTGCAAATGGAAAATAACTACAAATTCCATCTAATAAGTCTTCAACTCCAAGTCCAATTGCTGCCGCACCACAAAATACTGGATATAGACTTCCTTCACTTGCATATAATGAAAGCTTTTCTTGTATTTCTTCTTTATCAGGTTCTATTCCACCAATATATCTTTCTAAAAATGCTTCGTCTAAGTCTGATAAAACATCAATAGCATCATCATTTATCATGCATGTATCAAATAGTTTTTTTATATAAACAGCTTTGCTTCCTACATCATATACTTCTTGTAATCTAACTACTTTATTGGACATATTCTTCTTTATATCTTCAAATACTTTATTGAAATTTGCCCCAATTCTATCTAGCTTATTTACAAAAATTATTGTTGGAATGTTTAACTCCTTTAATGTCTCAAATAATATTCTTGTTTGTGACTGAATACCCTCTACTCCTGATATAACTAGTATCGCTCCATCTAAAACACTTAATGAACGTTCAACTTCCGAAATAAAATCCACATGTCCTGGAGTATCAACAATATTAACCTTAACATTATTCCAATTAAAAGATATGGTTGACGATTTAATGGTAATTCCTCTCTTACGTTCAAGCTCCATAGAATCCGTCTGTGTATTGCCTAGATCAACTCTTCCAACTGATTTTATAGCTCCACTATAATATAATAAGTTTTCTGTTATAGTTGTTTTTCCTGCATCCACGTGTGCTACGATTCCTATATTAATTATTTTCTTCATAATCAATACCTCCAACTCTATCAACCACCTTTTTATCCATTATCATAGCAACAATATATAACACTAATACCGGTGTTACTAATAACGAAGTACATGCTATACCCATACTTACTGAAATATTTGTAGCTATGATTCCTATAATTGGTCCACCTAAAATTTGACCTAAGGAATTTATTTGTCCATTTATAGAAAGTACAGTAGCTCTGGCCTTGTCATCTATATGTCCATTAAGCCATGCACTAAATGTAGGTTTATTTATAGTTCTAAAGGTACTTGTCGCTAAATAAGCTATTAGCATTAAGTTAAAGCTTTTTGTAATAGCAAATATGAACATAAATGATATATAAAATATATTTATACATAATAACAGCTTTCCATTTTGATTCTTATCATCATCCTTAAGCTTTTTTGCCATAAAATGCATTACTATAGCACTCAATATCATTCCTGAAATTCCAAAAATTCCGAACCAAGTCACTGATTTAAGGTTTCCAAGTTTAGGAAGCATAGTATCTTGTAAAAAATGCACATTAGAAAGTCTATCATAACCTTCACTGGATAATCCATAAAATAAAGTTACTGAAAGCAAAATTATAATTATAGGTTTGCTTTTTATAAATTTAATACCAGATTTAAAGGTATATCCCATCTTTTTGAATGTATTTAAATCCTCTGGAGCAGATGATTTAAAATTATTTTCTGGCATATATAACCATAAAAATAATGCAAGAATTATAAATAAAACTCCACTAACTATAATAGGTAGTCTTACAGAGAAATTAGCTATTACAGTGCTTAGTACTATTCCAATAACCGATCCTATCTGTCCTGCTTGTGCTCCCTTTATATAAATTTTATCCAAATCTTTATCTTTCTCTTCTTCCGCAATCCAAGCTTCAACAGATCCACTGATAAAAGTAGAACCTAATCCCCATATAATCTGTGCTGCAAGTATGAAAACGAAACTAGAAATAGAACCTTCTAAAATAAATCCCACTCCTGTTAAAACTACACCAATAACAATAGATAGTTTACGACTGTACACATCTGCAACTATGCCTGTAGGAATTTCAAATATAAAGCATGCTACTTCTAAAGTAGTTCCAACAAGTATAAGCTGAAGTGGATTTAAATGCACCGTTTCAATGTGATACACTATCATAACTGTAGCTACTAGCGAAAAACACATTGCTGTAATAGCTGAAAATAATAAATAAGTTTTATATGCTGAAAGTTTATTAACCATTAATCATCACCATCCTAATATTTCTTAAAAAATTTGTTTGTTTTTCATAATCTTCATATTTAAATATATAAATCATCAAAATAATCTCCTTAAATAAAAAAAGGCTGTAAATGAATATAATTCACTTACAGCCTCATAATTATATAACCTAAATATAAACATGAAATATAGAACTTTAATTTATATAGCTTATTATTAAGCTATTCAAATTAAAATCTTATACCATATCTATAAATGTAGCAAAAATAGACATAAAAATACCGTGTTTAGAACACAGTTTTCCTATTCTGCAAATAGAGGTGTAACATGCTCATTATAATACTGATTATTTTTAGAGTACACAAACAAACATGGTAATATCAATAATTGATTCTACCACAAATAAACCTTGAGTTATTCAAGATTTTTTCATATACTTTTTAAAATAATCCTTATTCAGTTAGTTTAGTTAAAAACTACCTCTTTGCGCATATTTATAACCCCTTTACATTTATATTTTTCATGTTTATATTTTAGTATAATTACATTATATATAAATTTTGGTATTAAGTCAAGTTTTTAAACATAATTTTATAAATTATGCAACTTGTTTCTG
>NZ_CAMFHX010000054.1 GCF_945952365.1 uncultured Cetobacterium sp.
AGTTGGAAGATGAAACAACTTATTTGATTGGATTTTGGCAAACAGTTTGGAATAACTTATTTAAATAAAAATAAATAAAGAGCTAGAAGTGAAAAACTAGCTCTTTTAGTTCTATCGTTTATATTATAGGTTAATAACCTATTAAATAAGAGTAGGATCTTCTAAATCTGATAAGTAAACCTCAGCATTTATTTGATAAATTCCATTTCTATTTTCATATAAATCATTTCTTGTAGATTTTGGTGGCTGCTCATAAAACTTAGGTTTCCCAAGAAAAAATGTTCCTTGTTCCCTTAATGTGATTCTTTTTATTTCTTTTTCATCATCTCTTAATTTTGCTCTAAAGTCACAAGAAGATAATCTTATAATTGCTAGTTTTGCATTATATTTTTCTTGTTGTTTTTTTAATTGTTCACGAAGATTTTTTATTTCAAGATCTATTTGACTTTGAGGAACTTTACTTTCCATTAATTCGTTATGTAATTTTTTTAGTTCTCTTCCTGCATAATCATCATAAGTTAATATTTTTTTAGAATATGCTTTGTTTATGTATGTGGTTACACTTTTTACATTTTTATACAAAATTGGTGGTATAAAAATTTTAGGTAATTTATCTTTACCAGTTATTTCTTTATACTGCTTTCCCAACTCAACAAGATTTTGACATAAACTATTAAAAAAATTTTCATCTGAAACTAGATAAGAATTTCTTTTATAAGTTTGCCTTAAGTGAATAGTACTTACAGAATCAATAATTTCACTGGATTCTATGATCTCTTCAATTATTTTGTATGCTTGGAAAAAAATTCTTCCTTCTGGAGTTGGTTTTGTAAAAGGCATTCTCATAAAAACCTCCGAAAATATATATTCTTATACCATTTTTTATATTATAGGCTAATAACCTATAATATAAAAAAATCAGAAAAATATCAATTACTAATTTTATAACTTTTCCGATTGAATTTTTTTTAATAATTTTAAAGAAGTTTTTAGATAAAAAATTAAATATCTTATTCTTCTTAAAATCGATTTTAAGGCCCTTTGTGTTTTTAAGTCATATATTTTAACATAAAATCTGTTGAAATCTTAAATTTAGCTATTTAAAGCGGTTTAAATTATATAAAAAAGGATTAACTCATTGTAAAAGTTAATCCTTTTTTAATTTATTGTTATAATTTCAAATTTTATAACTTTTATTTTTTTTTGATTTTTTATATATAGATCAATATTATTTGTTCGTTCATCTCTTATAAACCATGTTTCAGGATAATAAGTATTATCTTCAGCTAATCCCAAGTGTAAAATATGATTAGAATTGTCTTTGTAAATTATATATTTTGATTTTAACTCACAATTTTCAATTAAAGTTTTGTTAAACTCAATAATAAAATCTGTTTCGTTTAACGATAATAAATCTATTATTCTTGTAAAATTAATTATTCTTGTTTCTACAATTTTGAATTTTTTATCTTTTTGTAATTTTTCTAAAGTTAATTTTCTATTTTTAATTTTTGAATAAATAAGTTCTGCTGGGAATGTTGAATAACTTGTATATTGGAATCCTAATAAATGCTTTAATCTTTTCTTAGCAATTTGGAACTCTATTATTTCACCAGTTTCTAAAGTTATTTTGAACCTTTTTCCCTTTAAATGTTTTTCATATTCCAATATAATTTTTCTTAGCATTATTAAAATCCTCTCTAAAAAGTTTAGTAGATATAAAAAAAGTCATAGATTTAATACTACGACTTTTTTTAAAATAAAATATGATTTTATTTTGTGGTAGTAGTCAATTATTAATAAATAATAATCAAACTTTAATTCTTGTTTTTTTATTGTCCCCAAGAGAAAGGAAAGGCTACCAACTCCTCTTTGTTAACGCACAAGACACGAATAACAATTATCTTGTTATTAATTTTATTATAATCTTTTTTTCAAAAAAAATCAAGAATCTTTTCTTTTAAAGAATTCTTTATATTCTTTAAATAATCTTTAAAAGATTTAGGCTTCATTTAGGTATTGATTTTATTGGCCTAGAATACTACTTCTTACTACATCCTGTAACATTACTTACTACATCCTGTAACATTACTTACTACATCCTGTAACATTACTTACTACATTTTGCAACATAAGTTACTACAAATATTTGACTTGTAGTAACTTATGTGATATACCTTGTATATAAAGGGGTTATAACGTATCTTATTACAAATTGTAACATTTTATTTTAGGAGGGGCATGGTGAAAGAAGTTATCAAATATCATAATGATATGAATAAGGTTAGTTTTGCTGGTTTTAAAGAAAAAGAATTAGATCTATTTTTTTCAATTTGTCAAAAAATGAAAGATAAAGGAAGCAACGAAATAATTTTTTCTTTTTCGGATCTTAGAAAATTATCTCAATATTCTAATCGAAGTATTGAAAGATTTTATTCTGATTTGGATAGAGTTTATAAAAAAATGTTAGAATTAAATTTAAAATATGAAGATGAAAAAGAAATAAGACGTTTTGTTTTATTTAGTAGATATATTATAAAAAAAGATGAACAAATAATTATAATAAAGGCAAGTGAAGACTTTGAATACATTTTAAATAAACTTATAGGAACATTTACAAAATTTGACTTAGTAGATTTTGTAAGTTTAAAAAGTGTCTATTCAAAAAATATGTTTAAATTATTAAAGCAATGGGATAGTAAAAAAAATGTAAGGTATGATATACAAGAGTTACGAGAGGTATTAGGTGTTCCAAGTAAGTATACGACATCTAATTTTAACGATAGAGTTTTAAAGCCGATTATGGATGAGTTACCTAGATATTTTAACGATTTATGTTTAGAAAAATTAAAAACCGGAAAAAAGGTTACTCATTTAAATTTCACATGGAGTAGCAAAAAAGAAGAAATAAAAGAAATTGAACAGATTGAAATTGAAATTTCTGAAAAATTAAATAAAACAATAGAAAAAGTAAAAAATAATCGATTTTTAACAAAATTATTAACTATTGATAACATAGAAAATTTATTAAAAATATTTGAAGAAAATGACCTTATAAAAGGGCTTTTGTGGGCTTACAAAGAGGTCAAACAAGACATAAGTACCCTTGAATATTTAATAAAAACTATAAAAACTGGAATAGAAAAAAAAGAGAAAAAAATTATAGTAAGACCAACAGAAAAAATTGAAAATATTTTTGATAAGACATTTGAAGAAATTCCTTTAAATTTTGAAGAGGAAGCGATAAAAAATGAGAATCAAGAAGTTGAAATTTTAGTTATTAAAGAAAAAATTACAATGAATCAGTATGAAGAATTATATAAAAAACATTTAGAAAAAAATAAAATAACTCATAATCCATTTATTAGAAAGGCTTTTGATATTTCTAATATAAGTAAATATGAAATTATAAAAAATGATGATGAAGATGATAATAAACCTCCATTACCTCCTTTAGAAGAATTATCTGAAAAAACTCAAAATGAGGCTAAAGAATATGCAAGGAAAAGGGACCTTAAAGAACAATATATGAATGAGATTCATGGAATAACTAAAGAAGTTAGAAAATATATATCTGAACAAAAGTTAGAGATAGAAAGACTTTCTTCAAACATTCTTTCTAGAAAAATAAACCAAAAGAAAATAAATCAGTATCAGGAAGAAAATGAATTCTTAGAACAATTGGTTTGTGAATTTGGAATGTGGGGAGTTCGTTTAACAACCTATACAGGATATGAATTACTAGGAGAGGTTGAAAAAAGTTTTAATGAAAATATTGTTGAGACTGTAGAAATATTTAATCTAATTTTTGAAAGAATGGAAATAGAAAAAAGATTAGATAAAGAATTTTTTGAAAATATGATAGCTGATTGTATTGATACCAAGTATTCATCAGCTGAAAATATATCTACTTCAGAACTAAAAAAGAGATTTTCTTTAGCTGATATTTCTGAAGATAAATTATTATCAAAAACTGGTAAAAAATTAGTAGGTGGTGCTTTAATTTCTAGATTGGAAAAAATAGCTAAAGATGAAAAAATTGAGATAGAATATAAAGGAAAAATAATTATATAAACATAAAAAGCAAGGATTAATCCTTGCTTTTTATTACTTTGTAAATCTGATAATTAATAATGCTATTGCAAAAATTCCAACACTGGCAATAGCTAAAGAATAAATACAAAACTTTGTACTTAATTTTGTCTTATCCAGTGTTTCGATTATCGTTGAAATTTCTTTCATAATCAGTACCTCCTTAATTTTTTAAGTAGGTATAAGAACTCTATAATCTCTTTTGACAAACTCCGAAATTTTCGGATAATATCTTGACTTTATCAACAAAATTATTATAAAAATTATTATAAAAATTATTATAATGTGTTATTATATGTTATAACATAATTATAATATAATTTTGTATCAAAAGCGGAGAGTATAAATTCCCAAATTCTATAAGTGAGATACCCTGAGAAAGTTTAACACTTATAAAATTTTAGTTTCTTACTCCTGCTTTTTTCATTTATATAATTTTTTTTAGAAAGTCATAACATCTGTAGAAATTTTTATCTCCTGCATCTTTACCTCCTAAAAAATATTTCATACATATATCGTAGCATAGTTTAATAGCTTAAGTAAATAAGAATTTAACGCACCTATTTTTTAAATTATTTTCTTTAAATTTTTAATATTTTTTCTTATATTAAAATATTAAAATATTTTAAATCTCTTGTCAAATTTTGGGTATTTCTCCGATTTCGCTCTTTTTATGAAAATCTTAAGGTATTTTTTTTATCTTGTCAAATCCACGGTACTTATCTAATTTTTTCTTCATCGAAAAAAATATAATATTTCTTTTCACCTATATTATATCCGATTTTTTATTAAAAATTTGGAAAATTTAAAATAATTTTTTTAACTAAGTTTATACACAATGAATTTATTTTTTATTTACCAATATCTAGTATTCCCCAAAATTAAAAAAGACAAGGATTTTTCCTTGTCAATTGTGTGGTAACAAATCTCAATACTTGGGTTAATTTAATTTTTTTTTGAAAATTCCTTTTTCATATAATAGTTTAGATATTAAATGACCATTTTTATCATATTTTTTTTCAATGCCATCTTTTTTACCATTTTTATAAGAACAATGCCATTCTATTTTTCCATTTGAATAAAATTGTTCTTGAAATCCGTCAAAATCATTATTTTTATAATTATACGAAGCCAAAAGTACTCCTGAGTTACTATATAACTTTTCTGATCCTTCTTTCAAATTATTTTTATATTCAGTTTCTTTTTCTAGTAAACCATTTCTATAATATTCTTTCCATAACTCTGATTTTTTACCATTTTTGTAAAATCCATTTATCTTGATATTCCCATTAATATGATATTCTACATACATTCCATCAGCTATTCCTTTTTTATAAACTATAGAGACCTCTGTTTGTCCAGTTTTAAATGGATATAACACAACTCCTGTGAATGGAACTAATTTATTTTTTTCATACATTATTCCATCTTTAAATGACACTTCTGAATTTGTTACGCTTTTTAGAATGTTGCCTTTTTCTGAATTAGGGGTCCCGTCCATGCCCGTCAACCTAAGAATTACAAACAATTTTTAAAT
>NZ_CAMFHX010000055.1 GCF_945952365.1 uncultured Cetobacterium sp.
ATGAAGGGAAAAGAAAAGCAGCTCACGTCATTTTTGTGAGCTGCTATTTTTTATTAGTCCTTTAAAAATGAAAATCTTTATGTTACAATAGAGTAAAAATTAGGTTATGGAGGATAATTATGTCAAATGTTTTTGAAGTTTTAAAAGATCGTGGATACGTAAAACAAATGACTCACGAAGAGGAAATGAAGGGGTTACTTGAAAAGGAAAAAGTAACTTTTTATATAGGGTTTGATCCAACAGCGGATAGCTTACATGTGGGTCATTTTATAGCAATGATGTTTATGTCTCATATGCAACAGCATGGACATAGACCAATAGCATTAATTGGTGGAGGAACAGCTCAGATAGGAGATCCAAGCGGAAGAACTGATATGAGACAAATGATGACTGATGAGATAATAGCTCATAATGTTGCATCAATAAAAAAACAAATGGAAAAGTTTATAGATTTTTCTGATGATAAAGCTTTGCTAGTAAATAACGCAGATTGGTTAAGAGGGTTAAATTATATTGATTTTATAAGAGATATAGGATCGCAATTTTCAGTTAATAGAATGTTAGCTGCAGAATGTTTTAAATCAAGAATGGAAGAGGGTGGATTATCTTTCTTAGAGTTTAACTACATGTTAATGCAAGGATATGATTTCTTAGTTTTAAATAGAAAATATGGATGTACTATGCAGTTGGGTGGAGATGACCAATGGTCTAATATGATTGCAGGAGTAGATTTAATAAGAAAAAAAGATAGAAAACAAGGTTATGCAATGACTTGTACTTTATTGACAAACAGTGAAGGTAAGAAAATGGGTAAAACAGCTAAAGGAGCATTATGGCTAGATCCAGAAAAAACATCACCTTACGAGTTTTATCAATACTGGAGAAATTTACCAGATGCTGATGTAGCTCAACCGTTAGCCTTATTAACATTCTTACCTATGAATGAAGTTAGAAGATTAGCAGCTTTAGAAGGTGCTGAAATAAATGAAGCTAAGAAAGTTTTAGCTTATGAAGTGACAAAAATTGTTCATGGAGAGGAAGAAGCTGAAAAAGCTAAACAAGCATCTGAAGCTTTATTTGGACAAGGTGGAGTAGATTTATCAAATGTTCCAACATCTGAAGTAACAGAAGCTGTTATCGGAATGGGTGTTGTTGATTTAATGGTAGAGTTAGGATTGTTAAAAACAAAGAGTGAAGGAAGAAGACTTGTTCAACAAAATGGATTATCTATAAATGATGAAAAAGTAACAGATTTTGCTATGGAGATGACGGCTGATTTATTCTTAGATGGAGCTATGATGATAAAGCAAGGAAAGAAAAAATATAACAGGGTTGTAATAAAGTAGTGATAGTCATAAGAGAAACTACGGCAGATGACATAGAGAATATATATAACCATCTTAATTTAAACTATGTAAAAAAATATTGTAAAAACAATGAAGAAGAGCAGAAAAGAAATCATGAAAGATGGTATAGATTTTTATTAAACTCTTCTAATTATGCAATGTTTACTGTCGAAGATTTAATAGGTACCTTCTTAGGGAATGTAAAGTTTCAATTAGATGAGGAATTAGAAGGTGCGGAAATTTCGCTATATTTAGCTGAATGTATAAGAGGAAGAGGTTATTCGACAACAATTGTAAATGCAAGTATAGAGGAGTTGAAATTTAAATATCCAAAATTAAACTACATCGTTGCATACATTTTAGAAGAAAATGATAAATCTATTTTATGTTTTGAAAAAGCTGGTTTTTTATTTAAAGGTCAGATAGATCACGGTGGAATTGATTACTTTTTATACATGAAAGAGCTAGATTAACGGAGGTCACTTTGAGAAAAAAAGAAAGAGCATTAAAAGTTATAGATATATTAAAAGAGAAGTTTGGAAATCCAGAATGTGCACTGAATTATGAAACTCCTTTTGAACTATTAATTGCTGTGATATTATCTGCTCAATGTACAGATGTGAGAGTTAATATTGTAACAGAAGAGATGTATAAAGTTGTTAATACTCCTGAGCAATTTGCAGAAATGCCGATAGAAGATATAGAGAAGTTGATAAAAAGTACAGGCTTTTATAGAAATAAAGCAAAAAATATAAAATTATGCAGCCAGCAATTGTTAGAAAGATATAACGGTGAAATTCCACAGAAAATGGAGGAGTTAACTGAACTTGCTGGTGTTGGAAGAAAAACGGCTAATGTTGTAAGGGGAGAAATCTGGAGATTAGCTGATGGGATTACTGTTGATACACATGTAAGAAGATTGACTAATTTAATAGGGTTAGTTAAAGAAGAAGATGTAATTAAGATAGAGAAAGAATTAATGAAAATTATACCGAAAGAGTATTGGATAGATTTTTCGCATTATTTAATACTTCAAGGTAGGGATAAGTGTATTGCTAGAAGACCAAAATGTTTGGAATGCGAAATAAAGTTGTATTGTAAGCATGGTGAAAAACTATAAAAAAGTAGAGAAAAAAGTTTTTAATTGTTGACATAATTAATAAAGAATGTTATTATCTTATTGTAAAACAAGAGTGAGAATTGAAGGAGACGAAAACTATGAGAGTTTATCTGGATAACAACGCTACTACAAAGATGGATCCAAAAGTATTAGAAGCAATGATGCCTTTTTTAACAGAAGAGTATGGAAATGCTTTTAGTATGCATACTTTTGGAAGAGAGACAGGAATGGCTGTATCAGAATCAAGAGGGAAGATTGCAACTTTATTAAAAGTCAAAACAGAAGAAATTATATTCACTGCTTCTGGAACAGAATCTGATAATATAGCAGTTAGAGGAGTAGCTAAAGCATATAAAAATAGAGGAAATCATATAATAACAAGTTCGATAGAACACCCAGCTATAAAAAATACATTTAAAGACCTAGAGCAAGATGGATATAAAGTTACATTTGTACCTGTTGATGAAAATGGAGTAGTAAATGTTAAAGCTTTAGAAGAGGCTATAACTCCTGAAACTATTTTAATTTCAATAATGCATGCAAACAATGAAGTAGGAACAATAGAACCTATAAAAGAAATTGCAGAGATTGCAAAGAAAAATAGAATTTTATTACATGTTGATGCAGTTCAAACAGTTGGAAAAATAGAGGTTTATCCGAAAGAGTTAGGAGCAGATTTGTTAACATTTTCAGCTCATAAATTCCACGGACCTAAAGGTATAGCAGGACTTTATGTAAGGCAAGGTGTAAGAGTAGCTAGAACTATCACTGGAGGAGGTCAAGAAAAGAAACTTAGACCAGGGACAACAAATACTCCAGCAGTTGTAGGAATGGCAAAAGCATTGGAAATAGCTTGCGAAAATATGAGTGAAGAGATAAAAAGAGAAGAAGAGTTAAGAGATTACTTTGAAGCTGAAGTGCTAAAAAGAGTTCCAGAAGTTGTAGTTAATGCAAAATCTGTAGAGAGACTTCCAGGGACATCGAGTATAACTTTTAAATATTTAGAGGGAGAATCGATTCTTCTATCATTAAGTTACTTAGGTGTGGCAGTAAGTTCTGGATCGGCTTGCTCATCGGATGAGTTACAAGCTTCTCATGTACTTCTAGGAATGGGAATTGAACCTGAATTTGCACATGGAACAATAAGATTTAGCTTAGGAAAGTATAATACAAAAGAAGAGATGGATTATACAGTAGAGCAAGTTGTAAAAGTAATTGAAAAATTAAGAATGTTATCCCCTTTATGGAATGAATATAAGAAGTAAAAAAATTAAAAACTAAGGAGAAAACTATGCAATATACAGAAAAAGTAATGGATCATTTTATGAATCCTAGAAATGTAGGAACTATGGAAAACCCTGATGGATATGGAAAAGTAGGAAATCCTTCTTGCGGAGATATCATGGAAATATTCTTGAAGATAGAAAATGATGTAATAACAGATGTTAAATTTAGAACTTTTGGATGTGCGTCAGCAATAGCAACATCGTCAGTTTCAACTGAAATGGTTTTAGGAAAAAATATTCATGAAGCTTTAGACATCACAAACAAAGTTGTAGCAGAAGCTTTAGGTGGTTTACCAGCAACGAAAATGCATTGTTCAGTTTTAGCTGAAGAAGCATTAAAAGAAGCTATTGAAGATTACTTGGCTAAAAAACAAAAATAATGTATAATATTTAGGAGTTGAACCCGTAAGGAAGAGACTCCTAAATTTTTTATTTGGAGGAAGAAGCTTATGAAGAAATTGGTTGTAGTTTTCATGTTGGTAGCCTCAACATTATCTTTTTCAAAAAATACGAAAACTAAAGTTGTAAAAGATAATACCCCGGATTATAGAGCTTATATTTTAGGAGATGATAAAGGAAATATATTTTATCAAGAAAATGCAACTCAAAAATATCCTTTAGCTTCTGTAACTAAGGTTATGACAATAATCGTGGCGTTAGATGAAATAAGAAAAGGTAATATTAGTATGTATGATGAAGTAACTATAGATTGGGAAATTTTAAGTGCTGGTGGAAGTGCAATTCCTATGGCGAGCGGAGAAAAAATAATTGTTTTAGATTTATTGAAATCGGCAGCTATTAAATCAGCTAATAACGCTGCATATGCTTTAGCTAAACATGCTGGAAAAGGAAGTATTCCAAAATTTATAGAGATGATGAATGAAAAAGCTAGAAACTTGGGATTAGAAAATGAATTGGAATTTTATACTCCTGCAGGGTTACCAGATCATATGACTAAGAAAAAATTAGATATGGGAACGGCTAATGGAATTTATAAACTTTCTATAGAAGCTTTGAAGTATCCAGAATATATAGCTATTGCAAGACAAAAAACTGCTGAAATAAAAAATGGAACATATAAACTGAAAAGTACAATTCATCTTTTAGGAAAAGAAGGAATCTATGGATTAAAAACAGGATATCATACAAAGTCTAGATTTAATATAACTGTATTGAGTGATAAAGAAAAAGCGAATATAGTAACTGTAGTAATGGGTGGTAAATCACCTAAAATAAGAGATGAAAAAATTATAAATTTAAATGAAAGTTTCTATGAACAATATAAAAATAAAGAGATTATAAAAAAGGATATTCCGGTTGTAATACTTCCATTAGTTGGAGGATATGCTTCTGAAGTGAAAGTTTACGGAACTAAAACTTTTTCTAAAATTGTGAAGAAAGATGCAGATGTTTCAATAATCACAGAGAGAGAGAAAAAACTAATAGCACCAATAAAAGCAGGAACTTCAGTAGGTAGTTATAAAGTATTAGTAAATGGTGAAGTGGTGTTTAAAGATAAATTAATTGTAAGAAAAGATATAGAGAAAAAAAGGATTATAGATAAGATAATAGATTTATTTTAAAAAAATAAAAAAGTTTGTTGACAAATAGTGTTGTCTGTGGTATGATTATCTATGTCAGCGGGAAATACCGCAGACAACAATTGAATGAGAAGGACATTAGCAACCGAATAGAGAAAATAGTCAGAAGTTATGAAAATAACAGAA
>NZ_CAMFHX010000056.1 GCF_945952365.1 uncultured Cetobacterium sp.
TATTATACCTCAAAGGATTGGAGTAGTTTCAATAAATTTTAAGTTAACAGAAACATTAAACTTGAAGGAGGAAGATATGAACGAACAAAATAATATTAAAAAACCATTTACTGAGTTTTTAGAAAAATTTTTAAAACGAAAAGTTGCTCTTATATCATTTTTATTTATAGTCTTACTGATTTTTATAGCAATATTTCAGCCCACTCTTCACGATATAAACTATGCTGACTACGAAAATCTTCTTTCTGAACCTACTTCAAAGCATTGGTTTGGAACAGATGAATATGGGCGAGACCTTTTTAGTAGAGTTGTAGCTGGAACTCGTCTATCACTTTTCGTTTCTTTGTCTGCTGTTTCTATTGGAGCTTCGATAGGATGTGTTTTAGGTCTTGTTGCTGGGTATTATGGTGGTAAAATTGAAAGTATTATCATGAGAAGTTGTGATGTTATGTTTTCATTCCCTGGACTGCTTTTAGCTATCGGAATCGTTGCAATAATAGGTCCTGGACTTATAAATGTTATTATTGCTATAGCTATCTATGGAATTCCATCTTTCACAAGAATTGTTCGTAGTTCAACAATCTCATTGAAAAAACAGCTTTATATTGAAGCTTGTAAATCTATTGGTGTTAGTGATTTCAGAATCCTTTTCATCCATATATTCCCTGGAACCCTACCAGCTCTTATAGTTACATTGACTATGAGAATTGGAACAGCAATTATTTCTGCTGCGTCTCTAAGTTTTTTAGGATTCGGAGCTAGTCCTACAAATCCAGATTGGGGGGCGATGCTTTCCACTGGTAGAGATTATATTGGCTTAGCACCACATATGCTTTTCTATCCAGGACTTATGATTTTCTTAACTGTATTGGCCTTCAACCTTTTAGGTGATGGTTTGAGAGATACTTTAGATCCGAAATTAAATTAGAGGAGAGACTATGGAAAAATATTTATTAGAAGTGGAAAACTTAAAAACCGAATTTAAAAAAGATAAAAAAAGTTTAACTGCGATAGAGGATGTTCACTTCAATATAAAAAAAGGTGAAACTCTGGGGCTTGTTGGTGAGAGTGGAAGTGGAAAATCTGTTACAGCAATGTCTATTATGAGACTTTTAGAAACTAATGCCACTGTAAATGGAAAAGTGCTCTTTGAAGGAGAAAATATACTAAACTTTTCAAACTCTGAGATGAGGAAAATTAGAGGTGGAAAAATAGCTACTATCTTCCAAGACCCTATGTCATCCTTAAATCCGATTTTAAAAATAAAAAATCAGTTGATGGAGTGTACAAAACTACATCTTGGTTTCAATAAGAAAGAAGCTGCTGAACACGCTTTAAATATGCTAAAACTTGTTGGAATTCCAAGCCCTGAAAGTGTTTTAGATAGATTTCCACACCAACTCAGTGGTGGGATGTGCCAAAGAGTTATGATTGCAATGGCGATGTCTTGTAATCCACAACTTCTTATAGCTGATGAACCTACAACAGCTTTAGATGTTACTATCCAAGCTCAAATTATGGAACTACTATTGGAATTAAAAAATAAACATGATATGGGAATTCTTTTAATCACTCACGATTTAGGAGTTATCGCTGAAACTTGCGACAAAGTTATTGTTATGTATGCTGGTCGAATTATGGAAAAATCTACAGTCGATGATCTCTTTAATAATCCAGCTCATCCTTATACAAAAGGATTGATTGCTTCTGTTCCTAAACTTGGAAGTGGTGCCACAACTTTACCATATATAGAGGGTAAGGTTCCAGAATTATCAAATATGCCAACTGGTTGTAAATTTGCTCCGAGATGTAAAGAGGCTAAAAATATTTGTTTTGAACAGGAACCAAAACTCATAAAATTCCAAAATGAAAAAGAGTGTCGATGTCATTTTGTTAGTGGTGGAGGGGTAGTATGAAAGAAGTTTTAGTTAAACTTGAAAATGTTAATAAAAAATTTTTAGTTTCTCAAAAAGGATTTAAAAAAGAAAAAAAATATGTTCATGCTGTTAATGGAGTATCTTTAGAAATTTTCAAAGGTGAAACTTTATCTATTGTTGGAGAAAGTGGATGTGGAAAATCAACTCTTGGTAGAGTTATAAATAAAATTTTGGATGTAGAAGAGGGCAAAATATTTTTTAAAGGCGATGACATTACAAATCTATCTTCAAAAGAGATGCTAAAATACAGAAAAGATATGCAAGTAATTTTCCAAGACCCTTACGGCTCTTTAAATCCTAGAATGAAAATTAAAAATTTAATATCTGAACCCCTTTTAGTTCATTCAACTCTTTCGAAAAAAGAAAGAGAAGAAAAAGCCATCGAGCTGCTTGATATGGTTGGATTGAGTGCTGGTCATGCTGAAAGATATCCTCATGAATTCAGTGGTGGACAAAGACAAAGAGTTGGAATTGGAAGAGCCATCTCAGTTAATCCTAGCTTAATTATAGCTGATGAGCCTATCTCAGCTTTAGATGTTAGTATTCAAGCTCAAGTTATAAATATTTTTAAAGATTTACAAGAAAAATTCAATTTAACATACTTTTTCATCTCTCATGATTTAAGTGTTGTAGAACTTATTTCTGATAGAGTTGGGGTTATGTATTTGGGAAATCTTGTTGAAATTGGAGATAAAAAAAATATCTATGAAAACCCAGCTCATCCCTATACAAAAGCTTTGCTTTCAGCTATTCCTGTGGCTGAAGCTAATAAAAAAAGAGAGAGAATAGTTTTAAAAGGAGATATCCCTAGTCCTATAAATAGACCTACAGGTTGTCCTTTCAACACTAGATGCTCTGAAGTTTTTGAAAAATGTAGATTAGAGATGCCCTCTCTTAAAAATTGTTCAACAGATGATTCACAACATTTAGTTGCTTGTCATTTAAAAAAATAAATTTTAAATAAAAGGAGATAGATTATGAAAAGAGTTTTAGTAGGTTCTATGCATCACGAATCAAATTCATTCAATCCAATTATTGCTGACGAAAGAGATTTTTCTATAAGATATGGTGAAGATGCTCTTATTTTTGAAACAAAAAACAACGCTCTAAGAGGAATTGTAGATACTCTAAAAGAGAAAGAATACGATATTGTACCACTTCTGAGTGCTCGAGCTGTTCCTAATGGTGAGGTTAGCTTTGAACTTTACTCTCGTTTAAAAAAAGAGTTTATTGAAAGAGCTATTGAAGCTGATAAAATTAAAAAAGTTGATGCTATCAATTTAGCTTTACATGGTTCTATGAGAGTGGTTGGTTTAGGAGAAGCCGAAGGCGACCTTTTAGAGGGGTTACGAAAATATTTTAAAGATATTCCAATTGTTGTTGCTCTTGATATGCATACAACTATGACAGATAAGATGTTTGAATATGCTGATGCATATGTTGGATATAAATGTGCTCCTCACACTGACTGTTTTGAAACAGGTGAACACTCAGCTAAAATGCTGATTGATATATTCCAAAAAAATCAAAAACCTAAAAAAGCTTGGATTAAAGTTCCCATGCTTATTGCTGGTGAACAGTCTGAAACTTCAACAGAACCTATGGTTTACTTTATAAATAGATGTAGAGAGTTTGAAAGCTCTGAAGGTATAGATGCTGTTTCAATTTTAATGGGATATCCATGGGCTGACTCTGAAGATGCTGGAGTTGGGATATATGTTGTAGCTGAAACTGAAGCTTTAGCTAATAGTGTTGCAATAGATATTGCTCAAGAGTTTTTCGATAGAAGAAAAGAATTTTCTTTCCACACAGAAACTTATGAACCCATAGAGGCTTACTCTGTTGCCTTAGATGCTTTAAAAGATAAAAAATTCCCAATATATCTATCGGATTCAGGAGACAATCCAACGGCGGGATCATCATCTGATTGCACAGATTTTTTAAAAATAATTTTAAATAATCCTCAAACATTAAAAGTTCCAACTCCTATTATATATGGAGGAATTTACGATCCTGAGGCCACTTTGAAATGTAAAGAAAATCTTGGTAAAGAGATTGAATTATCTGTCGGAGCTAAGTTTGATACAGTAACTACTTCACCTTTAAATCTAAAAGGAAAAGTTATCAACTATTTAGAAAAGTGGGGGACATATTACAGTGATTTAGCTGTATTTAGAGTAAATAATGTGGACATCGTTCTTGCTGAAAAACATGTTGGTTATATATCTCCTGATATGTATGAAGCTCTTGGACTAGACCCTCAAAATCGAAATATAATTGTTTGTAAACTTGGATATTTAACTGAACATCACAAACTGCTTTCTAAAAGAACTATTATGGCTTTAACTAATGGAAGTACAAATGAAGATATTGAAAATATAAAATACACTAAAGTTAAAAGACCTATATTCCCACTTGATAAAGATTTTAAATATTCAGCTTTAGAAAATTTAAAACAATAAAAAATAGCAACAAAAAAGGAGTTCCGGTTGGAACTCCTTTATATTATTATCTTGATGTAATGTTTTCTGCTTGTAATCCTCTGTCACCTTTAACAACATCGAATTCTACTTCTTCATTTTCTTTTAAAGATTTAAATCCATCTTTCTTGATTTGAGAGAAATGTGCGAATACGTCTTTCCCGTCCTCACCAGTGATAAATCCAAATCCTTTTTCTTCATTAAACCATTTTACTGTACCTTTCATTTAAGTACCTCCGTTATTTTTTGTTAGTAATTATTACTTCAACATAATAACATTCTAAAGAAGTACTTTTTCAAAATAGTGCTTTAAAATTTCTTATTAATCTAGGTTATAACTTTACTACTTTTAAAGTATATCACGTATTCAAAATAAAAGCAATGTTTTTATATTTTTTATCTATAATCCTGACAAACAATTAACTCACAGTTTATTGTGCTTGTATTAAAAGGAACTATTTCTCCAACCGATGGCATTGATATTCCAAAATATGCAAATGCACTACTTGAATTTATTCTTCCATAAGCCATTCCCATTTCACTTGCAGAATTTCCTCTATTAACACCTGCTATAAAATAGATATGTCTGTCAAATTCTTTTTTTACAGGCATAAGAGCATAATACTCTCCATCAATCTTTCTTATCTCAGGAATACACTTTATTAATAAATTTTCTAAAAGAATATCTGTTGCAGCATCTACAACACTTAATGAGCACTCTTTCATACTTCCCTCTTTATAATTCATAGTTTCTGTTAACTTAAAATTTATTGAAACTACTCCAATCCTTTGAGGTATAATA
>NZ_CAMFHX010000057.1 GCF_945952365.1 uncultured Cetobacterium sp.
TGGTACCCCGTAGGGGAATCGAACCCCTGTTTATAGAGTGAAAATCTATTGTCCTAACCGTTGAACGAACGGGGCGTTCATGGTGCCGCTTATCGGAGTCGAACCAATTACCTACTGATTACAAGTCAGTTGCTCTACCAGGTGAGCTAAAGCGGCATCCCTTAGACATTTATAATTATACCCTATGATATAAAAAAAGTCAATATTTTTTTTAAAAAAAGAAGTAGAATATTTCTCTACTTCTAACTTTCTTTTATTTTACTTGCTTTATCAACTATTTTTTTAATTGAATTAATAGTTCTCTATATTGTTTTACCATAACTTTTGTCATAGATTTTTTTATTAACTGATACCATTTAAACTGAACTGTTTCCATTCCTCTAACAGCATCTGCAACCATTCTTGTTAAAAACTCTTGCTCTTCATATGAAAGTTTTAATTCCATTCTATCCTTTGAATCAGCTATAGTTTTTACATAATCTAAAAACTGCCCTACATTTTGCATTCCATTATTTACATCAAATTGTTTTTTTATCTCTTCTATGAATTTAGATAAGAATTTTTTTGTTCCTTTATCTAAAGTTACAGAATACTTTCTTTTTCCTTTTCCTATCTTTTGAATCGAGTTCATCATTCCCATCATAGATGACATCGAATTCATTTGCATAGGGTTCATGTTATTTGGGTTTAACTTTTGTGCCTTCATTATTCTCCTCCAAAATTTTATATTTTACCAATAAGTTTCTCTATTGTTTCTTTTTTTATTGCTCCCTCACGAAGTATTTTAGGGATATCTTTTGTTAAATCTAATATTGTTGACTCTACTCCTAAAGGTGATACTCCTCCATCAACAATTATATCAACTCTTTCTTTAAATCTATCATTTAACTCATCATAACTTCTAGGAGTTATTTCACCCGATATATTAGCACTTGTTGTTGGTAAAATCCCTCCAACCGCTTCTATTATCTCCTGAGCTAATTTTAAAGCTGGAATTCTTACTCCTACTGTCTCTCCTCCAGAAACCATTATATCTGGAACGCTATTTTTTTTATTTAAAATAATTGTCAAAGCTCCTGGCCAAAACTCTTTTGCCAACTTCTCCACAAGATTTTTTTTATCTTTATCAACTATCGCTATTTTTTCTATATATTCAACTTTACTTAAAAGAGCTATTAATGGAGAACTAAAGTTTCTCTCCTTAGCTGCATATATCTTTTCAATTCCTTCTAAAGATTCTATATTTGCTCCTACACCATAAACTGTATCTGTTGGATATATAATTATTCCATTTTCATCTAAAGTTTTTTTTATAGTTCCGAAGTCAATATTGTCTTTTTTATATACAATTCTTTTCATAATAAATCCTTTTCCTTATTTTTTTTATTTATTATAAAATAATTCTAACATATAAAAATAAAAAAAGCTAGTATAATACTAGCTTTTCTAAGTGCTTTTACTTTTCAAATAATTCAGATACAGATTCGTTATTTACAATTCTTCTAACTGCTTCTGCAAGTATCTCATCAACAGATACTACTTTTATTTTATCTATTTTTTTAGATTCTGGAAGTGCTATTGAATCAGTTATGATAACCTCTTTTAAGCAAGAAGCTTCTAATCTTTCAATAGCTGGATCAGAGAATACTCCATGAGTACAACAAGCATAAGCTTCTATAGCTCCTCTTGCCATTATAGCTTCAGCTCCATTTGTTATAGTTCCTGCAGTATCGATCATATCATCGATAAATATTGCAGTTTTACCTTCAACTTCACCAATTAAGTTCATTACTTCTGACATATTCGGCTTCGGTCTTCTCTTATCAATGATTGCTATTTTACAATCTAACCATTCAGCTAATTTTCTAGCTCTTTTTACTCCTCCGATATCTGGAGATACTACTACCACTTTCTCTCCTGATAATCCTCTAGCTATAAACGACTTAGCTAATAAAGGTAATGCTTGCATGTGATCCATTGGAATATCGAAGAATCCTTGAATTTGATCAGCATGTAAATCCATAGTTACGATTCTTGTCGCTCCTGCTGTTGTTAATAAATTTGCCACTAATTTAGAAGTGATCGGCTCTCTAGGTCTTGATTTTCTATCTTGTCTAGCATATCCATAGTAAGGAATAATAACGTTTATTGATTTTGCTGACGCTCTTTTTAATGCATCGATAAATATTAATAACTCCATTATATTCTCGTTTACTGGCTCAGATGTAGATTGAACAACAAATACGTCTCTACCTCTTACTGTTTCTCCTACACAAACATAAACCTCTCCATCTTTAAATCTAACAATCTCAACATCTCCTAATGAAGTTCCGTACTTCTCTGCTATTTTTGTAGCTAACTCCATGTTTGATGTTCCGGCAAAAATTTTTACCCCAGGTCTTTCCATTTTATCTATTTCCTCCAATCAAATTTTATAACTTGTTTACTTCTTGATACCGCTAAGGCATTTTCTGGAACATCTTTTGTTATTACAGATCCTGCTCCAACCAATGCATTTTCTCCTATATTTACAGGAGCCACCAACATGGTATCACTTCCTATAAAAGCATTTTTTCCAATTGTGGTTTTGAATTTATTTTTACCATCATAATTACATGTTATTGTCCCTGCACCTATGTTAGTTTTTTCTCCAACTATAGCATCTCCAAGATATGTTAAATGCCCTGCCTTAACACCCTTTTCTAATACTGATTTTTTCACTTCTACGAAGTTTCCGATATGAACTTCCTCTTTCAGATGTGATTTAGGTCTCAAGTGAGCAAATGGACCAATTGTTACCCTATCCTCTACTATACTCTCTTCTAATACAGAACTCTCAACTCTAACATCGTTTCCTACTTTACAATCTATTATTCTTGTATTTCCTAAAATTTCACAATTTTGACCTATCACTGTATCACCTTGTAATAAAGCTCCTGGATAAACTACTGTGTCCTGACCTATTTGAACACTCTCTTCTATGTAAACACTATTTTTATCAATGAAAATAACTCCATTTTCCATGTGTTTTTCGTTTATTCTATTTTTCATTATGCAATTTGCTTTTTCTAACTCTATTTTAGAATTTATTCCTAAAATTTCGTCATTATCCTCTAATAAAAAGGCTTCTACTTTTTTTCCATCATTAACATTTATTGCAATAACATCAGTTAAGTAGTATTCTCCTTTTTCATTTCTATTATCAATTCTGTCTAAGGCTGATAATAACTCTTTTGCCTCAAAGCAATAAACACCTGCATTTACCTCTTTTATAGCTTTAACTTCTTCTGAAGCCTCTTTTTCTTCAACAATTCCTATAACATTTCCATCTTTTTTTACAATTCTACCATATCCAAATGGATTTTCATATATTGAAGTTAAGATTGTAGTTATAGCCGCTGTTTTTTTATGATAATCGTATAACTCTTTTAAAGTTTCCTCTCTTAAAAGCGGTGTATCTCCACAAAGTATCATTACTGTTCCATCAAAATCTTTTAATTTTTCTTTTGCTTGAATTACAGCATGCCCTGTACCTAATTGCTCCTCTTGAATTACATACTCCATATCTGGAAGTACTTTTAATACCTCTTCTTTTTTATGTCCCAATATAAGTATATTTTCAATAGAACCAATCTTACTACATGTATTAACAATTTTCTGTACCATAGGTACTCCACAAACTTTATGTAAAACTTTTGGCAGCTCTGATTTCATTCTCGTACCTTTTCCAGCTGCTAAGATTAATGTCTTTAAACTCATTATACCCTCCATTTTATTCAACTTTTACATTGTACCATAAGATTTAATATTTTTGCAAAAAAAAATATTTATAATTATTGAAGTTTCTCATATGCTTCATTTATTTCTTTAAATTTTCTCTCATGCATCGCTCTTACTTCTTCATCTGCATTTGCATATCTATCTGGATGATGTTTTTTAGCTAAATCTCTAAATGCTTTTTTTATCTCTTCAGGAGTTGCTCCCTCTTTCACACCTAATATTGAGTAATATTTACTTTTATCCTCAAATGTTCCAAAAGGATTATTTTGATATCCACCTTGGTAGCTTCCACCATACTGATTCCCTTGGTTTCTAAACATATCTTCAAAATCTTTTTGAGTATAAGATTGATAATAAAATGTCTTTTTTCTCGGATTTTTTTTGTTTATAAAGTATCTAATAACTAAAAATATAAGAATTATTGGGAAAAATTGAATTACTATAAATCCAAAAAAAGAAATTAGTAACATTATAAAAAATAGTGCCGGTAGTGCAGAAACTGCTTTATTCATCCCAAACAATATTGCTATTACTAAAAAAATAGCTGCTGTTAAAACTAATGCTATTGATATCATTTTTTTCTCCTTGATTTTTTACTATATTATAAAATAAGGGAATAGACATACTATCCCCTATTTTTATTTACGTTTCTGTTAACTTAAAATTTATTGAAACTACTCCAATCCTTTGAGGTATAATAG
>NZ_CAMFHX010000058.1 GCF_945952365.1 uncultured Cetobacterium sp.
CCCCTTTATTTTCAATGCTTAATCTATATTTAGCTCTCTTAAAAATTCTAAAGAAGTAGTACAATCTGAATCAAATTTATATTCCCCTAAAAAATTAATATGCTCCCAAGCAAGTGGAGATATGTTGCTTAACAAAGCCTCATCAACCTCTTCAATAGTTTTTAAATATTGAACAGCCTTTTCTAAGTAAATCGTATTCCAAATACTAATAGCATTTATAATAATATTAAGTGTACTTGCTCTTTGAAGTTGATTTTGGATAGTCCTTTCTCTCAATTCACCTTGCTTTCCAAAGAAAATAGCTCTTGCTAAACCATTCATAGCTTCTCCTTTATTTAAACCTCTATGAATTTTTCTTCTTAACTTTTCATCTGATAAGTAATCTAAAATAAAAATAGTTTTTTCTATTTTCCCCATCTCTCTTAATGCTGTAGAAATACTATTTTGCCGAGAGTAAGATCCTAATTTACTTAATATTAGTGAAGAGCTAACTTTACCTTCTCTAATTGAGGATGCTAATCTTAAAACATCATCATAATTTTCTTTTATAATCTTTTCATTAATTTTGCCCTTTAAAATACTTTCAAGATTTTTGGATACCTTTGTTTCACTTAAAGAAAATAATTTTACATCGGATAAATCACGTATTCTAGGAGCAAATCTGAATCCTAAAAGATGAGTAAGTCCAAATACTTGATCAGTATATCCAGCTGTATCTGTGTAGTGTTCTAATATATTTAAATCAGTTTCATGATTTAAAAGCCCATCTAAAACATGAGTAGCATCTCTAGAATTTGTATTAATTACTTTCGTATAGAAAGATGAAAATTGGTCACTTGTAAATCTATAAATAGTAGCACCTTTTCCAGTCCCATAGTGAGGATTAGAATCAGCATGAAGCGATGTAACTCCTAATTGCATACGCATCCCATCCGAAGATGAAGTAGTTCCATCACCCCAATATTTTGACATGTTTAGTTTAGTATGAAAATTAACAAGGTTAACTTGAGCTCTATTTAAAGCATCTTCATGCATTCTCCACTGTGAAATATATGCCATTTGCTTATACGATATCCCTGAAGCAGCATCTGCCATTTTTGTAAGACCTATATTTGTTCCCATTCCTATTAAAGCTGCTATTAGAGTTATTTTTTCACTGTTATCTGGCTTTTTATTCGTTGATGCATGAATAAACTCTTCATGGAATCCTGTTATATTTACAACATCTATTAAAAGATCAGTTAAATTAATTCTGGGTATAAGTTTATATAATTTTGAACTCAGTTGTTCTGCTTCTAGAGGAATATTTTTTTCCAATCTTGAAATTGAAATTTTTCCATTCTCAATAGAGATTCCTTTTATTTGATTAATATTTTTAGAAAACCATCTCAGCCTTTTATCCATGCTTAATTTTCTCTCGGTAAAATAATCTTCCAATTCTAAGCTCACAGCTAATCTAGAAAAATTTTTAGCTTCTTGCCATTCATCTTTTGAAAATAAATATTCTTCAAAATCCATGTACTGTCTACTTCCAGAAATAGATATATCTCCAGCTCTAATATGTTCTCTAAGTTCAGAGAGAACGGCCATTTCATAGTAATGTCTATTGATACTGTTATCTTTTTCAAATACGTATTTACTCCATCTTTTAGAGATAAAATCTATTGGAGCATCTTCAGGAATTTTTCTTTTTCCACTCTCGTTAATATCTTTAAGTATGTCAATTCCTTCAATTAAAGATTCATTAGCTTTTATAGATTTAAACTCTAATAGATGTAAAAATTTCGGAGTATATCTTCTTAAAAAATAAAATCTTTTTTCTAATAAATCTAAATAATCATAATCTACTGGCCTTGCTAATTTCTCAGCTTCATTTACAGATAAAACAAAATTTTCCCAATTAACAATAGTTTCAAGAGCTTTAAAAGGATCTACACCTTCCTCTTTGGCTTTAATTAAAGATTTTCCTATACTTGCAAATTGAACTATTTTTTCATTTAACTTTTTCCCATTATTCTTTTGTATCTCTTCTTGAGCTTTTCTTCCTTTTGAAATCAGTGTTAACATTTGTCTATCATGAACTTCAAAAGCCTTATCTATCAGGTCTTTAGAAAGATTTATTAAAAGAATTGTTAATAGTGCATATCTTTTATTTTCTTTGAAATCTCTAAAAGCATAAGGTTCATATCTCATAGCCATTCTATAGAGTTGTAATAATCTATTTGAGTGAAAATGTTGAACTAAAGAAATATCAAGATGTAAATCTTTTATATACTCGATTTTATCAGCCAACTTTAAAAAAGTTTCTGGAGAAGGAAAGCCAGTTGGAGTTTTTAACCAACCAAGGGTTGTTCTGCTTCGCTCCTCTATATTAGGCTGAACTAATAGAGTAGAATTTAACTTTTCTTTTTGCTCTTCTGAAAGAGAATTATTTAAAGTATCAAAAAGTATTTTTTCTGCTTCGTTTTTAGCTTCCCATATTAGGTTCTCAATAGTAGTTATACCAGGAAGTATAATTTTATTTTTTCTAAAAAAATTCAAACACTCATCAAAAAGATATAAGGTATCTTCATTTTCTAAACTTAATTTATAGATATAGTTAAATACTTTCTTTTGTTCAACTTCACCAAAAGAAATAAAACCATATTCCTCTTTAATCTCTTTCATATGTTGCCAAAGAGTATTATCTCTTTGTGGATATCTTCTAGCAGGTACTATTCCAGTCCCTATTTGTTTTGCAATATAACTTATTACTATCTTTGGAATAGACTTAATGTAG
Source organism: uncultured Cetobacterium sp. (assembly GCF_945952365.1). Classification (GTDB taxonomy): domain Bacteria; phylum Fusobacteriota; class Fusobacteriia; order Fusobacteriales; family Fusobacteriaceae; genus Cetobacterium_A. The sequence goes on from NZ_CAMFHX010000058.1 coordinate 2,780, forward strand.
CTATATGGCCAACCGGGATATCTCAATACTGCTAATTGCAAAGCAAATCCTATTTTATTTTCATCTCTTCTATGTCTTTGAATAATTTCTAAATCATATTTTGAAAATGTGTAATATCTTGCTAAAGATAATTCATCTTCAGGTATTTTCATGAACATTTCTCTTTGCTCTTGAGAAAATAACTCTTTTCCTCTTAATGACATATTGTAACTCCTTTAATTGTATTTTTAATATTATATCAATAGAGTAGACTCTATTGATACAAAATAAGAACCGTGATAAAATATAGGTTTGTAGAGTCTCATAAGACTTGTCTCAAAGAGGAGGAATAAAAATGAGAAAAATAGGGTATATTCGTGTGAGTTCTGAAGATCAAAATTTAGCGAGGCAAAAACAACAACTTCTAGAAATTGGGATGGATATTATTTTTGAAGAAAAAATTTCTGGAGCTACAATGAATAGATTAGAATTACAAAATATGTTGAAAGAAATTGAATGTGGAGATGTTATTTATGTAACTGATTTAACAAGAATTACTCGTAGTACTCATGATCTATTTTTATTAATAGATTTAATTAGAGGAAAAAAAGCATATTTAAAATCTTTAAAAGATACTTGGTTAGATTTATCTGAAGAAAATCCATATAGTCAATTTTTAATAACAATAATGGCGGGTGTTAACCAACTTGAAAGAGATTTAATAAGAATGAGGCAACGAGAAGGTATTGAAATAGCTAAAAGAGAGGGTAAATTTAAAGGAAGAGTAAAAAAATATCACAATAATCATGCTGGAATGAATTACGCTTTAAAACTTTATCAAGAGGGTGAAATGACAGTAAAACAAATCTGTGAAATTACA
>NZ_CAMFHX010000059.1 GCF_945952365.1 uncultured Cetobacterium sp.
GTTTAGGCTCTACCTCAAATGGAAACAGTAAAAGACAAGTTGTAGTAGAGTCAAATGAAGAACTAATATCTTTATACAAAAGCTTCTCTGAGAAAATTAAAGCTACAAATGGGGCTTCTATGTCTGAATTAAAAAAATATGGATTCAAATACTCTTCAACTGTTTTATTGAGACGTTTTGGAAATTGGAAAACTGTAAAAGAGCTATCTGGGTTTACATTTAAACTTGGCTCTCTTTACTCTAAAGAGGATATTATCAAAGCATTACTACTAGCTCGAACAGAAAAAGGAAGAAGGCTTTCACAAAGTGAAATCAATAAAAATAAAGAGCTTCCATCTCTAGAAACAATTTTGAAATTTTTCAAAACTACTAAAATTTCGAAAGTATGGGATGAGCTTGAACAAAACCTAGAGAAAACAACTACTGAGGGGAAAATATACTCTCTTGAGGAGATTAAAGATTTACTATATAAACAATATTGTTTAAAAGGTTCAACTCTAACTATTTCTGAAATTGAAGCTCTCACAAAACAAGGAATTCTTCCTGGTAAAACAACAATATATAGACATTTTAAAACATATAAAATCAAAGAAATTTGGAAAATAATCTTAGAGGAGAAATCAACACATGAATAAAATTAAACAAGTTTTAAAGAAATACTGGCCTTCAGAAAAAGTTAATATTTTCTATGAAAAATTAGAAACCTCTTTTCCAGTATACAAAATAGAGTGTCTCGAAATTTTTATAGAGGATATTTTCATTCAAAATCCAAAAGTTTCCTCTTCTGATATTTTTTCATATACAAAAAATATGGATGCCTTTCTAAATTCTGAAGAGTTTCTCATTGATTTTTTCAAATCTACAGAAACTTTCGAGGGAAATCTAATCGCATCTAAATTGGAAAACAACCCTTTAGAAGTTGAAAGAATAATAGATGGACTTTTAAAAAAAGAAAAAATTAAATTCAAAGAAAATGAAAATCAATTTATTGTTTGGTACCTTTAATCCTTTAATTATAATACTATTATTAAAAGCTATTATAGAATATAATATAGCTTTATTACAATAATTTATTTTAAGAGGGATTTTATGAAAATTGGATATGTTCGAGTCTCAACAGTCGAACAAAATGAAGGACGACAATTAAAGAAAATGAATGAAGTAAAGGTTGATAAAATATATATTGAAAAAATATCGGCCAAGGATATTAAAGGAAGAACTCAATTGATAACTATGTTAAATGAAGTAATCGAAGGTGATACCATTTATGTCCATGACTTTTCAAGATTAGCTAGATCAACAAAAGATCTGCTTTATATCACTGAAATTTTAGCTCAAAAAAAAGTAGCTCTTATATCTTTTAAAGAAAATATAGATACTTCGACTGCAACTGGAAAACTAATGCTGACTATGATAGGAGCTATCAATGAGTTTGAAAGAACAAACCTTTTAGAAAGGCAAAAAGAGGGAATTTCTCTAGCTAAAGAGTTGGGAAAATATAAAGGGCGTAAACCGATTCCTTTTCCCGATAACTGGGAAAATATCTATATAAAATGGAAAAATAAAGAGATACCGGCCTCGTTTGCTATGACAAATTTAAATCTGAAAAAATCTACATTTTATAAGTTAGCTAAAGAGTGGGAGAGGAAATAATCCTCTCTCATTTTTATCTCTTTTTTATCACTTTTTGAATTACTTTTTTGTAGCTTCAAAAGCCTCTTTAACTTTTAATAATTCACTCTCATTTAAAATTAATTTAAGTCCTAAAAGTGCCAAAGCTTTTCCTCCTAAAATAACAGCCTCATCTCCCGCTAAAGACCCTGCTGCCTCATTAAACTCATGAGTGTGACCAACAACACATGAATCACAAATTTTAATATTCGGATGAATCGTTGGAACAATGTGACTTACATTTCCAACATCTGTCGACCCCATACTTTTCTTAGAATCCACTAAAACTTCTACTCCTAACTTTTTCATAACGTCCACATAAAGATCATCAAAATATCTTGTTTGAACTAAGTTATCAACTCTATTTTGGAAACTAGAAACCTTTGCCTTACATCCAGTCATAAGAGCAGCACCATTTGCTATGTCTACAATTTTCTGTGTAACTTCATCACATCCCTCTTTTGTTGCAGCACGAATATAAAATCTAGCTTTTGTGTAATCCGGAATTATATTTGGAGCGTCCCCACCATGAGTGATAACTCCGTGAATTTTTACGTCTGAAGTAACATGCTGTCTCAATGTCGCTATTCCATTGAAAAAATGTAGCAGAGCATCTAAAGCATTTTTTCCACTTTCTGGCGAACCTGCTGCATGAGCAGACTTTCCAAAGAATTCAAAATCTAATGGATTTACAGCCAAACTATTTTTAGTTATCGAGTGCTCGCTACTTGGATGAATAATCATAGCAACATCTATTCCTTCAAAAAGCTTCTCTCTCACGAATGATCCCTTTGCACTTCCATTTTGTCCTCCCTCTTCTGCAGGGCATCCATATATAACTACTTCACCAGGTACATTCTCCAAAGAGTCAGCAAGAGCCACTCCACCAGCTACACTTATTCCCGCTATAACATTGTGTCCACAAGCATGACCAAGATTTGGTAAAGCATCATACTCAGCTAAAAAAGCAAGTTTTGGATACTCTCCATGAATAGATTTTTTTCTAGCTATAAAGCCTGTTTTATGTCCAGCTATATCTCTTTCTACATCGAACCCCTTCGATTCCAAATAGTTTGTTAACAGCTCAGATGCAAAATACTCTTCGTTTCCAATCTCTGGATTTTTATGTATATTTTGACTTAAACTTATAAACTCATCTCTATTCTCATCTAAAAAACCTATTATTCTATTCTCCATTTTTGCTCCTCCCGATTTCATCTTTTTTATTTTTATTTAAAATACAGCTATTGATGATCCTTTATAATAATCATCTATTATTTTTTTATTCTCAGCAGTTTGATATATTTCTAAAACTCTTTTTATCTCAGGATTATTTTGATTATCCTCTCTTGCTGCTATAATATTAAAGTATGGTTTCAATCTCTCATTTTTAAAATCTTCAATGAATATTGAATCTTGTAGCGGTGAATACCCAGCTTGAACAGCAACCCCATTATTTATAGCTGCCACATCTACATCCTCTATCGATCTTGGAATCTGAGTTGCAACAAGCTCAACAATTTTTATTCCCTTTGGATTAGCTACTATATCTTTAACTCTTGGGAAGGCTCCTGCTTCTTTATTTAAAGTTACTAACCCTGCATCTTGAAGAAGTAGTAATGCTCTTCCACCATTTGAACTATCATTTGGTATTGCTACTGTCGCTCCATCTTTTAAAGCTGATAAATCCGTTATCTTTTTAGAATATATCCCCATCGGTGCTAAAACCGTATATCCTAGATTCACAATACTTAACTTATGCTCTTTCTTGAAATTATCAAAGTATATCTCGGTTTGAAAAGCATTTATATCTATCTCTTTTTCCTGCAAAGCTAAATTTGGTCTTATGTAATCCGCAAAATTTATGAACTTTAATTCTATATTCTCTTTTTTTTATAATGGGTTAACAATTTAAGACAGCTTCCCTCTTACCTTAAGCAAAAATTTG
>NZ_CAMFHX010000060.1 GCF_945952365.1 uncultured Cetobacterium sp.
GTTATCTTAGTATAAAAAGTATGTTATCTTAGTATAAAAAGTATGTTATCTTAGTATAAAATTATTTACTTATACTAAGATATGTGTTATAGTACTTTTGAGGTGATTTTTAATGGGTAATAAATTAGTTCGTTATAATAATACTCTACATTCTCTTGATTTTTCTTTAATGACATTAAAAGAAAGAGGACTATTTTTTTCTTTATGTTTTTTTCTAAAAGAGAAAGGAACAAACGAAGTAACTTTAAGTTTTAATGAATTAAGAGAAGTAGTTAATTTTTCAAAAACAGATACAGAATCATTTATTAAATTGATTAGAAATACATATCGAAAACTACTAAAAATAACATTGGCTGAAGAGGATGAAAATCAAATCGAAGAAACAACAATTTTTAGTAAATATAAAATATTAAAATCTGAAAAAATGGTCATTTTAAAATTAAATAAAGATTTTGAACATATTTTAAATAAATTAGAAAATAATTATACAGAGCATGAGTTATTAGAATATACATCTTTAAAAAGTGATTATTCTCAATTAACGTATGCTTTTTTAAAAAAATGGAATACAACTAAAAAAGTTAAAATTTCTATATTAGATTTTAGGGAAAAATTGGGAGTGCCTAATAGTTATGATACCTCAAATTTTAATAGACAAGTTTTAAAACCAATAATGGAAGAATTACCACAATATTTTCCTAACTTAAAACTAGAAAAAATAAAAACTGGTAAAAAAGTTACAAGTTTAAAATTTACTTGGAATGGTAAAGTAGAAAAAATAGAACACTCCCAAAATGATAATGTGATAGATATAATTGAAATTTCAGATAAATTAAATAAATCTATAGAAAAAGCAAAAAAGAATAGATTTATTGCACCTTTGTTAACAATAGATAATATTGAAATATTAGTTGAAATGTTCCAAGAAAAAGACCTTATAAAAGGTTTAAATTGGTCATATAGAGAGATTAAACAAGAGATTAAAAGTTTAAATTATTTAATAAAATCTATAAAAACAGGAATGGAGCAAAAAGAGAAAAAATTAGTTGTAAAAACTGTTCCTGAAGTTGTCCAAGAACAAGAAACAAAAGAAGAAATTTTAAAAGAAAATAACTTAGATTTAAAAAAAGATCAAGAGATTAAAATTACAGAAATTGAAAAAATTAAAATTACAAAAGATGAATATGAAGAACTTTATAAGAAATTTTTACAAGAACAAAATACAGAGCATAATTTATTAACAAGAAAAGGGTTTGATATTGCTAATAAAAATAAATACGAAATTATAGAAAAAGCTAATAATATTATGAAAATGGAAAATGAACTTTCTAAAATTACAATAACTAAAGAAAAATATGAATTACTTTATCAAAACTTTATTATTTTAAATGATTGTATTGATAATCAAAATACAAGAGAGAGTTTTGATTTATTAAATAAAGAAAAATATAAAATAGTAGAACAAACTATAACAATTCCAATAACGATGGAGGATTTAGACAAAGCTTCTTTTAATGAAATTGAAGGTAAAAATATTGTTGTATGTTCAGATGAAGAAGATTTTAGAAATAATCATATAATTGTAAAAGAAGGAGAATTAACAAAAAAAATAATTTCTATTTCAGATATTCCAGAAGAAAAATTATTAGGAAAAAATAATAAAAAATTAGTTGGTGGAGCACTAATCGCAAGATTGGAAAAAATTGCAAGAGATGAAGAAACAAAAATACAGTATAAAGATAAAATAATTGGAGAGTAAAAGAGGGAAAATAAATCCCTCTTTTTTTATATTTCAATTGAAGTTTCTAAATCAAAATGATATAATTAAAAGACAATGCACGCTTAAGCATGTCTCAAAATTGAGACATGCACACGTGTTGGGAGAGGACTCCCAAACCCTCCATTTAGGATTAGAAAACCTCATATTTTTTTCAAAAATAAGATGTTCTCTAACCCTTTAATGGAACAAGGTAAATTTTTTCAAAATTTGATTATAAGGAGGTACCAATTGAAGGTACATCATGTTTGTATTGAAACATCAACATATAACGAATCAATATTTTTTTATACTAAAATTTTAAATTTTTCATTAAAAAAAGAAACTCCTAATTTTCACGGAAGAGATTATAATTCATGGCTAGAATTGAATGGTTTTTATATTGAGTTACAAACACCTAAAAATACGGATGAGAAAGAATCTTCTCAAAATATAACTGGACTTGTTCATATCTGTTTTTTTGTAGATAATATAGTCCAAGAATTAGAAAGAATTAAATCAGTTTATAATAAATTTAAATTAAAAAACAATGAAATTTTATATAATGTTGAGGGAGGACTTCTCTTTAAATTAATTGCTCCAGAAGGTACAATTATTGAAATTAGAGATAATCCTTTATTTTAAGAGATAGTTAAAAATCATAAATTGGGAGGTGTGCTTACATGGCTGAATATAGATTACATTATAAAACTGGAAAAGTAGGGTATAGTAAAGCCCATGCTGAGTACATCTTAAGAGAAAATAAATACAGTAAAAAAGAAGATTTAGTATATAAAGAATCGGGGAATATGGATTGTATAATTGATGGAACATCAGCAGTTGAATTTTGGCAAGGTGCTGATGAATACGAAAGAATTAATGCAATTACATATAGAGAATTTGAGTTAAATATTCCTAATGAATTAAGCTATGAACAAGGAGTTAAACTTGTTCAAGATTTTGTAAAAACTGAAATAGGAAATAGTCATCCTTATTCGTTTGCTATCCATGAATCACATAATAAAGATGGTGAGAAAAATCTTCATTGTCATCTTATGTTTTCTGAAAGAGAACTTGATGGAATTAATAGAGAATTACCTAAGTTTTTTAAACAAGCCTATACTAAAAAACCCGAAATAGGGGGAGCTAAAAGAAATAGAAAATGGCAAACTAAAGAACAGTTATTACATATTAGAAAATCATGGGAAATTTTATCTAATCAAGCATTAGAAAAAAATG
>NZ_CAMFHX010000061.1 GCF_945952365.1 uncultured Cetobacterium sp.
ACATATGCTATTTTTGAAATAGTTTTTAATTCATTAGGTTGACGGGCATGGACGGAACCCCTATATGGAGGTTATAAATGAAAAAAGTAAATGATAGCTCCATTCTTATAGTAAAAGGTGAAATAGCCAAACAAATTCAAAAGGAAGCTCTTTCTAAACCTACAAAAAAAGCCTTAGAAAGAAATGAGAAAGCCTCCAAACTTGTAGCTTATCTTAGAAGATAAATAAAAAATAGAGAGATGTGCAAATCTCTCTATTTTCTTTGGGTTTTATTCCTTGTTCAGCTTTGTGCTAAAATTATAAAATATTTAAACTAAATTTTCAATATTTTGTTAAATATCTATTTTTTCTCGTAAAATTTTATAATTAAATTGTTTTTTTAAAAAAGCAATCAAACAATAGACACAAGCTAAAAATCCAGATATCCCAGTAAATATAAAAAGTAATCCTATATTTGCACCGTTTATATTATTAAAAATAATTAACATTTTATCAGAATTTGTATTTGCAAATCCGCTCAAAAGTTTTTCTACAATAATTCCACCTAAAAACATTCCAATCGGACGTGAGATTGATTCAAATGTATTTCTACACGCAAAAATTTTCCCTCTATGTTCTAGTGGAACTTTATCTCTCCATATATATGCTTTATTAGCATCGGAAAATGGAATAAAAAATGCAGCAAAAAATGCACCAAAATACCAAATTATAGGTGTCTGCCCTATTGCTAGAAGAATATCTCCTAAAATAAATGAAAAGGCTACAGCTATGTAAATTATTTTTTCTTTTGAACCTTTAAAAGAAAATAATGAAACTGACATTCCACCTAATATAAATCCTAATCCTAAAAACATATTAACTAATCCAAGTATTTCAGCATTATTATTAGTTCTACTTAATATTAATGGAGATATTAAACTAAAATATGTCATTCCCGAAAATAAATTAACTAGAAAAAAGAAAAACATGAGATTTTTTAAATCATCAATTTTTTTAATCTCATTATAAGAAAATTTAAATTCTATAAAAACTTGCTTCAAGTTAAATCTTACTTTTTTTAATTTCTCCTTAGGTATTCTCATAAAAGCTAATGTTATAAAAGCTATAAGGAATGTTACTAAATCCAAAAGAATAATATTACTCATTCCAATTTTATTGTATAATACCGCTCCTAAAATTGGACTTAAAAGCATTGCTATTCCAGATAAAAAAGAAATTAATCCATTAAGTCTTATAAAATCTTCTTTTGAAAAAATTATTGTATTTAATATATTTTTAGATGAATCTTGAAGACAAGAAAAAATACCACTAAAAAAATTTAAAAATAATATTAATGGAATATTTATAATGTCAAATCTAAATAATGCCAATAATCCTAATGATGATAACATTACTATAGAATCAGCGCACAAAATTATTTTCTTTTTTTCAAATCTATCTACAATAGATCCAATTACAATTCCAAATAAAATTTTAGGAAGAAATATAGAAATCGATAGTAAACTAAATGTTAATGGATTAGGATTTTTTTGATTAATCCACAATACAATTCCAAAACTAGTTATTGTGCTTCCCAACTCACTAAAAAACTGAGTTAAAATAAACCATATATTTTTATTCATTATATTTGTAAGTTTTTTCATGATAGAAATTAATAATCTCCTTTATAATATTTTTTCTTGGATTACAATAAATATCCAAAGATTTATTATACTTTGGAAGTCTTCTATTTAAGCAACCTCCTCTACATATATTAAAAACATCACAATCAAAACATTTTTTGTCTACACTATTAAAATCATTTTTGAAGGTAGTTGTATAAGATTTTTCTTTAAGCATTAATTCAAAAGATTTTTCTTTTATATTTCCTAAAAAATATTCTTTTATAGGGGTTAAACATTCACAAGTACATATATCTCCATTAACTCCTACTGAGAAATTTTGACCACAAGCCCCTGCTAAACTGCAAGACAAAGCTTTTAAAGGTTGATTTCTATTTAAAGAATAAACTTTTTCAAATATATCTGAAAATAATCTTATCTCTAGAAAATCAAAACTATCTTTTTTCCAAAGGTTAAATAAATTCATTAAAAAATAATTATAATTTTCTTCTGTCAAAGTAGTATCACTTTCATAGTCAAAGCAAGGAATAAAATCAACTGCTTTAATTTTTAAACTTTTGATAAAGTTATAAATAGTTTCAACATTTTTATAACTTTCATTTGTTATTACTACAATTAAATTTGTATCTAAATTATATTTTTTAGCTAAGTCAATTCCTTGAATTGTTTTTTCAAAAGAACTTTTTCCATTTAAATATTTTCTATGAATATCATGGATTTCTTTTGGTCCATCTATACTAAAACCAATTTTAAAATTATTTTCAGAAAACAACTCACACATCTCAGGTGTTAAGCTTATTCCATTTGATTGAACTGCATTCTGAATTTTTATATTGTATTTTTTTTCATATTTTTTTTCAATTTCTAATATATTTTTAAATTTATCAATTCCAGCTAATAAAGGCTCTCCTCCATGCCATATTAACGTAATCTCTTTTTGTGGATGAGTATTTTGACAAAACTCTAAATATCTATCAATTGTCAAATCAATAATTTCATCTGACATAATTTTATTTGATCTATACTCGCTTTTTTCTCTATAACAATAATTACATCCTAAATCACAATAATCAACAAGTTTGAATACAAGACTATTTATTCTTAATTTATCATATTTATATAAAATTTTTTCCAAAACAAAATCCCCCTTTAATTAATAATAAAAATATCTCGTATAACACGAGATATTAATTATAACTATTTATTGCTTATTTTAGGTGCTCTTTCAAATGCAGTTACTGGACTATCAGATGATACCGTCATTTTGTTAAAATCTTTTAAATTCATATTTTCCCTCCTAAAATATTAAGTTTCTGTTAACTTAAAATTTATTGAAACTACTCCAATCCTTTGAGGTA